>NZ_JBKTIE010000015.1:0-1610 GCF_047241225.1 Veillonella parvula | reverse complement strand
CCATGGGGGAGATCTCCGACTTCTTCAGCTACTACTGGCAGAGCTGATCCTTGGTACAGGCGAACACGATCGATGCCGGGCTGGGCACCAAACCGGTGCCCCGTCTGGCCCTGACCATGTCGGTCCCCACCATCGTGGCGCAGGCGGCGAACGCCTCGTACACGATCATCGACCGACTGTTCATCGGGCACATCCCCGAAGTGGGCAACGCGGCGATGACCGGCGTGGGCATCTGCTTCCCGATTCTGCTGGCCGTCACCGCCTTCGCCTCGCTGATCGGCGCAGGCGGCGCGCCGCGCGCCTCCATTGAACTTGGGCGCGGCAACTTCAAGAAAGCCGAACGCATCCTCGGCACCAGCGCCGCGTTCCTCATCGCCATAGCCCTGACCCTCACCGTGCTGCTGCAGTTGGCGAAACGGCCGATTCTCTACGCCTTCGGCGCCAGCGATGCGACCATCGAATATGCGGTCGACTTCATCACCATCTACCTGATCGGCACCGTATTCGTGCAACTCACGCTCGGACTCAACAACTTCATTTCGGCGCAGGGCAAAACCACTGTGGCCATGGTCTCCGTACTCATCGGCACCGGCATATCCATCCTTCTTGACCCCGTGTTCATTTTCGTGTTCGGATGGGGCGTCAGGGGAGCGGCCGCCGCGAACGTGCTCGCCCAACTGGTCTCGACCATATGGATCGTACTGTTCCTCTCCTCCGGGCGCAGCGCGATTCGCCTGCGGCCGTTGAACATCCGGTTCGATCGGATCATCATCCCCGTGCTGGCGCTCGGTCTGGCACCCTTCATCATGCAGATCACCGAATGCCTGATCAACGTGGTGTTCAACGTGGGGCTGCAACGCTACGGCGGCGACGATTACGTCACGTCGATCACCATCATCACTTCGCTGATGCAGATCGTGAGCGTCCTGACCAGCGGCTTCCAGCAAGGCATCCAGCCGATCATCGGGTTCAACTTCGGTGCCCGGCATATGGAGCGCGTCCGCCAGGCGGTCCGCATGGCCTTCGTCACGCAGATCGTCTCCGCCACGGCGCTGGTGTCGGTACTCGCCACATTCCCCGGCTTTTTCGCCTCATGGTTCACCTCGGAACAGACTGTCATCGACATCGTGACCCGCATGATGCCGATTTTCGTCTGCGGCTGGGGTATCTTCGGCATCCAGATGGGCGCGCAATGCGCACTCGTCGGCATGGGCCAGGCCAAACAGTCGGTGTTCTTGGCCATCTTCCGCAAGATCATCCTGCTCGTGCCGCTCGCGCTGCTGCTGCCGCACTGGATCGGCGTCAACGGCATCTTCATCGCCGAACCCATCTCCGACGCCACCTCCGGCATCGTGGCCGGCTTCCTGTTCTATGCCACCTACCGCAAGATTCGGCGAGATATGGTCTAGACTCCTGATTCAATGGATGTGCCGTCTCATGCGTTGCGAAACACGGGACGGATAGAATGCCTCGCAAAACGGGTGCCCGTTGTTTCGTGATATGAAGGAGATTTTATGCCGGTGGTGTCGCGTCGTGCGCAGCCAACGTGATGGCCATAATCGCCGAAAGCAGGGAGAACAATGGCAGCACGCACAACACGACGGTCAGCA
>NZ_JBKTIE010000014.1:1241-1701 GCF_047241225.1 Veillonella parvula | reverse complement strand
TGAACTGGTCAAGACCATGACCGATGAGCTGTCCAAGGAACCCGCGTTCAAGGGTCTGACCTTGGGCAACGAGGTCAATCAGCTGTCTGACAGGCCGCATCCCACGAAGATGAGCGCCACGGACCGGCAGATCGACGCATGGCTGGACGCGCTGCTTCCGACCGCCGCCGGTGAAGGGCACAACGCGCTGTACAGCGTCAACGATGGCACCTGGTTCATCGATGGGCACCCGTTCACTCCGGTGCAGTCCGCCACCAAGGGTGATATGACAGTGATTCACTCCTGGGTGTTCAACGGCATCGCGCAAGGATACGGCGCCACCAGTGAGGAGTGCTCGTCGTACGCACTGTACCTGGCCGAGCTGGCCAAGGCGTTCGGCAAGGATTCCGAGCGCCCGGTGTGGCTCCAGGAAGTCGGTGCGCCGGAGAATGTGCTGGAAACCGACTACACGCCGGAATTC
>NZ_JBKTIE010000014.1:0-1231 GCF_047241225.1 Veillonella parvula | reverse complement strand
GCCGCACAGTACCGTTCCGCATTGCCGGCTCAGCCGAAGACCGTCGCCGTGGTGATTGATGTGGATGAGGCCGGAAACCCGGTGAACCGCAGTGCGCTCGGCCCGGGAGGCTCGGTGTGCGACCTGTGGATGAAGCTGCAGGTGGCGGGCCAGCGCCCGACCATCATCACCTCGCAGGTGGCGGCCAATCAAGAGGCGCTCGCGCAGCGTGGCATTCTGGAATTGCACGCTGACGAACACCCCTATGCCGCCCGTTACTACACTGCGGTTTCGGACCCATCGTTCGAAACGGCTGATTAAACCGATATCCGGTTGTGGAATCATCTACTCCTTGTTCCACAACCGGATATTTTCAATTGCAGTGCGCACAATTGCAGTGCGCAGGGCAAAACATAAGACCCGGTACTCGCCGAAGAGCGAGAAGAACGAGAAGACAATATACGAGAAGGGGGAGCGCTCAATGAGCATCAATTGCGCCGCAGTGGACCGACTCATTGATTCGATGAGCTTCACGCAGAAAGTTGGCCAGTTGAACCAGCGTCTGCTCGGTTGGAAGTCCGTGGAACGCAATGCTGCGGGACGGCTGGTGGCCTCGGACGAGCTCAAGCAGGAGATTGACCGATGGGGTGGACTCGGCACCCTGTACGGTCTATTGCGAGCCGACCCATGGTCTGGTCAACATTGGGGTAACGGCATACGCCCTGAGGAGCGGACTGAGGCGATTGCCGTGGTGCAGCAAACTGTGCTGGAACGTGGCGCGCACGGCATCGGCGTATTACTTAGCGAAGAGGCGCCTCACGGGCATCAGGCGCTGGGCGGCACGGTGCTGCCCACCAATCTGGGTTTGGGCGCTACGTTTGACCCGCAGGGGGTGCAGGAAGCGGAAGCCGCGGTTGCCGCAGAACTGGCCGCCAGCGGCATCCATATCGCATTGGTATCCGGTTTGGACATCGCCCGTGACCCACGCTGGGGCCGTTGCGAGGAATGCTTCGGCGAGGATCCGCTGAAGGCTGCCCGCATGTGCGAGGCCATCGTTACCGGCATGCAGGGTGAGCATCGCAGCAAGGTCGGCCACGGGGGAGTGGCCGTGGTGCTCAAGCATCTGGCGGCGCAAGGCGAGGCCGTGGGCGGCCGCAACGGACAGTCCGCCGTACTGGGCCCGCACGATCTTCATGAAATTCATCTGCCGCCGGTGGCCGCCGGTGTGCGCGCCGGTGCCTTGGGCTTTATG
>NZ_JBKTIE010000013.1:0-2034 GCF_047241225.1 Veillonella parvula | reverse complement strand
AAAGCTGGTGAAACATTGATCATGCCTTCTGAAGTCCCTCATAGCCTCGATGCCCGAGAAAACTTCAAGATGCTGTTGACCGTCGTTAAATAAATATATCATAATGAATGCATCCCTTGGATTAATAAGGGGTGTATTTTTATATTCCGTTAGAAAAATATATAATTTAGATAGTTATATTTGTAAAAAAGAGTACAATAAAATTATGGAGAGGCGTTAACATATTTAATAGATTTTATTTTAGAGGTCTAGAAAAGGAAGTCCTGCTGGAGGTTTACGATGAGCACGAAAGTAGATCCAAAAGCAGTGCTCGCGGCTATCGTAATTGCTAGTTCCTTGGCATATGCGACACCAATTGGTATGCCTGCCAATACTATGGTTTACAATATAGCTGGCTATAGCTTTTTGAATTATGTGAAAGCTAGTGTACCACTTATTGTTGTATCTAGTATTGTGGTATTGGTATTATTGCCAATTCTGTGCCCCTTTTAATATATAAGGTATTATCTAGCGTTGTAGATATATGAAAAATATTCATTATAAAAAAATTATATGATTTACATCACTGAGTTATATCTATATACTATAGGTGTATGACTACCATGAAAGGAAAGTTCTCATGGATTATAGTGTTGCTGTTACATTGGGATTCCTCGTATTTGCAATCGTCATGTTTGCATTGGAGAAGATTCCATTGTCTATTACGGCTATGATTGTAGCCGTTGGTTTGCATCTTTCTGGTGTATTAACCGCAACGGAAGCTTTCAAAGGCTTCGTTGACTCTAATGTTATTTTATTCATTGCTATGTTTATTATCAGTGCTGCTTTCTTTGAAACAGGTGTTGCTGTTGATGTAGGTGATGTTGTTAATAAATTTGCTAAAAACGAAACAATCCTTATTATCGCTATCATGATGCTTACAGGTATTATGTCTGGTCTCTTGTCCAACACAGGTACGGCAGCCGTTATGATTCCTGTTGTCATCGGTATTTGTAAAAAGGGTGGTTTCAACCAAACTAAATTCCTAATGCCAATCGCATTTGCAGCCGCTATGGGTGGTAATATTTCTATGATTGGTTCCCCTGGTAATATGATTGCAAACTCTAATTTACAAGAGGCTGGTCTTGGTTCCTTTAGTTTCTTCGCTTATGGTGAAGTAGGTTTACCTATACTTATCATCGGCACTCTATTCTATGCATTCATTGGCAAACGTTTCGTGCCAGAGGTTCCAACTCGTGAGCCTGATGCAAACTATCAAAAAAATGCTGACTTTGATCATGTTCCAATGTGGAAAAAATGGACAGCAGGTTTGGTGCTTGTATTGACTATTGCGGCTATGATTTTTGAAAAACAAATCGGTGTATCTTTGGCTGTTAGCGCTTGGGTAGGTGCTCTTGTTATCGTAGCAACTGGGGTTATTACTGAAACAGAGGCTGTTAAGTCTATCGATATGAAGACAATTCTGTTGTTTGTAGGTTCCTTGGCTCTTGGTACAGCAATGGTAAAATCCGGCGCAGGTGCATTTATTGCAAACCTTATCGTTGATGGTTTGGGTGAGACACCTAACCCATTGGTCTTGTTAGCAGTGCTTTTCTTCTTGTCTATATTCATGACAAACTTTGTGTCCAATACAGCGGACGTTGCATTGTTGGCACCTATCGGCTTGTCCTTGGCATCTCAATTAGGCTTTGACCCAAAAGCGATTCTCGTAGCTATCGTTATTTCCAGTTCTCTTGCATATGCTACACCAATGGGCACGCCTCCAAATGCTATGGTGTATAACGTGGCGGGTTACAGCTTTAAGGATTATGTAAAAGCTGGCGTACCATTGATTATTGTATCTGCCATCGTTTCTTTTGTATTATTGCCAATTTTATTCCCATTTAACCCGTAATTTTATATAGGTGAGTCATACTAAACCGTCACCGTTGGTGGCGGTTTTATTTATATAAAATTATTTCAATTCTGTTGCTATAGACACTGAAATTAAATCTCAATTAACTTATAATAAAGTCAACAAAAGGACAGTCCTTT
>NZ_JBKTIE010000012.1:0-2202 GCF_047241225.1 Veillonella parvula | reverse complement strand
AGTAACTATGTGGCTTTCAGCCACTTTCACGGCGAAGCCGTGAATAATATAGGTTAATAATCCTTTGGGACAGCAAGATCTCAACTGCACGAGGTAGCTAGCTACGCCGGGTACGAAAAAATCGCCACCACCGAGTTGAAAACGTTAGTTTATCAACAGATGGAGTGGAATCCGGAAAGATATAAGACACAGGGATGGAAACATTTTTTTGTTAAAGTTCTAACCACATTTGCACTAAACTCCATATCTCAGTATGTGCCTGTCATTAATTCAACTCTTTAATGCTTCATCTGTGTATCTTTTGGTTGCTCCAATTTATCTTTAGATTTATTGTTCTCTACACTTCTATTTTTCTTTACTAAAAGATATTAAGTTAGTCAAAATGGCTGCGATCATTCATATCCAAAACACTTTTCCCATTGTAATTATAATATACATCAGAGTCCCTTATGATTAGTTAATTTCTCTGATGGCTACGTCTGGATAGAACACATAGACGGTAAATGATAGGAAGGACAGGTTAAAACAGAGAAACCACTTTGCTTTTTTATCTTGAATCATCCAAACGATTCCTAATGGGGTTAGTATAGCATTTCAGAATATAATTGCTCCCGTTCCAAAAAATATTCATATGTTCAATACATCTAAATTTACATATTTATATGTATTCAGTCGGGGCTAATGCCACTCTTGAACAGCACAATCCAAGCTCTGATTTTCGAACTTATGCAAGATAAATTTAGTTTAATGGACGATTTTCGATATCCCCTAAAATTGCCTTTGGATTTTCGTTCCGCATATCCAATTAAAAACAATATCATTAACGTATACATGCATATCTTCATGTCCATACTCTGGTAACAGAAGATGTTCTTTTTCACCTTCTAATCGATTAAAAATTGCAAACTGAGTTACGGGATAACAAACAATATCTTCTAAACCGGTTATCATTTTTACAGGACATTTTATTCGATGTGCGAAGTTTTTAACATCTATATACGCTAAAGTATTCATGATTTTGTCTTCGGTTTCATGAAATGGGTCAAAAAACTTAAAATAACGAAATAATTCATCATACGCTTCACTTGTATTACCAATTTCAAGAACCCGTCTAAAATCTGAGAGGAATGGGTATATGGAAACTACCGTCTTAATTTTTTCGTTCAAAGCTGCCGTTACTAATGCCAATCCTCCCCCTTGAGATGCTCCATAACTATACAATGTATCTTCATCTACATTTTCTAGGCTACCAATTATTTTTGAAAAACAATAGACATCCAAATAGACATTCTTATAGAATAAAGAGTTCGGCCCATCTAACATTCCACGGATTATATGACCTTTCACTGTATTTCCTCTCACAGTATTGCCGGAATCAATCGAATGGCCTGATTGCCCTGGAATATCCATCATAGCAAAACCATATCCTGCACTAGCATATGAAAACATCGTAGACCAGTCGGATGATCTCCCCATGTACCCATGGAAACTTAAAATAACTGGAATTTTATCTGTAGCTTGCGGTAAAACTACCTTTGCATATATAGCTCCCCCTGTAACTCCTTGAAATCTCAACTCGTAACAATCAATCTTTGTTAAACCAAAATCCATTTTCTCCAACGAGTAGTTAACGGGAACTTTCGTCTCCTTAATGTGCTTATTCCAAAAGTCATCAAAATCTCTAGGAATTTCGTCTCTTCCTTTATAATTTTGTATTTCTTTCAATCCAAATCCTCTCATTATATAATTCTCCTTTTTTTTACACAAACAAAAATCTAGTATGACCAGTTTCATTTTTTCTATATTTCACAGCAAAAAAGATCAGGTCTGATCGCATGCTAGCCTTCTTCGTAAAATATTGGGGTAAATGCGGGCGTATGAAACTGCTAAACTGCACACCGCTGATCGTCAGCACCGCTATGTTATGTTTAGCATCCATCAGGATATCGATCCTCCCGTCTCCGGCTCGGCCTTTATACATACGGAGACCTTCTTGCCTGTAAAAGTATATTCTACATATGTATGATAAATATTTTTTCATATTAATCTAAGAAAGAAGTGCAGGATTCCCTTTAGCAGGACTCTAGATTAAAGAGACTTGCGTTTATTATACAAGTGGATAGATGCTATGATAAGAGAACCGTCCTAAAGTAAGCGCAAAATATTGCTACGCTATCCATGAATTACGCTTGCACCAAAATG
>NZ_JBKTIE010000011.1:0-2220 GCF_047241225.1 Veillonella parvula | reverse complement strand
CCGACAAAGAGGAACGTTTCGTCATGTTCTTTGCTGTTTCTGCCACAACAACATAGCAGCTCTTTGTGCGATTCCAAATCACTTTAAATACTCGATTCATTAATCTTTCTCCTATAAAACTTATAAAACCTACTAACCAACTATCTACATATTTAATGAAATAACAATGATGTATCGATGATGTATTAAGAATTCATCGACATTCTTAAATGTGTATATCTAAAATACCACATATTACGGGAAAAGTAAACTTTTTTTCATTTTATTTTCATAAAACTTTTGTGTTTAAATTATTAATAATTTCGATAAAATTAAATATACTGAATATTCTGCATAAATGCTGTATTTTTTAACTATTATTCACCAACTTTCATAAATAATACTAATATGCTCCATAATTATGTACTAATATCACACCATATGTAACCAATTTATTTTCTCTTCATTATCCTGTTTTATGATAGACCATATAATAGAATGATATCTTTTCATAAACAGATATCGTACAGTGTTTCTGCCATTTTGACTCAATGTACGTACACAATTACTACATACCTACTTAAGCCAATTAACTATTGCACAATCAATAAAGGTAACATTTTATTATATAGTAAAAGGAATGACAGGTGAAATTCAAATCGCCGTCATTCCTTTTTTTATTCTAAGGCACTCTAAAGGCGTATTGGCGGGCTTTATAGGCTTTATAGAAATAGAGCATATGTGTATAAAAACAATTTATATGATTACTCCATGTGTTTTTTAATTTTTATTGTTATACTGAAAGCAGAAAGGAGGAAGAAATCTATGTCAGAACTCAATATCTTACAACAAAATATAGATAAACCAAATACGGTTACAGAAGAAGATATCGTAGTTACACGAGATAATCAAACTTTCACAATCAAAGGTCGCTTTAATGGGGAAGAAGGCGTATTCACATATGATGCGGACGTTCAACCTAACGATCAGTTACAATTTCTGCATCACAATTTTACGGCCATCGTAAAAAAAATTACATATAAGGTGATTCAAGGTCAGCGAATCACCTTGATTGCAAAATTATATGCATAAAAATATCGGGGTATTGTTAATACAAACAACACCCCGATATTTTTTATCGGTCATACAATTATAAGAAATACAATACAACACAACAACACTTAATTCTTATAATTAAATCATCTAAAATTATTGAATTGTCGGTGCATTAATCGCTTTGCGAAGGTCCACTGTGTGAAGTTCGTCCATTGCAGGAGCCGCTTTTTCATCCACAGGTTTCACGCGATTATTGCCGTCTTTCATAGCTTCGTTCAAGCTGAAGATCACCATTTCATTCATGTAGAAACGCAATTCATCATCATGTACATTGGCTGTATTACGATCCAAGATATCGATGATTTGTTGCGCATAGTCCAATTTAGCATCTTCAGATACAGTCGCATGTTCTGTAAAGAACTGTTTGTAATCGTTGTACAAACGATCTAATGCCAAACGCCCATAGCTATCGTTTTTATAACGATGGCTTACGATGTACCAGCTGCGACGAACATTCATGTAGTACAACACATTGTTGCGGTAACGCTCTTGACCAGTCATAACGCGGGAATCATCCATGATGCGCTTGCCCTTTTGGTCCAATTGGAATTGTGTGAAAGCATTCACTACGTCGCGAACTTCTTCGCTAGGCACAGGAACAGCCACTTCTGCTTCAATCACATTTAATGGTTCAGCCGGTTGTTCCGGCATCATCAATGTATCACGAGCCGCATCCGCTTGACCTACCGCACACACACAAGCAAGTGCCAATACAGGCATAAATTTTTTGAATTTCATAAATCCTCCTAATGATGAGCCGCCTCCCAAAGGGCGGCTTTCATATTCCTTACATGATTCTTACATGACTAGAGTATACTAAATAACCCATTTAATCAAGTCAAATTTACTTTGTAAGCCCTGCTTGTTGCATCAACAATGCAATTTGAGCCTTCATTTGTTCATTATCTTCCTTTACAGAGGATAATTCATCAATACGTTGTTGCATACGTGCGTTATCATCCTTAACAGCAGACAATTCATGGAGGCTTTCTTGCATACGTGCATTTTCAGCTTTCAACGCTGTTACCTCATCTTGCAACACATAAATGGAGCTGATTGGGCCACCCTTATAACGTTCAGGAACTGCTTTCTTCGCATCGGAAGTACCGAATTTACGAGTTACAC
>NZ_JBKTIE010000010.1:0-4159 GCF_047241225.1 Veillonella parvula | reverse complement strand
CGATAGTTACCTTGTCGCCAGCTTTAATGGTACCGTTTTCACCGTCAATTGTTACGTTGCCAGCTTTAATAGTACCTTTATTGCCATCGATTGTAACTTTATCACCAGCCTTGATTGTGCCTGTAGTACCGTCCAACGCAATTTGTTTTGTAGCATCAGAGCCCAATGTTATTGTATCTTTTAGTTTCACTTCGTAATTTGTACCACTACCCGCCTTACTTGATGAAACTACTTCAATATTATTACTGCCGCTTACAGTTGTCTTTGCACCAGATATAGCACTATCTAATTGATTTTTATTAACTGCATCTGTGCCGTTCACACCAGGTCCTACATTGGTAATCGTATTACCGCCGTTGTTTAAACCATCTTTTGTGAGGCTTACCTTATTACCACCAGCAGGATTAATTGTCATACCATCACCGTTGATAACAGTATTATTACCACCGTTTGTGAAAGTTGTGGATGTTAATCCTTGTAATTCTTTGGCCAATTTTACATTTAATGTACCATTACCGTCAGATACAACGCCAATATTATTGTCAGATAACTTAGCTGCATCAGCACCACCTTTGATAGTTACGGTATCACCTAATTTTCTGTTGCTTACAGCACCAGTATCACCAGCGAAATTCAAACCCTTATCAAGAGTCTTATTAATATTCACGATATCCCCGGCATTTTTCGCAATGTTTTGTTTATTATCGGCGATGTCCTGCTTGTTTTTATTGATATCATTCTTATTATTAGCGATATCTCCGGCATTTTTATCAATAGCGGACTTATTCGTGTTAACTTTATCGTTAACCTTCTTCAATTGATCTTCAGTAGCGCCACGACCAAATACAGCTACAGGATGATCTACATCCCAGTCCGTATTGGTAAGACCTGTTACATGACCTGTAGTGCCGTCCACAGTTACAGGATGTGCCGCTGTCGTACCGCCTACAGTAATCTTATCACCTAAGCCAACAGTATATTCCTTACCGCCTGCTGCATTTGTACCTTCTGTTACGGTTACATTCGTATCCTTTGCTTTTACACTAGATGCCTTCGCAGTACCGCCGATAGCCTTTTGTAATTGGCTGTAGTTAACCGCATCATTAGGATTGCTACCGTCCGCCACGTTGGTAATCTTTTGATTGTTCGCATTGATACCGTTTGGCGTTACATAAGTCTTACCGTCTACAGTTAAGCCACCATTATTGATCGTTGTATTTCCGGCTGTAACACTGTCCAAACCTGTCAATGTTTTAGCTAGTTTCACATTCAACGTATCCGATCCATTAGATACAACACCAATATTGTTATCAGACAATTTTGTCGGATCAGTCACACCACCGATAATATTCGTCTGTTCACCAAGTTTACGAGTAAATTGATTAGCTGTAGCCGATGCAGCTTTCACATCACCGGCATATGCCACACCCTTATCCATCTCTGAAGTAACAGCATGCAATTGACTACCATTGATAGCATCCGTAGAAGTAGCGGAAATACGACCTGCTGCTACATTAGTAACGGTCCGTTCCATGCCTGCCTTGCCTACACTTACGGTAGATGCTGGGTTAATACCTGCAAAGTTATGTACAGTCCCGTTAATAGTTGCAGAAGGTGTCGCCACAGCTGCTGCTGTTTCAGAACCTGTACCCAATGCTACAGCACTTTCATTATCTACCTTTGTATTATTACCGAGAGCCACAGCATTTTTCGCTGTTACGGAAGCATTGTTCCCGAGAACCATAGCTCCATCAGCGGAAACATTGGAATTACTACCTACTGCATAAGAACTATCGGCTGTAATACTATTCTTATAGCCGAATGCACCAGACATATTACCCTTAACAGTACCGGCAGTAACAGTTGTAATTTTATCCTGGTCAGCACCTGCACCACTGCCGTTTGCTTCCGTCGTGGTCACAACAGTAGCGGAACCGATAGTATTTCCTGCACCAATAGCATACGCCTGATTGCCGTAAATCGTATTCTTAGAACCAACAGCAGCAGACTCTTTCCCGGATTTAGAACCGTCTTTCATATCTAAACCGACCTGGTTCGTATCACCGATAGAGGATGAACGATCACCATAAGCACCAACCTGTGTACCAAGAGCAAGAGAATTTATTCCCCAGCTACGTGCCATGATGCCGATACCTGTGCTGGCTACGCCTTTAGTCAAAGAGTTGATACCAATTGCTGTAGAGCCTGTACCATAGGCTTCACTCAATGTACCGATAGCCGTAGTTGCATCGCCGATAGCTGCTGTATTTGCATATTTACCTTTTACATTAATAGATGCCGAACCAAGAGTGCCCGCGAATTTATCTTCAATTTCCTTGTTAAAGCTCTTTTTAATACCGTTTCCTACAGCCAATTGAGGCACAGCTGTTTCCAATTCAGTACGAGCCATATCGATATCATCACCACCGATGGCAACAGATGAATTACCGATAGCTCTTGTATCTGCACCCAATGCAAGAGACTGTGTACCATAAGTTTTTGCAGTGCTACCAATAGCTACACCTTGAGCATATTTAGGATTAACAGTGCCACCAGCGTTCTTAATTTTTACATTTGTTTCCGCAGATGCACCGATAGCTACATCACCACGAGCACCGTAAGAAGCGGCATCCGCCCCCATAACAACAGCGCCAGATCCAGGATTTCCATGTTCCGTAGAAACAATACTCTTTGCGGAACGACCGATAACAACATCCCCATTTTCCAACGCTTGTGCACCATGACCGATAGCCACCGTACTTGTCGGAATATTTGTTCCTACAGTACTTTCACCGGTTGCCTTTGCACCTGTACCGATAGCAATAGAATTAGTACCTGTTGACTTTGCTGTTTCACCTATAGCAATGGAGGACGCTCCAGTGGCTTCACTATCCCAGCCCATAGCAGCTGCATTAGTTGCATCAGCTGTAGAGTTAGCACCAATAGCACGGGCACCTTGTGCTAATGCTTTTGCACCATTACCGATGGCTACGCCCCACTCACCGCGAGATTGAGAGCCGTTACCCATAGCAACAGCACCACCTTTAGACGCCTTTGCATTATTACCAAACGCCATGGATGAACCACCATAAGCACGCGCATTGGAACCGAAAGCCTGATCATTATCAAGGCCTATCAATTGATTAGCTTCATCAAATCCGGCACGTGCATTATTACCAAGGGCAAAGCCGTTCGTGGATTGTACGCGTGCTTCATTACCGATAGCTACGCCGTTATTAGCAATTGTGCGCGCATTACGACCAATAGCTACAGCTTGCGCACCTTGACCGATAGTGCTTGTACCAATAGCAATTGTATTGATATCCTTAGTTGTCGCATCATGACCGATGGCAATACCACCGCTCTTATCTGTAATACCTGGTGTTGCTGTAGCAGGGTTAACACTTACTGTAGCACCATGACCGATAGCGATACCGTTTTGGCTTTCAGATTCGGATGGATCATTTTTACCAACAGTAGCGTCTGTACCCATAGCCACACTATAGTCACCGCGAGCATTTGTTCTTTCACCTACAGCAATACCGCCGTCATTTTCTGCTGTCGCACCAGTACCTCTTGTAATAGGTGCCCCCAACGCATCCGTAGGCATCATAACGCCTGTCAACATAATGGCAACTGCTGTAGTACCTACCATTTTAGAGAATACAACCGACAAAGAGGAACGTTTCGTCATGTTCTTTGCTGTTTCTGCCACAACAACATAACAGCCCTTTGTGCGATTCCAAATCACTTTAAATACTCGATTCATTAATCTTTCTCCTTTAAAGCAAACTAACTATATCCACTTACATAAAAATCTTAGAAATAAATCGATAATCAATGAGAATATATCGATATTTTTAAAAATATATTACTAAAATACCACATATTTCTGAAAAAGTAAAATTTTTTTCATTTTATTTTCATGAAATTATACGTTTAGATTATTTCGATATATAAAAAAATATCGAGGTACTACCCACTCGGACAGTCCTCGATATTCTTATTCATTCTATTAAATTATTTTATTGAATTGTGGGCGCATTAATCGCTTTGCGAAGGTCTACTGTAGAAAGTTCGTCCATCGCAGGAGCCATTTTTTCGTCCACAGGTTTCACGCGATTATTGCCGTCTTTCATAGCTTCGTTCAAGCTGAAGA
>NZ_JBKTIE010000009.1:0-4185 GCF_047241225.1 Veillonella parvula | reverse complement strand
CAACGGCAAGGGCCTCTTCGCCGACACCATCTTCACCGGCCGACTCTCCGACGCAGCAGGCCTCAATTTTTGGGATATGGACACCGGCGAATTCAGCCTGTCCGCCCGCAGCGCCGTGGGCGGCAAGACCGTGCAGGAATACGCCGACGGCGCGCTCTCCGACGCGAACTCGTACACCGACGCGGCCAAGCAGGCGGCGATCACCGAGGCCAAGCGTCAGGCCGACGCGGCCGACACGGCCAAGCTCGCCGAAGCGAAGAAGTACGCCGAGGCCGATGCGACGAACAAGGCGAACGCGGCCCTCGAGGCGGCGAAGAAGGCGGCAGCGGCCGGCGACACCAGCACGCTCGAAGCCGCCAAATCGTATGCCGACAACACGGCCACGAGCCATGTGAACACGTTCGAGAAGGCGCTCACGCAACAGTACATCTTCAACAAGCTCACGAACAACGGCCAGCTGCAGGGCCTGTACATGAGCGGAGGACTGCTGTACGTCAACGCCACCTACCTGCGAAGCGGCATCATCAGCGGCGCGAGAAGCTACTGGAACCTCGACTCCGGAATCTTCAGCATGAGCGACGCGAACGGATTCGAAACGGTTCATCTCGACGGCGACGGAGTCCATAACACGCTCACCGGCACCTTCCAGACTGGCACGTCCGGATCTCGCCTGTGGATGAGCCCGAAATTCAAACAGAAGCCGATCGGAGGATCCGCCGACATCACCGGCGCCGGCATCTCGTTCATCCACGCAACCACGGCGGCGCAGCAGCCATACATCGCTGCCGAGTCCACGAATTCCGAGATGGGCGAGATCTCGACGCTCACCTTCAACGGCGGTCGTCGCGCGAACACAGATCCAGGCGCCTTCGTACGAGTCGGCAGCACGAAAACCGACAACGCCAAGATGCGAGGTGTCTTCCAGGCACTCGTCATGCGCGACTACAGCCTGTCGTCAAATGACGCGAACAGCTCCGGCGCACGACTGGTGTCTTCGGCCTCTCCAGACACAAACGCGATGGACACGTATTCGGAACTTGCGGCATGGGATCCAAACGGCGCCGTCGGGGTGAAGGCGGACATCAACACCGGATACCTCTACCTAGGGGGCTTCCTCGGGGGCTATACGAACCGTCACACACTCGATGGATCCAGGGCATGGAAGGCATGGATGCCGAACGGCGGGGCAATATCGGTCGGTGCGGCCGCGACCGTGCACTTCACCGTGTCATCGCCGGCAAAATACGGCAGATACTACGCCGTCGCAAACGCTGACGGAGAATGGGGCGGCATCATCATGCACGTCAAAAACACCGGAGGACAATCCGGATGGGACATCCTAATGTACAACGCCGACCGGAACCCATGTACGGTCGACATGTATTGCGACACCTTCGGATGGCTCGTCAAATAAGGAAAGCCAAACATGAGACAAACCATGACAATGAGCGACGGGAACATCATCGTCAACTGCGACGAACCCATCAACGGATACCAGCAATTCGTCTTCTCCCCAGGAACCATTGCATCCTGGACGGCACTGCTCGGACTTGGATCCACAGCCGAAGCAGTCGCCGCGATAATGCAAGGCGTCGAGGACACGACGCGATACGATCCGTCAACCGGCAGGGGGGGTCTGGACGGAGGCCTATGAAGCGCTCGAAGCGGCGCTGAACGACAGTGCGGCGGACATGTCAATGCTCGCCGATGACGGAACCGTCCAGAACGATCCGCTGACTGTAGCCCGCAACGACACCAGAAAAGGCATGCACCTACCAACCATCCCGCAACAGGCGCAATCGGTATCGACATACGCCCTCGAAGACTCAGACGCCGGAACCGGCATAGACACGTCCTGCGTTGACGCACAGGCGCTTTCCGACCTGCTCTCGGACAAGACGGTTGCCAATGCCATCGACAACGACGAGGAAAGCTTCTACGCAAGCCTCATGCCGCAACCAATAACCAGATGAAAGGTAGTAGAAAAATGAACGATGACCAGCAGTACGTCAGCTTCGACCGACTCGTATCGCAGAAGCTTTCCGAACAACTCGCCGACGCGAACCGGCAGATCGCCACACTCGCCGCCATGTGCGACATCAAGGACGCGCAGATAGCCGAACTCCGCAGCCAGCTCGAAAACAAGGACGACGGCAATGGCAACGCTTGACAGCTTCCGCGAAGCCACAGGCGAACCCATCCAACTCGACCTAGCCAACGGCTACATCGCAGACATACGCCCAACGCCGGCGACATCAACGGCCGCACCATCACCGTCGAACTCACCGACAACGGCACACCCATCACCACAACCGCCGAAATCACCTGCGCGCTCGACTACAACACCAGTCCCGGCAGCAGCCTCGGCGACCGCGTGACCATGAGCCCGGTCAGCGGCGCGGCCACGGCCACGTTCCGCGCAGCGGTGCCCCGCAAGGCGCTCGCCAAGCCCGGACGCATCCTGTTGGGCATCGAGATCAGCAGCGGCGGCCACAAGGTGTGCTCGCGCAACTTCTACGGGCTCGTGGAACGCGCCGTGTTCGACGCCACGTCACCCGACGCGGACGACAAGCTCGGCCGGATCGAACAGCTCATCCTCGACGCCGACAAGGCAACCAGCAGCGCCAACACCGCAGCAGGCAAGGCCAACACGGCCGCGACGGCGGCGAACACGGCGGCCGCGGCCGCGAACACCGCCACAGGCAAGGCCAACACCGCCACCACGAACGCCAGCGCGGCGGCCACGGCCGCGAGCACTGCGGCATCCAAGGCGAACGGCGCGGCTAGCTCGGCCACCACGGCCGCATCCAACGCCAACGACAAGGCCACGGCGGCAGACACGGCCGCGACCGCAGCGGCCACGGCGGCCGGCAAGGCCAACGACGCCGCATCCAAGGCAACCAGCGCCGCCGGCGACGCACGCGACGCCGCCGAAGCAGCCCGCACCTCGACCATCGAATACGCGCAGCTCTCCGACGACTGCAAGGAAAAGATCGCCGCCAGCGCCAGCGCGGGCGTGGTCTTCGCCACACAGGCCGAAATCGACGAACAGTACGAGACCGTGATCGAACCCGCCCTGGGCGGCGACGCGATCCATCCCCTCACCCAAGACGACATCGATTGGGCGCTCTCCATCATCAACCAGTAGGAAGGAACATCATGGCGAACACGCAGAAGGTCATGACCTTGGAGGACACCGCCAAGCTCATCGCCAAAGTCCACGCCAACGCCACAGGCGGCGCGAAGTTCGAATACGACAACGCCAAGGGCGAATACGGCAACATCGCCGCCTACATGGCCGCCCACAAGGACGGCAAGGTGTACGGCGTGAAATTCCAAATACACGTACAGCAACACGCCAACCGGCGTGAAGACCGAGACAACGCCAACCTGACCATCGAGATCAGCACCAACGCCAAGGCCGACGCGACGACGCGCCCCTGAACGCCTTCCGCTACTGGACGTCAACGCCACTGTGGACGACGACGGCGTGCCCATGTCACCGCCATCGACATCGACACCCGCTTCAAACGCGACGGCAGCAACGGCGACGTGTACGTCGCGACATGCCCCGGATACCAAGCTCGAAAGCACGAGCACCCACAACGAATTCCTGTACAGCGACACCCAGCACGATGGCACGCGCCATCGTTCGCGCTGCTGCCTGACGGCAAACGCCATGCCTGCTGTTCGCGAAATACGCCGCCTCCCTCGACTCCCAGCAACGCCTGTCCGTCAGCGGCAAGGAGATCGACCGAGAATTCGGCTCCCAGAACCGAGCCATCGACTACGCGCTCAAGAAAGGCAAGGGCTACGCCGGCCGCTGCGCCGGCGACACCTTCTATGTCCAGCTCATGCTCATGCTCAAATACGCCACCAAAAACTCGGACGTGCTCGGCGGCTGCTGGCAGTACACGCCTCAGACCGCCGTCACCAAGGCCGAAACCGGCGTCAAGCGCGTCATCATCGCCACCAGCTACGCCAACAACTTCGACGTCGGCAGCACCGTCAATGTCGGCACCGACAAGGAACGCAACAACGCCGGCAACTACAGCGCCGCCCGGGCACGCACCATCCTGAGCAAGACCGCCATCGACGACAGCAACACCGCCCTCAACCTCGACGGAACCCCCATCACCACGACCACCGCATGCTTCGTCAGCAGCATGCCGTGGAAGACCGGGG
>NZ_JBKTIE010000008.1:0-4769 GCF_047241225.1 Veillonella parvula | reverse complement strand
CATCTGAATAAGATGCAGTAGTAATGTTAAATATCAACGATACAGCACACTAGTGACTACAATAGTTGTTCCTTGTTCTTTATTAATCTGTTTTAAAAAAGAAATGACCTTTTTCTTGCCAAGCACATCCAAGCCGAGCGTCGGTTCATCCAAAAAAATAACTTCAGGATTGTGAAGTAGCAGCATCCCAATATCTGCTCTCAATCGTTGTCCAAGACTCAATTCTCTTGCAAAAGTGTTAATTATATCGTGTAAATCTAACAATTCAATTACAAGATTTAAGTTTTTATTGAAGATTTCATCCGGTATCCTCCAAACATCTTTCTTCCACAAATAACTGGTAATTACGGGATGATCCCACCAAAGTTCCGTTCTCTGCCCAAAAAGGATTCCAATTTTTTTCATAAGTTGAACTCTGTCCCTTTTGGGTTCAAAGCCCAGCACACTAACGCTCCCTGCTGTCGGAGAAAGTATTCCAGTTAAAATCTTTATTGTTGTACTTTTACCTGCCTGTGTCAAGTAAGAACCAAAAAAAATTAAGACATTTATTTAATCAAAAAATCACAATTATATGGCAATAAGAACTGCCACATAACTCTAATTTTTTAGTGGTACACCGCATCAAAACAATGATGCGGCTGTATATTATCTCACCCCTTGTACCATGGGAACACGTAGAACCAGTTTAACCACAACTTGCCTGACACTTTATAGCACCCTTTCTCACTACTCATGCCCCCGGCGCTACCCGGATCGTGATTCTATATTACGAAGGTATCATTATCATTTTGGCTTTTAAATTATTGGTCATATAATTCATGGATAAGCGCTGCTCATACCTTTACTTCTTCTATTACGATTCCTAGCATTCACCAATAAGGCAGGTATATCATGGCATAGCTAATTACTCTCCTTCATGTTCTATAACATGTCCAAAATGTTTTGGTATTCTCTAAGGAAGATTTTACAAAATGTCATTTATGACACATAAAACTCAATAATCTTCCACCGTGCCGATATTCTATTGTCAAGGTTCAATACTCTAAATTATAGAGCCAAAGAGTTCACATCATAATGGTGAATTTAAATATTTTTGATGTGCTACAAACTCATTCTACCTGAATTCCTTATTTTTCACCATTGCCTGCCAGTCCATAATTAATAACAAGACTATACATAGTAATTTAAGATATAAAAAGAGCTAAATTTTCAATTTTGACATTTTCATCAATTATCTTTACTGAATATTCCGCGCGTGGCGTACTACCAATCCGCGCATTGATACCACCCGTCCATAACAGTAGTACCGGTTCTTTGATATCTTAATCCACCGCAATCGTACCGCCAATCCATGACAATGATACCGTTTTCTTTTATCTTATAAGTAGAACCATCCGGTTCAAATCTAAGATAAAGGAGGCCATCATCATGGCAAATAAGATCAAAGTCAAACTGATTTTGGAACTGCGGGACGCTCACATGTCTCAGAACAGTATTGCTGCAACTCGAAACATGTCCAAGTCTTCTGTCAGCGAGGTATGCAAAATCGCTGACGAAAAGAGGATCCGCTATGCAGATGTGAAAGAACTATCAGAAGATGAAGTATATCAGATGTTCTTTCCTGATAAGTATACGGATCTGAGCGGGCTTTATGAATTACCGGTATATGACCAGGTTCACTCTGAACTGAAGAAAGTAGGCGTCACGCTGAAGCTTCTCTGGAAAGAGTATAAGGCTGACTGCCAGGCAAAAGGCTGCATGCCTGTCGGATACTCCAAATACTGCGAGGATTATGGTAAATATGTTGAGAGGCAGGCTCTTACCAATCATCTCATCCACAAACCCGGCATCCGCTGCGAAGTTGACTGGAGTGGTCCTACCATGAAGTATGTGGATTCCAACACTGGAGAGATTGTAAAGGTATATCTCTTTGTCGCAACCCTTCCGTACAGTCAGTATTCGTATGTTGAACCCTGTCTTGATATGAAACAGAATACGTGGCTCAGATGCCATATCAACATGTATCAGTTCTTCGATGGCGTGCCTGTAAGGACTGTTTGTAACAACTTGAAAGTAAGGGTTATTAAACACCCAAAAGAAGGAGACATCATCCTTAACAATGCTTATGAAGAACTCGGAAATCATTATTGTACTGCTATCATGCCCACCGGAGTCCGCAAACCTAAGCAAAAAGCTTCCGTAGAAGGGACTGTTGGTCAGATTGCCACAGCGATTATCGCAAAACTGAGAAAGGAAGAGTTTCATTCTTTTGGTGAATTAAAAATCGCTGTACGTCAGGCACTGACAGCCTTTAACGAAGCTCCATTCCAAAAGCGAGACGGCAGTCGCTATCTGGTGTATTTAGAGGAAAAGCCTTACCTTCATGATTTACCGGTATTGCCATACGAAATCTGTGAGTGGAAACATGGTGTAAAAGTTTATCCTGACTGCCATATCGTGTTCCAGAAAAACCATTATTCCTGCCCGTTCCATTACCGTGGCAGGGAAGTGAGTGTAAAGACTGCCGATACGCTTCTTGAAATCTATTATAATCACGAGCGTATCGCCACCCACCCTAAGTTCCCCGAGTATCGGAGCAACGGATGGAGCACCCATAAGGAAGATATGCCAGACGAATACAACCAGCCTGAGATGGACGAAGGCCGCATCAAACGATGGGCCGCTTCCATAGGAGAAAATACTGCCGAGGTAATCGATCGTATTTTCCGCAGTGTAAACATAAAAGAACAGGGCTATAACTCAGCCCTGTCGGTTTTACATCTAGCAAAGACGTATTCCGAAGAGCGTCTGGAAATCGCATGTGAAATCGCTCTCGCCAGTATACGGATACCCCGTTATCATCATCTTAAAGCGATTCTTTCTGGGAATCAAGATAAGATTTATCTTGCCGGAAAGGAAGAAGCCGAAACCCGTCAAAAGAACAGTAACGTCCGTGGGTATGTCCGTGGCGCCGCTTATTATGGAGGTTATGATGATGATAAATGATGAAACACGACGCAAACTGGAAGAACTCAGTCTTGACGAAATGATACATGCTTTGGAAATACAATCCAACCAGCAGAGCTGCCTTACCCTTTCTTTTGAAGAAAGATTCCAGCTGCTTGTTGACTATACATATCAGGAAAAATATACAAACAAGGTAAAACGTCTTATAAAAGTGGCAAAGTTCCGTTTTCCACAGGCAAATGTAGATGACATTTACTACACTGACAGGCATCTGGACCGCAACAAAGTCTTAAGCGTTGCCAGTTGTCAGTTTATAAATACCTGCACAAATATCATAATTGACGGATTTACCGGTTCCGGCAAGTCATATCTGGGTTGCGCCATCGGTAAAGCAGCCTGCCGTCAGGGATACCGGACAAGATATATCCGGATGTCTGATCTGATGCAGATGCATGATGAAGCTGCAACTACAGTTACCGGAGTGTCAAAGCTGATCAAGAAATTTGAAAACTATACACTCCTGATTTTGGATGAATGGTTAGTTGATGACCTTTCACGCCAGCAGGAACACTTTCTATTTGAACTGATTGAACGCCGGTATACTGACAAAAGCACCGTCTTCTGTACACAGTACCGCATCGAGGATTGGCACGTACGCTTAGGCGGAGGCATCCATGCAGATGCCATCATTGACCGCATCGTGAATAATTCGATCAAGATTTATTCCGGCGATCTCAACATGCGTCAGGTTAAAGCAGTAAATATACATGAATAAAAAATAATAGTGTTTGGTACCGCTCTGCAGAGCGGTACTGACCAGCGTGCTGCCAGTACGATTACTGCGGATTGGCAGTATCTAAAAATACGATTCGTGGTACGAATCGAGTGGAATAATCATCTTTACAACATAAGAATAATACATTATTATAGACTATAAAAAGATACCCTTAATTAATTCAACAGTTTGTAAGTGGTAGTAGTCGTTCAATATATCAGGGAGGTAAACAAATGCAAAAAGAAACACTTGATAAGAGAATACTAGATATTAGAAATGCAGAAAAAATATCACATTCGCTATTATATAATACGACAAAATTGTATGATCCTGGAACATGGTTAGAGAAACCGATAAAAACAATAATTAATTTAATTCCCCTTTTTAATGGCTTTCAAAAACTCTGCATCCTTGATTTAGGTTGCGGGGTGGGAAGAAATTGTATTCCCATAGCTCAAAATTTCTCTAATATTGACTGTAAAATTGACTGTGTTGATATACTAGATTTGGCCATCGATAAATTATATGAATATAGTGCTCAGTACAATGTAAAACAATCTATTAATGGTATTGTAATGCCAATTGAAGAGTTTTTAATATCTCCTAATAGTTACAATTTAATTATAGCTATCTCTGTATTAGAACATATTAATAATGAACAGGCCTTTTTAAATAAGCTCAAAGAAATAAAGGAAGGTGTATGTATTAATGGATTTATATGCCTCATAATAAACTCAGAAATTACAGAGAAGCGTATTGAAGATGAAAGTTTTATTGATCCTCAATTTGAAATTAACATCTCGACCACAAAATTAAAAAAAATATTGGAAGATATTTTTCAAAGCTGGAATTTTGTTAAATATAATGTATCAGCACAACAATATAATATTCCTCGCGAAAATGGTGTCACTGATCTAAATACAAATGTTGTTACATTAGTAGCACAAAAAGTATAAAAAGTCCCCGCAGATTTGAATAATCCGGCTTCCGTGTCCATGCTGTCCGGACTCAGGAAACCGCAAATCCG
>NZ_JBKTIE010000007.1:0-4843 GCF_047241225.1 Veillonella parvula | reverse complement strand
GATGAAACCAGTCCTGCGCTTGCGGCTCCACGCCACGCAATCACAGCCCTGTTTTCCTGCTGCTTCAAATGTGCTTGCCCTTCCGGGCGGCAACCTCATTTTCGCAGCAACGCCGACAGAGCGTATAACACACTACACTTTGCAAGCAAAGTCGTGTGCCAAGGGGCAAGCCCCTTTGGAAACCCCGGACAACAAAACAGGCTGAATATCCCGCACTTTCCCGGTGCTTGATACTCAGCCTTTATTTGTTGTCAGCAGCCCCCGTTTCGTGGTCTGCGTGTAGTTCCTTGTAAACTGACCTAATGTTCCTGCTAAGGAAAATGCTTCATATGAAATACCTTCCATCATACATCCGTCACCACCAAGAACATAGGTATAGTGATCCACTACTGGAAAGTTTTCTTTATTAAACTTAGCAGCTAAATGCTCCTCAGCCATTGCCATTCCAACTGCCATTGCCATTCCAGCACCTAAAGGTCCTGTTGTTGCTTCTACACCTTTGGTATGGCGATATTCCGGATGACCTGGTGTCTTAGAGTCCAATTGTCTAAACTGTGCCAAATCTTCCTTTGTTAGACCATATCCAAATAAATGAAGTAAAGAATACAATAATGTAGAACCATGACCACCTGATAATATAAAACGATCTCTGTTAAACCAATCCGGATTTGCCGGATTGTGTTTCATCTCTTTTGCCCACAATTCATACGCAATTGCTGCACATCCCAGTGGTAGACCAGGATGACCTGACTTTGCCTTCTGAACCGCATCAGCTGCTAAAACACGTATGGCATTCACTGACATCGTATCAATGTTGTTCATTAAAATGTCCTCCTAATATTATTCTCCAAAGACCGCTTTATAATCAGCCTGAAACTTCTCAATTCCCTGGTCTGTCAAAGGATGTTTTGTACACTGCTCAATTACTTTATATGGTACAGTTGCAATATCAGCTCCAGCCAAAGCGCAATCTATAATATGAATTGGGTTACGAACACTAGCTGCTATTATTTCTGCTTCAATGCCATGAATATCAAATATCTCGGCAATGGTACGAATTAAATCAATACCAGGGGTTGATACATCATCCAATCTTCCAAGAAATGGTGATACATAGGTAGCACCTGCTCTTGCAGCTAACAATGCTTGATTCGCCGAAAATATTAATGTTACATTTGTCTTAATTCCTTCACTTGACAATACCTTTGTTGCCTTTAAGCCTTCTACTGTGATTGGTATTTTAACAACCATATTGGGATGAATTGCAGCGATTTCTCTACCTTCTTTGATTATTCCTTCTGCATCTGTTGTTGTTGCTTTTACTTCTCCACTAATTGGTCCATCTACAATAGAAGCTATTTCTTTTATTACTTCATTAAAATTTCTTCCTTCCTTTGCAATTAAAGATGGATTGGTCGTTACTCCACAAATAACCCCCATACTATTTGCTTTCTTAATGTCTTCCACATTTGCAGTATCAATAAAAAACTTCATTAATATCCTCCTCGTATAGTGAATCTTTACTTTTTTCTTTACTTGAGATAGTAATCAATCACCAATTCGACTGGTGATTTGTTATTAGCCATAAAAAATACTTTTTTATTGTGATTTTTATTCTCTCTTTATCTTTTAGAGCAACAACTCAGTCACATTTATGTTATCTCTAGATTCAGTAAAGAAGTGGGTTCGCATGGTTTCCGTCTCTAACCTTGACACAGATCTCCATAATATTGCAACTGCATGTAATAACTGTTTATACATATAATTATCCATCCTAGCGTCAAAATGGCAATACAAACAGTAATTAAATTATTAACTATAGCTTATTTCAATTGTCCATAATAAGCATTAGCTCCATGTTTTCTGTAATAATGCTTATCCTGTAATTCCTGTGGTGCTGGTTCATTTTGAGGATTAATCATCTCACATCGTGTAGCCATTTTTGCTACCTCTTCTAATACAACTGCAGTATGAACAGCTGCGTACGCATTTTTACCCCATGTAAATGGTCCATGGTTCTTACACAACACTGCCGGTATTGCAGTATAATCAAGTTTGCGAATATTGAATTCATCCGCAATCAAAATTCCTGTGTTTTTTTCATATGCTTCATCAATTTCTTCTTTTGTAAGATTTCTAACACAAGGAACTTCCCCATACATATAATCTGCATGAGTAGTTCCATAGCAAGGAATCCCTCTTCCTGCCTGAGCCCAACTTGTTGCCCACGATGAATGTGTATGCACAATTCCACCGATTTTGGGAAAACGATTGTAGAGTTCCACATGAGTAGCAGTATCTGATGAAGGATTATATTTGCCTTCTACTTTATTACCATGAAGATCTACAACGACCATATCCTCTGGTGTCAATTTCTCATATTCAACCCCACTTGGTTTGATTACAAATAATCCACTTGCACGGTCAATACCACTTGCATTTCCCCATGTGAATGTAACAAGGCCATATTTTGGCAAAAGCATATTAGCTTTATACACTTCTTTCTTTAACTCATCTAACATAATTTCATCTCTTTTCTATTAAGTTTTCAAAATTAAATAAAATATGAATGGATAATTTCTCGCCAATCATTGTCATTTTCATCATTGCCCAATTTCTCTTTCTTTCTATTTACTGTTGTTTATCAAGAATTGAACATATACTTCTATTTGCAAAACAGATATCTTCTCGCCAACTGTCCAGTCCTACATCCCATAATTCTGTAACGTAGCGACGTACTCCAATCTCCCATGCTGTTTTAATTATGCGTTCAAAATCCACATGACCTGTACCAAATGGTACTTCTCTGAATATATTCGGTTTTGATTCTTTTAAGTGGAGCGAGATTACCTTCCCTTTTCCAAGGATCAAATCTTCACATACATCATGTCTATGTAACACCGCAGCATTTGTGACATTGCCCGAATCAGGATATATATTCAAATATGGGGACCCCACCATACTTACATATTTCATTCCTTTTCCTGTTGTATTCATGAACTCGTTCTCCATAGTTTCAAACCCCAGGAGTACACCCTCTTTTGCCGCAATTTCTGTTCCTTTTAAAATATTTTCAAAAAAATATTTCTTAGTTTCTATTGTAGATTCTCCAAAATAAATATCATATCCGGGAATCATTACAGTGCGGATTCCTAAGTCAGCAGAAAGAATAATGGATTTCTCCATAATTTCCACACCTCTATTACGGATTTCAGCTTTAGAATCACCCAAAGCAAATTTGGTCAGTGCACTTACACTCATTGAACGGATTGAGAGGCCAACCTCAAACATTGTATTCACCAATTTATTCCGTTCTCGGTCACACATGTAAATACGTTTGATTTTTTCTTCATTGGCATCTATACACATTTCTACATAGTCATAACCACAATCCTTAGCACACTGTAGCTTTTCTTTCCATGTAAGGCTGTCTCTCATTGCCTTTTCATAAAGTCCAATTTTATATCGCTTCATCTCGAATCACCCTCTTCTATGATTAATTTTTAAAGCGACTCCATACACTACTCATACTATCAATAACAGCTCTGTAGGTTGCATATTTTTCTTCACAAATTTCTTTGTATTCTGGTCTTGGCTCAATTGTCTTAGTAATCTTCACAGTACGTGCCACTGCCTCCTGATAATTTTCATAAATTCTAACCGCAATTCCTGCTGCCATTGCCGCTACTTGAGCTCCAAATTCCTTGTTTTCAATTACATCAATTGGAATCTGAAGAGTATCTGCAAAAATCTGAACCCATACATCAGAGTTTGCAGCACCACCAGAAAGACGTATACTCTTAGGTACATTGCAGTTCTTCAAAAGCTTTTTCACATGTGTTACATGCGAAAATACAATTCCTTCATATACTGCACGAAGCATATGTTTTTTATTATGAAACGCAGTAAGACCTACAAATGTTCCTTTTCCAAGTGGGTCTTCATTTGACCCATTCAAGAATACCTCATAAAAATGAAATGAAGCTAAAGGTAAAAACTTTTAACTCTCAAGTTAACTTAATAAAAGTTGAAACGGTTCCGCATTAAACATATGCTAATCAATAATATATCTTCTTAATGCCTTTGCAGTTTCAGCTGGATTCTTAACAGATGTGAGCCCACCTCCGATTACTACCCAGTCTGGATCAGCAGCACAAACTCTGTCAATAATTGAAAGTGTAATTCCTCCTGAGATTCCTATTTTGGCATGCTTTACAAGTTTCTTCATTTCCTGTATCTTATCTATCTGCGAAGCCGCTTCAGCTGTATTGCCGATTGCATCATGAGCAGTATGTAATAATATATAATCAAATCCCATTTCATCAAGCTTCTTTACATTTTCTCCCAAGTTCTTAATTCCAATAGTATCAGCCATACAATACTTGTTATGAACCCTAGCTGCTTTAACAACTCCTAGCAAAGTATCATCCGTTGTCAAACCAATAGTTGTTGCTATATCTGCACCAGCCTTATAAGCTTCTGAAGCAATATCATATCCCCCATCAACTACCTTCATATCAGCGAGTACTAGTACTTCTGGGTATTTTTTCTTAACCTCTGCAATGGAACGGAAGCCATCGGCAAACATTAGTGGACTACCGATTTCCGCTATATCCACATATTGATGAATCTCTTCCATAAGTTTTAAAGCTTGATCTAATGTAAAATAATCTAACGCAGCTTGTAATTTCATTATTCCACCTTCCTTTAATCAGTTTAATTGGAACCGTTCTCATTTATATTATATTTTTTTTATATTTAAATGTCAATAATTATTCTTCCAAAACACCCGTCTTTAGGATTTAGCACTATATTTTTTTGAGAGTTTAATCTATATAGAGTT
>NZ_JBKTIE010000006.1:24634-30609 GCF_047241225.1 Veillonella parvula | reverse complement strand
TATGTTGTTGTGGCAGAAACAGCAAAGAACATGACGAAACGTTCCTCTTTGTCGGTTGTATTCTCTAAAATGGTAGGTGCTACAGCAGTTGCCGTTATGTTGACAGGCGTTATGATGCCTACGGATGCCTTGGGGGCACCGATTAAAAATGGTGTCGGAGCGACAGCTGAAAACGACGGTGGTATCGCAATTGGTGATAATACAGCATCTAAGGGTGATTATAGTATTTCAGTAGGTACTGGTGCATCTGTAGGTAGAGGAGATACGGACGAGGGTAGAACTTTGGCTGGTATCGCTATTGGTCGTGGTGCGACTGTAACTGTTGATGATAATAAAGGGAAAAGTGTTCCGGCAAATCAAAGAACTGGTGGCATTGCTATCGGTCAAAGTGCTACAACTACGGTTGTAAATGCAATTGCTATTGGTTCCGGCACTAGTGCTGATGGGGCACAAGCTGTAGCTATCGGCCGTAGTTCATATACGAGCGGGAATAATACGGTTGCTATCGGTAATAGTACTCGCGTTCGTTCCACTAATGGTTTTGCACTTGGTAACGAAGCGTGGGCAGGTATCGATGAGAATGGAACTGTTGTAGGTAAAGATAATGACCAAGCTTTCGGTTCTAATGCTCGTGCTTGGGGTGGTTCCTCCATGGCGTTAGGTAATGATGCAAAAGCCGGTGGTGGCGGTGCCATTTCTATGGGTAATGGTTCTCAATCTAGAGGTGATTGGGCAGTAGCTATTGGTAATGGTTCTAAGGCTTTTAAACAGGGGTCTGCTGCATTGGGTACGAATGCTACAGCTAATAGTTCTCACTCCACTGCACTTGGCTGGGGTAGTACGACAAATGGCTACGCTGATGTTGCAGCTGGTGATGGTTCTGTTGCATCTGGTGGTAATTCTCTAGCAATAGGTGTGCAATCTTCTACTTCTGATGGTGCGGTAGGTGCTGTAGCATTAGGTTTAAGTAGTAAAGCTGAGAAGACAAACTCTATGGCATTAGGTGTTTCTGCTAATGCAGCACATGAACGTTCTGTTGCATTAGGTGCTAATTCCAAGACTGATGCTACAGTAAGCACAGCAAATCAATTGGTAAACGGTTTATGGTATAAAAACTATGCCGGTGGTAGTGCTGACTCTACAGTTAGCGTGGGTAGTGATACAGTAAAACGTACCATTACAAATGTAGCTGCAGGTCGTGTGAATGCACAATCTACTGATGCAATCAACGGTAGCCAATTATATGGTGTTGCAAATACCTTGGGTAACTTAGCAAACACTACAAAAGGTCTTTTGGGTGGCAATGCAGCCCTTGACCCTGATACTGGTAACTTATCGATGAGCAATATCGGCAATACCGGTAAAGGCACGATTCATGATGCTATTAAATTCAATAAAGACACTATAGATAAAGGCCTTAACTTCGATGCTAATACAGGTGGTGCGAAAAACAACCTATTAGGTTCTAAAGTTACCATCAAAGGTGACGGCAGCAATATCAATGCCGCAATTACACAAGCCAATGGTGATACAACTATCAACATGACTTTGGGTAATACTATTAAAGTAGGTACAGCAAAACCTGTAACGATTGACGGTACTACAGGTTTTGTAACAGGCCTTCAAAATAAAGATTGGAATGTAGATAATCCTGTGGCTGTATCTGGCCGCGCGGCTACAGAAGATCAATTGAAAAAGGTAAACGATAAAGTTAATACCAATAAAACTGCCATTGATAAAAATACTAGTGATATCAATACTAACAAGCAAAATATCACGAAAAATGCTGGCGATATTGCGAATAACAAAACTGATATCGCTAAAAATAAGCAAGATATCTCCAATATTAATACAAAAATTAATAAAGGCTTGAACTTTGCTGGTGATACAGGTACTGTAAGCAATAGACAATTAGGCGACACTGTAACTGTTAAAGGCGGTGCTACAGGCACATTATCCGACGGTAATATCGGTGTTGAATCCGACGGTAATGGTACATTGAATGTTAAATTAGCTAAAACATTGACAGGTTTAGATAGCGTTACAGCTGGTAATACTAAGATTGATAATGGTGGTTTGACTGTAGGTGGTAAAACATATGTATCTCCAACAGGTCTCAATGCGAATAATCAAAAGATTACTAATGTTGCTAATGGTAGCGACCCTAATGATGCAGTAAACTATAGTCAATTACAAGCTGCTATCGGCGGTACAGCTAAAGCATCCACTGTAAAAGCAAAGGATGCGAATGTAACTGTAACAGAAAGTACAAACGCAGCAGGCGGTAAGGAATATACTGTTGGTTTAGGTAATAAAATTACTGTAGGTACAGCACATCCTGTAACTGTAGACGGTGATGCTGGTCATGTAACAGGCCTTACAAATACAGATTGGAATGTAGATAATCCTGTGGCTGTATCCGGTCGCGGTGCTACTGAAGATCAGTTAAAAGCGGTAAACGAAAAAGTTAATACTAATAAGACTCAAATCGACAAGAATAAACAAGATATCGCTGATAATAAGCAAAATATCACAAATAATGCTGGCAATATTGCTCAAAACAAGCAAGACATCTCCAGTATTAATACAAAAATTAATAAAGGATTGAACTTTGCTGGCGATACTGGTAATGTAAGCAACAGACAATTAGGCGACACTGTAACTGTTAAAGGCGGTGCTACAGGCACACTGTCCGATGGTAATATCGGTGTTGTATCTGACGGCAATGGCACATTAAATGTGAAATTAGCTAAAACATTGACAGGTTTGGACAGCGTGACAGCAGGTAATACTAAGATTGATAGCAACGGTTTGACTGTAGGCGGTAAAACATATGTATCTCCAACAGGTCTCAATGCGAATAATCAAAAGATTACCAATGTTGCTGATGGAACTGTAGGCGCAGGCAGTAAGGACGCTGTAAACGGCGGTCAATTGCACGATGCCAAAAACGAATTAACTACTAATATCAATAATGCCAAAACTGAACTTATCAACAAAGGTCTTCGTTTTAACGCTGATAATAACGATGAAAAAACAAACAAACTTGGTTCTAAAGTAACAGTCAATGGTGATGACAATATCACTACTAAAATTACGCAAACTGGTGATGATACTACAATCGGCGTTAAATTGAAAAAAGATCTTAATGTTACTACTGTTACTGCTACAGATACTGTAAAAGCAGGCGGCGTAACAATGGGTAAACACGCTGATACTAAAAATTATGTGACAGGCCTTGAAAATAAGGACTGGGATGTTAATAAGTCTAACCCTGTAAGCGGTCGTGCTGCTACAGAAGATCAATTGAAGAAAATCAGCGATGTAATTAAAAGCCAAGGTGCTGCGTCTACGGACTATCGTTTAGTTGCAAATCCGGCAGTTGCAGACGGCGCCTATACAGTTGACTCTAACGGTGATGTTGACTTAACTGTTGAGGATAAAAACCATGCAGGTAGTAAAGAAACAGTTAAGATTAAGGATGTCGCATCTAAATCTAGCCTTGATAAATTAAACGATCGCGCTGTTAAGTATAATTTGGACAATAATGGTGACGTTGATAAGACAAAAGTAACTTATGAAGGTCCTACTTATGCTAATAAAACTGGTGGTACTCATGTAACAAATGTGGCGTATGCGACAGGTAACGATGGTAGCGAAGCGGTTAATGTGGATTACTTGAAAGATAAAATCAAAGATAGCGAAGATGCATTAACTAATAAAGGCTTGAAATTTGATGCTAACAATGGCGGCGTAAAAACAAATAAATTGGGCTCCAAAGTAACCGTTAAAGGGGATAACTCTAATATCATTACGGAAATCTCTCAAGACGGTAACGGTGACAGTACAATTGATGTGAAACTTGGTAAAAACCTCAATGTAGAAACGATTACTGCTACTGGTGCAAACGGTAAAGACGGTAAAATCGGTATTAATGGTAAAGACGGTGTAACAACTAACATTTCTGTTACTCGTGACGGTCAACCTGGTGTAGACGGTGCTCCTGGTACGACTACAACTCGTATTAGATACCAAAAACCTGATGGTACGAACGAAGAAGTGGCTACTTTGAACGACGGCCTTAAATTTAAAGGCGACATGGGTGCTACATCTAATGTTAAGCTTAACAAGCTAGTAAATATAACAGGTGGTGTGACAAATGCATCTGATTTGGCAACCGGAAATAATATCGGTGTTACATCTGCGACGGTTGATGCTGACGGTAATGCAAAATTACAATTGCAATTGGCTAAAAATTTAACAGGCTTGCAATCTGTAACGGCATCCGACACTGTGAAAGCTGGCACTGTAACCATGGGTAAACAAGAAGATGGTGCGAACCCTGGCAATACTGGCAACTATGTATCTGGCTTAGATAATAAAGATTGGGATATTCAAAATCCTAATATGGTATCCGGTCGCGCCGCAACAGAAGATCAGTTGAAAACAGTTAGCGACGAAGTTAAGAAACAAGGCGCTAATGCTACGGACTTCCGTTTGGCGAAAAATGCGGCTGAAGCTGACGGTGCTTACAAGGTGGATGATAATGGCAACATTGATTTGACTGTAGAGGATAAAAATCATCCGGATAAAAAGGAAACCGTAAAATTGAAAGACATTGCCTCCAAATCCAAATTGGACGATGTTATCAATAAAGGCTTGCAGTTTGATGCTAATAGTGGCGGTGTACAGACTAATAAACTTGGTTCCAAGATCACTATTAAGGGTGAAGGTACTGATGCTGATAATAACTACAGCGGTGAAAACCTTAAAACTTTCATCAAACAGGATCAAAATGGCAATACAATTGTCGATGTGAAGATGAATAAGAACCTTAAAGCTGAAACTGTGAAGGTCGGTAAAGGTGATAAAGATGGTGTAACTATCACTGGCCCTGAAGGCCCGAACGGCTTAGACGGTAAGGTAGGTGTTACTGGTAAAGACGGGAAACCTGCTGTATCTATGTTCGGTAAAGATGGCGTAGGCCATATCGGCTTGACAGGCCCTGCAGGTACAAATGGGGTGAACGGTACAAGCGGTATCGACATGTCCGTGAAGAATGGCTACGATGATGATACTAAAGGCGTTAAAGGTGCAAAAGGCGTAGACGGTGTTGATGGTATCACTCGTATTGTTTACCAGGACAAAAACGGCGAACATCAAGTGGCAACCATGGATGATGGTATGCTCTACGGCGGCGATACAGGCAAGGTGATTGAAAAGAAACTTAACAATAAAGTGAATGTTAAGGGTGGTATCTCCGATGAAAGCAAATTAGCTGCTGAAGATAACATCGGTGTTGTTTCTGACGGTTCCGATACATTGAAATTGCGCTTGGCGAAAGAATTGAAAGGCTTGACGTCTGCTACTTTCACAAACGGTGGCAATAATACTGTTATCAATGGTGATGGTATGACAATCAATCGTGCTGGCGGCAATGCAGTAAGTCTTACAAAAGACGGTCTAAATAATGGCGGTAACAAGATTACAAATGTAGCTGACGGTACGGACCCTAACGATGCGGTTAATAAATCTCAATTGGATAAAGCTACAGCAGCTGCATCCACAACGGTATCGGCAGGTAATAATATTACTGTGACACCTAGCACCAATGCGAATGGTTCAAAGAACTATGAAGTAAGTCTTAAAGATCAAGTGACATTAGGCTCTGATGCTACGAAACAAATCGCGTTGGATGGTACTACAGGCACTATCAAGGCTGGTGATAAAGTTACAATCGATGGCAACAAAGGTACTATTAAAGCTGGCAATGTAACAATTGACGGTGAAAACGGTACCATTAAAGCTGGCGACAAGGTAACTATCGATGGTAAAGATGGTAAGATTGCAGCAGGCAAGGTATCTGTTGATGGCAAAGACGGTTATGTGACAGGTTTGGAAAACAAAGATTGGGATCCTAACAACATCACAAGCGGTCGTGCTGCTACAGAAGACCAATTGCAAAAATCTCACAA
>NZ_JBKTIE010000006.1:0-24274 GCF_047241225.1 Veillonella parvula | reverse complement strand
CGGCAAAGACGGTGTTGGTCATATCGGTTTAACTGGCAAAGACGGCCGTAATGCGGATATTACCGTTGATAAAGGTGATCCAGACTTAGACGGTAACAACATCACTCGTATTAAGTACCAAGACGAAAACGGTAAGACCCACCAAGTGGCAACTAAAGATGATGGTATGAAATACGGTGGTGATAGCGGTTCCGTAATCAAGAAAAAGCTTAACGAACAAGTTAATGTAGTGGGTGGTATTACTGATGCTAGCAAGTTGACTACAGAAGATAATTTAGGTGTCGTATCCGATGGTACTGGCAACCTTAAGGTTCGTATGGCGAAAGACTTGAAAGGTCTTGAAACAGTAACAACTAAGGATGCTGCAGGTAATACTACAGTTATGAACGGTGGCGGTATAACGATTACACCTGCTAGTGGTAATGCAGTTAGTCTTACTAAAGATGGCCTTAACAACGGCGGTAATACAATTACCAATGTAGGCCCTGGCGTAAACGGCACGGATGCGGTTAACGTAAATCAATTGAAAGGTGCTACAGATGGGTTAGCTAATGCTATTAACTCCGTAGCGGGCGAAACACAACGTGTAGGCGCTCATGCGGCGGCTATGTCTGCATTGAAACCTATTCAATATGATCCATTGGAACCAACTCAAGTGATGGCCGGTATCGGTAATTACAGAGGTGAAACTGCGGCGGCTCTTGGCGTTGCACATTACACAGCAGAAGATACAATGTTCCATGTAGGCGTATCTGTTGGTAGCCACCATAACATGGTAAATGCCGGTGTAACTCGTAAATTCGGTACTTCCGATGCGAAGAAAGCAGTTCCTGAACGTTACAAAGGTGGCCCTATCAGCTCCATGTACGTAATGCAAGATGAAATGACTGCTTTGAAAGCTAAGTACGAAAAAGTACAACGCGACAATGAAGAAATGAGAGCACAAATTGCATTATTGATGCAACAAGCGGGCTTGAAATAATATGAAATAACATATTGATATGGCAGTGCTTATAAAAGGCGCCAAAAGCGAAATGCTTTTGGCGCCTTTTTGCATGCAAAAAATAGATTTAATGGCTATTTGAGCATATATATGTCATGGTATTTTGTAATGTAATTAAAATAGGTAAGTAATAATTAGATCATAATAGTTTACTAAGGTGAAATACATTTTTTCATGAAGTTAATTTTATGCGAAAAAATTAGTACATTTAGCATATTCATAAGGTATATGGCGGAGTTTTTGTATATTCATAAATATTTATGATTTGGAAGTGAGTGTAGAGTGAAAAATTTTTTACTTTTACCATAGAATATGATATGTTTAATATGATATGCATCGGTAAATAGCCATATATTAACTGTATTTTTACTTTTTAAAATAGTTATAAAATATTTTATTATATTCATATAATTTGATAGTTTTATGCAAGGAGTAAGACGAGATGAACCGAATTTTTAAAGTAATCTGGAGTCGTACAAAAGGGTGTTATGTCGTTGTGGCTGAAACAGCGAAAAATATGTCGAAACGCTCGACAATGACAACGGTATTTGCCAAGATGTCAGGGTCTGTAATTGCTACGGCTTTATTTATGTCCATGATGTCTCCAATGATTGTGCATGGGAGTACTATTGTGCAAGGGGCCGGCGCTCAAGCTAAAAATGGTACTGTAGCGATAGGTGACAATAGTACAGCATTGGCAGATAACAGTGTGGCATTGGGTACAGGTGCTACTGTTACAAGAGCAAATAGGGCTGGTGTTGGTAATGTACAAGGTGTTGCCATCGGAAGAAATGCAAACGTTGAAGTAAATAATGGTGTTGCTATCGGTAATTTGACAAAAGTAGCTTCTTTAAATGGCTTTGCCCTTGGTAATACATCTTGGGCTGGATACGATGAGGCCGGTAACTATGTGGGTGCCGATAATGATCAGGCATTTGGTACCAATGCCAGAGCTTGGGGTGGATCCTCCATGGCATTTGGTAATAATGCTAAAGCTGCTGCCGGTGGTGCCGTTGCAATGGGTAACGGATCGCAGGCAAGAGGTAAATGGGCCGTTGCAATCGGTAATAATGCACAAGCTAAGGGCGAAGGGTCCAGAGCTCTTGGTGTAAACTCCTATGCAGTAGGACTCAACTCCATTGCAATGGGCTGGGAAAGTAATGCCCGTGAGGATTCTTCTATAGCTATTGGTACAGATTCTGACTCAGTTCAGAAAAATAGCATTGCCATCGGTAATCGTGCAGTTAGCTATGCAGAGGATAGCGTTACTCTCGGTAGAAATACGACAGTAAATAAAAATCATAATCGCTCAGTTGCATTAGGTACTAATTCTGCGACTGCGGATACTCATAGTACACCGAATCAGCTTGTAAATGGCTTGTGGTATAAGAATTTAGCGGGAGGAACGGCAGATTCTACTGTAAGTATCGGTAATGATACAGTAAAACGTACGATTACAAATGTGGCAGCAGGGCGTATGAATCCTTCGTCTACAGATGCTATTAATGGTAGTCAGCTATATGCCGTAGCAAATAGCTTGGGCAATTTAGCCACTACTACTAAAAATATCCTTGGCGGTAATGCAGCGCTCAATCCTGATACCGGTAAATTAACGATGAGCGATATCGGTTTTACAGGTAAAAGCACAATCCACGATGCTATTAGATATAATAAAAACAATATCGATAAAGGATTGTTTTTTTATGGGGATAACTTTGTTCAGAACCAAGTAAAATTAGGTGACACAGTAAGAATAAAAGGTGGCGCTAGCGGTGCTTTGGCTGACAACAATATTGGGGTTCAAGCAGACGGAAATGGCACACTAAATGTGAAATTGGCTAAAAAATTAACTGGTTTGGATAGCGTAACAGCAGGAACTGCTACGATTGATAATAAAGGGGTGTCTGTAGGCGGTAAGCTCTATGTGTCAACCGGTGGTCTTAATGCCAATAATCAACAGCTTAGAGGTGTTGCAGACGGTACAGGTAGTCAGGACGCAGTTAACTACGGTCAGTTGCAACGGGCAATTAACGGTACAGCTAAAGAAGCCATTGTAAAAGCAAATGATGATGGTAATATTACGGTAAGGGAAAACTCAACGGCGAAAGGTGGTAAGGAGTATACTGTTGGCTTAAATTATAAGATTACTGTAGGGAAAGGGGCGGCCTCGCATCCTATAACCATAGATAGTGGTACAGGAACGGTCACAGGTCTTACCAATACATCATGGAATGTAAATAATCCAGCACCTGTTACAGGACGTGCTGCTACGGAAGATCAGTTAAAGCGGGTTAATGATAAGGTTAATAGTAATAAATCATCGATTGATACTAATGCACATAATATTAGCAACAATAGCCAGAGCATCAGTAAGAATAAACGAGATATTGCTACTATTAACACCGCCCTTGATAAAGGTATTAGCTTCGCCGGTGACAATGGGCCTGTAAGCAACAGAAAATTAGGTGAAACAGTAAAAATAAAAGGTGATTACGTAGGTTCTGTATCTGATTATAATATTAATGTCCAATCAGATGGTAATGGCACATTAAATGTGAAATTGGCAAAATCTTTGAACGGATTGGACAGTGTAACAGCCAGTGGTACGGTTATTAATGCTGGCGGTTTGACTGTTGGTGGCAGAAACTATGTAACACCAACAGGCATTAATGCTAATAATCAAAAAATTACTGGTGTTGCTACTGGTACATCATATAGTGATGCGGTTAATTACGGTCAACTACAAGATGCTATCAACGGCACTGCTAAGGCATCTACTGTGAAAGCAAAAGATAAAAATGTAATCGTAACAGAAGGTACCAATGCAAATGGTGGTAAGGAATATACTGTTGGCTTAGGCGAGAAAATTTCCGTAGGCGGACGGTTTCCTATAACACTGGACGGCACTATAGGCAATGTAACAGGACTTACTAATAACAGCTGGGACGTTAATAATCCTCAAGCCGTAACCGGTCGCGCCGCAACGGAAAGTCAGTTGCAGACTGTTAATACGCAAGTTAATACAAACAAGGCTAATATTGCTAAGAATGCTGCTGATATCAATAAGAATAAACAAGATGTTGCAACGAACAAGCAAGATATTGCGACAAATAAAAGTGCTATTTCTTCAATCAATTCAACAATTGAAAAGGGGTTGAATTTTGGTGGTGACAGCGGGGCAGTTTTCAAGAAACAATTAGGTGAAACACTAACTATTAAGGGTGGTGCCCCTGCTACGAAGCTAACAGATAATAATATTGGTGTCATATCCGACGGCAACACATTAAATGTGAAGCTAGCAAAAACATTAACGGGTTTGACCAGTGTGACTGCAAGTGGTACGACTATCAATGGTGCTGGTTTGACTGTAGGTGGCAAGAACTATGTGTCTTCAACAGGTATCAATGCCAATAATCAAAAGATTACTGGTGTTGCTAATGGTACAGCGCCTGATGATGCGGTTAATTTCAGCCAATTACAAAATGCTATCGGTGGTACTGCCAAGGCCACTACGGTAAAAGGGAAAGACGCGAATGTAACCGTAACAGAAGGTACCAATGTGAATGGTGGTAAGGAATACACTGTTGGATTGGGTAATAAACTTGCGGTAGGTACGGCACATCCTGTAAATGTGGACGGAACTACTGGAACTGTAACAGGCCTTACGAATACCGCTTGGAATGTAAATAATCCACAAGCCGTAACTGGTCGTGCTGCAACGGAAGATCAGTTGAAGTCTGTTAATACACAGGTTAATACAAACAAGGATAAAATATCTCAGAATACGACTGATATCGGCAAGAATAAACAAGATATAGCTAAAAACACGGCTGATATCACTAAGAATACAACCGATATTGGCAAAAATACGACTGATATTGCTCAAAATACACAAGATATTGCGACCAATAAAAATTCTATCTCTACCATCAATACAACTATTTCTAAAGGCCTTAATTTTGATGGAGACAGCGGTGCTGTAATTAACAAACAGTTGGGCGATAAGCTTAGTATCAAGGGCGGTGCAGCGGCTGCTAATTTGACGGACAATAATATTGGTGTCGTATCTGATGGCGGTATGTTAAATGTGAAACTAGCGAAAACATTAACTGGTTTGGACAGTGTGACAGCTGGTGGTACAACCATCAATAATGGGGGCTTAACCGTAGGTGGTAAGACCTATGTAACGCCGAACGGCATCAATGCGAATGACAAGAAAATAACTAATGTTGCTGATGGTGAAGTGGCGGCTAACTCCAAAGAGGCAGTTAACGGCGGTCAACTTCATGCGGCTAAAACCGAATTAAATAACAATATTAATAATGCTAAAACTGAATTAAACAAAAATATCGGTGATGCCAAAACTGAACTTAATAAAAATATTAATGACGCTAAAACTGAACTGAATGGCAATATAGATAATGCTAAAACAGAGCTAAACAATAATATATCGACTGCGAAGAATGATGTGATTAACACAGGTCTCAAGTTTGATGCGGATACAGGCGGTGCTAAGACCAATAAATTGGGTTCCAAGGTAACGGTAAATGGCGATGATAATATCACGACAGAAATCAGTCAAACCGGTGATGATACTAAGATCGGTCTTAAATTAAAGAAAGATCTCAATGTTACTACTATTACTGCCACTGATACTGTGAAAGCTGGCACTGTGACTATGGGCAAACAAGCTGGTGGTGCTGGCGGTGTAAACGGTAACTTTGTAACAGGACTCGATAATAAGTCTTGGAACGCCGATAATCCTCAAGCTGTAAGTGGTCGTGCTGCTACGGAAGATCAGTTGAAATCCGTTAATGATAAGGTTAATACAAATGTAACTAATATCAATAAAGGATTAAACTTTAACGGCGATAGCGGTGCTACGATTAATAAAAAATTGGGCGACACTGTTACCATTAAAGGTGGTGCTACGGCGGATCTTACGGACAATAATATCGGTGTCGTGTCTGATGGCAGCACATTAAATGTGAAACTAGCTAAAACATTAACTGGTTTGGATAGTGTAACAGCTGGCGGAACGACTATTAATAGTAGTGGGTTGACCGTAGGTGGCAAGACCTACGTAACGCCAAACGGTATCAATGCTAATAATCAAAAGATTACCGGTCTTGCAAAAGGCACAGATCCTACTGATGCGGTTAACTTCAGTCAGTTGCAGGATGCTATCGGTGGAACTGCTAAGGCAAGTACTGTGAAAGCTAAAAACAGCAATATCACTGTAGAAGAAGGTACAAATGCAGCCGGCGGTAAGGAATATACTGTCGGATTAGGGGATAAAATCACCTTAGGAACTGCTAATCCTGTATCTGTGGATGGTACTGCAGGCACGGTAACTGGTCTTACCAATACTGCTTGGGATGTAGATAATCCACAAGCCGTAACTGGTCGTGCTGCAACGGAAGATCAGTTGAAATCTGTTAATACGCAAGTTAATACGAACAAGGATAAAATAGCTCAAAACACAACTGACATTGCTCAAAATACGACTGATATCGGCAAAAATAAGGCTGATATTGTACAAAATAAACAAAATATTGCTCAAAATACACAAGATATTACGACCAATAGAAATGCTATCTCTACGATTAATACGACCATTGCTAAAGGTCTTAACTTTGATGGCGACAGCGGGCCTGTAATCAACAAGCAGTTAGGCGATAAGTTATCTATTAAAGGTGGCGCCGTAGCTGCAAACTTGACGGACAATAATATCGGTGTCGTATCTGATGGTACAACATTGAATGTGAAGTTAGCTAAAACATTAACCGGTTTGGATAGTGTTACAGCGGGTGGCACAACTATTAATGCTGGAGGTTTAACTGTAGGTGGTAAGACCTATGTATCTCCAAATGGCATCAATGCGAATGACCAAAAGATTACCAATGTTGCTAATGGCGATGTGGCGGCAAACTCCAAAGATGCGGTTAACGGTGGTCAATTGCATGACGCTAAATCTGAGTTAAATAAAAACATTAGCGATACTAAGACCGAGTTGAATAAAAATATTGGTGACGCTAAAACTGAACTTACCAACAAAGGCCTTCGTTTTGATGCGGATAATAACGCTGAAAAAACGAATAAACTAGGCTCTAAGGTAACAGTAAACGGCGACGATAACATCACCACAGAAATTACACAAACTGGTGACGATACGAAAATCGGTCTTAAATTGAAGAAAAATCTTAATGTTACTACTGTTACGGCAGCGGAGACTGTGAAAGCTGGTACTGTAACCATGGGTAAACAATCCGATGGTGCAACTCCTGCTAATATGGGTAACTATGTGACTGGTCTTGATAATCAGGCATGGAGCGTAACTAATCCGACTGCTGTCAAGGGACGTGCTGCAACAGAAGATCAATTGAAGACAGTTACTGAAGCTATCAAAACTCAAGGCGCTAATGCAACGGACTTCAGTCTCGTTGCGAATCCTGCGGCGGGTTCTAATGGTGACTACACTGTAGATGCCAATGGTGACGTAGCATTGACCGTACAGGATAAGAACCATCCGGATAAAACAAAAACCGTAACGATTAAAGATGTAGCATCTAAATCCGAAGTGGACAAAGGCTTGAATTTTGACGGTGATTCTGGCACAACTATTAACAAGAAGCTAGGTGGTACTGTTGCCATTAAAGGCGGAGCTGCAGCTGCAAATTTAACTGATAATAATATTGGTGTTGTATCTGATGGCAGTACGTTAAACGTGAAGTTAGCTAAAACATTAACTGGTTTGGACAGCGTAACAGCTGGTGGCACAATCATCAATAGTGGTGGCTTGACCGTAGGCGGTAAGACTTATGTATCTCCAAACGGCATCAATGCGAACGACCAGAAGATTACCAATGTTGCTAATGGCGATGTGGCGGCGAATTCCAAAGATGCGATCAACGGCGGTCAATTGCATGACACTAAAACTGAGTTAAATAAAAACATTAGCGATACTAAGACTGAGTTGAATAAAAATATCAGTGATACTAAAACTGAACTCAACAAAAATATTGGTGACGCTAAAACTGAACTTACCAATAAAGGCCTTCGTTTTAATGCGGATAATAACGATGAAAAAACGAATAAACTAGGCTCCAAGGTAACAGTAAACGGCGACAACAATATTACGACAGAAATCAGTCAAACTGGCGATGATACGAAAATCGGTCTTAAATTGAAGAAAGATCTTAATGTTACATCTGTTACGGCTGCTGATACTGTGAAAGCCGGCACGGTAACCATGGGTAAACAGTCCGATGGTGCAAGCCCTGCTAATATGGGCAACTATGTAACAGGTCTTGATAATAAGGCGTGGAGTATTGATAATCCTACGATTGCATCTGGCCGTGCAGCAACGGAAGACCAATTGAAAACGGTTAGTGATGAAGTTAAGAAACAAGGTGCTAGTGCAACAGACTTTAGTCTCGTTGCGAATCCTACGGCAGGCTCCAATGGTGACTACACTGTAGATGCCAATGGTGACGTAGCATTGACCGTACAGGATAAGAACCATCCGGATAAAACAAAAACCGTAACGATTAAAGATGTAGCATCTAAATCCGAAGTGGACAAAGGCTTGAATTTTGACGGTGATTCTGGCACAACTATTAACAAGAAGCTAGGTGGTACTGTTGCCATTAAAGGCGGAGCTGCAGCTGCAAATTTAACTGATAATAATATTGGTGTTGTATCTGATGGCAGTACGTTAAACGTGAAGTTAGCTAAAACATTAACTGGTTTGGACAGCGTAACAGCTGGTGGCACAATCATCAATAGTGGTGGCTTGACCGTAGGCGGTAAGACTTATGTATCTCCAAACGGCATCAATGCGAACGACCAGAAGATTACCAATGTTGCTAATGGCGATGTGGCGGCGAATTCCAAAGATGCGATCAACGGCGGTCAATTGCATGACACTAAAACTGAGTTAAATAAAAACATTAGCGATACTAAGACTGAGTTGAATAAAAATATCAGTGATACTAAAACTGAACTCAACAAAAATATTGGTGACGCTAAGACTGAACTTACCAATAAAGGCCTTCGTTTTGATGCGGATAATAACGCTGAAAAAATTAATAAACTAGGCTCTAAGGTAACGGTAAACGGCGACGATAATATTACGACGGAAATCAGTCAAACTGGCGATGATACAAAGATCGGCCTTAAATTGAAGAAAAATCTTAATGTTACATCTGTTACTGCAGCGGAAACTGTGAAAGCTGGTACGGTAACCATGGGTAAACAATCTGATGGCGCAACTCCTGTTAATACTGGTAATTATGTAACAGGTCTTGATAATAAGACTTGGGATGTAGGTAAAGTTGTATCCGGTCGTGCAGCAACAGAGGATCAATTGAAACAAGCCTTGGCAGGTCAAACTGATACAGGTCTCAAATTCAATGCCAATGTAGGCGGTGTACAAACCAATAAATTAGGCTCTACTGTCACTGTTCAAGGTGAAGGTAAAGCTGCTGATACAGACTATAGTGGTGACAATATTAAGACTTTCATCAAACAAGATGCAGCAACAGGTAACACGACTATCGATGTGAAGATGAACAAAAATCTTAAGGCTGAATCTGTGAAAGTCGGTAAAGACGGTAAGGATGGCGTATCTCTTACAGGTCCAGATGGGGCGAATGGCATCGACGGTAAGGTAGCTGTTACAGATAAAAATGGCAAGGATGCTGTGTCCATGTCCGGTAAAGACGGTGTTGGTCACATCGGATTAAGCGGTAAAGACGGTAAAAGTGCGGATATTACTGCTGAAAAAGGTGCTGCTAATCTCAATGGAAATGAAATTACGCGCATTAAATACAAAGATGAAAATGGCACAACTCATGAAGTGGCCACCAAAGATGATGGCATGGCATATGGTGGCGACTCCGGTACTACCATCAAGAAGAAACTTAATGAACAATTGGACATTAAGGGTGGTGTCACCAATGAATCTGAGTTGACCGAAAACAATATTGGTGTTATTAGTAAAAATAATATCCTTAATGTTCGTTTGGCAAAAAATCTTAAAGGTCTGGATTCCATAACTTTCAACAATGGCACTAATGGTGCAAACGGTAAAACCGTTGTTAATGGTGAAGGTATGACCGTTCAAGATAAGGACGGCAATCCGTTGACTGCTATTACAAAAGACGGCGTGAAGATTACTAATGGTCCATCTATGACGAAAGATGGTATTGATGCAGCTGGCAATAAGATTACAAACGTAGCTGACGGTACAAATCCTAAGGATGCGGTTAATAAATCCCAATTGGATAAAGCGGCAGCAGCAGCTACTACAACAGTAACGGCAGGTAATAATGTCCAAGTAGATAAGACCACTAATGCGGATGGTTCTACAAATTACAAAGTGGGCCTCAAAGACCAAGTAACAATGGGGACTGATCCTACGAAACAAATTGCGATGGATGGCACAACAGGCACTATCAAAGCCGGTGATAAGATTACAATCGACGGTAACAAAGGCACCATTAAAGCAGGCGATAAAGTTGAAATCGATGGCGATAAGGGTACAATCAAGGCCGGCAATGTTGCAATCGACGGTACAAACGGTACGATTAAGGCCGGCGACAAGGTAACTATTGATGGTAAAGATGGTAAGATTGCTGCCGGAAAAGTATCTGTTGATGGCAAGGACGGTCATGTGACAGGTTTGGAAAACAAAGATTGGGATCCTAACAATATCACAAGCGGTCGTGCTGCTACAGAAGATCAATTGCAGAAGTCCCATAAAGCCTTGGATAATAAGATTAATAATTTAGGTGATGACATTACGAAGAAAGGCATGGATTTTGCCGGTAATACAGGTGATTTCCACCGTGATTTAGGTCAAAAGGTTACCATCAAAGGTGAAGGTCAAGGGGCCGATAGCGATTATTCCGGCGAAAATATCAAAACAGTAGCCGAAAATGGTAATGTTACTATTAAAATGGCTAAGAATCTTAAGACCGATAGCATTACTACTAAAACAGTTACTGCTGATACGGTCAATACTGATAAGGTGAAAGTTGGCAAAAATGGTCAAGATGGCGTTTCCATTACAGGTCCAGATGCTGCGAATGGTATAGACGGCAAAGTAGCTGTTACAGGTAAAGACGGTAAAGATGCTGTATCTATGTCGGGCAAAGACGGCGTTGGTCACATCGGTTTAACTGGCAAAGATGGTCGCAATGCGGATATTACCGCTGATAAGGGTGATTCTGATCTCGGAGGCAATGCTATTACTCGTATTAAGTACCAAGATGAACAGGGCAAGACACATCAAGTGGCAACCAAAGACGATGGTATGAAATACGGTGGTGATTCCGGTAATGTGATTAACAAAAAGCTTAACGAACAGGTAAACGTAGTCGGTGGCATTACTGATGCTAGTAGGTTGACGTCCGAAGATAATTTAGGCGTCGTATCTGACGGTACTAATCTTAAAGTTCGTATGGCGAAAGATTTGAAAGGTCTTACGTCAGTAACGACTAAGGATGCCGCAGGTAACTCTACGGTTGTGAACGGCAGTGGCATAACCATTACTCCTGCTAGCGGTAACACTGTAAGCCTTACTAAAGATGGATTGAATAACGGTGGTAAAACAATTAGCAATGTAGGTCCTGGTGTAAACGGCACGGATGCGGTTAACGTAAATCAATTGAAAGGAGTTACGGAGGGAATGGCTAATGCTATTAATTCCGTAGCGGGCGAAACGCAACGTGTAGGTGCTCATGCGGCAGCTATGTCTGCGTTGAAACCGATTCAATACGATCCGTTAGAACCAACTCAAGTGATGGCTGGTATTGGTAATTACAGAGGCGAAACTGCAGCAGCTTTAGGTGTTGCTCACTACACATCGGAAGACACTATGTTCCATGCAGGCGTATCTGTTGGTAGTCGTCATAATATGGTGAATGCTGGTGTAACTCGTAAATTTGGTTCTTCTGATGAGAAGAAGGCTATTCCTGAGCGCTACAAGGCCGGTCCTATCAGCTCTATGTACGTAATGCAGGATGAAATGACTGCTTTGAAAGCTGAAAATGCACGCATGAAAGCGCAGGATGAAAAATTAACTGCAGACTATGCGGCATTAAAAGAAGATAATCTTCGTCTACAGAAAGATAACGAAGAAACTAAGCGACAATTGGCTCTTATTATGAGTCGTTTGGGCATGTAATTCATATATGTTTCATCTTACATTCATGTGATAAAAAGCGAGTTGATGTACCAGAAAATACCCATGAAAATTAGATGATTTTAACCCTATATGGTATATAAAATGAAAGAACGAAAGTCTACTGTGAAAGGACTTTCGTTCTTTTTTTGTGTTTGACTTCACAAACTTTTCATAATAGTGTATAATACAGAACATATAATTTTAATCGAAAATTATAAATGTGATTAATTTACTATAAAATCATTAGCTTTAGATTATAAGTGTTGTTTGGCCCATTTTTGTAAGGGTTTTTATGATTGAAAATATATTTAAATGAGTAAGAAAATCAATTTTTAAAAGAAGTTTAAAGTTCTAAAAATAAATGAGCGAAATATGAAAAAAATATATTTACATTCATAAACTAATCTGATATTTTATATGTATAGTAATTAAATTTTTGATGAAAATTTTATTATTTTTAGTGTTTTAGTGTTGGTTTTAGAATCCCTTATAAAACTGTGTGAAAGGTAGGTACTACTAAATGAATCGTATTTATAGGGTAATTTGGAGTCAGGTACGAGGCGCATATGTCGTTGTATCTGAAATTGCAAAAAGCCATACTCGTGGCTCCAAAAGCTTTGTTAGTAATTCCGCAAAAGCTTCGGTAAAAGTTGGCTTGGCGGCTATGGTTTTGACCTGCGGTAGTGGGTTAATTTCGGGTGTTGATGCGGCACCTAACAGAGGCCTTTCTTTGGCTCCTGGTGAAGGACATAATGATGGCGGGTTTACGTATTTATATCCTGGTCAAAATTCTCCTTATATTCAGATGTATGATTACAAAACACCAGGGAATCCAGGAGGAGGATATTTATATACCAATAATAAGGTGTTCGGCATCCAAATCGGTAACAATGCGAATGCACGTGCTAATGATGGCTCCGTATCTGGTATTTCTATCGGTGACTATTCACAATCTCGTGCGTTGGGTATCGGTTTAGGCCATTATGCTCAATCTGAACAAATCGGTGCTATTGCTGTCGGTTCGGCTTCAAAGGCAAAGGGTTTTAACTCCTTGGCTATGATGCGTCAAGCCTATGCAGGCGAACAATATGCGGCGGCTATTGGTACAGCAGCATCTGCACAAGGTAAAGCCAGCTTGGCTATGGGTCATTCCGCATTAGCAACAGGTGATCAATCTATTGCTATCGGTTCTGCAAATCCAACTCCTAAATATGATGATAAAGGCACACCGTATACAGCATATGACGGAGCTACTAATACCCAAGCTAATGCAGCTCGTTCTATTGCTATCGGTCAAGGTGCTAAATCAAATACTGAAGATAGTGTTGCTATGGGTACAGGTGCTAATGTTGCTTCTGGCTCAAATTATAAAGGTGAAGCTTATGCAAGAGGCGTAGCCATCGGTAATCGTGCTACATCTCAAGGCATTCAAGGTGTAGCTATCGGTAACGGTGCAGCACATTATCGTGATAATGCGGTTGCTCTTGGTAACAATGCGCAAACTCGTGCGAAAGACGGCATTGCTATTGGTAACAATGCTGAATCTGGTATTAAAAATGACCCAAATTATAAAGTAAATAACTCCGTTGCTGTAGGTAACTCCGCACGTGCTCATGGCGGTTCCGGTGTGGCTCTTGGTAACGATACTTATGCATTGGGCGGATCTTCTGTGGCTGCAGGTAATGCAGCATGGGCATTAGGTGAACGTTCCACAGCTATCGGTAACAATGCTCATTCTGAAGGTTATGGCTCTATTGCTATGGGTCGTGAAGCTAGTGCTTTGAGCACTCAAGATGGGGACAAGAAAAATGTTGTGGCTATCGGTGATGATGCACAAGCAACTGGTTCCCGCTCCATCGCATTGGGCGTAAGCGCTCAAGCTGGTACATTAGAACGTGTACGTGATAGTAGCGTTTATAAAGATAATGATCAATTAATCACTCAACTTAAAGCGAAAAAAGAAGTAACTGATGCGGTAGCAATTGGTAGCGAAGCAAGTGTACAAGCAAACGAAGGTTTAGCTCTCGGTAGCAAAGCAACAGTAAATGACCTTCGTGGCGTTGCATTAGGTGCTAATTCTGTAACAGCTGCCCCTGTAAGCACAGCTAGTGAAACAATTAACGGTTTGAAATACAACTATGCTGGTGGTACTGCTGATTCCACAGTTAGCGTAGGTAATAACTCTACAAAACGTACAATTACTAACGTAGCGGCTGGTCGTGTGAATGCACAATCTACAGATGCTATTAATGGTAGCCAATTATATGGCGTTGCTAATGCAGTAGGTAATGTAGCTAAAAGCACTAAGAATATCTTAGGCGGTAATGCTAAAGTTGACCAAAACGGCTCTATCACCATGACTAATATTGGTGATACAGGTAAAAACACTGTTCATGAAGCAATTCAATCCGTAAATCAAGGTTGGGAACTTCAAGTTGATGGCCAAAAGGTTAAAGACGTAAAAGCTTCAAACCGTACAGTGAACTTTAACGCTGGTAAAAATATTAAATTAGAAGGCTCCGGAGACAATGTTACGGTTGCAACAGTTGATGATGCAAACTTCAACTCCGTTACAACTGGTAAAGTTTCTATGAGCAGAACTGGTATCAATGCTGGTGGTTATCAAATCACGAATGTACAATCTGGCGGCGATACATTAACAAATGCGGCTAATATAGGTGATATTTCTCGTATTGCTGCAAAATACGATAAATACTTGCAACGTGGTTCTGCAACGTATGAAGCAAACGGTAACGGCAAGATTAACATGACCGGTACAAATGGGTTGACTGCTGAAGTAACAGGTTTGAAAAATACGTATGTTACATCTGGTACAGTATCCAATGATGGTAAGAGATTGACATTGACACGTAATGACAATCAAACATTCGATGTTGATATCTCTAAAATCTCTAATGGCCTTTCCAAAACTGACTACCGTTTAATTGCAAACCCTGCAGCAGGTAGCAATGGCGAATATAAAGTAGCTGCTGATGGTAGCATGACATTGACTGTTGCTGATGCTGATGGTTCCAACCCTAGACAAGTTAAGTTGACGAACCTTGCTTCTAAAGAGCAACAAGATATCAATACTACTAATATCACAAATAATACTAACAAAATCGCTAAAGGCTTAAGCTTCCAAGGCGATAACAATGTTAAAATCAACAAACAACTTGGCGATACTTTAGGTATTACTGGTGGTGCTACAGGTGCTTTATCTGACAACAACATCGGTGTTGTAGCTAAAGACGGCAACCTTAATGTTAAGTTAGCAAAAGACCTAACAGGTTTGAACAGCGTAACTGCAGGTTCTGTTCGCGTAGGTAAACATAGCGACAATAAAAACTATGTAACTGGTTTGGATAATAAAGAATGGAATGTTCAAAACCCTACAATCACATCTGGTCGTGCAGCAACTGAAGATCAGTTGAAAAAAGTGTCTGATGAAATCAAGACTACTAATGCGGCTAAAACAGATTACCGTTTGATCAACAATACAAACTCTGCAGATGGTTCTTACTCTGTAGAAAACAACAAGGTTGATTTAAAAGTTAAAGATGAAGCTCATCCTAACAGCCCTGCTAATACGGTAACAATCAACAATATTGCATCCAAAACTGAATTGGATAAATTGACAGAACGTGCTGTTAAATATGATCTTAACGGTACTACTGTTAATAAAAACAAGGTTACGTTGGAAGGCCAAGGCGGTACAACAATTACTAACTTGAAAGCTGGTGAAGTATCCTCTACTTCTACAGATGCAGTAAATGGTAGCCAATTACATGATGTGAAAATCGAAGCAGGTAAACATTCTAAAGTTACTGTTTCCGATGATAACCTTAAATTGACAACTACTCTTGCTACAAGCACTGAAGGTGCTAAATATGATCTTCGTTTGAACAACAAAGTGACATTGGGTAGCGGTAACAATCAAGTAGTTCTTGATGGTACAGCAGGTAGAGTAACTGCTAGTGGCGTTGTAATGGGCGCTCAAACTGTTCAAAATACGAAACATGCAAGCGAAACTGGTAATTATGTAACTAACTTGAGCAATAAGAGCTGGGATTCCACATCTATCGTATCCGGTCGTGCAGCGACTGAAGATCAGTTGAAAAAAGTTAGCGAACAAATTACTCAACAAGGTAGCAGTGCAACTGACTATCGTCTTGTAAGAAACTCCAGCGCTGACGGTTCCTATAAGGTAAACGACAATGGTGAAGTATCCTTGACTGTAGAGGATAAAAACCATGCAGGCGTTAAAGAGCAAGTTACAATCAATAACATTGCATCCAAGACTTCTGTAGATAAATTGACAGATCGTGCTGTTAAATATGACATCAATAACGGTGTTGTTGATAAAACTAAAGTAACATTGGAAGGTGCGAACGGTACTACTATTACAAATGTAAAAGACGGTGCTGTAACAGCTACATCCACAGATGCTATCAACGGCAGCCAATTGTTCAAAACTAAAGAAGAATTGATCAATAAAGGCATGAAATTCGGTGCTGACTCTGGTAACGTAATCAATAAAAAACTTGGTGAACAAGTAAACGTTAAAGGTGGCATTACAGACGTATCCAAATTGACTGCAGAAGATAATATCGGTGTTGTATCCGATGGCTCTAACGACTTGAAAGTTCGTTTGGCAAAAGACCTTAAAGGTTTGAACAGTGTAACTGTAGGCGATACAAAAGTTACTTCCAACGGTGTAACTATCAGCAACGGTGCTACAAACAATGCATCTGTATCCCTTACTAAAACAGGCTTGGATAATGGTGGTAACAAGATTACTAACGTTGCTCGTGGTACAATCGACAGCGATGCAGTAAACTTGGCACAATTGAAAGAAGTATCCAACAGTGCATCTGCAGCAAATACAAAGGTAGCTGAAGGTAAAAACATTAAAGTTGATGAAAGCATCGACAATGTAACTAAAGCTAAAACGTATACTGTAGGCTTGAAAGATGAAGTAACATTAGGCTCTGGTAATACAGCTATCAATATTAACGGTACAACAGGTATTGTAAAAGCTGGAGACGGTGCTAATGCTGTAACTATCAATGGCACAAATGGTACTATCAACTCCGGTAAAGTAACAATCAATGGTACTACAGGTACTGTTAACGAATTGACTAACAGAACTTGGAACCCTAAAGCTATTACTAATGGTCAAGCTGCTACAGAAGATCAATTGAAAGTAGTAGACAATAAAATTGATACTACAAAAACTGAAATCGTAGAAAAAGGCTTGAACTTCCAAGGTGATGCAGGTACTGCAATTCATAAAGACCTTGGTCAAACTTTGAAAATCTCTGGCGGTCAAGCTGATGCATCTAAACTTTCAGAAAATAATATCGGTGTAGTAAATAACAACGGCGTATTGAATGTTAAACTTGCTAAAGATTTGACAGGCTTGAACAGCGTAACAACTGGTGCTACAACTATTAACAACAATGGTTTGACAATCGGTGGTAACACATTTGTTACAAGTAATGGCTTCAATGCTAACGATACTCAAATCACAAACGTGAAAGCTGGTACAGAGGATAACCATGCAGTTAACCTTAAACAGTTGAAAGAAGTATCTAACAACGCAGCTGCAGCTAAAACTGTTGTAAAAGCAGGTAAAAACATCAATGTAACTGATTCTGAAGATCCACTTACTAAAGCTAAGACTTATACAGTTGGTTTACAAGACACAGTAACATTGGGTTCCGGCAATACTGCTGTTAATATCGACGGCACAAAAGGTATTGTGAAAGCTGGCGAAGGCAATAATGCTGTAACTATCAACGGTACAAACAGCACAATTAATGCTGGTAACGTAGCGATTAACGGTGCAACAGGCAATATCAATTCCGGTAAAGTTCTTGTTAACGGTGCTAAAGGTACTGTAAACAACTTAACAAATATCACTTGGGATGCTGACCATATCACAAGCGGTCAAGCTGCAACAGAAGATCAATTGAAAGTTGTTGATAAGAAAATTACTGACAATGGTAGCAACTTGACTAAGAAGGGCTTGAACTTCAAAGGCGATGATGCTACAAGCATTCATAAAGATCTTGGCGAAACATTGGATATCAACGGTGGCATTTCTGATGCATCTAAATTATCCAATAATAACATCGGTGTAGTATCTGAAAACGGCAAGTTGAACGTTAAACTCGCTAAAGAGTTGACTGGCTTAACAAGCGTAACAACTGGTGCTACAACAATTAATAACGAAGGTTTAACAATTGGTGGTAATAAATTCGTTACAGCTAACGGTTTTGATGCTAACAACACACAAATTAAAAACGTAAAAGCTGGTACTGATGGCAATGATGCAGTTAACTTGAATCAATTGAACGAAGTTAAAAATGCGTCTAACACTACAGTTGAAGGTAGCGAAAACATCAATGTTAACTCCACAGTAGATCCTAATACACAAGCTAAAACCTACAAAGTAGCATTGAAAGACAATGTAACTTTAGGTTCTGGCAATAATGCAATCAACATCAACGGTACTACAGGTATCATAAAAGCTGGTGACGGTGCTAATGCTGTGACTATCAATGGTACAAATGGCACTATCAACTCTGGTAAAGTGACTGTCAACGGTACTGCTGGTACTGTAAACAACTTGACAAACATTACTTGGGATGGCAAAAACTTCACAAGCGGTCAAGCTGCAACAGAAGACCAATTGAAAATTGTTGATAAGAAAATCACTGACAACAGCACTGACTTGACTAAGAAAGGCTTGAACTTCCAAGCTGATTCTGGCGAATTAATTCATAAAGATCTTGGTCAAACATTAGATGTTGTAGGTGGCATTACTGAGAAATCTAAATTGTCCGACAACAACATCGGTGTAGTATCCGAAAATGGTAAGTTGAATGTTAAACTTGCAAAAGATTTAACAGGCTTGAACAGTGTAACAACAGGTCAAACAACTATCAATAATGATGGCTTGACAATCAATAACAAACAATTCGTTACAGCAAATGGCTTCAATGCTAACAATACGCAAATCAAAAACGTAACAGCTGGCGTAGAAGATAATGATGCTGTTAACGTTAAACAATTGAACGATGTAAAAGCTGCATCTAATACAAAAGTAGAAGGTAGCAAAAACATCAATGTTGATGAAACTGTAGATAATGTAACAAAAGCTAAAACTTACACAGTTGCATTGAAAGACACTGTAACATTAGGTTCCGGTAATAATGCAGTCAACATCGACGGTACAAAAGGTATTGTAAAAGCTGGTGACGGCGCTAACGCAGTAACTATCAACGGCGTAAACAGCACAATCAATGCTGGTAAAGTTGCAATTGATGGTGCAATTGGTAATATCACTTCCGGTAAAGTTCTAGTTAACGGTGCAAACGGTACTGTAAACAACTTGACTAACAGAACTTGGGATCCTAATAACATCACTAACGGTCAAGCTGCAACAGAAGATCAATTGAAATCTGTAGATCAAAAAGTTACAGACAACAGTAAGAAAGGCTTGAACTTCCAAGCTGACTCTGGTGAATTAATTCATAAAGACCTTGGTCAAACATTGGATGTTGTAGGTGGCGTTTCTGATAAAGCTAAATTGTCTGACAACAATATCGGTGTTGTATCCGAAAACGGTAAGTTGAATGTTAAACTTGCAAAAGACTTAACAGGTTTGAACAGCGTAACAACTGGTCAAACAACTATCAACAACGATGGCTTGACAATCAACAACAAACAATTCGTTACAGATAATGGCTTCAACGCTAACAATACGCAAATTAAAAACGTAACTGCTGGCGTGGAAGATAATGATGCTGTAAATGTTAAACAATTGAACGATGTAAAAGCTGCATCTAATACAAAAGTAAAAGGTAGTAAAAACATCGACGTTGATGAAGCTGTAGATCCAACTACAAAAGCTAAAACTTACACAGTTGCATTGAAAGACACTGTAACATTAGGTTCCGGTAACACAGCTGTTAACATCGACGGTACAACTGGTATCGTAAAAGCTGGTAACGGTGCGAATGCAGTAACTATCAATGGTGTAACAGGCAACATTAATGCAGGTAAAGTTCTAGTTAACGGTGCAAACGGTACTGTAAACAACTTGACTAACAAAACTTGGACTCCAGGAAATATTGTTTCTGGTCAAGCTGCAACAGAAGATCAATTGAAAGTTGTAGATAGCAAAATCGATAAGAACACTGAAGACTTGACTAAGAAGGGCTTGAACTTCCAAGCTGATTCTGGCGAAGTAATCCATAAAGACCTTGGTCAAACATTGGATGTTGTAGGTGGCATTACTGATAAAGCTAAATTGTCTGACAACAATATCGGTGTTGTATCCGAAAACGGTAAGTTGAATGTTAAACTTGCAAAAGATTTAACAGGATTGAATAGCGTAACAACTGGTCAAACAACTATTAACAATAATGGTTTGACAATTGGTGGTAATACATTTGTTACAAATAACGGCTTCAATGCAAACAATACGCAAATCAAAAATGTTAAAGCTGGTACAGAAGATAGCGATGCTGTTAACCTTAAACAATTGAACGAAGTAAAAGCTGCGTCCGATACTAAGGTAAAAGGTAGCAAGAACATTCATGTTGAAGAAGAAATCAACGATCTTACAAAAGCTAAAACATACACTGTAAACTTGAAAGACACAGTGACATTGGGCTCTGGCAATACATCAGTTCATTTCGATGGTACAACAGGTATCATTAGAGCTGGCGAAGGTGCTAATGCTGTAAATATCAATGGTACAAACGGTACAATCAACTCCGGTAAGGTAACTATCAATGGTGGTTCTGGTACGGTTAATGATTTGACTAACAGAACTTGGGATCCTAATAAGATCACTAACGGTCAAGCTGCAACAGAAGATCAATTGAAAGTTGTAGATAACAAAATTGATAAAAATACTGAAGACTTGACTAAGAAAGGCTTGAACTTCAAAGGCGACTCCGGTGAAGCTATCCATAAAGATCTCGGTCAAACATTGGAACTCAAAGGTGGCGAATCTGATGCTTCTAAACTTTCAAATGGTAACATTGGTGTAGTTAATGAAAACGGCAACTTGAACGTTAAACTCGCTAAGAACCTTAAAGGTCTTGATTCCGTAACTGTTGGTTCCGATCCAAACAAACAAGTTGTTCTTGACGATAAGGGCGTATCTGTAGGCGGTAAAACATACATTTCTAATGAAGGCTTAAACGCAAATAATCAAAAGATTACTAACGTGGCAGCTGGTGTAAATGATACAGATGCAGTTAACGTTCAACAGTTAAAGAGCAGCATGGCGGCGGCAACTACAACAGTGAAAGCTGGCGATAGCGGCAATACAACTGTAACATCTACAACAAATGCGGATAAGTCCAAAACATACACTGTAGATATCAAAAAAGACTTGAACCTACGTAGTGTAACTACAACTACTGACGATCAACAACACTCTACTGTAACAAATGGTGTAGGTGTTACAAGCACTGATACATTAGGTAATACGACTGCTCTTACTGCAGGTAATGTGAAAGTATCCGATAATCAAAATAATACAACTCAAACAACAGCTAAAGGTGTACTTGTAGATAATCCAACTAAGGCCACTGAATTGACTGCTGATGGTGTTGTAACTACTGATAAACGGACTAAGAGCACAAGAACAACTGCAGATGGCATGGTAGTAACATCCGGCATGGGTGGTACTAAAGTAACTACTACTGTTAGCAGCAACGGTGTTGCAATTACTACACCTCCAGCAGGTCAAGGTGCTCCTAAAGATGGTACTGGTGCAGTAACATTGACTAAGGACGGCTTGAATAATGGTGGTAATAAAGTTGTTAACATGGCAAGCGGTTTTGCAGCAGGTGAAAATATCAACAATATCGCTGATAATAGCGGTAGCTTGACAAACGGTGCAAATATCGGCGACTTGAAGAAAGGTATCGATGGCCTTAAGAAAGCTGGCTTAGACTTTGCAGGTGATAAAGGCGAATTCCATCGTGACCTAGGTCAAAAAGTGACTGTTAAAGGTGGCGTTACTGATGAAAGCAAACTTTCCATTGCAAACAATATCGGTGTTATTTCCGATAACAACGGCAGCTTGAATGTTCGTTTGGCAAAAGATATTACTGGTATCAACTCCATTACAACTATGGATAACTCCGGTCATACAACTGTGACAAATGGTAACGGTATCACAATTAAGAATAATGGTGGTGGCAGCGTATCCTTAACAAGCTCTGGTTTGAACAACGGCGGTAATAAGATTACTAACGTGGCTCCAGGCGAAATTAGCTCCACTTCTACTGATGCTGTTAATGGTTCCCAACTTAATCGTGTTGCAAACAGCATGAATAATGTTGTAAACGAAGTTCGTCAAGTTGGTGCGATGTCCTCCGCGTTGTCCGCATTGAAACCTATGGCTTATGACCCTTACGAACCTACTCAAATCATGGCAGGTTACGGTAACTACCGTGGCGACTCCGCATTGGCATTAGGTGTGGCTCATTATAAAAATGAATCCATGATGTTACATGCTGGTGTAGCTTGGGCAGGCAGCAATAGCCATATGATGGCAAATGCTGGTGTAACTTGGAAAGTAGGTAACAGAGACGGCGAAGCAGAAACTGCAGATCGTTATCGTAAAGGACCTATCAGTTCTACATATGCAATGCAACGTGAACTTGCTGCAATGAAAGCTGAAAATCAAGGATTAAAAGGTGAAGTAGCTGATTTGAAAGCTGAAAATGAACAAATGAAAGCTAATATTGCTGCAATGATGGCAAGACTAGGTTTATAATACGTTCATGCTGAACATTACGGGTTGAGGATTCCCTTTTGGGGGTCCTCTCACCCGATTTAATTCGTTGATAGAAAAGAGGAATATATAATGAAAAAATCCACTTTGCTTGCTTTCACAGCGGCAGTATTATTCGGCAGTGGCGTATTCCATGTTAATGCGGCATCTGCTACATTTGATGATCCATTGCTTTTACCAAATCCAGCTAAAGTGCCTACAACAGGTTCTGTTGTATTGGTTCCTGTGGCTAGCCCTCAGGCTGTGCAAGGTATCCATGAATTTGTGAAAGCATGGGAAAATGCGGAAAAACATATTGCTTTAGCTGAAAGCAAAAAGAATAATCATCAAGCGTTAACTAAAGAAGAAGCTAAATGGTTACATTCTAAAGATAAGCATAACTATGCTGATTATTTCCGTAAACATTCTTTAGGTTATGTACATGGCCAAGAAACTGCATTGAACTGGAATGGTGAAAACCGTAATAAAAACGAGTATAGCTATTACACATTCCCTAAATATGATAAGGACCAAGGTTATACAAATAGCTACGGTTACAATGTATTGCGCAGTATGGTTGATCGCATGAATGAATTGCTTCAAAAACAAAAGGCCGTTGGCGGTCCTTTGACTGATGAAGAAGCACAAGCATTGGAAGATGCTATGCTTGATATTATGGCTCAAGATCAAGAACATGTATCTAATGAAGAATTGCGTTATTACATGAATGAAGCAGTTTGGTTTGCTACAAAACAAACTGTAAAAAATATGTCTGCAGAAGAACCTTCTGTTGGAGACATGCACGAAATTAACCTTCGTGAAGCGATTCAGACAGATAACTAATCATCTAATACATATATAATCACATTATATGTATAGCTTTTGTTATAAGGAATGTGCAGTTGCAATAACCTTATATATAAAAGTTTTTATATACAGTGTTGAGACACAAATAAGGGATTCTATTAACACACTGTCATATAGACAAGAAGTCGCAACAGAATGCAATAGATGTATTCTTGTTGCGGCTTCTTTTTATTTTAAATTCTCCCTATATGATATGTCTAAAAAAGTAATATAATTCAAGTTTTAAATCTGTAAAATTAGGCCGTGAAATTGTGCAAAAATAATGATAAAATTTTCCTGAAATTTGTCCAAATTTTGTTGACATCAGTATATGGAAATGTTATTATATTCAAGTACCCCATATGAAGGGGCACAGATCTTTGAAAACTGAACAATGATAGGTAATCAATCAAAATGATTGAACATA
>NZ_JBKTIE010000005.1:0-137935 GCF_047241225.1 Veillonella parvula | reverse complement strand
AGCCGTGAGGTTTGGAGCTGACTGGTACTAATCGATCGAGGGCTTTACTTAAGCAGCGTAACCAACTTGAAGGAGCAATGCGACGCACAAGTTGCGTGGAGTCGCTTACGTCGAAACGTAAGATTTCACGATGTGAAATCCACAGGCTTCGACGCAATCCTCCAGACGTGTACTTTGAGTATGGGACGCAACATATAACAAAACATTAAGCAGAATGTGCAACAAATATATATACTTCTATGTGGTTTTCAGAGTACAAACTCTGACAGATTCAGTGGCGATGGCTATGAGGATCCACCTGTTCCCATCTCGAACACAGTAGTTAAGCTCATAAACGCCGAAAGTACTTGGCTGGAGACGGCCTGGGAGGATAGGAAGCTGCTGATTAACGAAAAGAAAAGGTCTACCGAATGGTAGGCCTTTTCTTTTTGCTAGTCTTCGACTAGCTAACCTTGCTAGAACCGTCTCCAGCCAAGGTTGTAGAGGTTATATCTATCTGCGTGTCTGTGTAAGACGGCCTTGGGAAAAGCAGGGCAGTAGAAGATGGAGGAGTGAAACGACGACAGATTCACTGCATCGCTTTCTTCCGAACGTAAGATTTACCGAGCTGCAAAGCAGTGAAGGGAAATCCACAGTGAGGATTGATAGGAAGTTGCGGCTATTGGTAGGACGCAAACTATATCTTTATGGTAACGCGGCACAACGTGCCAATGTTACCGAACCGTAAACTAGTTGAGTTGAATCAATTATATGGATATATAACTTCTTTTATATCAACTATATAAAAGCATATATAAAGCCATATAATCTAATTTAAAATAGTTTACAGAATTTATTTATACCCATTTAATACAAAATTAACTATATACAAAAAAAAGAGCCGCCGAAGCGACTCTAAATTATTATTCTACACCAACCATTACGCTAGTGGATTTGATAACAGCGACAGCTTCTTTGCCAACTGCTAAGCCCAATTCTTTAACAGATTGAACTGTAATATCAGCAGTAACGATGTTATCATTACCTACATTGATTTTTACGATTGCGTTTACAGCGCCTTCTTGAATCTCAACGATAGTACCTTTTAATTGATTTCTTGCACTTAATTTCATGTTTAACTCCTTGTATTAAATATACAAACAAATATATGATTTTTATATTATTATGTATGGAGCGGGCGAAGGGAATCGAACCCTCCTCTCAAGCTTGGGAAGCTCGCATTCTACCGATGAACTACGCCCGCATGATGTACATATTGTATCATACTATAATATATACATTCAAGTGGAGCTTGTTTATATACTCTATACCCATAGTAGTTGCTGTATTGTATTGATATAAGAATTGATGTATAAAATAATGAGGAAGGAGGCATATGTATGTCAAAAATTTATAAAATTCATAAATGGTTATCTATAGTTTCTGTGCTATTTTTCTTAATGTTCTGTATTACAGGTCTTGTCCTTATGTTCAGAACTGAATTAAATGCATGGGCTCAAGGCGGGTCACATCATTCCTCGTTATCAATGGCGATGAACCAACAAGAAATGTCTATTTTTAATTATGCTGATGAAGGTGCCCTATTAGTGAAAGAAAAATATCCGTCTAAGGATATTTTAAATATTTCTCCAGCTATGGGGGCTACACATATTTTACGGTATCGTATTATTGATTCTTCCGCAACTGTAGCGCCTCCAGCGCGTATGGGGATGGGAGGGGATTATGTATTATATAATCCTGAAACAAAGGGGCTTATTACTACGCATCATGAAACGCTTATGCATCCTTGGGTTCGAAGTGTGTTACATACGCTTCACCAATTACATACTCGATTAGATCTTGGCAAAACAGGAATTTATATTGTAACGATTTTATCTTTTATATGTAGTTTATCTATTATTTCTGGTATTTTTTTATATGGTCCATTTCGTAAAAGCTTTGCAAAATCTACTGTATTGTCTAACTATATGAAATTAAGTACATTACATCGAGAATTTGCTATGGTTGCCACTGTATGGGGATTCATATTATGCATTACAGGTGTATGGATAGGTGGATTTTTTATTGTTAATGACAGCTATAATGCAGATGTACTACACACTGCAAAGCAAGAACTTTCAGTTGGTCAATCTGACATTTTACAACCATCTGAAGCTATCTCTCGAATTATGAAAGCATACCCAGATCGTCAGCTTATATCTATAGATTATCCATCTAAATTTAATAATCATCATTATGCATTTTATTTAGGTGCTGAAAATGATGATGATCCAGCTATGTTCTTGGGCCAACCAGTCTATGCTAATTTATATACTGATTCTACTAAGGATATGTATTCTACAAAAAATATCCCATGGTATTTTACGGGCATGACTACAATGATTAATCTCCATATTCATAATCATAATACGATGGCTCTTAAAATATTATGGGCCATCTGGGATATTGTTCTTATTGTAGGCATTTTGACTGGTATTATTATGACTATTAAAAAGAAATTTGGCAGAGCTAGTGCTACAGAATCTAAAGTATCGGTTGAGATAAAACATGTTTGGCGTACACCAATCTGTTGTGGTACCTTAGTATTACTTGGATTTATTATGCCACTTTGGTCCAATCCAGTTACAAATACTATAGCAGGTATTTGTTTAACTATTCCTCTAGTAGTATTTTTTATTTCTTTAATTAGAGGATTTAATCATTAAGTTATTATATTCTTCATGTATCTAATCAGCGTGCCTCATCATTAGTTTATTGATTGATTTCGAACTAAAATGATATAATAATATATATCAACTAGGTTTTTTATGTATTAAACCTGTATTTATATTATGATTGATTAAGTGGTAGTTACTATGAATTATATAAAAGCATTTTTCCAATCAGAGTCTGCAGGTGGGATATCGCTCCTGTCCGCGGCTATTTTAGGTGTGCTCGTTGCTAATTCACCAATGGCTGATCAGTACTTTGCTACTATGCAAATACATCTTGGTCCTATGACCATATTAGAATGGGTAAATGACGCATTAATGGCGTTATTTTTCCTATATGTTGGTATAGAGATTAAGAAGGAAATGATTTCTGGCGAGCTAGATACTAAACAAAAACGAGTACTTCCTGTATTAGCTGCATTTGCGGGTGTTTTTACTCCAGCTATAGTATATTACTTTGCCGCTGGGTATATGCCAGAGTTTAGACATGGTTGGGGGATTCCAACTGCTACAGATATCGCATTTGCTATAGGCGTTATTACAATGCTTGGGAATATGGTATCTTCAGCGATGAAAGCCTTCTTAGCTGCTTTAGCTGTTATTGATGATTTAATTGCTATAGTGGTTATTGCTCTCTTTTATGGAGCAGGCGTCAATTTTATGGATTTAATAGCTGCAGCTGCGGTAACAGGTCTATTGGTATATACTAATAAGCAAGGCTATTTACGACCATTACCGTATTGTGTACTTGGTCTAGTTCTTTGGTATCTTGTTTTAAAATCCGGTGTTCATGCTACTATTGCTGGTGTTGTACTAGCCATGACGATTCCATTTAAAGGTAAAGTTTTGGATGGTAAAGTTTTGGATAAAGTAGTATATCCGATGGAGGAGTGGGCTCATGCTTTAAAAAATTGGGTAAACTTCTTTATTATTCCACTATTTAGTTTCTTGAATGCTGGTGTATCTTTTGCTGATTTCTCTATGGAAAACTTATTCCATCCAGTGATTATAGGTGTTTCATTAGGTTTAATTTTAGGTAAGCAATTAGGCATATTCTCTGCCGTATATATTTTAGTTGAATCTAAGGCGATTAAGATGCCTACAAATACAACGTGGCCTGAAATTTACGGTACCGCAATTCTGTGTGGTATTGGCTTTACTATGAGCCTCTTTGTTGCTACATTGGCTTTCCCGCCTGGTATAACTCAAGAAATGGCTAAGGTAGGTATTTTTATAGGATCTATCATGGCAGGTTTGCTAGGTGCGATTGTTCTAATTATTGCTTACCAAATACGCAAGATGCGTGGTAAAATTTAATAATATAATCTTTTTGAAAGTATAGAAAGGATTCAAATGGAACGCATTTTTGTCTTCTTACGTTCTCCAGGTGCAGCTACGTCTGTATTGCTAGGAGCAACAGTACTCGCTTTAATTTTAGCGAACTCTCCATCATCTGAACAATACTTCCATATCGTTAATCACCATATAGGAAATCTAACGATTTTAGAATGGGTTAATGATGCATTAATGGCAATCTTTTTCCTATTTGTAGGTCTAGAAGTTAAGCGAGAATTAGTAGCAGGTGAACTTAATACTAATGCTAAGCGTGTAATGCCTGGTATTGCTGCATTGTTTGGTGTTTTAACACCTGCTTTTATATATTACTTAATTGCAGGTTTTCATCCTGAATATATTCATGGTTGGGCGATACCGACTGCTACTGATATTGCATTTTCTATCGGTATCATATCTGCATTAGGATCTAGAGTGCCGAATTCGATGAAAGTATTCTTAACAGCCCTTGCCGTCATAGATGATTTAATGGCTATCATCGTAATTGCCATTTTTTATGCATCAAGTATCCAAATCATGTATTTAGGTATGGCTGCCGTAGTTGTAGGTGCATTAATCTACTGTAATAAGCAAGGTTATGTACGACCTCTACCATATATCATCCTTGGTTTTATCCTTTGGTATTGTGTATTAAAATCTGGTCTACATGCAACTATGGCTGGTGTAATCTTGGCTATGACAATTCCTTCAAAAGGTAAGCGCGGTCGTAAGTATGTTCGTCCGATGCAACATTGGGAACACTTATTATCTAACTGGGTTAGTTTCTTAATTGTGCCAATATTTGCCTTCTTCAATGCCGGCGTAGATTTACGTAACGTATCTATAAATGATTTGACGCATCCTGTAGTACTTGGGGTTGCATTAGGTCTTATTATAGGGAAACAATTAGGTATTTTTGGCGCTGTATTTGCAATGGTGAAATGTGGTCTTGTACCAATGCCAACGGAAGCTAATTGGAAGCATGTATATGGTACTGCTATTGTATGTGGTATTGGCTTTACAATGAGTATCTTCGTATCTATCTTGGCATTTAATCCAGGTCATGCTCAAGAAATGGCAAAAGGTGGAGTAATCCTTGGTTCATTAATTTCGGCAATATACGGCTATATCTTCTTAAGAATTGTTGGGGCAAATCGAAAAGAATGTCATATTGGTGTATATCATAACTGCTAAAATCAAATAAAATTCTTAAATCTCCATTGTTGACTGGTGAGGCTTTTAAACTTAGATAAACTAAGTGGAGTCTCTATCAAGATATGATGGAGATTTTTCATTGATATCTTATATTTATATGGTATATATGTAATACGTCTTTAAGATGAACATTGCTATTTAGCGCTTAATATATATGCATTTTTGATATTAATAGTACATCTATGGTTTATAGATTATTTAAACCTATATAGTATACTACTTAATGTAAGGTGAGGTATATATGATAAAAAAAATAATTATTGCATGTACGCTTGTTTGTATGATTGTAATGGTATCCTCTGTATCATTAGCAAAAACTATTGATCGGGGGCAACGAGGGCATCACGTTAGTAAGGTGCAAACCATGTTAAAGAATCAAGGTTTTTTACATGATTCTATAGATGGCATTTACGGTCATAATACAGAACAGGCCGTACGAAAATTTCAAAAGTCAAAGGGACTCGCTGTCGATGGGCGAGTTGGTCCTGCAACAATGAATGCTTTAGAAAAGATGGAGACTCGATATGGTGGTCATGGTACAGCATTAAGTCATGATGGTGTGCCGAATAAATACTCTCGAGTGTTAACTATGCAGGCTAGTGCTTATTCTGCTCAAGATCCTGGAAATGGAAATTATACGGCTACAGGTAGTCGCTTGAAGAAGGGAATTGTATCTGTAGATCCAAAATTAATTCCATTAGGTACGAGATTATACATTGAAGGATATGGTTATGCTGTAGCTGACGATGTAGGTGGTGCTATTAAAGGGCATCGCATTGATTTAGCTTTTGATTCTCGTGCAGAAGCATTGCAGTTTGGACGTCAATCTGTAAAGGTTTATATTTTATAATGATGACTCTCTAGCTTTATATAACTATATGATAGGTTTATAGACTAAAATCATATTCTTGTATAAAATGCTAGAGAGTTTTTCTTTTACCGAATTATAATGTATTCAAAACCTCGAATATTCGGAAATTATGGTATAATATAGATATATGATGATGACTCATGATGTTAAATTGATGAGTATACTCAATAGTTATATGATGAATGGTAAAGGATAACCCTATGGATAAAGTACGGCGTGTAGAACGAATGGTGGCAATGACGAAACTGTTAGTTGATTCACCGCAAAAATTGATTCCTTTAAATTACTTTTGCGACTTTTTTGGCATGGCTAAATCAACGGTTAGTGAAGATTTAACATGTGTAAGGCAGTCTATGGAACACTTTCAACTGGGGACCTTAGAAACGGTGGCCGGTGTAGCTGGTGGGGTACGATTTATTCCGCATCGCAAGGGCGCACAAGCGAACGATATTCTACGCGATGTGCAAGCTCGTTTAATGGAGCCAGATCGCATCATTCCAGGTGGTTTTATTTATATGTCTGATATCTTATATGATTGGCACGTAATGACACGTCTGGGTGAGATTATTATGACTCGTTTTGTGGACCGTGAACCAGACTATATTTTGACTGTAGAAACAAAGGGGATTCCTTTGGCTGTAATGGTAGCGAGAGCTTTCAATAAACCACTTGTTATTGCTAGACGTGATAGTAAGGTAACAGAAGGTTCTGCCATTAGTATCAATTATGTAACAGGTTCCTCTGGGCGCATTCAAACTATGACTCTAACTAAACGGGCAATTCCTCCAAATGCGAAAGTGTTAATTATCGATGATTTTATGAAAGCTGGCGGTACCGCTAAGGGGCTTAAAGAATTAGTTCTTGAAATGAGTGGGGTCGTTGTTGGCACAGGTGTTCTTGTAGCTACAGCTGAACCAAGTCCGAAGTTGATCGATGATTATGAATCACTATTTACTTTTTATGGTATCGATGAAAATACAAAGAAAATTAGTATAGAGCCTGTGTTAGATACAGAGTAAATCATTAATATTAGGAAGATTATAGGCTGATATAATGGTTTATATTGAGTATTGACCTATGGGCTAAATAATGACGTAAATAATAATATTTAAAATGGGTTAGAGATATAAGAGATAACAGATAGGAGATTACTATGAATATTGCAAGCCTTATTTTAGCTGCTGGTAAGGGCACGCGTATGAAGTCCAAATTGCCAAAAGTGTTACACAAGGTCGGCGGTAAGGCGATGGTAGAACGTGTTCTTGAAACGGTTCAATCGATTGGTACCAATCGCGATGTTGTTATTGTTGGTTTTGGTGGCGATGCAGTACAAAATTACTTGGGGGAGCGTGCTGAATTTGTTCGTCAAGAAGAACAAAATGGTACAGGTCATGCAGTTAAGATGGCTCAACCAGTACTTGGTGATTATGATGGTACGATCTTATTGTTATGCGGTGATACTCCCTTGGTTACAAAAGAAAGTTTAGAAGCACTTTTAGAAGAACATAAAAATTCCGGTGCAGCAGCTACAATCTTAACTGCTCATATGCCGGATCCAACTGGTTATGGACGTATCATTCGTAATGAAGCGGGTTCTGTAGTTCGTATCGTAGAACAGAAAGATGGTAAACCTGAAGAATTAGCGGTTCAAGAAGTAAATACAGGTATGTACGCTTTTGATAGTAAAAAATTATGGCCTTGCTTAGATCAATTATCTGATGATAATGCCCAAGGTGAATTGTATATTACTGATGTAGTTGGTATTCTCGTAAATGGTGGTGACAAGGTAAGTGCATACATGACTAAGGATTTTGAAGAATCTTTAGGTGTAAACTCACGTTTGCAATTAGCAGAGGCTGAAGCTATATTAAAACATCGTAAAAATGTTGAGTTAATGACTGCAGGGGTAACAATTATTGATCCAGATAACACTTATGTAGCTCCAGAGGTAACCGTAGGAGCGGATACCATTTTACATCCTGGTACAATCCTTGAAGGTGACACCGTGATTGGTGAGCGTTGTGAAATTGGACCACACACTCGTTTGACGAATGTAAAAGTCGGCAATGATACGATTATCCACTTTACTTATGGTCATGACTGTGAAGTAAAAGACGGTGTAGATGTAGGTCCATATGTCCATTTGCGTCCAAATACAGTTTTAGGTAACAAGGTTCATGTAGGTAACTTTGTAGAAGTTAAAAACTCTAATGTTGGGGAAGGTACTAAGTTCCCACATCTTTCCTATATCGGCGACAGTGATGTAGGGGCTGGTGTTAATATTGGCTGTGGCACTATTACCGTAAATTATGATGGGAAAGTTAAGCATCGTACGACTATTGGTGATGGCGCATTTGTTGGTTGTAATAGTAACTTAGTTGCTCCTGTAACAATAGGTAATTATAGCTATGTAGGTGCGGGCTCTACTATTACAAAAAACGTACCAGATAAGGCCTTGGCTGTAGGTCGCAGTAAGCAAATTGTGAAAGAAAATTGGGTAACAGAGGATACTTTCAAAAAGAAATAAAAAAAATCTCATATTTTTTAACACAATTAGGTCAAAATAGTATACAATAAAAAGGCAATAGTGTGTATCTGTAATGTATAGATTATGGATAAGTAACCAGTATAGGAGCAAATGAAAGGGTAACAAAATGGCATTTGAAGACGGCAAAAAACTCAAGATTTTCACAGGTAATGCAAATCCTGCATTGGCAAAGGAAATTTGTGATTATTTAGGGTTGCCTTTAGGTGAAGCATTTGTAGGTCGCTTTAATAATGGCGAAGTACAAATTATGATTGATGAAAGCGTACGTGGCAAAGATGTATTTATCATTCAACCAACTAGCTATCCTGTAAATGATAATTTAATGGAACTCATGGTTATGGCTGACGCGCTAAAACGTGCTTCTGCACGTCATATTACTGCGGTAGTTCCTTACTATGGCTATGCTCGCCAAGACCGTAAGACTCGCGGTCGTGAGCCGATTACAGCTAAGTTAGTAGCTAATTTGATGCAAACGGCAGGTATTACACGTCTTGTAACAATTGATTTGCATGCAGGCCAAATTCAAGGTTTCTTTGATGTGCCTGTAGATCATTTGTTCGGCGCATCTATTTTAGCTAAATATATCAATGAAAAAAATATGGAAGATGTTATCGTTGTATCTCCTGACCTTGGAGGTGTTACAAGAGCTCGTGATTTGGCTGACCGTATTGGTGCACCGATTGCAATCATTGAGAAAAAACGTCCTGAACCAGGTGTGGCTAAAGTTATGAATCTCATTGGTGATGTGGCAGGTAAAAACTGTATTATTATCGATGATATCGTAGATACGGCTGGATCCTTGGTTGAAGGTGCTAAAGCATTGGAAGAATTCGGTGCTAAATCCGTTACCGCCGCTGTTACACATGCAGTGTTGACAGATCCAGCAAGTGAACGAATTGCAAATTCCAATATTAAGGAACTTATCGTTACTAATACTATTCCATTGCCGGGAAATTGCAACTTACCAAATATTACGCAATTATCCGTAGCTCCATTGTTGGGTGAAGCAATTATGCGTATCTTCCATGAAGTGTCTGTAAGTAATTTATTTGATAAATAATAGGTGATTTTTGAAATTAGTAGTAGGCCTCGGTAACCCCGGCAAGCAATACGAAAAGACAAAACATAATATTGGATTTATGGTTATTGATGCCATTGCCGATAGTGTCCCTCACACGCCTTGGAGAGAGGAGCAACGTGCTGAGGTATGCGGTATTACCGTAGATGGTGAAAAAGTATTGCTTGTAAAGCCGCAAACATTTATGAATCTAAGTGGTGAGTCTGTAGGACCGTTAATGCGGTACTACAAAATTGATCCATCTGATGTGTATTGTATCTATGATGACATGGATTTACCTATAGGTAAGTTGCGTATTCGACCAAATGGTAGTTCGGGTGGACATAATGGGATTAAATCCTTAATTTCCCATATAGGAACAGAAAATTTTCCTCGATTCCGCGTGGGAATTGGACGTCCGTTACCACAATGGACTGTCATTGATCACGTTTTAGCACCATTTAGTGAAGAGTCGCAAGAGAAGGTACAAAAAGGTATTAAGGATACGGTAAAAGCCGTATTAGGCACCCTAGAGGTAGGCATTGATAAAGGCATGAATCAATTCAATCCTAAACGTCGTCCACAGCGATAAATACATGCATAAGGGCATGAGTCTCATTGAGATTCATGCCCTTTTTACGAGGTACATATGAGTAATCAAGAAAAAATGCCTTTTGTAGAGGCTTTAGAATCATATAAAGAACAACATTTCGTGCCCTTTCATACGCCAGGTCATAAGATAGGCGTTGAAGCACCTCGACTATTAAAGAATTGGATGGGGCCAGCATTACCCTATGACTTAGGTGTTATGTATGCTTTAGATGATTTACATGAACCTGAACGGGAATTAAAAGACGCGCAAGACTTAACAGCCGAATTATATGGAGCTGATTGTTGTTGGTTTTCTATTAATGGTACTACAGCTTTGATCGAAGCCATGATTATGGGGACTGTAGGGCCTGATGAAATCATTATCATTCCTCGAGAAGCACATCGTTCTGTTATTAGTGGGCTTGTCCTCTCAGGAGCCAAACCAGTATATATGGACTGTGATTTTGATGAACGCTGGGGGATTCCACTAGGCGTATCATTAGAAAATGCTATCAAATCAATGGATACATATCCAGAGGCAAAGGCGATTCTTTTAGTTTATCCAAACTATTATGGCGTGGGCATAGATATTGTTAATATCATACAAGAGGCTCATAAGCGGGGACTTATTGTACTTGTTGATGAAGCTCATGGTCCTCATTTGCCGTTCTCTGAAAGTTTACCTATAGAAGCTATAGAGGCTGGAGCAGATTTGGTGGCTCAAAGCACACATAAATCTGTTGGCTCTTTGACACAAACATCTTGGCTATTAGGGCAAGGTAAAAAATTTGATAAGCGGCGTATTACGCAAATGCATCAAATGCTACAAAGTACGAGTCCAAACTATATTTTCCTTGCTTCCTTAGATATGGCGCGCCATCAATTAGCCACAGCAGGTAATGATTTAGTAAGTCGTGCAGTAGAGTTGAGTGTGTACTTACGTGAGGAACTCAATAAAATTTCTGGTATTGCTACTATGGAATACACAGATATTCAAGAGACCATAATAAACTATGATTCTACTAAGGTGCTAATCGATGCAAAAGGCTTAGGTTTAACAGGTGTAGAATTTGAACATTTATTGCGTAATCATCGTATCGAAGTGGAGTTAGTACAAGCAAATCATGTGTTAGTACTTATTACAATTGGTGACACTAAAGAATCTGTAGATATCCTTATTAAGGCTGTACGAGCTGTAAGTGATGACGTACTAAGAGATTCTTCAAGAATTAGAAGCATAGATGTAGCGGGCTTATATGAACCTAGCAGCGAGTCTGCTTTGCTACCAGAACCTCAAGTTTGTGTTACCCCTCGTAATGCTATGTATGCAAATCGTGAGCAAGTACCATTAAAAGAAGCACTTCATCGCATTGCAGGGGAGACCATTGCTTATTATCCACCAGGTATTCCATGTGTAGCAGTAGGTGAAGAGATTAGTGCCTCTGTGTTACAATATATAGAGAATCGCAAGGCTTTAGGTTTTGTACCGAATGGTGCTGATGATATGACATTGGAAACAATTTGGGTATTACAGGAGTGATTATGGGGACTTTGATTATATTAGAAGGTGGAGATGGCAGCGGTAAGGCTACACAAACTAAACTCTTAGTAGAACGCTTGACCAAAGAAGGGCATGCCGTTAAGTCTGTGAGCTTTCCAAACTATGATAGCGGCGCCGCTATGCCTATTAAAATGTATTTAGCTGGTGAATTTGGTAAAGATGTACATGATGTAAATCCTTATGTGGCAAGCTCTATGTATGCCATCGATCGATTTGCTTCCTTCAGAACTGACTGGGAACAGTTTTACAAAAATGGGGGTATTATCATTGCAGATCGTTATACAACGTCTAACATGGTGCACCAAATGGTAAAATACGATAATCCGAATGAACGCACTGCATTTTTAGATTGGCTTGAAGATTTTGAGTTCCAAAAATTTGGCTTGCCTAAACCTGATGTGGTATGCCTTTTGGATATGCCCCTTGAAGTGAGCGAAGCCCTTATGGCGGAGCGCACTGGTAAAACTGGGGGCAATACTGGTGATATTCACGAAGGGAATCATGCATATTTAGCAGCCGTTCACGATGCGTATGAAGAATTAGTAAAGCGTTATCAATGGCACCGCATACCTTGTGTGGATAAAGCTAAGTCTAGTCAGTATACGTTGCGTACTATTGAAGAAATTCATAATGATGTATATAGTGTAGTAGAAAATCTAATACCTTAGAAAAAGGCGACTCTTTTAAAAGTCGCCTTTTTCCTATATAATATTAATATTGAGCATGTATTGATAGGAGGCGCTATGACATATTTTGATTCTATAATTGGTCAAGATTCGATTAAGGCACACCTATCTGAACTTGTAAGTCGTAATGCATTACCCCATAGTCTCTTGTTTTATGGTGAATCTGGTCTTGGCAAATTAGATATGGCCATAGGCCTAACGTCTTTATTACTAGGGCGTCAAGTGTTCTCTCAACCCAAGGGGGAATCTTATTTAGCAGAGGTTAAGGAAGCCCGTTTAGCAAATGGGGATACGGAAAAACGTATCGAAGCCGAAGGATTACCTATCTATATGGATAAGGGTGATGCCTTTTGGATTCGTCCTATGAAAACAACCTTAAAGGTAGAGCAGTGGTATTCATTATTACAAGATCATCTGTCTGTGGCGGGCAATGGGAACCGCGTTGTCATTGTGGAGGACTTTCACACAGCTAATGCAGTCATGGCAAATGCCATGTTAAAAACCATTGAAGAACCACCTGAACAGGTGTACTTCATCATTATTACGAACAAGATTAACACCGTATTGCCTACCATCATTTCTAGATGTATGGGCGTTGGTTTTAATAGTGTTGATGTAGATACGATTCGCACCGCTCTTGTAGCACGTGGAATCACCGGTGATATAGAACAGGCTTTGTTAGCTGGTCATGGTAATCCACAATTAGTGGAGAAACTGGCGACACAAGGTCGCATCGAAATGCTGGAGTTAGCCGTTAAGGTGATGGACATATTAGCTTTTGAAACGCGATGGTTTTCTATGATTTCCTTAGCTTGTGAAAGCTTATCTCGTGAAAGTCTAACGGAATTGATGTACTGGCTACGCCTTGTAAGTAGAGATATGATGGCGCTTAAAATGGGTGCTCAAGACACGCAATTACAAGTACCTATGTACAAGACTCAATTATTACGATTATTACCGCGCTGGTCCATGCAAGCATTGTCACAGGTCATTACCGAAACATTACAAGCAGAACGGGCTTTGCGCTTACATATAAAAACCGCTCTCGTGGTGGACGGTCTTAGTATCGCCCTTCATGATGCTCGGGAGGAGGATTAAATGCTAACCATAGTTGGCGTACGCTTTAAAAAGGCGGGAAAGATTTATTATTTTCAGCCGGAACAATTAGAACTATCCGTTGGGGATGGAGTTATCGTTGAAACAGCACGTGGTGTAGAATACGGCACAGTTGTGATTGGACCAAAAGAGGTCTTTGAAGATTCTGTTGTTGCCCCTGTGAAACCTGTTATTAGACAAGCAACCTCTAAGGATTTGAAACAAATCGAGAAGAATAAAGAACGTGAAGAAAAAGCCTTTGAAATTTGCCTCGAAAAAATTGAAAAACGTAAGTTACCGATGAAACTCATCAATGTGGAATACACATTTGATATGAATAAGATTATATTCTTCTTTACTGCGGATGGCCGTATCGACTTCCGTGAACTCGTTAAGGATTTGGCAACTGTATTTAGAACGCGCATCGAGTTGCGCCAAGTGGGCGTTCGTGATGAAGCCAAAGTGCTTAATGGTATCGGTGCTTGTGGGCGACCTTTGTGTTGCTCTAACTTCTTAGGAGACTTTACACCTGTATCGATTCGTATGGCAAAGGATCAAAATTTGAGTCTTAATCCAACAAAGATTTCTGGTGTATGCGGTCGATTAATGTGTTGCCTTAACTACGAAGATGATTTATATAAAAAAGGTGGCGATCTTTATGTAAAAAAAGAACGGCCACAAGCTTTACAAGCGGTAGCTCCTCCAGGTATTGGTAAAGATGTTGTTACCGACGAAGGGATTGGTAAAGTTTTAAAGGTAAATCATCATAAGCATACTGTAAAGGTACAGCTCGAAGCGGGCCGTACTATTGATTTGAAATGGTCTGAGGTGGCATTGCCTGATGAATGATCAAGAACGACTTGATGATTTAATTATAGATGGCTTACAGATTTACCAGCGTTCTGATATGTTTCGCTTTTCCTTTGATGCTATAGCGCTTATACATTTTTGCCGATTTAATGGTCGTCATAGCTATGTTGATCTTGGAACGGGGACAGGGGTTATGCCGCTTATAGGCACGTCATTAGGGGCGGGCCATATTACGGGTATAGAAATTAATGAAACTCTTGTTGAGTTGGCTAAGCGCAGCGTAGAACATAATCGTAAACAAGATGTGGTAATGATGTTATGTGGCGATTATCGGCATATGTCGTACCGTGACGTACAAGACAAGCCTTTTGATGGTGTTATTGTTAATCCGCCCTTTTATGATTGTGAAAGTGGAGCAAAGCCTACATCTGAAGAACGAGCCCTGGCACTTCATGATGGTCATACATCTCTAAAAGAGGTTATAAAAGCCGTACAGTCCTTTATTAAGTGTAAAGGTCGTTTGTGGATGGTCTATAGTGCTAGCCGGCTACAATATGTGCTACATGAACTGGAAGCGTTACACTTTCAAGTAAAGCGAATTCGGTTTGTTCATGGTATGATGGATAAGCCGGCAAAATTAGTTTTGATTGAGGCTATATACCAAGGTCAGGCTAGTCTTGTACTGGAGCAACCGCTTATCGTTTATGAAAAACCGAATGTGTACACGAAGGAGGTGTCCTCTTGGTATGAACGATAACAAATGGGGCACCTTATACTTGGTGCCCACACCGATAGGTAATTTAGAAGATATGACGTATCGGGCAGTTCGTATCTTAGGTGAAGTAGATGCTATCGCGGCTGAGGATACGCGTCATACGGGCATATTGTTAAAACATTTTGATATTAAAAAGCCTTTGATTTCTTATCATGAACATAATAAGGAGGAGAAGGGGGCCTATATTATAGGTCTCTTATTAGAAGGACAGTCGGTAGCTTGTGTCAGTGATGCAGGCATGCCTGCTATTTCTGATCCAGGGGCAGACCTTGTAACAAAGGCTATTGAAGAAGGCATAACTGTAGTACCTTTGCCAGGTGCTAATGCAGCGTTAACAGCGCTTATTGCATCAGGTTTAGATACTAAATCCTTTACCTTTGCAGGGTTCTTACCTAAACGGGGTAAACATCGGGTTGAAGAATTACAACGACTTTCACAAGTGATGGGAACCTTGCTGTTTTACGAAGCCCCGCATCGATTGCAAGAGGTGTTACAAGATATGTATGAAGCCTTTGGCAATCGTTCCATTGTGGTGGCAAGGGAATTGACGAAGAAGTTTGAAACCTTTGTACGCACCGATTTGGAAAGCCTTGTGAAGGATTTAGAACAGCTCACCTATAAAGGTGAATTCGTCCTCATCGTAAGCGGTGCTAATACAGTGGAGTCCGATACTAGTGGAGTGTTGGATGAACCAGTATCTTATGAAGATGCTGTGCAAGCCCTTGTAGATACTGGGGTACCTAAAAAAGAAGCTATTCGCCAGGTGGCAAAGCGTTTTAACGTTTCCCGCCGGGATGTATATAATATTGTAGAACGTTAAACCTTCCCATTCGAAGGTTAGAAGGAGGCTCATCATGGGAGACACAAAGAAAACGTATTATATTACGACACCTATTTATTATCCAAGTGCTAAGTTGCACATTGGTCATACGTATTGTACATCTGTAGCCGATACAATCGCACGTTTTAAACGATTAGCAGGATATGATGTACGTTTTTTGACCGGTTCTGATGAACATGGCCAAAAAATCCAACGTGCTGCAGAAGCACAAGGCATTACTCCTCTTGAATATACTACAAATATTGTAAATGGTTTTAAAGCATTGTGGGAAAAAATGCATATTTCCAATGACGATTTTATTCGGACTACCGATGAACGTCATGAAAAGGTTGTTCAAGCGTTATTTACAAAAGCTTATGAGAAGGGCGATATTTACAAAGCCGAATATGAAGGCTGGTATTGTACACCAGACGAAACTTTTTGGACAGAGCAGAAGCTAGGACCTAATCATACTTGCCCGGATTGCGGTCGCCCTGTAGAGCGTGTTAAAGAGGAAAGTTATTTCTTCAAACTCGGTAAATATACGGATCAATGGCTTAAGTTTATTGAAGAGAATCCTGACTTTATTCAGCCTGAATCTCGGCGTAATGAGATGATTCAATTTGTAAAGCAAGGTCTAGAAGACTTGGCGGTGTCTCGTACATCCTTTGATTGGGGAATCAAGGTTCCATTTGATCCTAAACATGTAGTATATGTTTGGTTCGATGCATTAGTGAACTATATTAGTGCACTCTCTCCATTTGATGGTGATGGCGAACTATATAAAAAATACTGGCCTGCAGATCTCCATTTAGTAGGTAAGGAAATCGTACGTTTCCATACTATTATTTGGCCTATGATGCTCATGAGCCTTGAGTTGCCATTACCAAAAAAGGTATTTGGACACGGCTGGATGATTGTAGATGGCACAAAGATGAGTAAATCCTTGGGGAACGTAATCGATCCAATCCCATTGATTGATACATATGGTGCAGATTCTTTGCGTTATTACTTATTAAGCGAGATTACGTTAGGTAATGACGGCAACTTTACGTTACCTAACTTCGTTACAAAAATTAATGCAGATTTATCTAATGATTTAGGTAACTTATTAAACCGTACTATTGCGATGATTGAAAAATACCATGGTGGTGTGATTACAAAATGCGATGATATGGATGATTTGGATCGTGATGTATCTACATTAGCCGTTCAAACTGCAAAAGATTTTGAAGCGGCGATGGAAAATATGGAGCTTAATAAAGCTATCAAAACTGTATGGTCCTTTATTGGTCGCATGAATAAATACATTGATGAAACAATGCCTTGGGTATTGGCTAAATCTGAAGATGCTCATGATAAAGTGCGCTTGCAATCTGCTATGTATCACTTGGCAGAGGCATTGCGTATCATTGCCATCTTGGTAAGCCCTGTAATTCCTGTAGGAGCTCCAAAAATCTGGGAACAATTAGGGCTTACAGGTTTTGAAGCGGCTACGTTGGAAGATGCTAAAACTTGGGGATTATTGGCAACAGGTACTAAAGTTGTAAAAGGTGAGCCTATCTATCCACGTTTTGAAGTTCCTGAAATGGTAGATGTAGTTGTTACAGAAGAAGTCGAAGAAGCTGTAGATACATCTAATATTCCACCATTAAAAGAAAATATTACCTATGATGACTTTGAGAAACTCGATCTTCGTGTAGCTAAAGTTATAAGCTGTGAAAAAGTGCCTAAGTCCAAGAAGTTGTTGAAATTTGTATTGGATATCGGTATTGAAGAACGCACAGTATTAAGTGGTATTTCCCAATATTATGAACCGGAGGCTATGGTTGGTAAAAAGGTAATTTATTTGTCTAACTTGGCTCCTAAAAAGATGATGGGCATCGAGTCTTATGGTATGATTTTGTCCGCCTCTGATTGGGAAGAACATTTAGAGGTAACAAATATCGAATCATTACCGGCAGGAAGTGTGGTTAAATAATGAAACTTTTTGATACACATGCTCATGTGAATGATGAGCGCTTTGATAATGATCGGGATGAGATGTTACAAGCCTGCTTTGATACAGGTGTAGAATATATTATGATTCCTGGTGTCGACAGAGGTACTGTTGAGTCAGGTTTAGCTTTGGCTAAACAATATGATCGATTATATGCTGCTGTAGGGACTCATCCCCATGAATCGAAGGACTTTACAGAAGAAGACTACGCGTTTTATAAGGAAGAAGCTCTTAACAATGATAAGGTACGTGCTATTGGTGAAATTGGATTAGATTATTACTATGATTTTTCTGATCGTGAAACGCAAAAACGCGTATTTATTTGTCAGCTAGAGCTTGCTCGGGAGGTAGATTTGCCCATTATTATCCATGACCGTGATGCACATGGTGATATTATGAATATCTTGCGCAATGAGGGAAAGGATAATTGGGGCATTTTCCATTGCTATTCTGGTAGCTGGGAGATGGCAAAAGAGGCCATTAAAATGGGCTTTTATATTTCCTTTGCAGGGCCTGTAGTATTCCCTAAGTCTACAAATCTCAAGGAAGTGGCAAGACAAGTACCATTAGATCGAATCCTTATTGAAACGGATTCACCGTATTTGACACCACCACCATTTAGAGGCCGTCGTAATGATCCAAGTAAAACTCAGTTTGTGGCAGAAGAAATTGCAAGCCTTAAAGGACTCGATGTAGATGAGTTCTGCGAAATTACGTTCAATAATGGCAAACGAGTATTTGGTATCGAGTAAATATAGAAACTAGTTCATAAGATTATTAGCGAATAAACTATTTGTTGGACTCTAATCACTAAGATTTTGCGTACAAAGTATTAGAAAACATGATAAAACTAAATTAGAATTATAAATCATAAAACGCGGTTCTCCCTTATCGGTGAGAATCGCGTTTTTCTATGGTATACTAAAGTATATTCATACTGAACAGAAGTAAGATGAGGATAGCAACATGAAACGTATTGCATTTATAGATTTAGGCTCGAACTCAGTTCGTTTTGTCATATATGAAATTTCTAAGACTGGTAGTTATCGACTGATATATCAAGAGAAAGAAAGTGTACGTCTCAGTGAGAATATGTGGGGAACTCACGAACTGACCAAAGAAGCTATGGAACGCTCTTTGCGTGCTCTAAAAGGTTTTGTACACATGGCTGATGCAATGGAGGCAAATACGATTAAAGCTGTTGCTACCGCAGCAGTACGTTTGGCTAAAAATGGGGATGCTTTTATTAAATCTGTAAAAGAACGAACGGGTTTGGATTTAGAATGTATTGCTGGTGAAGAAGAGGCTCGCCTGGGGTTTCTTGGCGTTATCAATACCATTGGACTTAAGGATTTTATTATTTTTGATTTAGGTGGTGCCAGTACCGAGATAACCCTTGTACGAAATCGTCATATTACAAAATCAGTGAGCTTGCCGATAGGGGCCCTTACCTTAACAGGTACTTATCAAAAGGGAGATGAATATACTCCTAAAGAACTTGATAAACTGACGAAAGTTGTGAAGAAAACGATTAAGGAACATACATGGCTTCGCAATGTGAAATTACCACTCCTTGGTATCGGAGGTACTGCTCGTAATATTGCTAAAATGGATCAACGCAAGTTATCTTATCCTATTACAAAGCTACATAATTATGAAATTCCACATCATAGATTTCATGAGATTTTGGAAGAAGTAAAAGGTAAATCTCTAGAGGAACGCAAAAAGATTAGTGGTTTATCATCGGAGCGCGCTGATATCATTATTGCCGGTCTCACTATCGTAGAAGAATTATTTAACTACGTAAATACTAAAACACTCGTTGTTGGTGGTTGTGGTCTACGTGAAGGCTTATTTTACGACTATTATGGAGAGCACTACTTAGGTGGTAACTCTATTATTGATGATATTTTAGTACATTCTGCAGAGAATGTCTTGTTAGGTATGACTAAACATGAGTTAGTTCATGCTAAATATATTACAGGTTTAGCTATTAAACTGTATGATGTATTAGAGCCACTTCATAGAGCTGATAAAAATACAAGACGTTGTTTGATTGCTGCTAGTTTATTACATGATATTGGTAAACGGATTAACTATTATAGTCATGCCCGCCATGGCTGCTATATGCTTGTCAATAGTAATTTATATGGGCTTTCTCATGTTGAACAAGCTTTTAGCGCGTTCCTTGTTATGAACTCTCATGGTTTGACACCAAAAGAGTATAAAAACTTCTTATACGGTAAATTATTAGATCAAGAGCAGCGTTTGTTGGGACAAAAAATATCTATTATTCTGGCCTTAGCTGAAGCTCTTGATGAAAGTCATGAACAATTTATTCGCCATTTATCCGTGAATCTAAAATACACTAGCGTACAATTAGTAGTAACCTATTTGAACGGTCGCGATATAAGTGTAACAAAAGCGGCTGTAGAGAAATTAGGAAAATCTTTCAAAAAAGAATTTAAGAAAACATTAGAAATAGAGTGGAAGGAAGCTCGTAAGGAGGCATAATGGCATTACCAAAAGCGTTACGATATGCAGTGCTACATGTAGGCTCCAGTAGCATGAGTATTACTATTTTAGAATACAAGGGCATCGATGATGTACGCGTTATAGATTATGCAGCTAGGGAGGTAACCTTTGGGGAAGAATTATTCCAAACCTCTCGTTTGAGTTTTGAAACAATTGAGGAAATTTGTCATATCTTAAAAGGATATAAACAATTAATGGCCGATTACGGTGTGAGTCGCTCTAGATTATATGGAACTACTGTAATACGTGAAGCCGCTAATCGTCGTAGTATTCTCGATCAAATTTATATTCAAACAGGTATGCGTGTTGAGGTTATCGACATGCCTAAAGAGGTGTATTACAAATATGCCTTGCTATACTACAAGATGACTAATCAGTACCGCTTGACGGATCCTACAAAGGCAACATTATTCCTTGATATCACTTCTGGTGGTGTAGGTTTAACCGTTTGGCGTGGTGAAAGCTTATTATTCCAGCGCAATATGCATAGCGGATCTTTGCGTGTTATGGAATCTTTTAATCGCAACCAACGTTCCTCTACATCGTTTCCGATGGCTATTACCGAGTATTTACATCGCATGATAGGCCCATTGCGGGAGGAGCTTAAGACCTTCAATATTAATAGTGTTATTTTATCAGGCGATGAAGCTCAATATATGGCGCGTCTCATGGGAGATGGAAGCAATAAGGACGATATTATTACCATTGAACCAGAACGTTTTAAAGGTTTCGTCAATTCCTTTGATGGTGTAACGGCCACTAAGTTAATCAATCGATATAAACTACCTGAATATAAGGCAAATATTTTGATGCCCACTATGATTTTGTTTAATGAAATTATAACGGCTATAGAGCCAAAGTCGTTAATTTTTAGTAGCTTCTCCTTCTCGCAAGGGATTAGCTGGTTCTATGGAGTTGAGGCGGAAAATAATCCCTTTATGTATCAACTGCGTGAGCAAAATGCTCAGCTAGCTCGTGCTGTTGCCGCTAGATATCATACTGACAGCATTCATGATGCTGAGGTGGAACGTTTCAGTTCTTTATTTTGTAAAACATTACGCCATAAAGGTTTACCGGAGCGGTGGGGTTACTTATGCCGCATTGCAGCTATATTGTGTTCTGTAGGGAAGTTTGTTAATTTACGAAACCATGGAGAGCATGCGTATCATATTGTGATGGGCACAGATATTTTCGGGCTTTCAGAAGAAGAAAAACAAGTAGTTGCAAATGTCGTATTTTATCACTATAAGGGAACTCCATCTGATGATGATACATATTTTAATTCCTTGACAGAATTACAAAAGATTCAAGTTACAAAGTTAGTAGCTATCATTCGTGTGGCCTGTGCTCTCGATGCAGGAAGTACCCAAAAAATCTCAGATGTTATATTGGAAGAGCGCGATAATGTATTGTATGTATTCTGTCGCACTAATGAGGATATCTCACTAGAATGGTGGACGTTTAATCGAGATGCTGAATATTTTACAGAAGTATTTGGTATGGAACTTATGCTTGTAAGAGGAGGTGACCGCCATGTTCAGTAATGCTAAATATTATTTTAATCGTGAATTATCTTGGCTAAAATTTAATCAGCGTGTACTATTAGAGTCTATAGATACAAATACTCCGCTGTTGGAGCGATTGCGTTTTATTGCTATTGCTAGTTCTAATCTAGATGAGTTTTTTATGATTCGCGTGGCGGGGTTACGTCATCAAGTTGTGAATGGCATTGTTAAATATGATGCGGCTCATATGGATGCAAAGGCACAATTAAAGGCGATAGATGAATCTGTACAACGTCTTGTTGCTATGCAAAGTATGTATTTAAATAATGTTTTGACTGAACTAGAAAGTTATGGTTTTTTCTTTACACATCCTAATGAGCTAGACGTAAAAACAAAAGCTTGGTTACGCCATTATTTTGAAGAACATATCTACCCCGTAGTAACACCATTGGCTGTTGATTCGGGGCATCCATTCCCATTTTTAACGAATCATACTATTAATGCAATTGTACGTATCTTTCAAATACAAGATGATGGAACTAAGGATTACAAGATTGCTATCTTGCCAATACCATCTGTATTAGATCGAATCATTGAAGTTCCGAGCCGAGGTAATAAGGAACATCGATTTGTTTATCTAGAAGATGTCATTACTTATTATGCAAATCAATTCTTCCAAGGTTACGGCATTGAAGATTATATGGTTTTCCGTATTACTCGTGATGCAGACCTTGAAATAGATGAGGAAGAAGCAACAGATTTGCTATCTGAAGTAGAGGCATCCTTGCGGCGTCGCCGTCGTGGTGATGCGGTACGTCTTGAGGTTTGTGGAGAGATAAAGGATCACTTATTAGACTTTGTCCTTACAAGTGTAGAATTAGAGCAAAAGGACGTATATCGCATTGATGGACATTTAGATTGCCGTATGTATTTTGATTTCTGTAATTATCCAGGTTATGATAAGCTCCGATATGAACCGTTTGATCCTAAGATTCCTAGTGAATTAGTTGATTATGAAGGTGATAGCTTATTTTCTATTATTGGGAAGCAAGATCTTTTTGTTCATCATCCCTTTGAATCTTTTGCTGTGGTTGAGCAATTTATTGCACAAGCAGCTATAGACCCTGATGTATTGGCCATTAAACAAACATTATATCGCGTTAGTGGGGACTCTCCGATTATTGCGTCCTTAATAAAGGCTGCAGATAATGGAAAACAAGTAACCGTGCTTATGGAGGTTAAGGCACGGTTTGATGAAGAAAACAATATTCATATGGCTCGACGACTCGAAAAAGCGGGGTGTCATGTTATTTATGGCTTAAAAGGTCTTAAGACACATTCTAAAATTACTATGGTGGTACGCCGGGAAACGGATGGTATTAGGCGGTACGTCCATCTAGCAACGGGAAATTATAATGGTAAAACAGCTCGCATGTATACTGATTGTGGTATATTTACTTGTAATGATGAGTATGGCGATGATGCATCTCGTTTCTTTAACTTGATTTCTGGATATTCTGACCCACCGATTTGGAATAAGTTTATTGTAGCGCCTTTAAATTTACGTGAAAAAATTATGGAACTTATTGACCGTGAAATTGAGTTTGCCAAAAACGGGGAAGAAGCCTATATCATCTGTAAGATGAATTCTTTGCTCGATAAAAAGGTCATTGCCAAGTTGTATGAAGCTTCTTCGGCTGGTGTTCGTATAGATTTAATTGTGCGTGGTATTTGTACGCTTCGACCTGGCATTGCCGGTGTTAGTGATAATATCACAGTACGCTCTATTGTGGGGCGTTTTCTTGAACATCATCGTTTGTTCTACTTCCGTAATGGAGGGAATGAAAGTCTGTACCTATCTAGTGCAGATTGGATGCCTCGAAATTTGAATGAACGTGTAGAGCTTATGATTCCTATTGAAGATAAACGCCATAAAGAACGGGTAAAAAGTATTTTAGATTTATATTTAGATGATACATTAAAAGCTCATTTTATGAGAGCTGATGGTTCGTATCATAAAATCAATGATCGAGAGAATCCTATATCTGCTCAAGAGGAGCTAATGAAAGCTGCTATTGAGCATGAACACAGAGAGTCAATGACGGTCATTGAACGGTTACAACCAATGTTAAAAATGAATAGATAATGAAGAAACCTTAATATATTAGGTAATGAATTTTAATACAATTACATAACATATAAAAAGCCCATTATATGGGCTTTTTTACTTTCTTATACATTTAAAAATGAGGGAAAAGTGAAGTTTTGAGTGTTCTAGAAAATGTTGGTAACAATTAAAAAACACATAAAAATACAAATTTAGTAATAAAAAATCTATATATACTATATGTGGTATTAGTGTTGTATATATGTACACAATTCGGAATATATTGTATAGTATTTAAAAATATCGATATGTACGCATACAGTGGACTTCTATTAAAAAATACAAAATACAAACTGTTATAAATTCAGTGTTTATAAATGGTTTTGACTTATTGTTAACTTACGGTGTTTGACAGGTTGTATCTATCTGTAGTAGAATAATACCATTACAGGAGGAATTACAACATGAGAATTCATAAGACACACAAGCGATATATTTCGTCTGTTGTTGCCGGATTGATTGTAACAGCTGTAACCATGACCGGTTTTTCTTATAATGATAAAACCGTTACCGTTATGGTAGATGGTGCAGCACACACTGTTAGAACGCATTTAAATTCTAACGAAGGCATTGTACGCGATGCTGGGGTTAAGTTAAATCCAAATGATAAAGTTATTTCTAGTTCATCTACAGTTCAAAATGGAACAACCTTAACGGTTGTTCGTGCTATTCCAGTTTATGTAACTGTAAATGGTAAAACAAGAGCTGTATTCACTACAGAAACAACTGCTCAAGGTGTTGCTAATGAGCTTGGTTTCAAAGCACCTAACTATGTAGTAGTGGGCGATGAAAATGGATCTGTTTTAAGTGGTACACGTATAACAATTGCTCAAGTAACAAGCCGTTCTCTATCTACAGTAGATCAAGAAGTTGCTGTTGAAGTGGTTCGTCAAAAAGATGATACTATGGCTAAGGGCGAAGAAGAGGTTGTTCAAGTTGGTCAACCCGGCTTAGAACGAGTACAACGTGAAACACTATATAGTAATGGTACAGTTATTAAAACTAATGACGTATCTAAAGTAACACAACGTGCAATGGTACCTACAATTATTAAAGAGGGTACTCGTGAGGTGACTACATCTCGCAATGTGGCGGGTCGTGCGTCTCGCGCTATCGTAATGGAAGCATCTGCTTATCTTGCTGGCGATGGTGATGGTGCTGGTATTACAGCTACGGGCTTACCTGCAGTACGTGGCATTGCTGCAGTTGACCCAGATGTTATTCCATTGGGAACACGTTTATTTATTCCTGGTTACGGTGAAGCTATTGCTGCCGATACAGGTGGTGCTATAGTAGGTAACAAAATCGATCTTGTAATGGACTCTTATGGGGAGGCTATGGACTTTGGTCGTCAAGACGTTACAGTGTACGTTTTAGATTAATATAATAAAAGGACGCCTTACATATGTAAGGCGTCCTTTTATTTTAACTAGTCTTCAATATATGGAATTAAGTATTCGTATTTGGTACCCTTTAATTCTTCTTTAGGGATAAATCTTAAAGCTGATCCATTGATACAGTAGCGAAGAGAGCCATTAGGCCCATCTTCAAATACATGACCTAAATGAGCATTACCGATGCGGCTACGAACTTCTATGCGATTCATACCATGTGAGTCATCTTGGTAATATTTGATAACATCTTTAGCTATTGGCTTAGTAAAGCTAGGCCAGCCACAATGAGAATCGAATTTATGGGCTGATACAAAAAGGGGTTCTCCAGTTGTAATATCAACATAGAGACCTGCTTTGAACTCATCTGTTAGTTCATGACTGAAAGGTGCATCAGTAGCAGAGTTTTGAGTTACTTCAAACTCTTGCGGCGTTAAAGCCTTTAAATCTTCCTGGGAAGGTTTAGTATATACATTGTCATCGATGAGTGGTTCATTAGATAGACCTAATGGAATGTGACAATAGCCATTAGGATTTTTGTCTAAGTAATCTTGATGGTATTCCTCGGCAGAGTAGTAGCTCTCTAACGGTAATACTTCAATAGCAAATGGTTTGCCTTCAAAGTCTTGAGCACGAGCTAAGGTGCTTTCAATAACGTCCTTATCTGTTGAATCAGTATAATAAATACCCGTGCGATATTGAATCCCTACGTCACCACCTTGTTTGTTGACACTAAAGGGATCAATAGCACGTAGGAAATATTGAATTAAGTGATCTAAAGATAATATATCAGCATCGTAAGTGACCTTGAGGGCTTCTACGTGCCCACTATTGTGGCATACATCTTCATAACTTGGATTTTCTGTAGGACCATTAGCATAACCTACTTCAGTAGTAAGGACACCGGAGATCTTTTTGATATACCCCTGAAGGCCCCAGAAGCAACCACCGCCTAAATAAATAGTATGTTCACTCATTTAATCACCCCAAACTTCATGAGCTATTTCTTTGACTAATGCGAGTTTAGCCCATTGTTCTTCCTCGGTCAATTGGTTGCCAATTTCACAGGATGCAAAGCCACATTGAGGGGATAAGCAAAGTCTTTCGAGGGGGATATATTTTGTTGCTTCTTTGATACGTTCTTTGATGACTTCTTTGTCCTCTAACTCTGGGCGTTTAGATGTGATAAGGCCTAATACAACTTTTTTATTAGGAGAAACTTCGCGCAATGGCTCAAAACCTCCGGAGCGATCATCATCAAATTCTAAGTAATAAGCGTCTACATTTTCTTTGGCAAATAGAATAGGGGCGATAGGTTCGTAACCACCGCTAGCAGCCCAGGTAGAGTTGTAATTACCGCGACATACATGTGTAGTAAATGCTAAATCTTTAGGGCGACCTTCGAGTGCCAAGTTATTTAAACGTAAATATTTAGCAGTTTCACCTTCGATGGTTACGCTTTTATCTTTTTGACGACCTGTCCAATAAGCATGGTCACAGCACATACCCCAAGTACAATCATCAAACTGGATGTTACGGCAACCAGCGTCATACAATTCTTTGATAACTTGACGATACGCAGCGGCAATGTCTTGAATGAGTTCTTCTAAATCAGGGTAGAAGGAGCGTGTTGTAATGCCGTTATCCTCACGAAATAATTCAGCTAAGAATTGGGATGGGGCTGGGATTGTTTGACGCGCCGTAGTATTTTCGTCTTCAAATTGTTTTACAAATTTGAAATGCTCAACGAATGGGTGGTTTGTTCCCGTAATTTTGCCAGTAAGGGCGAGGGAGCCGGGTGCTGTTTCTTGACCAACAAATTTGTAACCGTGTTCCAGTTCAATTTTTTTTACGCCGTTAAATCCCCACATGAAATCTAGATGCCAATAGGCACGACGAAACTCACCATCTGTAATAACTGGTAGGCCAGCAGCCTTTTGTTTTTGAATGAGGTCTATAATGAGACGATCTTCAACGGCTGTTAATTCTTCTCTAGAAATATTTCCATTATTGAAAGCTTCGCGTGCTTCTTTTAATTCTTCAGGACGTAGGAAAGAACCTACAATATCAAAGTGGAATGGTGCTGTATGTTTAGCCATAATAATAATCCTCCTTATATAAACGGTAAAACCGATAGTTTCGATAGATTTATTATAGCTAAGTATGATTATATATAAAAATATCAATATGTTTGAGTTATATATAGCTTGAAGTTATGTCTGTGAGTAATTTTGTACTTTAAGTTATACCCAAGAAGGCACTCTCTAAAAAGAGAGTGCCTTCTTTATGGATTATCTGATACATCTAAAATAAACAGTATTGTTGTATAGTTCTATAAATAATATGATATATAATTATTTTTTGTCTTTCGGTAATTGAATATGTCTACCGTAATTACTAACGTATTGTTCTAGGGCGTGGATATATTCTTGACCCAAACGGCTGCGTTGCATTTTATTATTAGTAATATAGCCGATGTGCATTAAACCTTCTTCGGCAAGTGGTACTGAAATGATGTTTTCACCATTTACCTCTTTATCGATTACACCACTAGATACCGTATATCCATCAAGTCCAAGCAGTAAACTAAATAAAGATGCTCTATCTCGAACACGGATATGTTTTGGGCGTACTACAGTACTGAAGATTTCTTCAGAAAAGTAGAAGGAATTATGATCGCCTTGTTCAAAGGAAATATATGGATATTCCTCTAATTCGTCCATAGAGACTACATTTTTATTGGCTAATGGATGTGTTTTTCCGATGAAAATATGTGGGTGGGCCGTAAATAGTTCTGTAAAGGTTAATTCGTTAGTGTGAATTAATTTTTCCAATACAGGACGGTTGAAATCATTATAATAGAGTAAGCCAATTTCACTCTTCATATGAGCTACGTCATCGATGATTTCATAGGTTTGTGTTTCGCGTAAGGATACATCGTATTGATCGATTTCAGCGCCTTTTAAAAGCTCTACAAAGGCATTGACTGCAAAGGAGTAATGTTGAGTAGACACAGAAAATTGTTTTTTACCACCGCTTTGGCTCTTATATTGCTCCTCTAAAAGGGCTGCTTGTTCTAACACTTGGCGCGCATAGCCGAGGAAGCGTTCCCCTTCTTTAGATACAGTAATTCCTTTATTAGTACGATCGAAAATGGTAATACCCATTTCTTTCTCTAGTTCTTTAATAGCCTTGGTGAGACTCGGTTGAGACACAAATAATCTCTTGGCTGCCTCACTAATACTGCCTATATTGGCAATTGTTGTGACATACTTTAATTGTTGTAAGGTCATAATTGGCCTCCTTTTATATATTACACTATTAATACTACTCGATTATAAGTATTTAAGCAATGTTATATATATGTTACAATGTATTAATAGAATAAAAGGGGGATATATGTTAAAACAAGTCATTGTCGTAGAAGGAAAATCTGATATACAACGTATCGCTCAAGCTGTAGAGGCTGATTGCATTGCTACAGAAGGATTTACCCTCAGAAGAGGTGTTATCGATATGATTCGCGTTGCCTATGAAAAGCGTGGCATTATCATATTAACGGATCCTGATACGGCAGGGGAACGAATTCGACGTGTCTTGACGAAGAAATTCCCTAATGCACAACATGCTTTTGTCCCTCGCGACGAAGCGTTTGCAAATGATGATATTGGCATAGAACAAGCCTCTCCTGAGTCAATCAGAAAGGCTTTATCTACATTACATGTAGAGTCTTTAGAATCATCCAACGAATTTACTATGGCGGACTTAGTGCGTCACGGACTGTCTGGTATGCCTGATAGTGCGGCTCGTCGAGCAGTTATTGGTGCTAAATTAGGTATTGGATACGGTAATGGTAAACAATTTTTGTACCGTTTAAATCATTATGGTATAACTCGAGATGCTTATGAAGAGGCAGTAAATTGTTAAAATAGGAGTTAAGATGTTAGAATCAGTAATTGCAAGCCTAGAGGTTGTGCATTATATATGTAAGCGCTTTGATATTAAAATGAGCAAAAAGCTAGGGCAAAATTTTCTTATTAAGCGAGGCATAGTTGATGAAATTGTACATGCTGCAGAATTAACCGTAGGGGAACCTGTTCTAGAGGTCGGTCCTGGTATTGGTACGTTGACACAAGGTTTAGCGCAAAGTGGGGCAGATGTAACGGCTATCGAGCTGGATCGTCGCTTATTAGAGGTACTAGATACGACATTGGCATCTTATGACAATGTACGTATCATTCATGGTGATGTGTTAAAGCTTGATGTGCCAACGATTATGAATCACAAACCTTTTAAAGTGGTTGCCAATTTGCCATACTATATTACAACACCTATTATTATGTCTTTGTTGGAAAGTAAACTACCTATTGAACGTCTCGTTGTGATGGTGCAAAAAGAGGTAGCTTTACGCATGGTAGCAAAGCCTGGCACAAAGGACTATGGTGCATTATCTGTTGCTGTTCAGTATTATACGGAACCAGATATTGTTCTTGATGTACCGCCTAAATCCTTTTTACCAGCTCCAGCAGTAACTAGTTCTGTTATTCGTTGCGTATTGCGCGATAAACCACCTGTAGATGTGATTGATGAGAAACTATTTTTTCGCGTTGTGAAAGCTGGTTTTGCTCAACGCCGTAAAACATTCTCTAATACGATGAAGACAACGGGTTTAACAAGGGATAGAATTGAAGAGCTATTAGCAAAAGCGAATATTGATGGACAACGAAGAGGTGAGACCTTTACACTTCAAGAATTTGCCGATGTAGCCAACGCATGGGCAGCTTTAATCAAATAGTATAATACATAAAGAGCTTATTGGACTGATAAAATATCATTCCAGTAAGCTCTTTTTCATGAAAAAAGGACCCGAATGGGTCCTTTTTAGTTAGTAAAGAATACCAGCCATGGTTGTAATGAGGAAAGCATTTGCAAAGTCAATTAAGAATGCACCTACTAAGGAAACTACGAGCCAAGCACGAGGAGATGGGCCGTGTTTACTTGCTAAGGATAACATGTTAACTAATGCGTTTGGTGTAGCACCTAAACCGAAACCGATAGCTCCGGAACCAAGCATAACTGCATCGTAGTTGCGACCAAAGAGAAAGTAAATAAGGTATGCAAATACACAGATAAGTGCCATTTGTACAACTAAGATTGTAATAAGTGGTAAAGCAAGATCAATTAATTGAACTAACTTTAAGCTGTTGATAGCCATTGTTACGAATAAAGATAATGCTACATTAGATACCGCATCAAGAGCTGCATCGTTGATTTTGTATGCTTTAGTAAAATCACCAAAGTTACGAATTACTGCTGCACAAATCATAGCACCAATATATGCAGGTAGTGGAGTAAGAACAGATAATCCAGCACTTACGATGGTACCGATGCCTAATGCAAGGCCAATCCACATACAAATTGTTAAAAGATCTTGAGAGTTGAACTGTTTGCCACCACTTTCAACGTGATCTTCGATCATATCGATGCCTTCATCCTCCATTAACTCAGGATTTTCATAAGGTGTTTTAACTTTATGCATTTTAATAATGCGTTCACCTACAGGCGCACCGAGGATTGTACCAGCTACCATGCCAAATGTTGCAGCTGCAACTGCTGCGGAAGCGGTACCAGGGATACCAAGTAATTGTTCGTAATATGGACCGAAGGCACCAGCTGTACCAAGGCCACCAATCATAGATACAGAACCAGCCATGATGCCAATAATTGGCTCAATTCCTAATGCTTTAGCAATCATAATACCTGCAGTATTTTGTACTACAATCCACACTGCACATGCTAAGAAGAAGAAAATAATGAAGATACCACCTTTTTTGAGGACTTTTAAGGATGCCATTAAACCGATAGTGGTAAAGAAGGCAAGCATTAGAAATGTTTGCAAGGAACCTTCAAAGGTAATGTTTAAGATTTTATAATAAGACAAAATAGCAGTTAAAAATGCAAATGGAAGAGCGCCTACGGCTGGTGCAGGCATACACATACGTTGTAAGAACTTGGAATGCTTATTGATCCAAGTACCGATGAATAAGGTAATTACAGCAAGACCTACAGTTTGAATCATGGACAGTTTTAAGGTCCATACATTGTTGACTAGGGCTAAGTCAATAAGTGGCATAAAATCACTCCTTTAAAATAAAAAATAAATCTGAATTTTATGGTATCATGAATGGTCAAAAAATACTATAGAATATATAACGTATAAAAAGTTTACATTTTTATCTTTAAACACTCATAATAACACAAAAAAAACAATAATATTAATAAAGCTATTTTTATGATTATACATATAAATATAGAAAAGTAATAGTATATATTACTTATGTACATAATCATACTATATGTATTCGACTTAAATCTGTGATTTTCCTTCTTGTTATAAAAAAATAAACTGGAATATATTTTTTATATTTATAATTATATAAAATATACTCCAGTTTTAAAATTTAATATTTTTATGTTATTTCGTAAGGCTCTAAATTATAAATGCGATAAATTCGTTCTATAAATGCATGTTAAGATATAACTAAAATATATATACCTAGCAATAAGCTAATTAGAAGTTATAGCTCATGGTGTAATTTAGGGGTTGTTAAGAATGTTACATCCGGATTACGCTCTTGAACCCAACCCATTTGCCATTCGTTAGAGATAAGAACTACGGTGCGATCCCGATTATCTTTTACAATCATCGCATTATCTATACCTTTTAAGGCTGCAATATCAACTTCGCCATCAATCCAACGGGCTACACCATATGGCAATGTATGATTTAATAAATCAACGCCATATTCATTTTTGAGGCGGTACTCAAGAACTTCAAATTGAAGCATACCTACGGCACCGACCACGAAGGAATCAAGGGCACCTGGTTGTTCAAAGATTTGAACAGCCCCTTCTTGAGCCAATTGAGTCATACCCTTTTGGAATTGCTTACGTTTCATAGTATCTTTCGGGGATACACGAGCAAAAAACTCAGGAGGAAAGACAGGGAAGTCGCCAAAGGTTACTTTATGCTTTTGTGCACAAAGCGTATCTCCTACGCCCATAGTACCGGCATCAAAGACACCGATAATATCGCCAGGGTATGCATCTTCTACGATGGTACGTTCCGTAGCCAAAAATTGTTGAGGCTGAGATAGGCGGATTGTTTTATTAGATTGACGATGTAATACGGACATACCTTTTTCGAATTTACCAGAGCAAATACGCATAAATACGATGCGGTCATGGTGATTTGGGTCCATATTAGCTTGGATTTTAAATACTAGAGCAGAGAAGTCTTCACTAGTAGGTTGCACTATTTCCTCTATCGCTTGTCGTGGAGCAGGGGATGGAGCTAGTTCCAAGAATTTTTCTAAGAATGGTTTTACCCCGAAGTTCGTCATAGCAGAACCGAAAAACATAGGTGTTAATTCACCAGCACGAACCTTATCAAAATCGAATGGATCGCCAGCAACGTCGAGCAACTCAATATCGTCAAGCAATGCTTGGTATACATCGTCACCTAATAACTCTTTCATACGAGGATCCGTTAACGCCCCTTTTTCAGAAGCTAACTTTTCTTGACCATGTGTTTCGTCTTTTGCAAAGAGCTCTATAGTTTCGTGTTCTCTATCGTATACGCCTTTGTATTCGCCATTAATACCGATAGGCCAGTTCATAGGACACGTACGAATACCGAGAACATTTTCGATTTCTTCCATTAGATCGAATGGGCTGCGACCGAAATGGTCAATTTTGTTTACAAATGTAAAAATAGGAATACCGCGTTCTTTTGATACAGCAAATAGCTTCTTTGTTTGGGCCTCTACGCCTTTTGCTACGTCAATAAGCATGACAGCACTATCAGCAGCCATCAATGTACGGTATGTATCTTCAGAGAAGTCTTGGTGACCAGGAGTATCAAGGATGTTTACGCGACAACCATCGTAGTCAAATTGCAACACGGAACTTGTTACAGAGATACCACGTTGTTTCTCGATTTCCATCCAGTCGGATACGGCGTGTTTTGCAGTTTTACGAGACTTTACGGAGCCTGCTAAGTGAATAGCACCACCATATAATAGTAATTTTTCCGTTAATGTTGTTTTACCCGCATCCGGGTGAGATATGATAGCAAACGTACGACGACGTTGTACTTCTTCTAAAAATGTCATGATTCACCTCTATTAATATGTTTGTAAAAGCAGATAAATCTTTAGGTTCTACTTTCACAGTCTATATATCGTAAAAATTATACATGATTTTTCTAGTTATGACCACTAAATTGTAGTATAATGAGATTTCATAGAACGGCTTGGGGTTTAGCTGTTATCTTCATGTTAAGGAGGGGGACCATGCGGTTATTTATTGCGGAAAAGCCATCCATGGCTCGCGAAATCAGTAAATGCTTGCCGGAAAATAAGAATATCCAAAAGCGGAATGGCTATTTTATCCAAGGTGACGATGTGGTGACCTGGGTAGTAGGTCATGTACTGCATCAGGCTGAGCCCGGAGATTACGATGATAAATATATCCGTTGGCGTCCTCAAGATTTGCCTATCGTACCAGTTGAGTGGAAATTGCTTGTCACAGATAGCAGCCGCCAACAGTTTGAGATTGTAAAAGACCTTATCGGCAAAGCTGATGTCATCGTCAACGCAGGTGACCCGGATCGGGAAGGGCAACTCTTAGTTGATGAAGTTTTGTACTATGTAGGTAATACAAAACCAGTACAGCGTATTCTATTAAATGCGCTCGATGAAAAATCCATTCGTTCCGCTCTTGATGATTTGAGAGATAACAAGGACTTTCACAATCTATATCAATCTGCATTGGCAAGAGCGCGGGCAGACTGGCTCATTGGGATGAATTTATCTCGAGCATATACACTATCTGAACGTTATAAAGGGAATAAGGTAACATTGCCAATTGGTCGTGTAAAGACGCCAACGTTAGCTCTTGTTGTACGTAGAGAACGAGAATTAGCTGCATTTAAACCAGTAGACTATTTTACTGTAAAGGTATTATATAACCATCCTAATGGGGTGTTTTGGGCGACTTGGCAGCCTACAGACGAACAAAAGGAGCTTGACCCAGATGGACGACTCATTAATAAAGCTATTGCTGATGAATTAGTAGAACGTTTACAAGCTGGACCAGACGGTTTTATTAAAGGTGTTACAAAGTCTAAGAAAAAAGATGTACAACGATTGCCTTTATCCTTATCATCCTTACAAGTATTGGCAGGTAAAGCCTTTTCTTATGATCCACAGACTGTACTTGATACAGCGCAAAAATTATACGAAAAGAAATTAACTACCTATCCACGTTCTGATTGTGAATATTTACCACCCAATCAATATGATGATCGCAATGCAATCCTCAACAATCTACAAAATGCAGGTGATGAGAGATTAGCACAGTGGGCTGCCGATGCAGATCGTTCTATTAAGAGCCGTGCTTGGAATGAAAAGAAAATTACCGCCCATCATGCTATTATTCCTACAACGGTGGCTTGCAATATAAATAGTTTGTCCCAAGAGGAGCGAAATATTTATTTCCTCATCAGTCAAGCTTATATTGCTCAATTTTATGGGGAGCATATTTACGAGCAAACTAAAATTGTAGTAGAACAATGCAAGGAAGAGTTTGTAGCTAATGGTCGTGTAGTTATCGAAGAAGGATGGAAATTGCTTTATAAACGACATAAGTCTAAATCTACGACGGACAATGACGAGCCCGATCTAACCGATGAGCGTGGGGCTGAATCAGACCCTAAAAAAGAGATTATTGAAGAAACGGACCACTTGCCAGCAGTTAAAAAGAACGATACTGTTTTATATACGGATTCTTCTGTAGAGGCTAAACAAACAAAGCCACCATCCCGTTTTACGCCATCCACATTACTACAAGCGATGAAGGAAATTCATAAATTCGTAAAAAATGAAGATTTGAAAAAACAATTAAAGGCTGTATCTGGTATTGGTACAGAAGCAACGCGGGCAAACATAATTGATGAGCTTATCAGTCGAGGCTTTATGAAAACGTCAGGGAAGAAGCAAGTCTTATCTCCAACGGAAACGGGCTATCTCTTAGTAGATGCTCTGCCAGAAGAGCTGCTTTATCCTGATGAAACAGCTGTTTGGGAAGAACGCTTAGCACTTATGAGCGAAGGAGAGGATACATTAGATTCCTTCTTAGCGGATCAAATTAAGTTTTTAAAATTATTAATTGATAAACTTGGTTTTGATAAAGTAATAAACTCTGATCAAATGATGCCAAATGTGGTACGAACTATAACGAGTCAAAATCGTAAGCGCCCTATGGATAGTGAAAGCGTAGACTTGTCTTCCTTACCTGTATGTCCTAAATGTAAAAAAGGACGTTTGCAACAGCGGAATGGTAAATTTGGTGCCTTTTTAGGGTGCACGAATTATCCTACGTGTAAACATACGCAGCCAGTAGAAGGGGATACTTCTAGTGTTGAAGGTAATATTGAAGTATCTGATGAAGATAAACAATATAAATGCCCTAGATGTAACGTAGGTTACTTTGTGAAACAAGAGGTGAGAGGTCGAACAAACTGGATTTGTAGCAATCGATCTCAATGTAAGACCCAATGTTCTGATGTAGATGGGGTACCGAGCATTTATGCTAATAAATAAAGTAACCAATAAAAGGTAACTTATTATCGGTAAATATATATATAAATATAGATTATTGTAAAGTTTTTAGTTATGTTTTTAGTTATCTAAGATTACCAAGAAACAACTATTTTTACAGTGATAATAAAAAGACGCGTACAGCTTAGCTGTACGCGTCTTTTTTGAAAATGTTCTTGTAGAAGAAAAATTGTTTCATTTAGTTTAGGATATTAAGCCGAATTTTATCTGCGTTTGCCACGACGCCCCGTTTGGGAGGTAGAAGCACGGCGTTGGCGTGTATTGGAGCCTTTGTGGCCTCGTGCTTTGTGAGCTTTCGCCTTAGTGGATTGGTAAGTGCTTGTAACCTTAGGTTTACTAGCTGATTTTGTGCGTTTTGGCGCAGTACTGGCGTTGCCCTTAGTCTTAATCTGACCATCTTTTGTATATTTGGTAAGCGTAGCTTGAATAGCTCGTTCAATACGTCTTAACCAAGCCTCATCCTGTGGAGTTGCAAATGTTACAGCAATACCTGAGTTACCAGCACGACCTGTACGTCCAATTCGATGGATATAGTAATCTACATCGCGAGGTACGTCGTAATTATATACATGTGTGATACCTTCAATGTCGATACCGCGAGCCGCAATATCGGTAGCTACTAAGATTTGTGTTTTCGCTTTTGCAAAGTCTCGTAGAATTTGTGTGCGACGACCTTGTGTCAAGTCACCGTGCATTTCTGCAATATTAAGCCCTGCTGCGGTTAACTCGTAGGATAAACGAATGGCACCTTCCCGTTTATTACAGAATACAATTGCTAAGAATGGATTGTCATCTTCAATCATTTTGATGAGACGTTGTGTTTTTTCTTCAGGATTCATCATATACACTCGTTGATCAATTGATTCGAGCGTGATATGTTTGCCTTCTGCTGTTACAGAAATAGGTTTAGACATGTATGCCTTTGCGAGATTTCGGATTTTATCTGGAATTGTTGCAGAGAATAGCAACAGTTGCCTATTAGCGTCTGTTTGGCTAATGAGATTTTCAATATCTGGTAAGAAACCCATATGCAACATTTGGTCTGCTTCGTCTAGTACAACACGGCGAATACAATCTAAATGTAGGGAACCGCGTTTTGCGTGATCTAATAATCGACCAGGTGTACCTAGAATAACTTGAGGACGACGTCCCAGTTGCTGTAGTTGGGCTTCAATAGTTTTACCACCGATGAGAGGGAGGATATCTACATTTAAAATAGAACCTAGTTCCTTCGCTTCGTCGGAAATTTGTTTAATTAGTTCCCGTGTAGGTGCAATGATAAGCACTTGTTCTTGATGAACATCAGTATGTACACGTTGTAAAATTGGCAGTAAGAAGGCTAGTGTCTTCCCCGTGCCTGTTTGAGCTTTTGCTATGACATCATTCCCTTTAAAGACGACAGGAATGGATTGTTCTTGAATTGGCGTGGGCTCCTTGATACCTTGTTTTTGTAGGGCTATGATGAGCTCATCACAAACACCTAAAGATTTAAAAGATTTCATGGATTGTCCTTTCTATAATACATATTATATTAATTATACAGTATGCACATACTAGGGGCAAATGAATTGAACTTGGAAGATTTATAGTCTTAATATATTCTAGACTCAAAAAAATATTATAGTACTTTCGAATATATTTTTTGATAATATATAGAAAAATATTGATATAATTAAGTGAAATGAGAAATGAAAACATTAAAATAACTACATTTAAACTATTTATAAACTGTTAATTGAGAATGTGTTAGCATTTGTAAATGATAATCTTTGTAGTGTTTATTGATTACTGTATCTAAATATATAGCCATGAAATATTAAATTTCAGCTAGTATTCAGTATTTTATTAGATAATCATATAAATAATCTCATATTAAATATGATAATAAAATATAGATATGAGATAAAAATAAACCATAAAAATGATAATAATTGTTGAAATTAATGCTTGATTTGATATAATAATTTAAGATATTAATACGCATTATTATTTTGTGTGGTTAATATGAGGTTGTTAGGTACAATAATTAGGAGGTGTCGTATGGCTATCAAAAAGTTGAAAGACATGAAGCCAGGTGAGTCTGGTCTTATTGTTGCACTACATGGCAGTGGCAATGTTAAGCATCGTCTAATCGACATGGGTCTCGTACATGGTACAAAAATCCATGTTATGAAGTTTGCCCCTTTGGGTGATCCGGTGGAAGTCAAAGTAAAAAACTTTGAATTAGCACTTCGTAATAGCGAAGCTGGCATGATTGATGTAGAGGTTCAATAGGAGGTTCACATGGCAGAAAATGGGCAAATTCGCATTGCCTTAGCAGGTAACCCTAACTGTGGTAAAACTACAATGTTTAACAATATCACAGGGGCGAAGCAACACGTGGGTAACTATCCAGGTGTTACAGTAGAGAAAAAAGAAGGCCATACGAAATTTGATGGCCATGAGTTATTATTCATTGACTTACCAGGTACATATAGCTTAACAGCACGTTCCTTGGATGAGTTGGTGGCGCGTAATGTTATCGTAAACGATAACCCAGATGTAATCGTTAATGTTCTTGATGCATCTAACTTGGAACGTAACTTGTATTTAGCGGCTCAACTATTAGAATTAGAAAAACCTATGGTTATTGCCTTAAATATGTCCGATGTTGCTGAAGATATGGGCATCAAATACGACCTAAAAAAAATGGCAGAAATGACAGGGGCTACAATTGTTAGCACAGTAGGTCGTACAAACATTGGTACAAAAGAGTTGTTAGCAGCAACAATTAGTGTAGCTGCTTCTCAAAAAGCTCCTGGTGTAACAATTAACTATGGTGATTTGTTAGAAGGCAAAATTAGTGAACTTGTAGAAGAACTAAAACAAGCTGGTACTGTTACATATCCACTTCGTTGGATTGCTGTTAAGTTGTTAGAAAAAGATGCGGACGTTATTGGCAAAGTTATGCGCTTTGATAATACGGAAGCTGTTATTCAAAAGGCTGAAGCTATTCGTGAAGAAATTAAAGATCAAGTCGATCTTGATGTAGTATTCCAAGAATATCGTCACCGCTTCGCAGTAGAAGTATATAATACATGTTTAACACAGGCTCCTACACAATTAGAAACGCGTTCTGACCGTTATGATAAAATTTTAACTCACCGTATTTTTGGTTTGCCAATTTTTATGGGTGTAATGTGGTTACTATTTAACTTCGTAAATACTGTAGGTGCTATTCCTCAAGCTTGGATTACAGATGGCTTTACTGCATTACAGGCATGGGTTGTAACAGTTATTCCAGAAGGTCAGTTACAATCACTTATTTCTGACGGTATTATCGCCGGTGTAGGTGCTGTACTATCCTTCGTACCATTAATTCTATTATTATTCCTTGGTATCTCTTTCTTGGAAGATACAGGGTATATGGCACGTGCTGCCTTCGTTATTGACCGTGTAATGCGCGCTTGTGGCTTACATGGTAAATCGTTTATTCCTTTATTATTAGGTTTTGGTTGTTCCGTACCATCCGTAATGGGTGCACGTATACTTGATAACTACAAAGATCGTATGGTAACAATCTTAATTACTCCATTCATGAGTTGTTCTGCACGCTTACCTGTTTATACTTTGTTTGCAGCAGCATTTTTCCCTCCTGAATGGGCTGGTACTGTAGTATTTGGTGTGTATGCATTAGGTATTGTATTTGGTATCGTATTTGCTAAAATTTTCCGCAAATATTTATTTGCTGGCGAAGCAGAACCATTCGTAATGGAACTGCCTCCATATCATTTACCAACTTTAAAAGCTACATTAACTCATATGTTTGAACGTGGTATTATGTACCTTAAAAAAGCAGGTACTTTCATCCTTGCTGCTTCCATCCTCGTATGGTTCATCACAACATATCCAATGGATGTAGAATATTCCAAAGATTATGATGCATTGCATGATCAAGTAGCTCAAACATATGAAATGAAAGATGCTGAAACTTTGGCTCATTTTGGTATCACTACAGATGAACAAAAAGATCAAGTTAATGAAATCGTTGACAATATGAAATCTACTGTAGAAGATGCTACTTCAGCAGCAGAAGATAATGGTGAAGATGCTCCTGAAATTGAAACGGAAGATGATTCTGAAGCACCTGAATTATTCAATGATATTAAAGATGAAAATAAAGACTTGTTCCCAGCAGCATGGGCAATGTATAAAAACAGTGCTAATTTAGATGCTGAAAATGACAAACTTGATAAAGAACAAGCTTCTGAAAAACTTGAACAATCCTATGCAGCATCCTTTGGTAAAGCTATCAACCCAGTGCTAGAACCATTAGGCTTTGACTGGAAAATGGGTGTATCTCTCGTAGCTGGTTTAGCGGCTAAAGAAGTTGTTGTATCTACATTGGGTACAATTTATGCAGTAGGTGGCGATACACTTCACCCTCAAGCATTGACTGATTACTTACAAAATGATCCACACTTTACACCATTGATTGCATTAACATTAATGCTATTCATCTTGACTTACCCTCCATGTATCGCAGCTTTAGCAGTTATTAGACGTGAAACTGGTTCTTGGAAATGGATGTTGTTCATGTTCTTCTATGAAAATGCATTTGCATGGATTGCATGTTTCATCTTCTATAACATAGGTCGCGCATTAGGTTTCTAATCTAGAGTCGCTAAATAGGTGTATTTAGCCACTTTTAGATTCTTTAAACAAAAATGAATAAAAAAAATGCGATTTTGTTATAGGTAATTTAAAAATAATACTTGATAATTATCAATATTCGTGGTTAAATGATAATGAGAAAAGGGAAATATCCTTTAGATATTGCTTTTATCTTGTTTATCACTAAGACACATATTGTAATTTAGTAGATATTGAGAAAGAGGAATAATAATGGATAATCTTGTTATAGGACTCATAGTTGTATTAGCATTAGCTTATATCGGTACTAAAATTTATAAGCAAGTGTCTGGAAAAGGTGGTTGCGGCTGTGGTGGCGGCGACTCTGATTCTAGCTCAAAGAAATCCTCTGGTTGTGGTGGTAGCTGCAGCTGTGATGGTTCCAATAAGGCTTTAGGCATTAAACGTACTGTTAAGTAAACTAATACATATTTCTGGTTTTGAAAGAGGGGTCTCTATAATGGGCTCCTTTTTCAAATATAGTAAGTAATTTCATATATATTTAGTAGAAAGGAATATTATCATGTTCAACTTCAACCAAAACAATCTTAAAAATGCTAATTTATTCGCAGCAGGTCTTGCATTAGGTACTGTAGGTCTTAAAGTGTTAACTTCTAAAGACGCTAAAAAAGTATATGCTGGTATCGTAGCAGCTGGTCTTCGCGCTAAAGAAACTGTATTAGAAACAGCTGAAAAAGTACAAGCATCCGCATCTGATGTATTGGCAGAAGCTCAAGAAATCAACGAAGCACGCAACGAAGAAATCTTTGAAGAAAACAAATAATTGAGGATTTAACTATGTTACAATTTTCTGTTGTACGAAAACTCAGAAATCGCTTGCACGTTAAGGTAACAGGTCATCGCTTTACAGAAGCTGAAGCTGCTTATGTAGAGGATACATTGCTCCTTAATGATGCAATTGTAGATGTAACCTTCTACACTCGTAGCAGTCAGATCGCCATTAAACATAATGGTGATTCTGATGCTGTGCGTGATGCAGTACTTGGTCTACGCGATTTAGATTTGTCCGAAGCACCAGCTTTGAACGAATACTCTCCACGCTTGGTAAATAAAAAATACCGTGAAATGATGATTAACCGCACAGCAGTTTACTTAGGTAAAAAAGCAGTGTTACCTGCACCGATTGCGGCAGCATGGGCATGGTTTGATGGGATTAAATTTATCGGTAAAGCGATTAAAACATTGTGGCAACGTAAGTTAACTGTAGAAGTACTTGATGGTGTAGCTATTGGTGCTGCATTACTTCAAAAAGATTATCCTACAGCTGGAGCCGTTATGTACCTATTGGGTATTGGTGATATCTTAGAAGAATGGACTCACCGTAAATCCGTATTGAATCTTGCTCAAAGCATGTCCTTGAACGTAGATAAAGTATGGGTATTGGTGGATGATATTGAGGTAAGCAAACCTGTTAACGAGGTTGTAGCTGGTGATCAAATTATCATTCGTCAAGGCGAAGTTATTCCTTTGGATGGCACTGTAATCGATGGTGTTGTTCTTGTAAATGAAAGCTCCATGACTGGTGAACCAGAAGCAGTTCGTCGTGATAAAGATACTTCTGTATATGCTGGTACTGTTGTTGAAGACGGTAAAGCTATTGTAGAAGTACGTAGTACATCTAAATCATCTCGTTACGAAAAAATCGTCAACCTTATTGAAGAGTCTGAACAAATGAAATCTGGTATGGAACAACAAGCATATCGCATGGCAGATAAATTAGTTCCAATTAGCTTCATTGGCGCTGGTTTAACATACTTGTTGACTCGCAATGTGATGAAAGCATTGTCTTTCGTAATGGTTGACTTCTCTTGTGCATTAAAATTATCTATTCCTTTAGCAGTACTTTCCGCTATGCAAGAAGCATCTAAACGCGGTATCACTGTTAAAGGTGGTAAGTTCCTAGAACAAATTGCACAAGCAGATATGATTGTATTTGATAAAACAGGCACTCTTACTAAAGCTGAACCTGAGTTTGAACAAATTATTCCATTTAACGGTCATGATGCAGATGAAATGTTGAAATTAGCTGCATGTATTGAGGAGCATTTCCCTCATTCCATGGCAAAAGCAATTGTACGTGCTGCTAAGGATCATGCATTACCTCACAAGGAAATGCACTCTGATGTAGAATACGTTGTGGCTCATGGTATTGCATCTAAGGTTGGTCGCTATCGTGTACGCATTGGTAGTGCTCATTATATCTTTGATGATGAAAAAACAAAGATTCCTGCTGATGAACAAGAAAAATTCAATAATTTACCAAATACATCTTCACATATTTACCTCGCTATTGGTGGTACATTAGCAGCGGTTATTTGCATTAAAGACCCTGTACGTGAAGAGGCAAAACAAGTTATAGCTGATTTGCATGCATTAGGCATTAAAAAGGTTGTCATGATGACTGGTGACTCCAAACGTAATGCACAACGTGTAGCTGACGAACTTGGTATTGATGAAGTGCATGCAGAAGTATTGCCAGAAGATAAAGCAAGTTATGTAAAACAAGCTAAAGCTGATGGCTATACTGTTATGATGGTAGGGGACGGTATCAATGACTCCCCGGCAATTTCTGAAGCTCATGTTGGTATCGCTATGAATGAAGGCGCTCCAATCGCTCAAAAGATTGCTAATGTTACTATTTCTTCTGATAATCTACAAGCTCTTGTAGATTTGCGCCGCATTTCTATTGCATTGATGAAACGTATCAAAGCAAATTACAATGGTATCGTTGGTTTCAATGGTGCTCTTGTTGGTGGCGGTGTACTTGGCTTTATGCCACCAAGTCAAACAGCATGGTTGCATAATCTTTTCACATTGGGTATCGGCTTAGAAAGCATGACCCCATTGTTGAAAAAAGATGAACCAAAGGAAACTGTTCCTACAATTGATGTAACAGCTGATTCTGTAGTAGCTTAATCAAAGAACCTCCATATAGGTATTGATTTACCTGTATGGAGGTTTTTCTTTTTTGATGACATTTATCTATGATTATTGTAAAATACAAGGAGATTACATATTGTAGGAGATTTATATGAACATTTTGATAGATATTTGTAAGCGCTCCTTTTATTTGAATCTATTTATTGTGGTAATCCCCATTATTGCATATATGATTCATAATGGATCGAGTGCGACCGTAGCACTAGTATGGTATTTATTGTTATCCTTATGTATGCCTTGGGCCTATTTATCATTTAAAAGCAGTACCTTTGATGATGGTAAATCTATAAGTCGCATTGCTTATGTAGTGAGTTGGGTTGTCGTTCATGGTATCAGCTATAAAGGTATTTTTTTAGGTGTTGATTTATCCATGTTGTGGGGATGGCCAACAGTAGGTCGTGATATAGCCTTTTTATTAGCTATGTATTTAAGTGTCACATTTAGCTTGCTTATAGCTTATGGCTTAACTCGATTAGTGGGAGGCTGTAATGAATAGAAGTTTTTGGCTATTTACGTTAATTTGTTCACTTTTTGTAAGTGCTATTACAACAGTACTTTCATTAAGTGGGGCATTATCATTATCCATTTTAGTGTTTCCAGTTTTGTCGCTAGTCATACCAATTATGGTGCGACGACTAAAGAATGCCAAGTTTAACGATGATTTACCGCTAAGCATGGGGTATCATGCTTATAGTTGGGCTTGGTGGACGGTATTTTCGTTTCTTCATACACCATTTAGCTTTAATGTAGATAATGGATTAGCAAAAGCATTACTTTTATTTGTGGTGTATTTTATCGTTCAAGTTCTCATTGAGTTATGTGGTTTATTAGCTACGAAGTTTTTCAATCGTACTTATCGATGGGGTATGATTGATGAAGCATTAGATATAATTGCCTATACTATACCGATTCCGTTCTTGTATATTGGCTCAATCCTATATATAGATTTACAAGATCCGATGGTATATTTTATGTATGCATCATCCATGAATGTAAATATATTATTTGCTGAACTTGTATTATTATTAGTTTCTTTATTGGTCTTTGTATTCTATTTGTATCCAAGAGATTTAGCATATAAGGGTGTACGTTTGTTGCGTATCATTATTACTGCAGGCATATGGCTTGCTATGAACGCCCATATCTTGTATGGTGGTTATATTCCAGAATTTATATTATCTTTAGTTCCCACCGTTTTTCCAACGTACCAAGGTAATCCACTAGTGTTTGTAACTCCAACTTTATTAGAAGCTGGTATGACAGGTGGAGCAGTGATTATAGGTGCATTGGTAGAGCGTGGTATTATTTCACGACGCCGTGAACGTATTTAATTTCTAGTTTCGACTTATATCCGTAAGGAATGAGAGCGAAGGAGGATCTATGAACAACATTGAACGTCCATTGGATGATAACTCAACTGTATCAATCCACGACAATGAAAAACTGAAGCAAGTTGAACGTAAAGAGGCCAAGAAAGAGAAAAAAAGTGGCATTACGATTCGAGAATTGACAATTATTGGTCTACTAGCAGGTATCACTATTGCATTAGGGCTTTCTGGTTATGGTATTATTCCATTAGGGCCGCTAAATGTAACAACTTTACATGTACCAACTCTAATTGGTGCTATTGTAGAAGGACCAAAAGTGGGGGCCTTTGTTGGCTTTATCTTTGGTTGCTATAGTTTGTGGCAAAATATTACAGCTCCTAATATTTTATCCCCACTATTTATTAATCCAATCATTTCCGTATTACCGCGTATACTTTTCCCAGTATTAGCATATTTGGTATATCTATTATTGTGGAAAGCACCGCAAGGTCCGCGTATTATTGTTTCTGCTTTTATGGGGACTGTATTTCATACGATCATGGTTATGGGATTAATCTTCTTACTCTATGCAGATATGTTTGCTCTTAAAATGAATCTTAGTCCAGATCAAGTATTAGGCTCTATTGTATTCTTGTCTGTTACACATGGTATTCCAGAAGCAGTTTTTGCTGCTGTAATTGTAACACCGGTGGCAATGGCTTTACGAAAAGTATTGCGTAAGGATGCTCCTAAGAAAACTAAAGGTGAAGCTATGCGAGACACAAAAGTTACAGACCATCAATTAGGAGAAACTGAAGTGGTAGAAACCAAATAAGCTGAAGTTGTAGACGAAAATATAACGAAATAGTATTTTACAGGCTTTTTATAAATATGATAAAATAAATATCATTCGATAAGTATTGAGGAGGATAATCATGGCTAAACGTATTCGTACTATCAACACTGAATCCTTACAAAAAACTGCTAAAACTGGCGGTTGTGGGGAATGTCAAACATCTTGCCAATCCGCTTGTAAAACAAGCTGCACAGTTGGTAACCAAGTTTGCAAACAAAAATAATGAAGAGGCTCGCTTAGCGGGCCTTTTTTATTTATGTTTTAAAGACATACATTGTATAGTATATCTTTATGACTCTTTTTATAACGTTTAGTGTGGAAATGTGGTACAATTATCTAGAAAGTTCTATATACTAGAGCTTTTACCATACAAATCAATTGGAGGTACCATGTTAGAATTAAAACCAATGATCCATAAGTTTCGGATGAAGGATAACTATTACTGCTTAGACGTAAATAGCGGTATTATCCATGTTATCGACGAACTCATCGATAGAGTTCTTGACATATATGATGGCACTAATCGCGATGCTGTACATGCTGCGTTAGATGCTAAAGAAGATGCAGTAGAACTAGATGAGATTATGGACGAGTTAGATGAGCTCATCAAAGCGGAGCAATTATTTGCACCGATGAGTAAAGAGTTTAAACTTGTAGTAGGTGAGAAACCTATTGTTAAGGCATTATGCTTAAATATTGCTCATGATTGTAATTTAGCATGCAAATATTGCTTTGCTAGTCAAGGTGATTACGGCGGTGTTAAACGAGAATTGATGAGCTTTGATGTAGCAAAACGAGCTGTGGACTTTCTTATTAAAATGAGTGGACCTCGCCAACATTGTGAAATTGACTTTTTCGGTGGTGAGCCATTGTTGAACTGGGATGTTGTTAAGCAAACGGTTGAATACATTGAATCCATTCAAGAAAAGCACAATAAGATATTTAAGCTTACATTGACTACGAATGGTATGCTTTTAACACAAGATAAAATCGACTATGTAAACAAACACAAGATGAGTTTAGTATTGTCGTTGGATGGTCGTGAATCCGTACATAATGCAATGCGTCCAGTAGCAGGTAGTGGTGCAGAGTCTTATAAATATATTGCTAAAAACCTTATCAATGCAGTAAAACAACGTCACGGTCTTGAATACTATGTACGTGGTACATATACTCATAAAAACTTAGACTTTACTAAAGACGTTATGGCAATGTCTGATCTTGGCTTTGAGCATTTGTCCATGGAGCCTGTTGTCGGTGAAGAAGGGGATTATGTGCTTCGTGAAGAAGATTGGCCAGCTCTAGAGAAAGAATATGAAAAATTAGCAGATATTTATTTACAACGCCAGTTAGAAGGCTGGGGTGAGAAGTTTAACTTCTTCCACTTCCGCATGGATTTATATCGTGGGCCATGTATGGCGAAACGCCTTCGCGGTTGTGGGGCAGGTCATGAATATATGGCAGTCGTACCTAATGGCGATATTTACCCATGTCACCAATTTGTAGGTAAAGATGGATACGTGCTTGGTAATGTGTATGATGGTTTACAAAATACAGAAATTCCTAAAGATTTCCGCAATACACATGTATTCTCCAAACCAACTTGTGCTGAATGTTGGGCGAAATTCTTCTGTTCCGGTGGTTGTCATGCTAACAACATTACATTGGGTGGCGATCTAGAAACACCTTATGAATTTGGTTGTCGTTTACAGAAGAAACGCATCGAATGTGCTATTATGATTCAAGCCGAATTAGAACAAGCTGGTATTGATGGAAGTATTCCTGTTGCATTAGGTTAATTACACTTGATTCTCCGAGTATAGTAGGAGTTTATATGAAACAAAATAGTAATCAAACTACAGAACGCTGGGGAATTCGCTATACCGGTATAGTTCAAGGGGTCGGATTCCGGCCCCTTGTTTCTATGTGTGCCCATTCTCTAGGTTTAACTGGTTTTGTATATAATGATAGCCGCGGTGTATATGTTGAAATACAAGGTCCTCTAGGAGCATTGCAACTATTTTTAGATGCTGTTCAAGCGGAGCAACCTCGTTTATGTCGTATTACAAGTCAAACTGTACAACATCTTACTGTAAAAGGTGATGAAATCGACTTTATAGTAGCGCCATCTCCATTAGGTGAATCCGTGAGTACCTTTATTAGCGCCGATACGGCGCCTTGTGATGACTGCATTAAAGAACTACAGCAGGATAAACGCAGACGTGACTATCCTTTCATCAATTGTACAAATTGTGGCCCACGATATACGATAATCAAATCTTTGCCCTATGATCGGGAGCGGACGACGATGAACGAGTTTCCCATGTGTGAAGATTGTAAGGCTGAATATGAAGATATAGAGGGGCGTCGCTATAGAGCGGAGCCAAACGCATGCTCTCGCTGCGGTCCTCAATATACATTGTATAAGCCAGATCGCAAGGCTGTGGATACAGTGAATATATGGAATACTACGCGGGAATTGATTAATGAAGGTAGTATTATCGCAATAAAAGGTGTAGGAGGATATCATCTTGTTTGCGATGCTAGAAATGACGCTGCTGTACAACGCTTACGTAAGCGGAAGAATAGGCCGCATAAACCATTAGCAATAATGGTGGGAACTCTAGATATGGCGATTGAGTTAGTACATATTAATGATGTAGAACTAGATATATTGACGGGGATGGAACGTCCTATTGTGTTATTAGAAAAAAATCATAATAGTTCTGTTCATTTAAGCTCTTATGTGGCTCCTGATAATCGCATGTTAGGGGTTATGTTACCTTATTCACCAATGCATGAGGTGTTATTACCTTTTGATGCGGCATGGATAATGACCAGTGGTAACAAAAGCGGTGATTCCGTATTATATAACGACGATCAAGCGTTTAATGAACTAGGTGAGGTAGCAGATTATTTCCTCGTTCATAATCGTGAAATCTATGCGCCCCTTGACGATTCAGTGGTAGTGGTCATCAATAATAAACCTCGATTTATTCGTCGCAGTCGTGGTTATGTGCCTGAACCTATTCATTGTGATGGTTTAGAACAAACTTCGATATTAGCTATGGGCAGTGATTTAAAAAATGCTTTTGCTATGAATAAAGGTAGTGAAGTTCTTGTAGGGCCCCATATTGGTGATTTAGAAAATATATCAACTCATGAAACACTAGAATGGACTATTAAACGATATAAGAGCTTATTTTCTGTGCAACCAGATAAAATTATCATAGATAGTCACCCCCAGTTTTTTTCTTCTCGGTTAGGTGAAAAAATAGGTGAAAGTTTCCATCTTTCTGTTGTACCTGTTCAGCATCATCATGCTCATATAGCGTCTGTTATGGCGGAACACAATTTAAGGGGGCTTGTACTAGGGATTGCTATGGATGGTACTGGCTATGGTCCAGATGGAACTATATGGGGGGGAGAATTTCTCCTTTGTAAAGGCAATCAATATCAGAGATTGGCACATATTCATGCAGCTCCATTACCTGGCGGAGAAAAGGCTGTTTCTGAACCCTGGCGACAAGCCTTATGGTATATTCGTAATTATTATGGCGATGATATCCCTTTTGTATATCAAGAATGGATGAAGGAACTTCCAAAGGGATGGGAAATTTTAGATAAAGCATTACAATCTAGAATGCCCATGATTCAAGCTACAAGCTGTGGGCGATTATTTGATACTGTAGGTGCTTTATTAGGTCTTGGTATGGTCCATAGTTATGATGCACAAATTGCCATTGCTTTAGAAACTCTATGTGGTGATGAAAAAGGATCATTACTTACTTACCATTATGATGGACATATTCTTGATTTTACACCTACAGTTCAATCTATTATGGATGGTGTTGTTCGTGGTGAATGTCGAGCTCATTTAGCCGCTTCATTTCATAAAACAATTGCAATAGCACTATGTGAAACGGCGGCAGACTTGATGGAGCGATATAATATTAGTGATGCGGCCATGTCTGGTGGTGTATTTCAAAATCGTAAATTATTAGAATTCATATATAGGACGTGGCATATAGGTAATTTATATATGAATGAAGCAGTTCCTTCTAATGATGGTGGACTTGCTTTAGGACAATTGTGGTTAGGAAATCAATTATAAATTGTCATGCAACTCTTATTCTTAGACAAATTTATTTAGTAATGTTTTGAATATTGTTTAATCCATATGAGTTGTATAGCCAGTTTAAGCTCTAGTTGTTTGTGGCCACTATCACTAAATAATGAGTGTAACTGTGATACAATAATATTAATTTTATTCATATATTTTGGAGATATTTTATTAAAGTAAATGTATATAAAACTTGTTATAAATGATATAGATAAGGAGATACTATGTGCTTAGCTGTACCAGCGCAATTGGTTGCTGTGAATGATGCTATTGGTACCGTTGAATTGACAGGTGCTACCCGTGACTGCAGTTTGCTCCTCGTACCAGATGCAAAGGTCGGGGATTGGTTGTTAGTTCATGCAGGTTTTGCTGTACAAATTGTTGATGAAGAAGAGGCTCAAAAAACATTAGAGGCCTTTAAGGAGTTAGAAGAACTTGAAGAAGCTTACTTTGCAGGAAAAGCAGCACACAGCTGATGCTTTGTTAAGGCGCATCAATGCGCTTCATAAGCCCGGTGAAACTGTACGGCTTATGGAGGTCTGTGGTACGCATACAGTATCGATTTTCCGAGAAGGTCTTCGTCAATTATTGCCATGTGGCATAGAACTTGTTAGTGGACCAGGATGTCCAGTATGTGTAACTGATCAAACTTATATGGATAAGGCTTTAGCCTATGCAGAATGTGAGGATGTTATTATTGCTACCTTTGGGGATATGTTAAAGGTTCCAGGTAGCTATAGTAGTCTCAATGAAGCTCAAACAAAAGGCGCTCATATCCATGTTATTTATACGCCTTTAGAGGTAATAGAACTTAGCAAAAAATATCCAGAAAAGAAAATAGTATTCTTAGCTATTGGCTTTGAAACAACTATTGCGATTATATGTGCTACTGTGAAAGCCGTTCACGCAGCAGGACTTAAGAATGTATTCTTTTTAGTATCTCATAAATTAGTGCCTCCAGCATTACGTGCATTATTAGATAAACAAGAAGGTCATATCGATGGATTTATTCTACCTGGTCATGTTAGCGTTATTATTGGTGAAGAACCATACCAATTTTTGCCCAAAGAATACGGTATCCCATCTTGTATCGCTGGTTTTGATGGCTTAGAAATATTATCTGCCATAGCTAATATTTTAGAGCAACGTAAGTCTGGTAATATTGTGGTGGGCAATACGTATCATTCTGTAGTTATGCAGAAGGGAAACCCTGTAGCCCAAGCTATGATCGAGGAAGTGTATGAAGTATGCGATGATGTATGGCGTGGTATTGGTGTTATTCCTAACTCTGGTTTAGCATTAAAGGGTGAATATGCAGCTTACGATGTAGAGCTTGTCCTACCTATTAACTTAGATAAACCATCCCTTGATCCTAAAGGCTGTCAATGTGGACGTGTTTTACAAGGCCTTATTAAACCTAGTGAATGTCTGTTATTTGGTAAAAGCTGTACCGCAGATCATCCAGTAGGTGCCTGTATGGTATCTGTAGAGGGTAGCTGTGCTGCATGGTATAAATATGGTTATTCTAGTGGTGGATCGACGTGGGAGGATTAATATGGAACGAGTTCGCTTAGTCCATGGTAATGGTGGACGATTTAGTCATGAGTTGACGGACCGTTTTATTTTGAAATATTTTACAAATGATTTATTGGCGCCCCTACACGATGGTGCCCAGTTTCCTGTTACAGCCGGGCGCATGGCCTTCTCTACAGATTCTTATGTGGTGCAACCTGCGTTCTTTCCTGGTGGTAATATTGGCAAGTTGGCTGTTTGTGGAACTGTGAATGATTTAGCCATGAATGGTGCGATACCTCAATATTTAAGTTGTGGTCTTATTTTAGAAGAAGGTTTGGCCTTTGAAGAGCTAGATGAAATTCTTCGCACTATGTCAGAAATGGCAAAAGCCGCAAATGTTCAAATTGTTACAGGTGATACAAAGGTCGTTAAAAAGGGCGAAGTAGATAAAATCTACATTAATACTGCTGGTATTGGTATGATTCCAGATGGAATAGATATTGGTCCACATCGCGTAAAAGCAGGGCTAGATATCATTTTGTCAGGTGCTATTGGAGATCACTCCATTGCCGTTATGGGGCAACGGTTTGGTTTAGATTTATCTGACTCCTTAACAACTGACTGTGCACCACTAAATAAGATGGTTCAAGCAGTATTAGATAAAGTAGGAACTCAAGTTGCTTTGTTGAGAGATCCCACTCGTGGTGGCCTAGGTACCGTTTTAAAAGAGATTGCTGATCAGAGTCAAGTAGGCATTAAGGTTGAAGAAACGGCTATACCAATTCATGAAGAGGTACAGTCAGTATGTAATATATTAGGGTATGACCCTTTATATTTAGCGAATGAAGGGAAAGTGGTTCTTATTGTAGAGCCATCTATTACGAACGAAGTCCTTAAGATTCTTCATAGCTTTAAAGAGGGCAGTGAAGCTGTTTTAATTGGTAAGACTATAGATAAAAATATTGGTAAGGTTGGTCTACAAACGGCTATTGGAGGTGTTCGTCTGATTGATTTATTAGGCGAAGATCAGGTTCCACGAATTTGTTAAATTTATAATTAATAAAAGTAATTAAACTATATCATTTTGTTAATCTTTTTATTTCAATTTTTGAGCTTTCTAGATGTAGCTTGTATTAGATGTTGACACGATTTATCGTTGATGGTAGCATTAAATTAAGTTGCGTAAAATTCATTAAGAATTCATCGAAAATCTATATTATGTTAGTATCTTTATGTGTAAGTTCTTATACTTTCACTAGAATCTATGTATAGAATTTGTTAAAATATAAGTATCTATAGGAGGCTTATTATGAAAAAGAAGATTATTACAGCTGTTCTAGGGATTTGTTTAACTACAACTGCATTTGGTGGTATCTTGACAACTCAAGCTGGTGGGCTTAGCAGCATTCTTGGTGGTGCAGCTAAAATTGGTGGTATCGGCATTGTTGTTAACAAATTTGGTCCACAAATTGACTCTTTCCTAAATAAATTATTGAAACAAAATAACTTGAGTACTGAATATACAACTAAAGTAGTTCCTATTATCAGTATTGGTACAAAAGGTTATATCGGTGCGGCTCAAGTTACTGGGCCTGCTTCTAGCATTGAAGAAGTTAAAGCTGTTGCTCAAGTAGAAGGTAGCTTTAATGGTATGGTTCGTGTAAAAGGATTAGTTCCTGTTAATAGCACAAACCCAGTTGGTGCATCTCGTGTTCAAGGCGTAGGTGTATCTGCGATTATTGATTTGAAAATTTAATGGCCACTGAGCATATAAATTGATAGACTCAGGGAATAAGCACGGTCTTAGGCCCGTGCTTATTCTGTTGTATAACAGTTATACATTAGATACATTGTGGAGGAATTTATGAAGAAACAAGTACTTACACTTTTAATGGCATCCCTAATTTCAGGCACTGCATTTGCCGCTCCTGGTACAGTAACTGAAAAAACAAATGTTTTAGAAACTACTGTATATGGAGCCGTACAAGATGGTGCTGTTGTGGACCGCATTAATCAACTTGATGAAACCGTGTATGGTACTGGTTTCAATGGTAATTCCGCAACATTGAGTAAACGTGTTGACTCCCTCTACAATTCTGTAGAAGGCAGTGGTACTAATATTTCTTTGCGCGAAGAAATGGATGCATTGGAATATACATATCAAAATAGCATTAACGCAGGATCTCTTGTAGACCGTGTAGAAAAGATGGAACGTAGCGTTAATGGTCGCATTGGTAGCGGGTCCTTACAAAAACGTATTATTTCTTTGAAGACAAAGGTATATGGTAGCAATGTGGCTCTTACTAACCAAGTAGGTACATTGTCTGGTAATCAAGTGTTCAAAGTGACTCTAAATGAAGCGGTTTCTTCTAAAACTAGTCATGAAGGTGACACTATATCCTTTACTGTTGCAGAAAATGTAATGGATGGCAATGTCTTATTAGTACCTGCGGGCACTGTAGGTTCCGGAACAATTACTTCTTTGAAAAAGGCTCGTTCCTTTGGTCGTAATGGTGTGTTAGATATTACATTTGATACAATCCCAGCTATTGATGGTACAGAATTTACTGCTGTACAAGGTAAAGAGGCTAAGGATAAAACCCGTAGTGAAGTTAAAGCAGCAGGTGCATCTGTAGCGGGCGCAGTTCTACTCGGTCCTGTTGGGCTTGTAGGGGGCGCTTTCATCAAAGGTAAAAATATTGAGTACCCAGCTGGTGCTACTGTATATGTACAACCTCAAGATTCCGTAACAATTCAAGGTCTTGTTATTGGTGGCGATGGTTTAGCTCATAGTGATGATGAATTAGCTGATGCTGTAACTGTACCTAATACAACAGGTGAATCTGAAGAATATGTAGAAAATAATGATACTGATGAAAATGCAGCTGTAGCTGAAGATACTACAGCAGTTGAGGAGCCAGAAGAACCTGTAGAAAATGTTTCTCAACCTATCGTTGTTGTAAAGCGTAATCAATAATTAACAAATTCTTAAAGTAATAGGAGTTCTAGTAACCATGAGGAAACGTAAAGTACAATGGCTGGCAGCGGCATGTGTTGTTTGTTTAGCACAACCTGTATGGGCCGCTACTGAGTCAACTATTGTATATCAAGATACATTGGATAGCGTAGGTCAATCCTATGCAGGAGAAATTTCTAAAGCATCTACACCTGAATATAGTAATATCCGTGTTGTACGTCGTGGTGAAAAAGCGAAATCTGCTGCTCCTGCTGAACAGTTGCCTACACGTATCGATGCTAATAAAATGTCTTATACTGGCTCTACAGGTGATGTATATGCTCAAGGCGATGTTGTGGTGTCTCAAGGCAATCAAACTTTGATGGCCCCCCGTATTGAAGGTAATACTAAAACCACAGAATATCGTACTGTTGGGGGCTATCGCTATTTGGAAGATGGCGGTAAAACAAAAGATATTACAGGTCAAAATATGACGTATCGCACTAGCGATCGTCACTTTGAGGCAGACCAAGCCATGGGATGGAGCGATCCCTATTATGTAAAGGGCAATAACGCCACTTTTGATGGACAAATAGGCCATATGGAAAAGGGCATGGTCACTACAAAACATGCAATGGCTTTTGTTCATACTCCAGATTATCGTGTGGAGGGTCAAGATATTCAGGTATATCCTGGTGATAAAGTCGTTATTAAAAAACCATCCTTTTATATTAAAAACTTTAAAGTATTATCCTTGCCATCTTATACGACTTCATTGCGTCATGACAAAGAAGGCAAATTTAGTATTTTTTCCTTAATACCAAAACCTACGTATAGTAACGATGATGGTATTGGCTTACATGGTAGTACAGAATATCCTATCGGTAAAAATGGTGAAGCTTATATTGACTATCGTTGGTATTCTAAATCTGGTTTTAAACCACAGGTGGGATATCGTCATTATTTACCTTGGGGGACTGCTTCTGTTGGTTATAGCAAGGAATCTAATGAATATAATGATGAAACAGTATGGGTAGAAAAAATCGGTGAAGCTCGTTTGGATACTCATACATATCATGTAGGAAATTCTCCAATTACTGTACGTGGTGGGGTTAATGCTGGTTATTGGAAAGAGGGCTCTGTAAAAGGTTCTCATAAAGAATATTATGCAGAGGTTTCTCATGATCCGATTAAGCTTGGTAAAAATGCTGATTTACGCTTCTTAGGTGGTTACCAACGTGACTACTATGGTTATGATGGTAGTATCCGTAGCATGCCTTATTGGGGTGCTAGATTCCAATCTAAAGTTGGTAATCGTGCTAATGTATGGGTTAGCTATAATCAACGAAATATAACCTACAATAATTCCCCTTATCGTTTTGACACGACAGAACTTCCAAAAGAGCTTATTTATGGCGGTACGTATAAATTGACTCGCCTAGATGATATTTCTGTAAGTGTTAAGAATAACATGATGAGTGGGGATATTGATTCTGTCTATTATACATGGCATCGTGATTTACACTCCTTCGATATGTACTTAACATATAAAGATGGACATAAAAATAAAAATGATCAATGGAAAATTAAATTTGTAGGTAAAGACTTTTAGTTAGGAGAATACTATGCAACGCATTAGAAAAGCTGTAATTCCAGCAGCTGGTTTTGGTACACGTTTCTTACCAGCTACCAAGGCACAACCAAAAGAAATGCTTCCTATTGTCGATACACCTGCTATCCAATACATTGTAAAAGAAGCTTTAGATTCTGGGATTGAAGAAATTCTAATTATTACAGGTCGTAATAAACGTGCTATTGAGGACCATTTTGATAGTAGTGTTGAATTAGAATTGTTATTACAAAGTCAAGGTAAAAATAAACCATTGGCTATGATCAAGGATTTGGCGGACATTAAAGTTCACTTTATTCGTCAAAAAGCACCTCGTGGACTTGGTGATGCTGTATTGTGTGCAAAAGCATTTATTGGTGATGAGCCATTTGCAGTGTTACTTGGTGATGATATTGTTTACAATCCAGAAAATCCATGCTTAAAACAGTTGATTGATTGCTATAATGAGCATCCTGGTATTATTTTAGGCGCTCAATTTGTACCGGAAGATAAAGTTAGTTCTTATGGTATTGTATCTGGTGAAGCATTGGCTGATAATTTATATCGCGTTGATAACTTGGTGGAAAAACCTAAGAAAGAGGATGCTCCATCTCGACTCGCTGTATTAGGTCGTTATATTTTAACACCAGATATTTTCAATATCTTAGAAGCTACTAAGCCTGGTGTAGGTAATGAAGTCCAATTAACTGATGCATTGGCAGCCTCTAAAACGGATACGTATGCATTAGCATATGAAGGTATTCGCTACGATACAGGGGATAAATTGGGCTATTTAAAAGCCACTGTTGAGTATGCATTGCGCAACGAAGAATTGGGTGAAAGCTTTAAAGCTTACCTAAAGGAATTGGATCTAAAATAGATAATCTATGAAACTTCCACGTGAGGGGCCTATGATATGTATCATAGGCTCTTTTTGTTTATAGTTTCAAACTCATTTGATATTTGTTAACATATGAACAATGCCTTTTGTTGACGAATGAAATAATGTTGATTATAATCAAGATATTGAATAAATAAAAGGACTGTGATTATATGAGAACATTATTTAAAGCATTATGTAATAATGATTTGAACCTACCGGGACATAGCGTTATTAAACATATGCATTATGATTCCTCAGGTAGTGATAGAACCGTATGTGAAATTGTATCGAAAGTAGCAAAAACCACCACAATTGGTATTATGGATACGTCTGGCTTCTTAATGGTCGATTTACGACCAGTGCCAAAACAATTTAATATTCGTTCTACTATAAATCAACAGGGAACAGATGGTGCTATATCTTTTTCTAAGGAAGAGGTTATACGATTTGTAAATGATATTAATGATACGAATTCCATCCATCGTGAGAATCCTTATGTTGTTCCTGGCTGCATGATTTTAGAAACGATGTGGGATTTTTGGAATATTAGTAAATCTGCTCTGCAAATGGCGATTTATTTTCATGCACCAGTTATTGCAGATGACAAGGTAACTTTGGTGGAATATCCTGAAGATGCTCATGTAGAAGGTTACATTGGTGATACATTGGCATTTTCGGCTACGTTTTTCGGTGAAAATGAAGATTCATCATCTTTGAAACAAAGATGTATTAGTTAGAGGTAATTATGGAAACAAGACGTTTAACAAAAATGGCTTTATTAACAGCCTTATTATGTATTTCAGCATATATTTCTTTCCCATTGCCATTTAGTCCCGCTATGGTAACGGCTTTGACTTTGGTAGCCACATTAATCGGCTTATTGTTACAGCCTAAGGATGCACTTATCGTATTTATCATTTATATTTTGCTTGGTGCAGTTGGGTTACCAGTATTTGTTGGCGGTACGGCTGGCCTTGGCAAATTGTTGGGACCAACAGGTGGCTTTATTTTTTCTTGGCCAGTTGCATATACATTACTAAGTATATTTAAAGGTTCTAAAAAAAGCTTTTTCTCTTATGCCTGGCGATCTCTTGTGATTACCATTCCTGTAGTGTACCTTTTTGGTGTAGCAGGTTTTATGATTGTTACAAAAACAGAACTTTGGGCGGCCTTGCCTGTAGTCATGTTTCCATTTATTCCTGGAGATATCGTAAAATGTCTGGTTGCTTCTTGGTTAGCAACTAAAGTTAAAATTTAGAATACAATTAAAGTGGCATTCTGCGGGATGCCTCTTTTTTACTTTTAATAGAAGGAGTATATATGTCAGTATATATTCATGGTGGGCTTAGAAGTCCTATCGGCGTTTTAAATGGACAATATAAACATATGAGACCCGAGATTTTAGGCTCTCAAGTAATTGATGAAATAATTAATCGTTATACTATTTCACATATAGATGGAATCTTCTGTGGTAATGCAGTTGGTACCGGTGGTAACCTTGGCCGTCTCATGGGTCTTATGTGTAATTTACCAAATTCTGTGCCTGCTATTACCGTTGATATGCAATGTGCCTCAGCTTTGATGAGTATTGAGATCGCCTATGCACATATTTTGTCTGGTATTATGGATTCCGCTATTGCAGGCGGTATTGAAAGTTCGTCGTTACAGCCAGAGCGAGTGTATGCATCAGGGGATGATCGAAAAGGAACCTATAAGGTAGCTCAATTTACGCCCCAAGATCAATCGCCTTTAGCCATGCTCGAAGGGGCTGAGCGGACTATCCATAAACACAATGTAACAAAGGAAGATTTATATCCACATATTATTGGCAGTCATCAAAGAGCATCAGCTGCTTTAGATAACCCATATTTACAGTCATATAATATACCTATTACTATAGATGGTAAAAGATGTATAGATGAATGTATTCGACCTACGATGAACGAGAAACTCTTGTCTAGGATGAAACCTTTGTTGGGAGCTGACTCTATTACAAATGCAGGCAATGCGTGTTTAACTCATGATGGAGCGGCCTTTGTATATTTATCTAATAAAAAAGGTCCTTTTAAAATTTATAGCGTTAAACCTTGGGCAGGAAATCCTCAGTTTAGTCCGGAGGGCGCTCTTGAAAGTACAGAAGGCATTTTAAAACGTACAGGTTTAACTATGGATGATATTGATGTGGTGGAATGGAATGAAGCTTTTGCCATCATTGATGTTCTTTTTAACAAGGCGTACCCTAATCACATTAAAAAATATAACATGCTTGGAGGTGCCTTAGCTTATGGACATCCCTATGGATGTTCTGGTGCCATATTAGTGCTTCACTGTATGGCTGCTTTAGAATCTTGTGGTGGTCGCTATGGTTTATGTGCTATTGCTGGTGCAGGGGGCACAGGTACGGCTTTAATTATGGAACGCATGTAATATGACAATTATTGAACGCTTACAACAGCATAAAGATTTAGAGCCCCATAAAATGGCTTTAATCGTAGATGACATACAATATACATATGGTGAACTATATGATGCTATTCTATCGGTCGGTATTAATAATACAAGTCGCATTGTAAATCTTACTCAGTCTAAAAAGACATTAAATACTAAGATTCTTTTAATTCAGGAACTGTCGTTTGTTGAACAACTTACACAGTGGCTTGGGGCATTACATAAAGGTAATATTCCTATGGTATGTCACAATGAGATGGATACGGCTTATGTAGATGAGCTAGCTCGTGTTATAGCCTATGAAGGTGTACCGCCATTAGCTGATTTTGGGGTACTTACATCGGGGACTACGGGACAACCAAAGCCTTTGTGGAGACGAGAAATATCTTGGCGCAATTTTTTTGATATTCAAAATGATATTTTTCATACAAACAAAGATACTAAAATCTTTTTACAGGGAAGCTTTAGTTTCACAGGTGTTAGCAATATGGTCATTGCCTCTTTATGGGCTGGAGGGACTGTTGTTACAACGAGTTCCTTGCGTCCTAGTAGATGGATGCAGCTTATAGAGGAATACAATGTAGACCATATATATGCATTACCAACGAAACTACGATTATTGGTTCGACATTGTAAAAGTAAATTATCATCCATTAAATACATCATTGCAGGATCTCAAGTTCTGGATCGACAATTAATGGAACAGTTACAACATATATGCCCTGATATGGAGTTTATCTTGTACTATGGTGCATCAGAGCTTAACTATATAACGTATTGCACTGGTAAAGAATGGTTAGCGCGAGAAGGTACGGTAGGGAGACCATTTCCAACCGTGAAAATCGCAGAGAATGATAATGTCATTTATGTGACAACAAATTATCGTATTGAAGGGATTCCCAATACGTATACTGTAAATGATTGTGGATACATTGATAGTGACGGGTATCTTATGTTTAATGGGAGAGCAGGTGACGTAATCAATAAAGGGGGATATAAAATTTCTATCCCAGAGATGGAATTGTATTTACAATCCTTACAAGGGGTTTCCGAGGTTGCTATTATCGATATTGCTGATGAGATACGAGGGGAAGACTATGTAGTTTATATGGTGCTAGATGGTGAGGTTAGATTGAGTGAAGTTATAGAACTTATTCATAATAAAAGACCTCCTGTAGAGTGGCCAAAAGCTATAATAGAAGTTCCTATGTTACCCCTTACGGAATGCTCAAAAGTTGATAAACGAAAGTTAAAAGAGTGGTATAATAAAGGGTGAACATTTTTTGTACTACAAGGAGGCATCATGCAGATTAATAAGGCGGCGCTAGAGATTTTCGACTTTACGTCCTCGTTAGCTGTATATTCTGAACATGAATTAAAGGTTGGGGATCAAGCTATACAAGATTATATAGCAAATCATGTAGTTAAGGCTTTCAAAGATCCAGGGGCTAGAACCGGAACCTTACATGATGCGAGTCCTGTAGGTAAACAATTAGTAGACTATAAAAATGGAGTGCTTAAGTTTATTGATTTATCTAAGAATGTAGGTGAAAGCTTGTTTACATACATGAAACAAGCTACGGATTCCGTTGTTATTGATACGATTATTTGTGAAGCCGTTACGGATACGTCCTATGTTTGTATTCTTCTGTGCCAAGCTCATGATGCTTTTACCCATCAACTATTCAGTGAAGATGATGGTACATTGGCTACGGAGCTCGTTTCTCATAAGGCAGTATTACCTATGCCGTCACAAAAATTACGGGCCTTTGCATCTATTAATCTCAATGATTTTAGTGTTCGTGTTTTTGAACCTAAAGGTGAATTTGATGGTGAGGTATCTTATATCTTAGCAGATAAGGTCTTGCAATTAGGGACTAATCAATCCTCGCGAGATACGGTGAGAAAGGTAAAAGCTATCGTAGATAAGGTGGCTCAAGCTCATGAGTCTGATGGCGTTGTTGAGTTGACAACGGCTAAATCTATGATTGCTAAAAATGCAGAAGTATCAGATACCGTTGATCCTGTTCGTATTGTAGAAGAGGTATTTAAAGCGAATCCTATTCAACAAGAGGCGGCAAAGAAAGAATTAGCTGATGCGGATATGCTGCGTCCTTTGCCAGTAAATCGTGAGTTTGCCACGAAGGTTGGAGAGCATCATAAGATTAAAACAGATACAGGTATTGAGATTTCATTTCCTGTAGAATATATGAAAAATCGTGAGTTTATTGAGATAAAAACTAATGATGATGGTACTTTGCGTATTGAATTAAAAAATATTAATAAAATCGTAAATAAATAGTGATGAAAAATTATATTTGTCTATAGAAATATATTATGTAATGATTAAATTTATTTGCTATGCTAGTATATGGAGGTTATGATGAGTAAAGAGAAACATAAAAAAACAAACGCATTACGTATTTTAGATACTCATAAGATACCTTATAGTATTAGCGAATATGAGTGGTCTGAAGAGCGTGCTGCTGGCCTTCATGTAGTAGAAGCATTAAAACTCGATGAGAAACAAGTCTTTAAAACATTAGTTGGCAAAGGTGACAAAACTGGATATGTAGTATTCTGTATTCCTGTGGCTGAAGAGTTAGATATGAAACAGGCAGCACGTGTTAGTCATAATAAGTCTGTAGAGCTTGTTCATGTTAAGGATTTGTTAAGTATTACAGGTTATTTGCGCGGTGGATGTTCTCCAGTAGGCATGAAAAAAGCATTCCCTACCTATTTTGATGCTACTATGGAACCCCAAAAGTTTGTATATGTAAGCGCAGGTTTACGCGGTATGCAAATGAAGGTAAATCCAAAGGATTTGGCATCTGTTGTAAATGCTGAATTTGTTGAACTGACAATGGACCATTAAGGGGGACGTATGGCAAAAAAGTTTTATGCTGTTCGTCAGGGCCGTGTACCAGGAGTTTACACTACATGGTCTGACTGTGAGAAACAAGTAAAGGGCTATGGTGGTGCTATCTACAAATCATTTTCGACAGAAGTAGAAGCACGTGCTTTTGTAGAGAATTCAGGTTTGTCTTTAAGTGATTTTATGAGCGCTAAAAAGAGTGAACTTAAATTGCCACAAGAAGTGAAGTTTAAATCTATAAATTCTAGGCCTATAGGTTCTAGTTCTAGTATTCAAGGTAAAGTATCAGCAAGTGTTGTGAAACCAGATTTTACTATTCCAAACTATATGGTTGCGTATATCGATGGTAGTTATAATAAAGAGACTAATACTGTTGGTGCAGGTGGGGTTATCTTTTTGAATGGCAAGAGGAAAACTTTTTCTTTTCCCTCTACTGATGAACGATATACATCGTTTTGGAATGTAGCTGGCGAGTTGTTGGCTGCTATGCATGTTATGAAATATGCTGTTGATAATGGAATTTCTGAATGCTCACTTTACTATGATTATATGGGCATAGAAATGTGGGCTACTAAGAGATGGAAACGTAATAATGAGCTAACCAAAGAGTATTCAGCATTTTATGATTCTATAAAAAATCATGTGCGAGTATACTTTCACAAGGTGGCTGCTCATACAGGCGATACATATAATGAAATAGCTGATGCACTAGCAAAACAAGGTGCAGGTATTTAAAGATATTAGAAGGGAGGGCGCTATGAATATATGTGTTACTGGTGGGGCCGGATTTATTGGGTCCCATTTAGTTGATAGATTAATTGAATTAGGGCACGATGTACTCGTTATAGATGATTTATCTACAGGTATGCGCTCCTTTGTACATGAAGATGCTCGATTTATTGAGATGGATGTACGAGATCCAAAATTACTATCTGTATTTGAAGAGTTTAAGCCGTCTATCGTATTTCATGAAGCGGCACAAACAATGGTTCAATCCTCCATGGAGAACCCAAGTTATGACTGTGATGTAAATCTAATAGGGCTTATTAATGTTCTCGATGCTTGTCGTAAAGTGAAAGTTGAACAATTTTTAATGCCTTCATCAGCTGCTGTATATGGTGACTTGGCAGTATTGCCATTGACTGAAGACTTGAGTGGAATGCCTTCGTCTTTTTACGGCTTGACAAAGCTTACTGCAGAAGGTTATTTGCGTATTTATCATGAAGCTTTTGGATTAAATACAGTATGCTTTAGATATGCTAATGTATATGGACCACGTCAAGGTGATGGCGGTGAAGGTGGCGTTATCAGTATTTTCAACCGCTTGATTGTCGAAGGGCAACCATTAACTGTATTTGGTGATGGTGAGCAAACTAGAGATTTCATTTATGTAGATGATGTGGTAGATGCTAATATTAAGGCTATGGAGAATGGTCAATGCACAGGTATTTATAATGTATCTACCAATATGGGAACATCTGTGAATGAGTTGATTACGCGATTCCGGTCTATTAGTGGGATAGATTTTATGGTTTATTATGAAAATGAACGTATAGGGGATATTAAACATTCGCGCTTAAGTAATGTGAAAGCTGAACGTGATTTTGGTTTTATTGCCACTACAACATTAGAAGCTGGTTTACAAAAGACATTGGAATATTTTAAAGCTCATCATAAGTAAGAAAAATAAGGTTTGGGGATATGAGTGATACGCAATTTTGGGTGACCGTAGGTATTTGGAATCTTATCGTATTTAGTCTGTATGGATATGATAAATTATGTGCCATTAATGGATATGATCGAATTTCAGAGTTTACATTATTATTTTTAGCGTTTGCCTTTGGGGGTGTTGGTGCTTTATTAGGCATGGTCCTATGGCGTCATAAGACATTAAAAATTAAATTTAAATTAGCTATTCCTTTTGCATTACTTTGGTCTGTATATGCAGTTGGATTCGGTTATGGTTTGTGGGTAAAATGATTGTATAAACTAATATTTTATTCATTCTTTTATGGTATAATAAAAGAATATTGTACATAAAATGTCAGTGAAGGAGATATTTGATGTTGCGATTACAATCAGGTTTTGAGTTAGATTATGCTAATATATATAATGAAAGTTGCATACAAGAACGTGATGTGAATAATTTTGAACGGGCTATACAAAATGTATGGCGTCATACAAATATTTTGCGTTCTACAGGCTTCGAAGAAGGTCATGTTTCTAAAGATGGTTTACCTGAACCTGTGTTGTTTTACCAACTTCCATATATTTCAGAAGATGGTATCAATACACCAGATATGTTAGAGCGGCTTTACGAATTACGTGACTATGCACGCCATAATATTGATACAGTTGTATCCGTAGGTATTGGGGGCTCCTATTTGGGGAGCAAAGTTATTTTTGATGTGCAGTGTGGAGCATTTTGGAATAACTACAGTGCAGAGGAACGCGACGGCTATCCTAGGATGTACTTTGCAGGCTTTAATGTGGATGGTGATTACTTAGTAGGGCTAATTCGTACGATAGAGTGTCAAGCTCAGAAAAAAGGTCCTGATTATAAGGTGATGCTCGTTATTAATTCTAAGTCTGGATCTACCATTGAACCAATGGCTAACTTCATGATTTTGGAGAAGGCTTTACAAGATCGTAATATTAACTACGAAGTGATAGCTGTTACAGATGTATCTGATGATGAACATCCTACGATTCTACGATCTATGGCGATAGAAAATAATTGGAAGACCTATAGCATTCCTTATGGTGTAGGTGGTCGTTTCTCTGTATTTACAGAAGTTGGTTTTGTAACAGCCGCTCTTGTAGGATTTGATATTGAAGGATTCTTAGCTGGTGCTGCATCTATGGATGCAGCATGTCAAGAAGAAGACATTTTTAAAAATCCAGGCCTTTTAAGTGCATTATTGAAATATATTGCATCTGAACGATATGGTCGTATTATAGAGGTGTTTATGCCTTATAGTGAAGCACTCCACTCATTATCTGATTGGTATGTGCAGCTCTTATCCGAGTCTCTTGGAAAAATGAGTAATACTTGTCTACCATATGGCCGTACGCCAGTTGCTGCAGTAGGTACTATGGATATGCATGCTCAAGTTCAAGAGCATCAAGAGGGGCGCCTAAATAAGGTAGTTCAATTTATTAAGGTTAAAGACTGGAAACATAATCTCATTGTTCCAGATTCCTATAGTCAATATGAACGTTTACACTCTCTATCTGATGTAGGCATTTGTGATATTTTAAACATTGCTTTAGATGCTAATAGAGAAGCCTTGTCTAGTGACAATCGTTTTAACATGACTATAACTGTACCAACATTAAACGCATTCCATTTAGGAGAAATTATGTTTATGCATTGTTGGGCCGTTTATTTTGAGTCTATTTTTGCGGGTGTTGATGCTTTTGATCAACCAGGGGTAGAGGTTTATAAGCGTCTCATCGGGCCCAAATTGGCTCGAGCAAAGGAAGTACATAATTCATGAGGGGGAACTATGAATATTTTAGTAACAGGTGGTGCTGGTTATATTGGGAGTCATACTGTACGTGCTTTACAACAAGCAGGATATACACCAATTATTGTAGATAATTTATCTCGTGGGCATGTAGAATCTATTCCTGAGGGGGTAAAGTTCTACAATATGGATATTGCTGATCCTAAACTAGTAGGTATTATGAAAGAACATAACATCCTAGGTGTAATGCATTTTGCTGCTCACTCACAAGTTGGTGAATCCATGCAAAATCCAGCTATTTATTATGAAAATAATGTAGTTGGTTCTTATCACCTTATTGAGTCTGCTCGTACCGCAGGTATAAAGCATTTTGTATTTTCTAGTACGGCTGCTGTGTATGGTGAGCCTAAGGTAGTTCCTATTTGTGAGGATGCTCAGCTACAACCAACAAATGTATATGGTCGCACTAAATTGATGATAGAAAAAATGTTATCTGATTATAGTTCGATTTATGGTTCTACATATGTTGCGTTGCGTTATTTCAATGCGGCCGGTGCGGATCCGTCTGGTATGATTGGAGAAGACCATCATCCTGAAACTCATTTGATTCCACTTGTGTTAGATGCGGCTCGCGGTAAAAGAGAGCATATAACTGTATTTGGGACTGATTATGATACAGCTGATGGCACATGTGTACGCGACTATATTCATGTCAATGATTTAGCAGCTGCTCACGTATTGGCTATGGACTACTTGCGTAAAGGCGGAGAATCTCAAGTATTTAATCTTGGTAGTGGTAATGGATTCTCTGTAAAGGAAATCATCGAGACTGCAAAAGAGGTTACGGGTATCGATATTTCTGTTCAATATGGTGATCGCCGTGCTGGTGATCCAGGAACATTAATTGCTTCCTCTGAAAAAATCAAAAATTTACTTGGTTGGGATCCTAAATTTAGTAATGTTGCTGATGTTATCAAAGATGCATGGCATTGGCATACCTCTCATCCAGATGGATTTAATAGTAAATAAAGAACGAATTGTTTTGATTTGTCAATATAATGAATGACTCTATTAGTCACCTTGGTGACTGGTAGAGTCATTTTTTTGTAGGATTTTAAAAGAGCCTCCTAGAATATGTCAGCAGGAGGTGGATTATGAACTTACAAGACTATATAGAACGTATGAAAATGTGGATTGATAAGCAGCATTTTATTATGCGCCACTATAAGTTTGCACTTGGTATTTTCTTTATCATTACGGTTGCCCTTTTAGGCATTGGTATTTTTTATCCACATGAGGAGAAAAATGTTCATATTAGTTTAGATCAATCTAATGGTAGAGATGCTAATCAAATTGAACGAGGCTCAGAAAAATTATCAAAAGAAACAACACATGATAATAGAAATGGGAAAGGAAAGAACTATTTTAAAGATGAAAGTGATATAAAAAATGTAAAGGATAGAGAGGTAAAAAGCGATGTTCATGGACGATTATTATATGATATTACCGGTGTTGAGCGAGCAAATCCTTGGCGAGAGGTTTTTAAAGATATTCCTATAGATGAATTACTTGGTCAGAATAAGATAACTAAAGATAGTAATGGCAATTTCGTTGATATAAATAATGATTTACATGAGTCAGATGATTCAATGAAGACTTTTGAGAAAAAGGTAGATGAAAGTCGTAGAAATGAAAAATATCAACAAATAAGAAATAATAAAAAGCATAGTGGTAATTATATTGAATTAAAAGCTAAAGATATTAGTGCTAGACGAGTTGAATCTAGTATACAACCTTCTATAAGTAATCCTATCAAACAACATCCCATAGAGCTTATAGGTATTATTGAGGGACAACAGAATATTGCTATTTTACGAAAAGGTACAGAGGAACAAATGGTTAGTATAGGAAGTGTGTGGAAAGAAATATCAGTATCTAAGATAACTGCAAGTGGTGTAGAAATTATTGAAGGAGGTTCATCACGGTGGCTAAAAATCGATTAAGCTTTATAGGTCTAAAATGTATAGATAAGATTATAGTGACAGTTATATTGCAAATAAGCTTATGGATGGTCGTAATGCTTGTAACTCCCTTCATGGTATTTGCTAATGGTACTGATAGGATAACTACTAGTAGTTCTGAAAACATTGTAAATAGTGGTGAAGTAGCTAAAAATGAAAAAAATATTGAGAACAAACTCATAACGATTTCTGTACGCAATGCATCCTTAAAGGAAACCGTTTTAGGAATTTGTCGTAGTTACGGTATATCTGTTATTGGTGTAGAGTCGTTAAAAGGGACTGTTACGGCCACTGTAACGGGAGAATCCCCAGAAGGGATTATTAATGAATTAGGTAAGTTATATCATTTCTCCGTATTGAAGGAGCATAACACACTTCTTATTGATTCTGATGATGAAACACTTGAAAAAAGAGAACTATATGTTATATCACCTGAACATTTACCGGCTGAGTCTTTGAAAAATGTGGTAGGCACAGTGGTAAAAAATGATAAAATGGCAGTGCTTTCAGAACAAAATGAAGTAATTATGCATTTGACGAGCGGAGAAAAGCGACGTGTAGAAACCTTAGTACGTGCTATCGACAAGGAACCAAAACAAGTGCAATTGGAAGCTACCATCATTGCCATGGAACAATCTTATGCAAAAGAACAGGGTTTTCGATGGTCTTGGCTCAGCTTAACTGGACATGGAGAAGACAAAACACATTCCTATGGCGCTGTTACTTTTGGTAAAACACCGACTGGAGAGGCCTATAAGTTCTTTGTAAAGCCAGAGCTAAGTCTTATGGAAAGCTCAGGTAAGGCCGTTTTAATTGCAAAACCATCTATCATGGCTCTCAATGGTGAGACTGCGCATATCTTGATAGGTGAAAGAATACCTGTTATAGAAGAGTCAGAAGTGAATGGCGAACGAAAGCGTTCTACTCGTTATGAAGAGGTGGGCATTAAGTTGAATTACACTCCTATCATTACCGCTGATGGTGGTGTAGATGCTAAAATACATGCAGAAGTGAGTACACCTATTATGGTATCTGAAATGAAAGCCTACAAAATAAGCACACGTCAAGCACATACAAGAGTACGATTACAACCAGGAGAAGTGCTAGTTATTGGTGGACTCATGGATAATCGAGATCAACATCAAATACAAAAAATACCTATTTTGGGAGATATCCCTTTGTTAGGAAAATTATTCCGTCATAGTCGAAAAACAAAAGATTCTATAGAAATGTTAATGTTAGTGAGGGCAACTGTGGTATAATGAAGAGTAAATGATTAGGAGGTTGTGAATGGAACGCATTCGAATGATAGACCTTGGAAAATCATTTGGGGTGCGCCAAGTATTTTCCAATGTGTCTTTTGAGATAAAAGAAGGGGATCGACTCGCATTGGTAGGCCCTAATGGGGCTGGGAAATCTACCTTGTTAAAGTGCATATTAGGCTATGAAGAACTCGATGAAGGTAATGTAGTCAAGTCGCCTGTTGCTAGTATTGGCTATTTACAACAAGATGTAAATCTTGGAGATGATAGCCTTGCTACGGAAATCGAAAAAGCTTGGGCTGATGTTCATGCATTGGAAAAACAATTAAAAGAGCTCACTAGTCGCTTGGAAACCGAAGAGGCTAGCGAATCGGATTTACAACGCTTAGATTATTTACAGAATCGTCTAGAATGGCTAGGTGGCTATGACTACGAGCAAAAGACAAAGCGCATAGTCTATGGTCTTGGTTTTACTGATGATGACTTAGATAAGCCGGCTAATGCTTTTTCAGGTGGTCAAAAAACGCGTATCAATTTAGCTAAAGCGTTAGTACGTAGTCCTGATTTTTTATTCTTAGACGAACCGACTAACCATTTAGATATGGATATGCTGGAGTGGTTAGAGGGGTACTTATCTGCCTATCAAGGTGGTATTCTCATTGTCAGCCATGATAGATATTTTCTAGATCGTATCGTCACAGGTGTTGTGGAGTTAGATAATCACAAAGCCACAACCTATCGTGGTAACTATAGTCGCTATATTCAACAACGTGATGAACGTTTAAAGGCTGATATGGTGGCCTATGAAAAACAGCAGGAGTATATTAAGAAAACAGAGGCTTATATAGATAAATACCGCGCTGGTATCAAGTCTAAAATGGCTCGTGGTCGTCAGTCTCAACTAAATCGATTAGAGCGGCTAGAGGCACCTGTTACTTCACATCATTTACAATTTTCTTTTCCTCCTGCTGCGATGAGTGCTGATAAGGTTTTAGTATTAGATCACTTATCTGTCGGATATGGTGAAAGTTGTATTATTGATGATATCTCTCTTGTTGTTCGACGAGGTGAATCAGTAGCGCTTATTGGACCTAATGGCGCGGGTAAGTCTACACTGGTGAAAACCATTGTAGGAGAACTATTTCCTGAAGTTGGTCATGTGGATATTGGCAATCGCGTACAAGTCGGTTACTTCTCACAAGAACACGAAGAATTGCATGATTCTTGGCAGGTAGTGGAAGAGATCATGAATCACTTTAACTACAGCGAGGATAAGGCTCGTAATGTGCTGGGGGCTTTCCTGTTTAAAGGGGACGATGTATTTAAGCTAGTAGGTGAATTATCTGGTGGTGAGCGCGCTCGTTTAGCTTTGCTTAAATTATTTCTTCAAGGAGATAATTTTCTAATTTTAGATGAACCGACAAACCATTTAGATATTCCTACACGAGAAATTGTAGAGGAAGCATTGCAACAATTTGAAGGGACTTGTTTTATTATTTCTCATGATAGATACTTCTTGGATCAAGTTTCTACAAAAACAGTAATTCTAGATGAAGGTAAAATTACAGAGTATCTCGGTAATTATTCATACTATAAGGAAAAGCTGAAAGAGCAAGAAGATTTATTAGCATTGGCTAATGAGAAAAACTCTGATAGCAGTAAGCGTGATAGTAAAGCTACTCCTATTAATGAGTCAATGCTTTCAGTATCAGAAACTACGGAGGAAAATCAGAAGAAGCCGAATGCTTATATGGTAGAAAAACAATTGGCTGAGGTAGAAGCTGAAATTGCTCGTTTAGAGGCGACGATGAAGATGTATGAGGTACAATTAGCTAATCCTGTAGTACAACAAGATTTAGATGAAATGTCCAAAATTTCCACACAAATTGAAGAGACTCAGACAGAGTTGGAATCCTTGTATAAGAAGTGGGAACGTCTATGTGAATAACTTATTTAATGTATATATTATTAGGGAATTAAAATCATTATCTTTTAATTGACAAACTATTTTATATTCTCATAATATAGGTATAGATTTAAAGTTTTATGTTTTAAAGGAAGGGTGTAACATGAATAAATCCATGTTAAAAAAAGCGGCCATTTTTGGCCTTGCTGGTGTAATGGCAATTGCTGCTGGTTGTGGTAGCGATAAAGATGCAGGTAGTGCAAATAGCAATGAAGCTAAAATTGCATTATTAACAACAACAACTGGTGGTGCGGCAGCATATGGTGAATCCATTAAAGCTGGTGCTGAATTGGCAGTAAGCGAAATCAATGCTGATGCAAATGCTGTAAAAATTAACTTATTAGTAGAAGATACTAAAGGTGATAAAAACGAAGCTATCAATGCGATGAACAAAGTAATTGCAAAAGATAAAGTGGTAGCAGTTATCGGTCCTATGTTATCTGGTGAAATGATGGCTGCGGGGCCTGTAGCAAACAAAAGTAAAGTAGTAGCGCTTGGTACATCTACAACGGCTGAAGGTATTACGGATATCGGCGATTACATTTTCCGTAATGCTGTACCTGAATCCTTGGCAGTAGATACTGCAATTAAAGAAGCACATAAAACTTTAGGCTTCAAAACTGCAGCTATCATGTACTCCAACAACAATGACCAAATGGTATCTGTAAATAATACAGCTCGTAAAGCATTGGAATCTGAAGGTGTACAAATCGTTGATACTGAAACATTTGCAGATAAAGATACTGACTTCTCTGCACAATTGACTAAAATTCAACAAGCAAAACCTGATGTAATTGTAGTTGCTTCTCTTTACCAAGAAGGCGCATTAATCATGAAAAAAATGCGTGAAATGGGTATGAATCAACCTGTAGTTGGCTCCAATGGTTTCAACAGCCCACAATTCATTAAAATTGCTGGCGATGCTGCTAACGGTGTTATTGTTGGTACGCCATGGTTCCCTAACAAAGAAGACCAAAAGGTTAAAGATTTCCGTAAAGCCTATGTGGCTAAATACGGTAAAGAACCTGACCAATTCGCTGCTCAAGCATATGATGCAGTATATCTCTATGAAACAGCTTTGAAAAAAGCAGGGTCCACAACAGATCGTGAAAAATTCCGGGAAGCATTGAAAAACATTGCTGACTTCGTTGGTGTAACTGGCCAATTCAAATTCAACGAAAAACGCGATCCTTCTATGGAAGTTCAAGTATTACAAATTAAAAACGGTCAATTTGACGCATTAACAAAATAAGTTGAGGTAGTATAGTGTTTTTACAACAATTAGTTAACGGGTTAACCCTCGGTAGCTTATATGCTGTACTCGCTATTGGCTTAACACTTGTGTTCGGTGTTTTGAATATTATCAACATGGCTCACGGAGGCATCTTTATGATAGGTGCCTTCGTTGGTCTTTTTATGGTAACAATTTTTAACGTTAACATTTTTGTAGCCCTTATCGTAGCTATGGCTGTAGGTGCTATCCTCGGTTATCTTTTAGAATTTGTGGCGCTTCGTCCACTACGCAAGAAAAAGGTGTCTCACTTGGCACCACTTATTAGTACCATTGGTGTTTCTATTTTCCTTGAAAGTTTGGCATTATTGCTTTGGGGCCCTCAAACTAGATCATTCCCACCAGATTATATTGGTGGCCTAATCGACTTTGGAGCTTTCAAAATTTCTATGGTACAAATTATTGGTTTAGGCGTTTCTGTTGTGCTAATGCTGATTTTAAATGTAGTTATTAAGAAAACTAAGATTGGTAAGGCTATTCGCGCTGTATCCATGAGTACGGAAACAGCAGCTCTCTTGGGTATCAATCCAACAATGATTATATCTATTACTGTTATGATTGCATCTGCTTTAGGTGCAGCGGCAGGTGTATTGGTAGGCTTGTCCTTTAATGCTATTGAGCCTACTATGGGTGTTATTATAGGCTTTAAAGGTCTGGCAGTACTTATCTTAGGTGGTCTTGGTAATATTACAGGCGCCATGGTTGGCGGCTTTATTTTAGGCGTAGCAGAAATCTTCTCTGTTGCTTATGGTGCATCTACATTCCGTGATGCTGTGGCCTTTGGTCTCATTATCCTATTATTATTCTGGCGCCCACAAGGCTTGTTTGGATCTAAAGATAAAGGGGGTAGACCGTAATGGAATTATTAAACCCGTATTATCTACAGATCGTGATGTTTTTCATCATTAATGCCATCATGGGTATTTCAATTTATTTCACACTGGCAAGTGGACAGCTTTCTTTAGGGGCTGCTGGCTTTATGAGTGTTGGTGCATACGTAGGCGCTATTCTTTCTTTGAAAGCTGATTTGCCTATCGTTGTAGGCATTATTATTGGTGGCTTAGTTGCTAGTCTTGTGGCTGTTATTATCGGTTTGCCAACAACACGTCTTAAAGGTTTGTATCTTGCCATTGCTACACTTGGATTTGGCGAAGTTGTGCGTGTTATTTTCTTGAATTTGGATATTACAAATGGTGCATTAGGCCTTTCTGGTATTCCATCCATTCCTCAAGAATTGACAAATTATGCCTATGAATTTGATCTCGATGGTTTAATGGGCATTGATGCTGTTGCATGGGGCAATCTAATGGCTATCATTATTTTGTTAGCTATTTTAGTATTGATTATCGCCTTTTGTGTACGGATTAATAATAGCCGTGTGGGTCGTGCCTTTGCAGCGATTAAGGCTGATGATCATGCAGCAGAATTGATGGGTATTAACGTTGTATACTACAAGATGATGGCCTTTATCATTGGTGCTTTCATCGCTGGTATTGGCGGTGGTTTGTATGCGCATATTACAAACTTTATTAATCCTACAGATTTCAGCTACCATAAAGTAGTACAAATTTTGTTATTCCCTGTATTTGGTGGTTCCAATGTAGTATGGGGCTCCGTATTAGGTTCCTTTATTCTTACATTATTACCAGAAGTATTGCGTTTCTTATCCGACTATCGGGACATCATCTATGGTGCATTACTAGTCATTTTGATGGCCGTTCGTCCAGATGGTATTCTGACAGAATCTATGGTAGATAAAATTAGTCGCAAATTAGGCTTTAAAAAGGCTCTATATATTCCAGAGTCACAAGTATTAACAGAACGTTTTGAAGCATATAAACGCAAACAACAAGAAGAAAAACAAGGATAGGAGGGAACTGAATGCTATTAGAATTAAATGACGTAAGTAAAAGCTTTGGTGGCGTTGCAGCCCTCACAGGAGTATCTTTTGGCGTTAAACAAGGTGAAGTATTTGGTGTCATCGGTCCAAATGGTGCTGGTAAGACCACACTATTCAACTTGATTACTGGTGTATTCCCTGCAAGTTCTGGTGAAATTGTATTTGATGGTATGTCTGTTGTAGGCATCAAGCCTCATAGAACTGTTGAAATGGGGATTGCTCGTACATTCCAAAATATTCGTCTCTTTGGCAATATGACAGCTCTTGAAACTGTTTTAACCGGTATGCATTGTCGTACTGGCTCTGGCTTCTTATCTAGTTTTTTGAAAACAAAACGTCAACGCATTGAAGAAGAGCGTTGTCGTGGTATTGCTTATGAGTTCTTAAAGCTTGTAGGTCTTGAAGCAGATGCAGAAGAGGTTGCAACATCATTACCGTATGGTAAGCAACGTCGTCTTGAAATCGCTCGTGCCTTAGCGACACACCCTCAGTTAATCTTGCTTGATGAACCGGCAGCAGGTATGAATGATAGTGAAACTGAAGTTCTGCGTCAATTGATTGGCAAGATTCGTGACCTAGGTATTACCGTTGTGGTTATCGAACATGCCATGGAATTGATGATGAATATCTGTGATCGTTTGGTAGTACTTAACTTTGGCAAGAAAATTGCAGAAGGTACACCTCAAGAAATTCAAAATAATGAGGCTGTAATTGAAGCTTACTTAGGTAAAGAGGAGGTGTAATATGTTAAAGCTAGAAAATATTGTGGCTGGTTATGGACATATTACAGCCTTAAAAGATATAAGTTTAGAAGTTCCACAAGGTTCCATTGTATCTCTTATTGGTGCTAATGGTGCTGGTAAGACTACGACGATGAAGACTATTATGGGACTTGTAAAACCCACATCTGGTCGAGTGATTTTTGAAGGTCAAGATATTACAGGTCGCCAAACCCATCAAGTTGTACAAAGTGGTATTTCCTTAGTTCCTGAAGGACGTCAAATTCTACAAGATATGAGTGTTTATGAGAACCTTGAAATGGGTGCTTATACACGTAAAGATAAAGAAATCGAAGCAGATATCAAAAAGGTATTTAAACGATTCCCTATTCTTGATGAACGAAGTTATCAATTGGGTGGTACTTTATCAGGTGGTCAACAGCAAATGCTAGCTATTGGTCGTGCACTTATGGCTCGTCCAAAATTGTTATTATTAGATGAACCATCTATGGGCCTTGCACCTTTAGTAGTAAATGAGATTTTTGAAACCATTAAAGAAATCAGCGCCGATGGAACAACAGTTCTTTTAGTAGAACAAAATGTGCGTCAAGCATTGAAGATTGCTGATTATGCGTATGTTTTGGAGACTGGTAAAATGGTATTATCTGGCTCTGCTGATGAAGTTCGCCATAATCCTCGCGTTATGGAAGCTTATTTAGGCGGTCGTGTTGAATAATTAATTATATAGAGCGATCATTAGTGTCAAAAACTTTGAATAAGGTGTATATACTAGATTTCTAGTATATACACCTTATTTTTTTATCACTAATTCTGATATAAATAGAAAAACTATGTGAGCTAATAATGAAGTGAGTTTATATATTTTTTATTATTTTTAAAAAATTCAATGATAAAACTAGTGAATTAGGAATGAAAAAAGCAAATAATAATTAATGAGCATATATTGAAAATACTGTATTTTTAAGGGGTTATTGTTGAAGGTTTTATGAAGTTCGCTTGGAACATACTGGATTTGTAGAAGAACATTTAAAAAAATGATAAAATAGCATGACTGATTTTTTAGATATAAGATACATCAATAATTAAGTGATGAATTAAATAAGTTGAATAAAAAAGAGGTAAGTATGAAGAAGAAACAGTATATGATGATGGCTGCATTCTTATGTACTACAACAATGGCTATGGCTGCACCAGTTAGTATAAATACTAATCAGCCTTATAATGCTAAGAATGTACAAATGGACGGTCATGCACCATTGGAAACTAGCGCATCTGTAATTAGCTCTGATAAAGAATATCGTCTGCGCCAAGGAGATGAACTAAATATTCAAGTGGTTCAGCAGGCAGAGCTTGGTACGCGTAATGGTAACGACATTGTGTATACCGTCAGACCAGATGGATATGTATCGTTCCCTATGGTTGGTGCCGTAAAAGCAGATGGCTTAACTGTAGATGAATTTACAGCTGAGTTACAGCAAGGTTTATCTCGTTATATCATTAATCCTGATATCACAGTAAATGTATCGAAATTGGGCGGCGTTCGCGTATATGTATTTGGTGAAATTAATAAGCCTGGCGCCTATACGTTGACTAAATCTAGTACAGTTATTGATGCTATTGGGGCTGCAGGTAGTTTTAACTGGGATACAGCAAAGAAAAAAATTTATTTGATTCATCAAGACAATCCAGAGAAACCGATTCCTATCAATTTGAATCGTATTTTACAAACTGGAGATATGTCTGAAAACTACATCATGCGTGAAGGTGATATTCTTTACTTAACTAAGAATAGTCGTATCAACTTTGCTCGTGATATTGCTCCAATCTTAACAGGGGCTTACATGGTATCACGAATAGGTAAGGATTAAAGATAAGACGATATCTATCATATAAGGGGGCGTTTTTTTGCGTTCATATTTATTACCATCTATATTGTTTATTACAGATATTGTGACGATTGTAATCGTTGCTTTTATCAGTCTTTTTATTCGATTTGATGGACATATAGAACCTCAATATATTACTCAAATGGTGGATGCACTTCCGTTATTACTTATTTCGTATATGTTGATGTTCTTGATAATGCATTTATATACACGTATTTGGCGCTATGCAGGGATGCGAGAGGTATTAGCAGTATTTGTAGCGACTACAATTGGTACGGCTTTATTCTATTCTTCTATGTTTGTATTTGGTAAGTCATTACCACGTTCTGTCTATTTTATTACATGGTTCCTCACTACAGGTGCTGTTGGTATGGGACGAATGTTGCTTCATTATGTGGCACTTCACTATAGCCGTGGGGACGATGGTGAAAGTGGACAAGTAAATACATTGATCATAGGAGCTGGTGATGCAGGTGCAACTATAGCTCGTGAAATTGAACGATATCATAAGCGTTCTCGTCGAGTGATTGGTTTTGTTGATGATGATATGTTTAAACATAATCGCCTTATGAATGGTTTTAGAATTCTTGGGAGCCGTGAAGATATTCCTGCATTAGTTGCTAAGTATAAGGTAGAAGAAATCATTATTGCTATGCCTTCCGTGAAGCGAGATATTATTCAGGCAATCATGGAAATTTGTGCTCCTTTAAAGTGTAAAATCAATATTTTACCGGGGATGTATCAATTACTTGATGATGAAGTTCTTGTATCTCATTTACATCCTGTTTCAATCGAAGACTTATTGGAGCGCGATGAGATTCAGCTCGATACGTCTAAGGTTAAAACATATCTTAAGGATAAAGTAGTTTTAGTTACTGGTGCAGGGGGCTCTATTGGTTCTGAAATTTGTCGTCAAGTTTTACGTGTAAAGCCTAAAAAGCTATTGCTTCTAGGCCATGGTGAAAATAGTATTTATCTTATTCATCAAGAATTGCGCAATATTATGTCCCAAGCTACATTGGTTCCAATTATTGCAGATATTCGTGATAAGAATCAATTAGAACAAATTTTTAAAAACTATAACCCTGATGTAGTATTTCATGCGGCAGCTCACAAACATGTGCCGCTTATGGAAATACAGCCAATTGCTGCGGTATTAAATAATATTTATGGTACTCGTAATGTTGCGGATGTAGCCGGAGCTCATGGGGTAGATCGATTTGTTATGATTTCCACGGATAAAGCGGTGAATCCAACCAGCGTTATGGGCGCTACAAAACGAGTTGCTGAAAAAGTTGTACTTGGTATGAATCACACATATGATACTAAGTTTATAACAGTTCGTTTTGGTAATGTACTTGGTAGCCGTGGTTCGGTTATTCCTTTATTTCGTAAACAAATTGAAGCAGGTGGCCCTGTAACCGTTACAGATCCAGAAATGACACGTTATTTCATGACTATTCCTGAAGCCAGTCAATTAGTACTTCAAGCTGGTGCCATGGGAAATGGAGGAGAAGTGTTCCTTTTGGACATGGGTGAACCGGTTAAAATTGTCGATTTGGCTAAGAATATGATTCGCCTTTCTGGCTTTGAGCCTAATAAGGATATTCGTATTGAATTTACTGGCTTACGTCCAGGTGAAAAGTTATATGAAGAACTATTAACTGCCGGAGAAGGTACGAATACTACTACGCATAAGAAAATTTTTGAAGCAGCTCTAGAAGATGTTAATCAAGAATGGCTAAGTCATGAAATAGAGCGCTTTGATACATGTAAAACTGATATAGATGTAATTAATGTGTTGCAGGATATCATTCCTACATACGATCCAAATCATAATGTATAGGTTTTGGACGATACATTTTTTACCCGATACATGTATAAGACTATTTTATTTTGATACATTGTGCCTTTATTGAGAGGGTTAGGTGTAGTTAATATTCTAAGTGGGAGAGGCCCTGTTGTTTGTATACTTTTACAGAAAGGGGTATATGGGTGGAACAAATTATTGATTTAAAAGAGGTGGGCAGAGTCCTCATTAAAAAGCGCCGTAAAATTATTAATATTGCGGTAGCATGTATGGTTTTAGGTGGTGCGTATGCTTTTCTTGCACCATCTATATATCAATCTACATCGATGTTGCGCATTAAACAAGCTCAAGGTTTGAGCAATTCTGTATTATCTAGTGCTAATGCCTATTCTGATTCTATGTCTCGTCAATTGATGAACACAGATGCAGAAATTTTAAAAAGTCGTAATGTAGTAGAGCCAGTAATTACTGCTATAGAAGATCCTGAAGGTACTGGTAATGCGCCAACATATGAAGATTTTGTTAAAAATCGCATTGAAACTAAACCGTATAAAGAAACCGAGTTATTACAAGTAAGCGTAACTGGTAAGAGTCCTGAGCAAGCACAAGAAGCTAATCAATTACTTATTGATACCTTCTTGAAACGTCTTGCCGAAATTTCTCATGTTGAACAACGAACTACTCGTGAATTCTTACAAAAACGCGTTGTTACTGCGAAATCTGAATTAGAACAAGCAGAAAATAAATTGCAACAATTTCAAATAGATAATAAGGTGTACTCCACCGCTGATCAGATGAAAGGCTTAACAGATAAAATTACTCTAATTGATCGTGAGAAGGCTCAAAATCAACTCGATTTAGAAACGGCACAAGCTGCACTTGGCAGTATCAATGAACAATTAGGTTCTGCTGGTAAAAGTATCGCCGATAGCGCCACGGTTCAAGCCTACAAGGGGCAGTTAGCAGACCTAGAATCTCGTAAAGCTTCTTACATTGGTAAATATACTGATGAACATCCAGCGATGAAAGAGATTAACCAACAAATTGAAGAGGCTAAAAGTGGTTTAAATGCTGAAATCAACGCTATTGCATCGCAACAAGCACCTTCAAGCAACTCTGCACAACAAGGCTTGCTAGCGGATAAGTTTAAAAATGAAGCTGCTTTAGTAGTAGCTCAAGGTAAACAATCTACATTAGCTGAGCTAGATAAAGCAAACGAAGAAGCTATAAAAGGACTACCTGAAAAAGAACGTGGTTATATCCAAGCAAAACGTGATGTAGATGTGGCTCAAGATATCTATCAAATGTTATCTACTCGCTTAGAAGAAGCGAAGGTAGCAGAGGTTATGGTACCGAATGAAGTTCAAATCGTTGATCCTCCTACATTACCAGAAAAGGCGATTGCTCCACGTAAGGTTCTTATTCTATTAGGCTCTGCCATTTTAGGCCTCATCTTTGGTTGCCTCTATACATTGGGCCAATTCTTCGGTAATCGCAAAGTTCAATCTGTACAAGAAATTAATGATATTCTTGGTATTCAAAACTTGGGCGTAATTCCAAATCATAAAGAAAAAGAATACGAGGAGCCTAGTAATCGTATCGTAGCATTGTTGCGCAAAATGAGAGGTTAATATGATTAGACTAATTTCTAATGAACGTGGTGATACACCACTTGTGGAAGCATATCGTACATTGCGTAGCAATCTTCAATATGTATGTAACCAACATAAATGTAAACTTATTTGCATTACTGCAGCTACTAGTGGTGAAGGAACTTCTGAAGTGGCAGCTAATACAGCATTAGCTTTATCTAAAAATAATAATAAAGTTCTTCTAGTAGATGGTAATCTACGCAATCCAGCACAACATATAGCCTTTAATGTACAAAATAAAGGTCTTACCAATGCGGTAATGATGGATGAAGATTTGACGATTCATCGTAATGTAGTGCCTCATTTAGATGTGCTTACGGCTGGTGAAGTTGTTGAATATCCATCTGATATTGTAGACTCTAGCAAATTACCTACGATTTTTGAGTATATACGTGATGAATATGATGTGGTTATCATCGATACACCACCCGTATTATCTGTTACAGATGCCGTTGTATTGGCTGAAAAATCAGATGGTGTAATACTAGTTGTTAAAAATGAAGTAGCTAGTCCAAAAGATTTGATTGAAGCTAAGAAACGCCTTTCACAAGTGGGCATTCCTCTTTTAGGATCTATCGTGATTGACGCGTAATATAACTGTTTTAATCAATATTTTATGAGATAAATCAAGTGTATCAATATGGTACAGAAAGTATTGAGGTGATGTATATGAAAATTAATTTTTCTCCTCCAGATATTACAGAGTTAGAAATCAATGAAGTCGTTGAAGCCTTAAAAAGTGGGTGGATTACGACAGGTCCTCGTACTAAAGACTTAGAAAAAAAGGTAGCTCACCAATTAGGTACACCTAAATCCGTTTGTTTAAACTCTGCTACGGCAGCGCTTGAAATGTCCCTTCGCGTATTGGGAATTGGACCTGGAGACGAAGTCATAACTAGTGCTTACTCATATACAGCTAGTGCGAGTCCTGTAGTTCATGTAGGCGCTACATTAGTACTTGTTGATACACAAAAAGATTCCTATGAAATGGATTACGATGCAGTCGCTCGCGCTATCACACCAAAAACAAAGGCTATCATCCCTGTAGATATTGCGGGTGTGCCTTGTGATTATGAACGTTTGCGATCCATTGTAGAGGAAAAGAAATCTCTCTTTACACCATCTAATGATATTCAATCAGCATTAGGTCATATTCCTATCGTAGCGGACTGTGCGCATTCTTTTGGTGCTTCTTATAAAGGGGTACCAACAGGTAATGTAGCCGATTTTAGTAGCTTTTCCTTTCATGCAGTAAAAAATTTTACTACTGCTGAAGGTGGTTGTGCTACATGGCGCCACATAGATGGTTATGACGATGAAGCTATCTACAAGCAATTCCAATTGTTATCCTTACATGGTCAGGATAAAGATGCGCTTGCTAAAACAAAAGCTGGTGCATGGGAATATGATATCAAGGGCACATATTATAAATGTAATATGACGGATATTATGGCGGCTATCGGTTTGGCTCAATTAGAACGATATCCAAAACTTTTAGCTCGTCGTAAGGAGATTATCGAAGCTTACGATACAGGTTTGAAAGATTTACCTGTTACATTGTTGAGCCATTATACAGATGAGCATGAAAGTAGTGGTCACTTGTATTTAGTCCGTTTAGACGGCCGTGATGCGCAATACCGCAACAAGGTTATTGAAGCTATGGCTGAGGCTGGCATTGCGACGAATGTCCATTATAAGCCAATTCCAATGCATACGGCTTACAAAAACTTAGGCTTTACAATCGATGATTATCCAAATGCTTATGACCAATTTAAAAATGAAATTACATTGCCACTTCATACGCTCCTTACAGATGAAGAAGTGCAATATATCATTGAGCAGTTTAAAAGGATTATTACCGAATGCTAGTAAAGAACTTTCATGATCTACCAAAAGAGCTTCAGTGTGAAGCGGTTCGTCCCTATTTTGAAATATTAAAGCAAAGGCGTATAAGCCTTCTTTGTAAAAGCATTTTTGACCGCGTAATGGCAGCGGGAATGCTTATTACATTAAGCCCTATATTCTTGGTACTAGCCATCATGATTAAACGAGATAGTGAGGGAGAGGTTTTTTTTCGTCAAACTCGAGTGACACAGTACGGTCGTACCTTTGGCATCTATAAGTTCCGTACTATGGTAAAAAATGCGGAATCTTTAGGTGCACAAGTGACATCACAAAATGATATGCGTGTTACGAAGGTAGGCAATATGCTTCGCAACTGTCGTCTCGATGAATTGCCTCAGCTTATTAATATCCTTTTAGGAGATATGAGCTTTGTCGGTACAAGACCTGAGGTTCCACGTTATGTGGCTGCTTATACAGATGAAATGAAAGCTACCTTATTATTACCTGCTGGTGTTACCAGTGTTGCCAGTATTACTTATAAAGATGAAGATCAACTTTTACAAAATGCTCAGAATGTTGATGAAGTCTATATAAATGAGGTTTTACCGGGTAAGATGGCTTGGAATTTAAGGAGTATTAAGGAGTTTTCTTTTTTACAAGATATAAAAACGATGATTGATACAGTATTAGCTGTATTACGTTGAAAGAGGTCCCTATGAGTACATCTATGACAAAGGAAATACAAGAAAAAGAGCTGAATATGTTACTGTACTTTAAAGAGTTCTGTGATAAACATAATTTGCGCTTTTATCTTTGCGGCGGTGGTCTCATTGGGGCTATACGTCATAACGGCTTTATCCCTTGGGATGATGATTTAGATCTTTTCATGCCTCGTCCAGATTATGAAAAGTTAGCTGAATTATGGCCAAAATATGCTGATACTGAACGATTTACGTATTGTCGTACTGATCGAAATCATATCTATCATGATGCAGGAGCTTCTATTAGAGACAATAATACGACTTTTATCAATCGTCATAGTATGCATGAAGATGTTTGTCATGGTTTGGCACTTGAAATTATGCCTATCGATGGCTGTGCACCCGGCAAAATTAGTCGTGCATTGCAGTTGATGTGGGCCATGACTTTTGCACTCTTTAATGCACAGCGTTTGCCTGATAATAAGGGACCAACATATCGCGCTTTAGCGGGTTATATTTATAAAATCTTTTCAAGTCAATCTATACGCTATCATATTTGGCGATTTGCAGAAAAGAGAATGACTCAATACGACTTTGATACGAGTGATGAGTGTACGGAGTTAATCGGTAGCTTAAAAGGTATGAAGCTACGTCATCCTAGAGAGGACTTTGCTTCTGTTGTATATAAAGACTTTGAAGGTCATCAAATACCTGTTATGAAAGGGTATGAGAGATATTTGCGTCTTATTTGGGGCGACTATATGCAATTACCACCTGTAGAGCAACGTGTAGCAAAACATGATGCAGTATTTGCTGATTTACATACACCTTACAAGGAGTATAAAGGCATACATTATGCCAAAAAAGAAGCTCAACCATAAGGAGGGCCTATGAAACGAATAGCAGTAATCTTTGCGGGTGGCGTAGGTGCTCGTATGAAAAATAGCAAGACGCCAAAACAATTTTTAGAATGGAACGGTAGACCGATTTTGATTCAAACCTTAGATGTATTTGAACAAACGAAGACTATTGATGGGATTGTTCTTGCCTGTAAAGCAGAATGGATTGATCATACTAAACAACTCATAGAAAAGGCGGGGTTACAAAAGGTATTATCCATTGTGCCTGGTGGTGAAAGTGCTTTGGAATCCCAATATAATGGGCTAGTAGAGGCTAAGCGTTTATTCCCTGATGACGCGGTGACTGTATTGATTCATGATGGGGTTCGTCCACTTGTAGATAACTCTACCATAGAGAGAAACATAGAATCTGTTGAGTCAAAGGGTTCTGCCATTACTGTTACTCCAGCTATCGAAACGGTTATGGTTACCCAAAATGGTTCTATTAACCGCATTTTAAATCGTAATGAATGTCTTATGGCTAAAGCTCCGCAGAGTTTTAGATTGGATGATATTATATCAGTTCATAATCGTGCAAAAGATGAGGGCATTCATGACTTTATTGATTCCGCATCGATGATGATGCACTATGGTTATACTTTATACCCTGTGTTAGGGGAAACTGAAAATATAAAGATTACAACTCCATCTGATTATTATATGTTCACAGGGATTATTAAAAATCGTGAGCTAGGAGGATTAAAAGATGAGTAATTCCGTTATTCAACGCGAGTTAACGGCTTTAGTACAGGAAAAAAATTACTTTCATTTCCTCCGTCATCAACGCATTCTTATAACTGGTGCAACGGGGCTTATTGGATCTATGTTTATAAAATTACTTATACTTGCCAATGAGACTCATGACCTGGATTTAAAAGTGATTGGTCATGTGCGAAGCCATGAAAAGGCAAAAAACATTCTTGGTGAGTATTTAGATAATAAATCGTTAGCTCTAGTGGATGGTTCATTAGAATCTATTGATGTGCCATGTGATTATATTTTGCATGGAGCCGCACCGACACAGTCTAAGTTTTTTGTAGAGCATCCTGTAGAAACTATCCGTACCTCTATTTATGGTACGGAGGCCATGCTTGAGTTAGGTCGCCGTCAAAAGGTAAAGAAACTAGTTTACTTATCCAGTATGGAGCAATATGGGGTACCTTATGAATCTGGCCAAGTTATGACAGAGGAAAGAATAGGCTATTTGGATCATCTAAACGTTCGTAGCTCCTACTCCGAAAGCAAAAGACTTTGTGAATGTTATTGCAAGTCCTATGCTGTGGAGTATGGCGTTCCTGTTGTAATAGCTAGACTAGCTCAAACTTTTGGGCCAGGTGTTCCAGTAGCTGATAATCGCGTTTTTATGCAGTTTACCAAGAGTGCTATTAAAAAAGAAGCCATTATACTTCATACAAAGGGCGATTCTATGTCGAATTATTGCTATATTACTGATGCCTTAACTGGGCTTTTAACTCTTTTAAAAGCAGGGGTACCTGGTGAAGCATATAATGTTTGTCATGATGAGGAGACGCGTTCTATTGCAAGCATTGCTCATTTAGTGGCAACTCATGTTAGCAATGATAAGAGTGAAGTCATCTTTGATATTCCAAACGATGTGCAAGGGCTTGGCTATGCACCGACAGTGCATATGTTCTTAAGTTCTAAGAAGTTAAAATCCCTAGGTTGGCAACCTAAGGTATCAATGGCACAAGCCTATGTAAGACTGGCAGAATATATCCAAAAGGAAGGCTTATGAAAAAGGAAATAATAATTGTCACCATCTCCCTTGGTAACGATGGGGCTGAACGAATCTTAACAGAGTTGGCTCGTCAGTGGGTACATGATGGTCATCATATTACAGTTATCCAAACAAGCCCTAATCGATATGGTAATGAATATGCGTTAGAGGAAGGTATTGAACAAATCGAAATTCATACTACAAGCTCTAATAAAGTCATTCGCTTTATGCAAGAAATAAAGGAACTAATCAAAATCTTAAAGACTAGACCAAATGCGACATGTTTATCTTTCTTGTCTGCATCGAGTTTTATCTTAGCGATTAGCTCTTGGTTTATAAAAAATCGCATTGTGTTTTCTGAGCGCAATAATCCACGCAAAGTTCCTATTGGTTGGCATCAACAAGCGTTGCGCAATTTTGCTTTTCGATTTGCAGATGCACTAGTATTTCAAACGGAAGATGCTCGTTCTTATTTCCCGAAATCTGTTCAAAATCGCGGTGTTATTATCCCCAATCCTATTAATGGTAAATTGCCACCACCAATAGAGGGGGAACGAGAAAAGACAATTATTACAGCTTGTCGTTTGCATCCGCAAAAGAATTTGCCTATGATGATTAATGCCTTCAGTATGTTGGCAAACGAGTTTCCAGAGTATAAACTCGTCATTTATGGACAAGGTGTATTAGAGGATGAACTACGAGCTCAAATTAATTCTCTTAATTTAGAAGATCGCGTTTTATTGCCTGGCTTTGCTAGCAATATTTTAGAAAAGGTAGCTCCTTGTTCCATGTTTGTATCATCTTCTGATTTTGAAGGCATTTCAAATTCTATGTTGGAAGCATTGGGCATGGGGCTGCCGGCAGTAGTTACAGACTGTCCTGTAGGCGGTGCTCGCATGGTAATTAAAAGTGGAGAGAATGGTATCCTTGTGCCTGTAGGTGATACGCAGGCTATGTATGAAGCTATGCGCAGTATATTAAAAGATCCTGCACTAGCAGCTAAGCTTTCACAGGAAGCAATCAAAGTACGCGATGAATTTCCACTATGGAAAATCGCTAAACGTTGGTTAGAAGTTTTATGAGTTGTAAGGAGGAGAACCATTGAAGTTAAATATTACGGCTCTTGCTGATCGCATGATATGGTTCATAACTCTAATCTTTTTAGTGTTGTCGTTGACCATTTCCTTTGCCCTTGGCGAAGCGAACTATGGTGCGTATGTATTGTTTGTATGCTTATTTGGGCTCATTATTTTTTATCTAATAAGAGAGCAAGGTGTTATTAAACTACGGCTTAATTGGATGCATGCTTATATGTTGCTTTTTATTGGTGCTTGTTATCTAAGTGCGATTAATGCCACAGATGTTTCCGTAGCTATGAGCCGAAGTTTTGATATGGTCAAGATATTCTTTATGCTCATCATTTTATACATGTGTTATCAAGATAAAAAATCGGTGGATACATTATTAAAGATTGGCATGTGGACAGGCTATATAGTTTGTTTCTATACTGTTTATTTCTACGGTTTAGATTATTTTATTACTGTTTTATCATCCTCAGCGCGTATTGCTAATGATGCATTGAATGCGAATACGGTAGGGCTATTGGGGGCCAATGCTATTGTTATGACCTTGTATTATATGCTATACGATCGACCTCGTTGGTGGCATGTCATTGCATTACCAACACTTGGTATTTTAGCGGCTACAGGTAGTCGTAAGGCCTTAGTTTTTGTTGGTGTTGGTACAGTATTACTCTTTATTTTTAAAAGTTTTCGTAGTGCTAATGCGGTCAATTCTATTGTAAAAGTTATTGGTTCCTTATTAGGTCTTACCATTATAGGTATTGCGGTCTTGCAATTGCCGATGTTCTCTGAAGTATTAGACCGAATGTCTAACATGATGGAAGCCTTTACAGGCACAGGGGGGGACTCATCCACTATTATTCGTTTAGCTTTGGTAGATATTGGATGGGACTTATTTTATCAATCTCCCATAACTGGTGTAGGTATCAATAATCCATCTGTATATACTTTTTTCGTGTATGGTAAAGATAATTACTACTTGCATAATAATTATATTGAGTTATTAGCTGGCACGGGTGTTATTGGTTTAATAGCATATTATTCAATGTATCTATATGTAGCATATAATTTAATTCGCTATCGCGATATACATAGTAATGAATATATAATGGTACTTATTTTATTCCTTTCACAAATTGTTATGGATATGGGTATGGTTTCTTATGAAAGTAAGAGTACTTATTTTTATATGATGTTGTTTTATTTAGAGGTACAAATTCTTCGGAAAGGACGTAAACATGAAGTTCAGCAAACTGTTTAGGGTCGGTATGTCCTTTTTAACAAAACCTTACTATCGAACGAGAGTATTAATTAAATCGGGTTATTATGACTCTTTGTCTGATGAAGACTTTTTGAAGAAGGTATTTCCTAAGTATATGGGATACCCTTTAGATTTAGAAAATCCAAAAACTTTCAGCGAAAAGTTACAATGGCTTAAGGTTAATTTTAGAGACCCAATACAAACAGTGATGGTTGATAAACATGAAGCTAAACATCTTATTGCTCAACGTGTAGGTAATCAGTATATAATACCTACGATTTCCGTATGGAACTCTGTAGATGATATTGACCTTGATAGGTTGCCTAATCAATTCGTTTTGAAATGTACACATGATAGTGGAGGCATCGTTATTTGTAAAGATAAATCAACACTTGATTGGGAAGCAGCAAAAGCTAAATTAAGAACATTCTTAAAACGGGATTATTCACGTATTGCTAGAGAGTGGCCTTATAAGAATGTTCCTCGACGTATTATCGGAGAGGAATATTTGTCGGAGTTAGGTAGCAATGACATATTAGATTATAAGATGTATTGCTTTCATGGTGAACCAAAGTTAACAGTAGTATGTTCTAATCGTTTTTCTAAAACAGGAACGCGTATGAACTTCTATGATATCGATTGGAATCCTATGGGAATTCATTTTGGACATTATCCACCGTTACCTACAGAGTTTCCAAAGCCAGACACATATGGTGAAATGCAACAGGTTGCGATGGAGCTTAGCAAAGGGTGTCCATTTTTGCGTGTTGATTTTTATGAAATTAAAGGGCATCTATTTATTGGAGAATTAACATTTTTTCCTGGTGCTGGATTTGAAAGATTTCGTCCTATGTCAAAGGATTATGAATTAGGAGAGTGGTTACATCTTGAGAATGTACATCGGGGCTGATTTAGTTCCTACGGATATTAATAAAACATTATTTGAAAACGGTAATGGAGAAGCTTTTGTAGGAAAAGAGCTTTATGAAATTTTGAAGCAATCGGATTTAAATGTTTTCAATTTAGAGGTTCCTTTTACTGATATAGAGACACCCATCGTAAAATTTGGTAATAATTTAATTGCGCCTACAAAAACAATTAATGGATATAAGGCGTTAGAGCCGTTATTTTTAACACTGGCTAATAACCACTCTTTAGATCAAGGGGTGGAAGGGTTGACGACAACATTAAATTTGTTGAAGCAGCATAAGATTGCTCATGCTGGAGCTGGAGCTAATTTGAAAGAGGCTAAGAAGCCATTTATCTTTGAAAAAGATGATATACGTATTGGATTCTATCTTTGTACAGAGAACGAGTTTACTATGGCTACTTGTCATACAATGGGGGCTAATCCTTTTGATGTGCTAGAAAGCTTTGACGAAGTGAAAGTTTTAAAGGCACAATGCGACTACGTCATCGTTCTATATCACGGCGGCAAGGAATTCTATCGCTATCCATCTCCTATGCTACAGAGATATTGCCGTAAATTTGTCGATAGTGGAGCGAATCTCGTTATCTGTCAACATAATCATTGTGTAGGGTCTCGTGAAGATTACCAGGGAGGCACTATCATTTATGGACAAGGCAACTTTATCTTTAATTCCGATTTTTTTGTAAACCATCAAGAGTTTATTAAAGATTCAATACTAGTTACTGTAGACGTAACTAAGGATGATTTTGTGGTGTCTGAATTGCCTATTCGTAGAACCGATAATGGTACACGATTAGCCACAGAAGTTGAAGCTACAGAAACATTAGAGGATTATAGAAAACGTAGTGAAGAAATTAAAGACCCTCACTTTGTGACTCAAGCTTATAGGGTCTTTGCTGATACACATGTAAAACGTTATTTGCGTGAGTTTTTAGGTAGATCATTTATTGTACGCGCTATTAATGCTTTATTGGGCCGAAAATTGGTAGAACTTATTTTGGGCAAAACGAGTTATTTAGCAATACAAAATTATTTGGAATGTGAAGCTCATCATGAACTATTCTTGAGAGGCATTAAGAATATCAATAAGAAATAATGGATACTAAAATCGTAGCTGCTGCTAAATGGTCTGTTATTACAGAGGTTTTGGCAAAGCTTATCACACCACTGACAAATATAATATTGGCTCATATGTTAGCACCGACTGCATTCGGCATATTGGCGACGATTATGATGGTTATATCTTTTGCGGAAATGCTTGCTGATGCGGGTTTTCAAAAATTTCTTGTTCAGCATGAGTTTGAAAGTGCCCAAGATAAGCAAGAGGCTACAGATGTGGCCTTTATTGCCAACCTAGTGTTTTCTCTAGTTTTATGGAGCGCTATCATAATCGGTCGTGATGAATTGGCTGTATTAGTAGGTAATGATGGCTTAGGTATACCTTTAGCCGTGATGGGCGCTATGATTCCTTTATCTGCTTTTAGTAGTGTCCAAATGGCATTGTATCGAAGAGATTTTAATTTCAAGTTTCTTTTAAATATTAGGCTCATAACAATTCTTACACCTATATTGATATCTATACCAATGGCGCTTATGGGGTACGATTATTGGTCTTTAATTGCTGGTATGCTAGGGTCTCAGCTATTTACGGCGTTGGCATTATTAAAGAGTCGGAAGAATCAAATTCATCTGTTTTTTAGTAGTCGCGTCTTTATGAATATGTTTAACTATAGTGCATGGTCTTTAGCTGAAGCATTTTCTATATGGCTCACTGCTTGGGTGGATACATTCATTATTAGCCGTTTTTTAGATGCTTATTATTTGGGTATATATAAGATGCCAATGGCTATTGTTACGACTGTAATGGCTATGGCTACAGCATCTTTGGCTCCTGTATTATTCGCGGCTTTAAGTCGTGTGCAAAATAATCAACAGGCCTTTTCGAATACATTCTTTACATTCCAACGCTATATGGCTCTATTTTTGGTACCTCTAGGTGCAGGATTATTTGTATTTCAAGACTTTGTTGTTCAGCTTTTACTAGGACCACAATGGACGTTAGCGGGCATTGTATTAGGTTCGTGGGCATTGAGTTCGGCTATTATGACTGTAACAGCTAATTTGATTTCCGAAATATTTCGTGCAAAAGGGATGCCTAATCTATCATTTTGGACTCAAATATTACATCTAGTAGTTTTAATACCAGTTATTTATATTTGTATTCAATATGATTTCAGTACCTTTGTATATGCTCGATCGTTAGTAAGAATGGAAATGCTAGCAGCTTCTATGTTGCTACTAGCTTTATTTGTCAATATGAGTGCATTTCGCATAATATCTAATATCAGTGTATATCTCATTACAGCATCTATAGTTGGGTTAATTGCCTATAGTATTTTACATCTCTATGATGCAGTATGGTGGACCGTCGTCTGTATGCTTTTATGTGTTGTATTATATGTGGCTATTTTATACGTCATTCCATCTGAGCGCATAATTATTGCTTCTGGCTATAAAAAAGTCTTAAGTAAAGTAAAACGACATAATTAATAGAACTATGAAAGGAGTACATATGCTTTCAAAAAATGTAGATTTAAACAACACGGTAATCCTTGTAACAGGTGCCGCTGGATTTGTAGGGGCTAATCTAGTTATGTCCTTACTATCTGAAGCAGAAGGGACTCAAATTATTGGCATAGATTCTGTTAATGATTACTATGATGTAGCATTGAAAGAGTATCGATTGCAACAGATTGATGAACTTAGCAAAAATAATAAGAATATATGGATTTTTAAAAAAGGGAATATTGCAGATAAGTTCTTTGTTGATGAAATTTTTGCTATCTATAAACCACAAGTTGTAGTGAATCTAGCAGCTCAAGCAGGGGTTCGTTACTCTATTACTAACCCCGACGCCTATATCGAGTCTAATATTATTGGATTTTATAATATTCTAGAAGCTTGTCGTCATTCTTATGATGATGGTGAAAGAGGTGTAGAGCATTTAGTGTATGCATCATCTTCTTCTGTATATGGTGCAAATAAACAAATTCCATACTCTACAGAGGATAAAGTAGATAATCCTGTATCTCTTTATGCAGCTACAAAAAAATCAAATGAGTTATTGGCTTATTCGTATGCTAAATTATATAACATCCCTAGCACAGGGCTTCGTTTCTTCACTGTATACGGTCCTGCAGGTCGTCCAGATATGGCATACTTTGGTTTTACAAATACATTACGTAATGGTGGGACAATTAAAATCTTCAACTACGGCAATTGTAAGCGTGATTTTACCTATATCGATGATATTGTAGAAGGCGTTTCTAAGGTTATGTCTACTGCACCAGAGCGTCGCAATGGTGCGGATGGCTTGCCGGTTCCACCGTACGCTATTTATAATATCGGCAATAGCAACCCAGAAAATTTACTTGATTTTGTGCGCATTCTTTCAGAGGAATTGGTTTCTGCTGGTGTTTTACCAAAGGATTATAATTTTGAAGAACATAAAGAATTAGTGCCTATGCAACCAGGGGATGTGCCTGTTACATATGCTGATACAAGTGCGTTAGAAGCAGATTTTGGCTTTAAACCTAATACAACCTTACGAGAAGGGTTAAAGCGTTTTGCCATATGGTATAAAGATTTCTATATGATGGAGGGCAAATAAATGAAAATTGCAATTGCTGGTACAGGCTATGTAGGCCTTTCCAATGGTGTGTTGTTAGCTCAACATAATGAAGTAGTAGCCCTCGATATCATCCCAGAAAAAGTAGATATGTTAAATCGCAAAGAGACGCCTATTGTAGATGCTGAATTGCAAGAGTATTTAGCTACTAAGGAGTTAAACTTCAAAGCTACACTTGACCCAGTAGAAGCTTTTAACAGTGCAGATTATGTTATCATTTCGACACCTACAAATTATGACCCACAAAAAAACTTCTTTGACACATCTTCTGTTGAACAAGTTATTAAAACTGTGCTAGAGATTAATCCTGATGCAGTAATGATTATTAAATCAACTGTACCAGTAGGCTATACGGTACAAATGCGCAAAGAATTTAATACGGAGAATTTAATTTTCTCGCCAGAATTCTTGCGTGAAGGTAAAGCCTTATACGATAATTTACATCCATCCCGTATTGTTGTGGGCGAGGATTCTGACAGAGCACGTTGTTTTGGCCAATTATTAGCAGAAGGTGCTATTAAAGAAAATATTCCACAATTATATACTGATTCTACGGAAGCGGAAGCAATTAAATTGTTTGCTAATACGTATTTAGCATTACGTGTAGCGTATTTCAATGAGTTAGACTCCTATGCTGAAGTACGTGGCCTTAGCACAAGTCAAATCATCAAGGGGGTTTGTTTAGATCCTCGTATTGGAGATTTTTATAATAATCCTTCTTTTGGTTATGGTGGTTATTGCTTGCCAAAAGATACAAAGCAATTATTAGCTAATTATAATGATGTACCACAAAACTTAATTTCTGCCATTGTCGATGCGAATAGAACACGTAAAGATCATGTGGCAGATACTATTATTGCTAAAAATCCGAAAATTGTTGGTATCTATCGCTTGACCATGAAAATGAACTCTGATAATTTTAGAGCATCAGCCATTCAAGGTGTTATGAAACGTATTAAGGCGAAGGGGATTGCTGTGGTAGTATATGAACCTACACTAGATGCAGAAGACTTCTTTAATTCGCCAGTTATTCGTAATTTTGAAGACTTTAAGCGTGTTAGTGATGTTATTGTAGCTAATCGCTGGGATAGTAGCTTAGAAGGTGTAAAAAATAAAGTTTATACACGAGATATTTTTGATAGAGATTAATACAGCTATATGTATTGTGGCGTTTAGGAGAGTAGTATGAAACGTTGGATACTATATATTGTGTTATGTCTAATTGTGTTTTTTATATGGGATAATTCCTTGCAAAATGGAGGGAACTCTGATGGGTTTAGTCTTATTTTTGCAGAGTGGCTTGCCCCTATAGCTGATAAATTAGGCTTTTACGGAAATATATGGGCCTTAAATAGGATTGTTCGAAAATTAGCCCACCTTACAGAGTTCACAATTCTTGGTGGTGTTTTATATGTAGTTCTACGCCGCTATATTGAATATGGCACAGTAGTAAAAACTATAGGAGTGGGTATAGTAATAGCTTGTCTAGACGAATTTATACAATTATTTTCTCTAGGTCGCAGCTCTCAACTTTCTGATGTATTGATTGATACAATTGGTATAATCATTGGTATATCGGTAGTAAAATTAGCTTATTATATTAGTCATGATAAAAGATAAAGGTACATTTAAAAATTAAAAAAATATTAATATAATAATGTGTAAAATATGACTCATAATTATAGAGATTATGAGTCATATTTTATGAAAGAAAAATGAATATATAAAAATTGTATTAAATGAACATATAATAATTTATTTATTTTTATAGAAAAACCACTGTACAAGCGACTACTCCCTTGCTATAATCGTGAATGTAAAATGAATTATAAACTTAAATGAGAAGAACATGAACTTTATGAAAGAGGTCGATTTTTGAACAGAGAATCGAAAGTAGAAGGGAAAGATTATGAGTCGCGTGGTTGATTTACATGGTTGCATTTTGCCAGCTGTGTTAGGTCCACAAGGGCCTCAAACAATGGCAGAATCAGTAAAAATGATTAAGTCCTTGTCTGAACAAGGTATTACAGATATTTTTAGTACGCCTGATGTAACAGTATCTATGGATCTGAACACATGGAATGCTATGAAATCTTTAGTTAATGAAGTAAAAGTTGCGCTTAAGGAACAGCTAGTAGATGTAACTATTCACAGTGGAGCTCGCGTAATGCTTTGTGATGAAATGATTGAATATATAGCTTTTCATCGCAATCAATATAAATTGGGAGATAGCCCTTTTATATTAGTTGCTCTTCCACAAAATAGCAAAGTGCATCATATTAATGCATGGTTGTTAAGTCTACTAGATATGGGTATTGTACCTATTATTAGTGAAGTAGAAACTTATGGACAATTATTTACTAAACCTGAACAACTATTAGAATGGGTTGATAAAGGTATTTTGATTCAATGTAATATGGCATCTTTTGATCATGGTAACACTAACTATGATAGGGCTATTGAATTATATCGCAATGGTTTAATTCATTTCTTTGGCACTGGTTATAGCAATGGCTGTGATGTCGAGGCGTACCAAGGTTATGTGGAAGCAATTTCTAAATTAGACAATACGTATAAAAAAGATTTGTTACCAAATATCCATCTTAATGAACGCGACCTCTTAGCTAATCGCACATTTTATCCTTCTGTCCCATCTAGTTGGGTGGGGAAAAAGGGTAATTTCTTGACTCGTCTATTTGGCTTTGCATTATAATTTATATAGGTTCTTTTATCCATGTCATATTGGCATAGATAGAGGGACCTATTTTTACTTTATATTGTATTTGGGGTTGAAAACAACCACCATATATAGTATACTGAGAGGGCGGTAAAAATAGAGGGTTTTTCTAATAATTCTTTACATTTTTACATATAAATTTATAAAAAGTGTGATTAGACATACTTTTTATACTTCTTAACATATATTTTGGCAGTAACAAAATGGGGAGGTTGCCAATATGTTGCAGGTCATTAAGCGTGATGGCACGAAGGTACCATTCGACAAAAACAAGATTGCTTTGGCTATTGAAAAAGCTGAACATAGTAGTACAGGGTTGTACGAAGAGGGCTTGGCACAGCGTATTGCAAATGAAATTGAGGAATATGCTACTAAGCTTCAAAAAGATATGACAATTTATGCTATTGAAGATCAAGTGTATTATAAGTTGATTGAGTATCATAATCCTGCAACGGCACGTGCCTATGAAGGTTACAAAGCTGTTCAAGCTTTTAAACGTCGTCAAAATACAACTGATGATGATGTAATTGGTTTATTAGATCGTAGTAATATCAGTGTTCTTGATGAAAACTCTAATAAGGATGCTGCTATTGTATCTACCCAACGGGATTTAATTGCTGGTGAAGTATCTAAGGATATTGCTCGTCGTAAATTGATTCCTACCGATATTTTAGAAGCTCATGATAGTGGAGCCATCCACTTCCATGATATGGATTATATTATTCAACCTATGTTTAACTGTTGCTTGATTAATTTGGAAGACATGCTTACAAATGGTACAGTAATCAATGGTAAGAAAATTGATACACCTAAGTCTTTCCAAGTTGCTTGTACTGTAACAACACAAATCATTGCACAAGTAGCATCTGGTCAATATGGTGGCCAAAGTATTAATGGTATTGACCGTATTTTGGCACCATTTGTACGTAAATCTTATGAAAAAATCCTCGATAATGTTATTGAAGAGCAAGTTGAGATTTACGGCATGGAGCCTAATATGGAAAAGGCTCGTGAAATTGCGTGGAAACGTACGCGTAAAGAGGTTAAAGATGGTATTCAAACGATTCAATACCAAATTAATACATTGATGACTACAAATGGTCAATCTCCATTTGTGACATTATTTATGTATTTCCAACCAAACTATGAATACGCGAAGGAAGCGGCTCTTATTACAGAAGAAATTTTGCGCCAACGTATTAAAGGTGTAAAAAACGAAGCCGATGTATATATTACACCAGCCTTTCCTAAGTTGATTTATGTTCTTGATGAGCATAATGTAACACCAGATAGTCCATACTATTACTTAACTGAATTGGCAGGACAATGTACGGCTAAGCGCATGTACCCTGACTATATTTCTGCAAAAAAAATGAAGGAAAACTACTCAGGTAATGTCTTTAGTCCTATGGGCTGTCGATCCTTCTTATCTCCTTGGAAGGATGAAAATGGTGAATACAAGTTTGATGGACGTTTTAACATTGGTGTAGTAAGTTTAAACTTACCTCAAATTGGCATTCTAGCCCGCGGTAGTGAAGAACGATATTTTGAAATTTTAGACAAACGACTTGAGTTGGCAGAAAAAGCACTAATGCTTCGTTATGAATTACTTAAGGACGTAGTGAGTGATGTGTCACCAATCCATTGGCAACACGGTGCTATTGCAAGACTTAAAAAAGGCGAGAAAATTGCCAAATTCTTGACTGGCGGTTATGCGACTATTTCCTTGGGATATATTGGTATTTATGAAGCAACTCGCTTAATTACCGGTGAATCGAATACAGGCGAGAAAGGTCGCGTTTTTGCGATGAAGATTATGGATCGCTTAAATGCAGCTGTTGATGAATGGCGAGTTAAACATAACATGGGCTTTGCATTATATGGTACACCTGCTGAAAGTTTAACCCATCGATTCTCTTCTTTGGATCGCGCTCGTTTTGGTATTATTGAGGACATTACGGATAAAGGTTATTATACTAATAGTTATCATGTAAGCGTACGAGAAGAGATTAATGTATTTGATAAGTTCTCTTTTGAATCTGAGTTCCAAAAGAAATCTACCGGTGGCTGTATTTCCTATGCGGAAATTCCTAATATGACTAATAATATTCCAGCTGTTTTGACTATGATTCAATATATTTATGATCATATTTCTTACGCTGAATTCAATACCAAGTCTGACTACTGTCACGAATGTGGCTTTGATGGCGAAATCAAGGTAAACGAACATAACGAGTGGGAATGCCCTCGTTGCCACAATACAAACCGCGATAAATTAACTGTTATCCGTCGTACTTGTGGATACCTTGGCGAAAACTTCTGGAATGAAGGGCGCACAAAGGAAATTAAAGATCGTGTAATGCATATTTAAGATTATTAGAGGTATAGTTTTAATAATTATTCTATATATTAAGATAAACTGTTATATAGATTAATATAATTATCATAGATATCTAATGATGTGGATATTTTAATAGATACGATTTTAATTCTAAATACGATAGTTCTGTAAATGCTAAAAGCTGTGCCTAAGGCACAGCTTTTACTGTATATATGAGAAATTGAAATATATCTATATAGTGTTAATCAAAGTTGATAGGCACTACTATGGAGGTTATGATGAGATATGGGCAAATAAGACAATATGATATTGCCAATGGAGAAGGGATTCGTACATCTATATTTGTAACAGGGTGTACACATTGTTGTTATAATTGTTTTAACGAAGAATACCAAGATTTTAATGCCGGTAAGGTGTGGACGCAAGCTGAGACAGATTTAGTAGTTTCCTATGTGAAGAACCCTACATGTTCAGGGTTAACATTATTAGGTGGGGAGCCATTTCAAAATGTACAAGGCTTATTACCGGTGGTGAGAGCTGTTCGTGCAGCGGCGCCAGAAAAGAAGATTTGGGCCTATTCAGGCTATGAAATAGATGATATCTTAGAAGATGAGTTACGAAGTGCCTTATTACAAGAAATTGACATTCTCGTAGATGGCCGCTTTGTAGATGAACTTAGGGACCCTGCATTGCGCTTCAGAGGTTCCTCAAATCAACGCATTATAGATGTTAAAAAGACATTAGCGGCTGGGGAAATTGTATTAGCAATGGAGTAAGTATGGCTTTTGATAAACGATTGATAGGTCTCATTATTATAGTTGGCTTTATAGCGGGGTTAGTAGGAGCTTCCTATACGCATTTATTACATGGAATTCAACATTTCGTATATAATTATTCTTCTTCTGATCATTTAAGCTTTGGTGTAGCTGTGGCCCGAGTATCACCAGTAGAACGATTGATACCCTTAATCATCTGTGGCGTGATAGGTGGCGTAGGTTGGGTTTTAATTCACCGATATGGTAAAGGCGTTGTAGATATAAAAACGGCAGTTTCTGGTAAAATGGATATGAATCCAATTACTACTGTTTTACATGCAACATTACAAATAATTACGGTAGGTATTGGTTCTCCATTAGGTCGAGAAGTTGCACCACGTGAGGCTAGCGCTGGTATTACCACCTTTCTAGTTAAACATTTTGATATAAAACAAGAAGATCGTCAATTATTAATTGCATGTGCTGCAGGCGCTGGCCTAGCTGCAGTTTATAATTCACCATTATCTGCGGCAATTTTTACATTAGAAACTTTGCTTCTTACTTGGAATGTACGCGCTATGAGTGCAGCCCTTTTATGTTGTGGCTTGGCTACATTTGTGACGCGACAAGCTGGCGTAGGAGATGTCATTCAATATACAATGGCACAACCCAGTTTAGGGAGTCATTATGTAGAGTTTTCTATCGTTTTAGGCGCTATTATTGCAATTGGTGTTGTTTTATTTAATATTACACAAAGTAAGCTACCTGCCATTCATCGTAGTAGTCCTGTAATGATTCCTATATCAATTGTTGCTTTTACATTAATTGGTGCTTTGTCCATGTATTTTCCTGAAATTCTTGGAAATGGTAAAGCAGGCAATGAGTTGACTTTTACGAACGATATCACATGGACATATGCATTAGGTTTATTTGGATCCAAATGGGTAGCTGTTTTACTTGCTTTGGCCGCTGGTGCATATGGTGGTCGTATTACACCATCTATGATGTTAGGCAGTACTTTGGGGATCGTATTTGGTACCGTATGGGCTATTGCTATAGCGCCAGTATCTTTGGGAATGTCTGCTTTTGTAGGGGCCGTAGTATTCTTAGGCCTTGCACAAAAAATGCCTATGACATCTTGTGTCTTTATGCTTGAATTATCTCGTTTCTCTGTAGAGATGTTGTTTCCTATAGCTTTAACAATGGGGACAGCTCTTATGGTAGAGCAAATCATTCAATCAAAATTAAATAGCGCTAAGTAGCACTAAATAGCAGTTAATAAAAGTAAATATAATATATAGAAAAGAAGCGGATAGTTGAGTTAATCAACTATCCACTTTTAGTGTATATCTGATTATACGATTTTTGCGTTCTTATCGTATTCCTCGCCACCCGCATCAGGAAGCATGCCATATTCTACAGTCCACAAGTGTTTATATTTTAGTGCTTGATTGTGAATACGTTCGATTTGCGTTTCATCTGTACGAGCTATGCGAGCTGGGATTCCAACAACTAAAGAATTAGGTGGGATTACGGTGTTCTCCTTTATGACTGCACCAGCAGCAATAATAGAGCCAGAGCCAATATGACAACCGCTCAATACAATAGCGCCCATTCCAACTAATACATTATCTTCGATAGTACTAGCATGTACTATTGCACCATGGCCAATTGTTACATAATCTCCAAGAATGCAAGCCTTGTCGTCATCAACGTGTAATACAGAGTTATCCTGTACATTGGAATAGCGACCTACTACAATTTTATTTACATCACCGCGAAGTGCACAGTTTTGCCAAATGGAAGCATATTCTTTTAGTTCAACATCACCTGCAAGTTCTGCACCAGGCATAACACAACTTTTGGGATCTAATTTGGGGTATTTTCCGTGAAATGGTAACATAAGGAACTCCTAATTTATTAACTATACGATTTCAATAAGACGTTGTGCTTTACGAATAGACATGATAGCTTCATTCATTATTGTTTGCACTATAGTGTGAGCAGGTTCAATAGTAGTAAGTCGGTTTAAACCCTGTCCAACTTGTACCGCACCATTTACAACATCACCATCGATAGCAGCACGTTTGTTAGTGCCTTGGGACATTTTGGTACGTTCTTCAGGGGTAGTAACACCATCTGTTTCGGCAGCTAAGTAACGTGTAGTGAATTCGTTTTTCAAGCTACGTACTCCACCGTGACCGGAGAGGAGACCCGTTACAACAGAGTCTGTATCTGTGGCTTTGATAATTGCTTCTTTCATATTTATGTGGGCTTGGCATTCTTCAGCTAACAAAAAACGGGAACCCATTTGTACACCTTCAGCACCCATCAACAATGCTGCTGCAATACCACGACCATCTACGATAGCGCCTGCTACAACAACAGGAATGGAAATCTCAGGTAAAATATTTTCCATCAAGGACATGGTTGTTTGGCTACCAATATGTCCACCAGCTTCCATACCCTCAATAATAATTGCATCGGCACCAGCTTCTTCAATACGTTTAGCAAGTTTTAGAGATGGAACAACAGGGATAACTTTAATGCCTGCATCTTGCAATGGTTTAATATATGGTACAGGATTGCCTGCTCCAAGTGTTACAAATGCAGGTTTTTCTTCAATGATAATATCTACTAATTCGTCTTTATTGGGAGCCATTAACATGAGGTTGACTCCGAAAGGCTTATCCGTTAAGTTTTTACATGCACGAATTTCGTTGCGCGTCCATTCTGCATCACGACCACCAAGAGCAATTACACCTGTAGCACCTGCATTAGCTACGGCAGCAACTAGTTTGTGTTCAGATACCCAAGCCATAGCGCCTTGGATAATAGGATATTCGATTTGTAAAAGTTGTGTTAATGCTGTTTGCATAAAGCCTCCTATAATAACAATTAAATTTACTGAAACTTTATTAAACTTTTATACGAGAATTTTATATAAGAATAATTTTATTTTCTTATATAAAATTAGAGTATTAATAAAGTCAAGAATATTCATCAGTATATACTTATATACTAAAGAGATTAAGCGTAATATTATTTGGAGATTATATGTAATCATATAATCTCTTCTCTATATAATAGTATAATATAGTAATTATGTACACCTTAGATAAGGTTATTATAGTTATTTATTTAAACAATATGCTTTCAAAATTAATTTCCAATTATTGGATTAAAATAAAATATTCAGCAGTAGTCTAAAGATAAAAAAACTAAATGATAATATATTTCAAATGAGTTAAGTAGTAGAAAACCGCATAGTATCTATGATTATTAAATATTATAAAAAATGAGAAAATAAGAAAATGAGTATTGAAAAGTTTCGATGTCTTTGATATACTACATTACAGATAGAGTATCTGAATTAATTAAAGATAAACATTAAACAATAATTTTCAAGTGAAGGAGGAAATACACATGGAAAAATATGTATGCGTAGTATGTGGTTGGGTTTATGACGAAGCTGTTGAAGGCGTAAAATTCGAAGATCAACCAGCTGATTATGTTTGCCCAATTTGCGGTGTTGGTAAAGACCAATTCGAAAAAATGTAATTGACTTACCAAAAGGCTATCTTGAGTCCACTTGAGATAGTCTTTTTTATTTGACAAAGCACCATGTCATGTTTATAATATTATGAGTCGAGGTAAGATTATGAAACTGCAAGTAGAGCAAGCGAAAGAACATATAGGAAAGAAATTTCCTTATAGCTATACGATATCAGCCTCTGAGCTTGGTGACGTAACTGCTTTTCCTTGGAGCCGTCATGATATAACCATTAGTGGTGAGTTTTGGTTTGATGGTCAAAATTACATTGTTCAAGGTTCGATTCAGTCTAAAGGCTATTATGATTGTTCCCGTTGTTTAAATACAACAGAACATTATCGAAAAGATTTCTTTCAGGAAATCTTTAGTGATTGTCGAGATGCTGCGGATGATGTGAATTCTTTTGATGGAGAAGAAATTGACTTAACTGAACTAATTAGGGATACATTAATCATCAATGAGCCCTCTCAAGTGTTATGTCAGGATGATTGCAAAGGATTGTGCGTTCATTGCGGAGCAAATTTGAATGTTTCACCTTGTTCTTGTGAATCCTTTGTGGTGGATCCTCGATTTGCAGAGTTACGTGCTTTGCTTGATGAGAAAGATGATAGATTATCCTAATGATTGTACTAAGGAGGTGCAGATAATGGCAGTACCTAAACGTAGATTGTCTAAATGTCGTCGCGATCGTCGTCGTGCTAATTGGAAATTAGAAGCTCCTGGTTATGTAGCATGTCCACAATGCCACGAACCTAAGATGCCTCATCGTGTTTGCCCTACATGTGGTCACTATAAAGGTGAACAAGTAGTAGCTAATGCTTAATATGTGAGCGGAGAGAGACGCCTACTTTGTAGGCGTCTTTTTTATATAGTTTTATATGTTTTATTATCAATAGCGAGTGTCATTATTTTATAGTAAGATTATTCTATAAGATAGTGACACATTTTTATTTTTTATAAACAAAAATACTAAAATATAAAAAAACAACTATATTTTGTATATGCTATGAAAATTTCTTACTATATGTATGAAAAGTCTTGCCAATAAGGGAATTATTGTATATACTTAGGATGTAATATTAATACTAGGTCATAAAAGGTGGTCCCATGAGTCGGTTAAAGAAGCAAGAGCGCCAGAAGCAGTTACAAGAAAAACTGAATATTACGCCATTTCTTACTGATGAAGAATTGGCAACACACTTTGGTGTAAGTGTGCCAACAATTCGTCTCGATCGACTAGAATTGGGTATTCCTGAATTGCGTGAACGCATTCGTGTTATGGCTACAGGTCAATCACATGAAATGGTAGAACATGTATCATATGAAGTGGTTGGTGAATTGATTGATGTCACCGAGGGGCACCAAGCATTATCTATGTTACGTACTACGGCTGATATGGAAGATCAATTCGGATATGTAGAACCGCAGTATTTATATGCTCAAGCAAATTCCCTTGCAAAAGCGGTTATGGGGACGACTGTTTGCTCTGCGGAAGTTGGAAATATAAAATATAAGAACCCAGTAGGATCTGGTACTAATTTGGTAGCGAAAGCAGAAATTATTCGTCGCCGAGGTAATAAGTTCTTTATTTGGGTTATAATAAGAGATAAAATAAAAGAAGTGTTTCGCGCAAAATTTATTATGGAATCCGTAGAGAATAGGGTGTAAATTATGAAAATTGCAATAGACGCCATGGGTGGCGACTTTGCTCCAATGGAGACTGTACTTGGATCCATTGAAGCCGTACGAGCAAATCAACACATTGAAGTGGTGCTCGTCGGCGATGAGCAGCAAATTTTTGATATATTAGAAGCTAATAATGAAGCTAAGAATCCACGTATTTCTGTACATCATGCTAGCCAGGTAATCGGTATGGATGAACATCCAGGTCAAGCATTGCGCAAGAAAAAAGATGCATCTGTTGTGGTCGCTACTTCGTTGGTTCGGGATAATCGTTGTGATGCTGTAATTGCTCCAGGTAGTACGGGAGCTGCTGTTGCAGCGGCTTTATTTGGGCTTGGTCGCATTAAAGGTATTGATCGCCCTGTCATTGCAACTCCAATGCCAACGGTAAGTGGTATAACAGTTATGTTAGATTCTGGTGCAAATTCTAATTGTAAACCTAAACATCTTGTACAAGGAGCTTTAATGGGCTCTGAATACGCTAAGCTTTTATTAGGAAAAGAAAATCCTACTGTAGGATTGTTAAATATTGGTGAAGAGGCCACAAAGGGGAACGATGTCGTATTGGCGACGTATCCGATTTTGGAGGGTATGAAGACTATCAATTTTAAAGGTAATATTGAAGGTCGCGATATTCCTAAAGGTACCGTTGATGTTGTCGTATGTGATGGATTCGTAGGCAATGTGGTACTTAAATTTGCGGAAGGTTTAGTAACAGGTCTTACGCAATTAGTAAAGGATAGCATCATGGCAGGAAGTATTTTCGCCAAGATAGGAGCTATGCTTGTAAAGCCAGCCTTGAAAAAGATGGCAAAACGTTTGGATCACACAGAAAATGGTGGTGCTCCGCTCTTAGGAGTTAATGGGGTATTCATGATTGCTCATGGTAGTTCTAAAGCAAAAGAAATAAAAACTGCTATTGAAATTGCTAGTGATTTAGTAGAGCGTAAAATTATTCAACACATAAGAGAAACGATGGATATTGAAGGAGCCTTAAAGTATGACTATGATGAATAAACCTGTAGGAATCATTGGTACTGGGAGCTTCCTTCCTGACAATGTAGTAACAAACTTTGATCTTGAAAAAATGGTTGATACCAATGATCAATGGATTAGAGAGCGTACGGGTATAGAAGAACGACGCATTGCACCGGAAGGTATGAATACATCCTATATGGCGACCGAGGCAGCAAAAAAAGCTATGCAAATGGCTAATGTCTCTGCAGAGGATATCGACATGATTATCTTTGCTACCTTAACACCAGATATGATTATTCCTTCGGCAGCTTGTGTATTGCAAGCAAACTTAGGAGCTAAAAACGCTGCAGCCTATGATTTACAAGCGGCGTGCTCTGGGTTTGTATATGGATTGATTACTGCCGCTAGTTATATTAGCTCTGGTATTTATAAAAAAGTACTCGTTGTGGGGGCAGAAATTCTTTCTCGTCGAGTAAACTGGAATGATCGTGGTACATGTATCCTCTTTGGTGATGGTGCTGGGGCTGCAGTAGTATCTGAAGTACCTGAAGGCTATGGCATTAAAGGTATTGACATGGGCGCCGATGGCACTGGAGGATCAGCGCTTTGCATTCCTGCAGGTGGCACTGCTGTAGTAGCAAATGATCAACGCGTAGAAGAGGGCTTAACATTTATTCATATGGATGGCCCTGAAGTATATAAATTTGCCGTTAAAACGATGGGACGTACGGTTTTAAAATCCTTAGAACGTGCTGATATGGAGTTAAATGAATTAGATTACTTCATTCCTCATCAAGCGAATATTCGTATTATTGATTCGGCAGCCAAACGTTTACATCTGCCGATGGAAAAAGTTTTTGTTAATTTACATAAGTATGGTAATACATCTGCCGCGTCTGTAGCGATTGCACTTGATGAAGCTAATCGCGAGGGACGTTTCAAACGCGGTGATAATGTTGCGTTTGCAGGATTTGGTGCAGGCCTAACATGGGCAAGCCTGGTCTTGAAATGGTATTAAGGAGGACACATCAAGATGATTAAGACTGACATTTGTGATTTATTGCAGATTGAGTATCCAATCTTTCAAGGTGGCATGGCTTGGCTCGGTACTGCAGAATTAGCGGCAGCCGTTTCTGAAGCTGGTGGACTTGGGATTATTGGTGCTGGTCATATGCCTCCTGATATTTTCCGTAATGAAATCCATAAATTAAAAGAGCGCACTAGTAAGCCTTTTGGCTGTAATATCATGCTCATGTCTCCATTTGTAAAAGAGGTTATGGAAGTAGTCGTGGAAGAACGTGTTCCTGTTATCACTACAGGTGCAGGTAATCCTGGTGTTTATGTTCCCGCTTTGAAAGAAATTGGTACAAAAGTTATTCCTGTAGTTGCATCAGTATTACTAGCAAAGCGCTTATTACGTGGCGGTATTGATGCAATTATTGCTGAAGGTACAGAGTCTGGTGGTCACGTAGGTGATATTACAACTATGGCATTAATTCCTCAAGTAGTTGATGCTGTAGATGTACCAGTTATTGCTGCCGGAGGTATTGCAGATGGTCGTGGTATGGCTGCGGCATTTGCATTAGGTGCTAAAGCGGTACAAATGGGAACACGATTCGTATTATCCGAAGAATGTATTGCCCATGAAAATTATAAAAATGCTGTATTGAAAGCAAAAGATCGTGCTACAGTTATGACTGGTTTAACAACAGGTCATCCTGTACGTATTATAGATAATGCGTTAGCTCATAAATATAAATCCCTTGAATTCAGTGGTGGATCTAAAGAGGAATTGGAAGCATTAGGTGCTGGTACACTTCGTTTAGCTGCTATTGAGGGTAATGTAAAAGAAGGTTCTGTGATGATCGGTCAAATTTCTGGTATGTTAACAGATGTTAAACCATGTGAAACTATCATTAAAGATATTATGACTGAAGCTGAAACTGTGATTAAGAATCTTCAAGGTCTTAGTAAATAAGGAGGCCCCTAATGAAAACGGCATTTGTTTTTCCTGGTCAAGGTTCTCAAAAAGTTGGCATGTTACAAGATTTGTATAATGCGTACCCTATTGTGAAACAACGTTTTGAAGAAGCTGACGAGGCACTTGGTTATTCTATCAGTAAATTATGCTTCGAAGGTCCTGATACAGAGCTCGTTAAAACAGCAAATACACAACCAGCTATTTTGACTGCATCCGTAGCTTGTTATGAAATTCTAAAAGAACAAGGCTTTACGCCTGACATCGTAGGCGGGCATAGTCTTGGTGAGTATAGTGCTCTAGTAGCAGCCGGTGTATTGAACTTTAAAGACGCAGTATATGTAGTTCATAAACGCGGTGAATATATGCAAGAAGCTGTGCCATTGGGTAAAGGCGCTATGGCAGCAATTTTGGCATTACCTCGTGAGCGAGTTGTAGAAATTTGTGAAGAAGTAAATGCTTCTGTAGGTTCTGTACAAGCAGTTAACTTCAATTGCCCTGGACAAATCGTTATTGCCGGTGAAACTGCAGCGGTGGAAACAGCAGCTGAAAAAATGAAAGAAGCAGGTGCAAAACGCGCAGTAATGCTTCCGGTAAGTGCTCCATTCCACAGCCGTTTGATGGAACCAGCAGCTCTTCGTTTAAAGGAAGAGTTGGATAAGATCCAAGTGTGTGATGCCCAAATTCCTGTAGTTGCAAATGTTACTGGCAAGATTTTGACTAATGCAAATGACATTAAAGAGTCCTTAGTTACTCAAGCCGCTAACCCTGTCTTGTGGGAAGATTGTGTAGCTGAAATGGTAAACTTTGGTGTTACTCGTTTTGTTGAAGTGGGGCCTGGGAAAGTACTTACAGGTTTTACTAAAAAGATCAACAAAGATATGGAATTAGCTAATGTTGAAGACATTGCATCCTTAGAGAAAACGCTTGAATTTTTGAAGGGGGTTCGATAAAATGCATTTAGAGGGTAAAGTAGCCATTGTAACTGGCGCATCCCGTGGCATTGGTCGCGCTGTAGCTATCAATCTAGCACAATCTGGTGCTGATATTGTAGTAAACTATAGCGGTAGCGAAGGTGCAGCACAAGAAACTGTTGAAGCTGTACAAGCGTTAGGTCGAAAAGCCATTAAATTTAAAGCTAATGTAGCAAATGCTGATGAAGTTGCTTCCATGGTGGAAGAAGCTCATAAAGAATTTGGTCATATTGATATTCTCGTGAATAATGCGGGTATTACACGTGACGGTTTGTTAATGCGAATGAAAGACGAAGATTTTGATGCTGTTATCGATATTAACCTAAAAGGTGTTTACTTGGTAACTAAAGCAGTATCTAAAATCATGATGAAACAACGTTCTGGTCATATTATTAACATGACATCTGTTGTAGGTGTTATAGGTAATGCTGGTCAAACTAACTATGCTGCTTCTAAGGCGGGCGTAATTGGTTTTACTAAATCCTGTGCTAAAGAATTGGCTAGCCGTGGTATTACAGTTAATGCTATTGCTCCAGGCTTTATCAACACAGATATGACCGATGTATTACCAGAAAAAGTTAAAGAAGCTATGGTTACTGAAATTCCATTGGGCCGTATGGCTGATGCTGAAGAAGTAGCAACAGTAGTAACATTCCTTGCTAGCGATTTTGCTAATTATATTACGGGTCAAGTCATCAATGTTGATGGTGGCATGGTAATGTAGTTGTAAAATTAGACTATATATAAATACACTTTGAAAGGAGGTGAACCACTAATGAACACTTTCGATAAAGTTAAAGCAATCGTTGTGGAACAATTAGGCGTTGATGAAGCTGAAGTTACCATTGATTCTACATTCATCGACGACTTAGGCGCTGACTCCTTAGATATCGTTGAATTGATCATGGCATTTGAAGAAGAATTCAATGTTGAAATCCCTGACGACGTTGCAGAAAAAATTAAAACCGTTAAGGATACAGTAGAATATATTGATTCTGCTAAATAAGCTGTAAAGCTAACAATTCAACCGAACGGGAGGCCGAGTGGCCTCCCAACCGGTTTTATTTACAGGAGGATTTGATAGTGAAGCTCCCTGAACTTCGCATTGGGAATCTAGTGGCCAAAGTACCTATTATTCAAGGTGGTATGGCGATTAGATTGTCTACAGCTCGCTTGGCAGCAGCCGTTGCAAATGAAGGTGGTATCGGCCTTATTGCGGCATCGGGCTTGCCTTTCGATGAATTACGATACGAAATACAATTAGCTAGAAAATTATCACCTACGGGTATTATTGGTATAAATGCGATGGTAGCAGCAACTCAATTTGCTGGTTTAGTAAAGACTGCCATCGAAGAAGGCATTGATCTTGTAGTAGCAGGTGCTGGTTTTTCAAGAGATATGTTCTCAATGGGCAAAGAGTCTGGTACTCCTATTGTACCAATTGTTTCGTCCGCAAAATTAGCTCGCATTTCTGAAGGTTTAGGTGCTGCAGCTGTAATCGTAGAAGGCTGTGAAGCTGGTGGACACCTGGGGACGGATCGTTCCGCTCGAGAAATCGTTCCCGAAGTTGTAGCAGCGGTAAAAAACATTCCAGTAATTGCTGCTGGTGGTGTTCTAGATGGCCGTGATATCGTTGAAATGTTAAAAATCGGTGCTAGTGGTGTTCAAATGGGTAGCCGTTTTGCTGCTTCTGATGAATGTAATGCATCTGATGAATTGAAAAAAATGTATGTACGAGCTACAAACCCTGAGGATATAGTATTGATTCAAAGTCCTGTTGGTTTGCCTGGTCAAGCAATAAAAAACAAATTTGCTGAATCTGTTTTAGATGGTACTGTAGCGCCTCCAACGGTGTGTGATAACTGTTTAAAACATTGTTCCCATAAATTCTGCATTATCCGTGCTCTTTCTCGCGCACAACAAGGTGATGTGGAAACGGGGTTGGTGTTCTCTGGCAATAATATGAGAAAAGTCGATAGGATTATGCCAGTTAAAGATATCTTTGCTCAATTAAAACAGCAAGTAGCAGAGATTGATTAATTTAAAGGGCTGTATAGCTATAAGAGGTGGAATAATTGGAAAAACGTGTAGTAATTACTGGCTTAGGGGCAGTGACTCCTGTAGGTATCGGTAAAGAGAACTTCTACAATGCGTTATTGGCAGGTCAATCTGGTATTGGGCCGATTACACGCTTTGACGCATCTGACTATGCAACACGCATTGCGGGTGAAGTAAAAGATTTTGATATTACAAACTATGGGGTAGACAAGAAAGAAGCTCGTCGTATGGACCGTTCTGTAGAATTTGCTATCGGCGCAGCTGTTCTTGCTTGTGAAGATGCTGATCTTGATTTAGATAAAGCGGATTTAGATCGCTGTGGTACTGTAGTTGGTACAGGTATAGGCGGCATTGACTCTATCCATGAGGTGTATGAAACATTATTCGAAAAAGGTCCTGGCCGCGTAAGTCCATTTGCAGTACCTATGATGATTGCAAATATGACATCTGCACGCGTATCTATTCGCCTTGGTCTTAAAGGTCCAGTTATTACAGACGTAACTGCTTGTACTTCTGGTACAAATGCGATTGGCGATGCATTCCGTATCATCCAACGTGGTGATGCTGACGTTATGTTTGCTGGTGGTACTGAAGCTGCGGTATCTCCGGCTGCTGTAGCTGGTTTTGCGGCTATGAAAGCTATGTCTACACGCAATGACGAGCCAACAAAAGCGTCCCGTCCATTTGACCGTGACCGTGATGGTTTCGTAATGGGTGAAGGTTCTGGTATCGTAGTTCTTGAAGAATTAGAACACGCAAAAGCACGCGGTGCACATATCTATGCTGAAGTTGTGGGTTATGGTAGTAATGGTGATGCTTACCACATCACTGCACCAGCTCCAGGTGGTGTTCAAGCTCGTAAATGTATGGAATTAGCCATTAAAGATGCAGGTATCGACCCTAAAGACGTTAACTATATCAATGCTCATGGTACATCTACTGGCCTTAATGACCAAAATGAAACATTAGCTATTAAAGAATTGTTCGGCGATCATGCTAAAAATATCGCTGTTAACTCTACAAAATCCATGACAGGTCACTTGTTAGGTGCTGCTGGTGCTATTGAAACTATCGTAATGGCAATGGCGATTGAAACTGGTAAAGTTCACCCTACAATTAACTGTGACAATCCTGATGAAGGTTTGGATCTGGACTATGTTCGTGAAGGCGCACGTGAACTCCAAGTAAAATGTGCACTTTCTAACTCTTTCGGTTTTGGTGGTCATAACGGTACACTTTGCATTCGCCGTTATGAAGCTTAATGGTTACTATCGAAACGCATAAGAGTAAGATAACACAAGCTCGTGAAGAATCTCTTCATGAGCTTGTTGCTCGTTTAGACATACCTGTGTCAGATATATCCATTATAGATTGTGCTTTTACACATACTTCTTATGCGAATGAACATAAATCAAAGCATATTCATCACAATCAGCGATTAGAGTTTTTAGGCGATGCTGTTTTGGATCTTATTATTGGGGAATATCTATTTAAGACATATCCAGATATGGCTGAAGGTAATTTAACGAAAATTAAGGCCGCTACAGTGTGTGAAGATTCTTTAGCATCTGTGAGCCGTTCTTTGCAGCTAGGACAATATTTATTACTCGGTCATGGAGAACGCGCTTCCGGTGGTAACGATCGAAACTCTATATTAGCGGATACCTTTGAGTCTCTCATCGGTGCCATTTATATTTCTACAGATTATCAAACGGCTATGGCCTTTGTTTTAAAGCATTTAACTACCTATATCATGCAAGCCTTAGAAGGTAAGCGGGGCAAAGATTATAAGACATTATTACAAGAATATGTGCAACGTGATGGGGATAAACATATTGTCTATCATTTGCTCAGTGAAAGTGGTCCCGATCATGCTAAAACCTTCCATATGGAGGTTGAAATTAATGGTGTTACTTACGAGGCCGGCTCTGGTAAAAGTAAAAAAATTGCAGAACAACATGCGGCTCAATTGACTTTAGAAAAGTTGATGGCTGATAAATAGAAAAGCGCCGAATGGCGCTTTTTTTTGTATAATAGTATGTGACTAATATAGTATGTGAGTAATAATCTATATAATGGTAGATGAATAATGATCTATATAATGATAGATGAACAATAATCTATATAATACTAGATGAATAATAATTTTTACATAAGAAGAGGAGGTGTCTATGAAACCATTTGGTATGATTCCCTTTTTTATACCTCACGTAGGTTGTCCCTATGTGTGTACATTTTGCAATCAATCTCGTATTACGGGCCAATCTGGTATTAGTCACCTAACTACAGAATATATACAACAAACAATCAAAGACTATGTAGGGACAAAGCGTAATGAAAAGTTTTGGGAGGTTGCCTTTTATGGTGGATCATTTACGGCTATTCCTAAAGATTTACAACATAAATTATTAATGCCTGCTTATGAAATGCTTCAACAAGGTTTCATTGATGGCATACGTTGCTCTACAAGACCTGATGCTGTAGGTGATGAAGCGATTACATTATTACAGTCTTATGGAGTAAAAACTGTAGAACTTGGTGTGCAGTCTATGAATGATGGTATTTTAGTTGATGCTAAGAGAGGGCATACGGCACAAGAGGTAGTAGAGGCTGTTGCACGATTAAAACATCGTGATATGACTGTTGGCGTTCAACTTTTACCAGGACTAAAAGGAGAGACTTGGCAAACCATAATAGAAACGGCCATTACGGTAGCCGCATTACGACCTGATTTTGTACGTATCTATCCCGTACTAGTTATAGAAAATACAGAGCTAGCCGACCAGTATAGAGCTGGAGAATATGAACCACTAAGTACTGAGCTAGCTATACAGTATTGTGCATTTTTAAAAGATTGGTTTGAACAGCATGGTATTGAAGTCATTCGTACGGGTTTACAAAGTACAGAAGAATTAGATTCCGGTAATAGCTTAGTGGCAGGTCCATATGAACCAGCTATGGGAGAGCTAGTTGTGAATGAACAGTATAAGCAGCGAATTGAACGTTGTATTGATGAGCATGTGTCTCAGTATACGTACTCACTAAGTAACGATTGTTTTACTCTAACTGAATTCACTACTTATGGAAACCTAGAATTAAGTAGAGTTAATGCTGATAATAGTGGATATATAGATAACACTAATAATGATAGAACAAATTATATTAGGAATAATGGTATTGCAGTACAGCATAATATTGTTATTTCTTATCCGAGACGCTTAACATCTAAGGTGCGAGGCCTTAATAATCGAAACGTTAAATATTTTCAGATTCAGTATCCGCAGTATGCATTTGAATGGTGCGAAGATAGCACGAGAAATACCGTTCTTTGCTGTATTGATGGCCTACAATATATGTTATAATTAAAGATATGATTATTCGGGATTGTTAGTAGAAAGGAGGCAGTCATGCAATTACTTCGGTTGGAATTAAAGGGCTTTAAATCGTTTGCTGATAAAACGATTGTAAAATTCTCACCAGGAATGACTGCCGTTATTGGTCCTAACGGAAGTGGTAAAAGTAATATTACGGATGCTATGAAATGGGTATTGGGAGAATCCAATGTCCGTAATTTGCGCGGTCAAAAAGCAGAGGATATTATTTTCTCTGGTACGGAAAAGCGCAAACCTATGAGCGCTGCTGAGGTTACACTTGTGTTTGACAATAGTGACCAACAATTAGATATAGATATGGCTGAGGTGGCTATAACACGCCGTATCTATCGTACTGGTGAAAGTGAGTTTCTCATTAATAAGCGATCTTGTCGTTTAAAGGACATACATCTTTTACTAGCAGATACCGGTCTTGGTAGAGATTCCATGGCCATCATTGGTCAGAACCGAATTGACGCTATTTTAAATTCTAAACCTGAAGAACGTCGTCTTATCTTTGAAGATGTAGCAGGTATTTCTCGCTTTAAGATCAATAAAGAAGATGCATTGCGTCGTATTGCCAGTACAGACCGTAATATGGAGCGTGTACGTGACGTAATGGCTACCATTGAAGAGCAATTAGGCCCTTTGTCTGAAAAAGCAGAAAAGACTAAAAAATATATGACCTTAAGCCGTACAAAGCGCGATTATGATGGAGCTTTAGGCTTTCACAATTATAAGACCTCTGATCGTCTTTTAACGCGTTTTGAAAACGATAATATTGCTTTTAAAGATGAAGAAATTGAGCTTCAAACTGAATTGTCTAAATTAGAGGCTCGTCGTCACGAATTGCAATCGTCCTCGTCAAAAGAGCAGGAACAGCTTAAGTTGTGGGAGGCTCAGTATACTGAAAAACAACGTGATGAAGAACGCTTAGCTGGTCATTTACGTCTCTTAGAAGAGCAATTAAAAACAGCGCGCCGTGAATTAGATGAAACGTCTATGCGCATTAGCGAGCTAGAGGCTACGCAAAAGGGCGAGGAGCAACAATTGCGCATCTTAAATCAATTGATTCAAGATGAAAGTGCTCAATTAGTAGAGAAAGAGTCTAATTTAAAAGAATTAGAAGGAACCTACAAAAAGGCTGTTGAAGATGTAAGGGCAGAACAAGCTAAGTTCCAATCCTTGCAATCTAATCGAGAGGCTTTTGAGCAACGTCAATTAGAAGTTGTGAGTGCTATTGAAACGGCTAAGGCTAGTATTCGGAGCTTAGAAGCTCGCAAGGTAGAAAGCAAAAATCAATGTGCTATTCTAGAATCTGAGATAGCACAGGTAGATAGTGAACTACAAGTCGCTCGTTCTGAATTTGAAACGCTAGGTCAAAAATTTAATGCCTTATCTGCTCAACGACAAGCCCTCGTTGATGATGCTAAGAATGCGGCTATGAAAGCGCGTGAAGAGCGTAAGAAATTACAAAAGCTGCGCACTCAAGAACAACGTGCAAAAGGTCGATTAGAACTCTTAGCACAGTGGGAGGAACAGCACGAAGGTTACTTAGAAGGCACAAAGAACATCCTCAACGGTAAAGGGTCCTGGCGCGAACAAATCACAGGCGCTGTTGGTGATCTCTTTACGGTAGAGGACAAATATACTACGGCTATCGAAACGGCCTTAGGCGGAAGTGTTAACCATGTTGTGACTACTACAGCTCGCGCTGCTGCGGAGGGTGTCAATTATTTGAAATCTATCCAAGGTGGTCGTGTAACCTTCTTGCCGATGGATTCAGTAAAAGGTAAACCATATGATACACCGGCTTTACATGAAAGCTGTGTATTAGGCACTGCTGTTGATTGTATTTCCTTTGATAATAAGTACGCTCATATTTTCCAATACCTGTTGGGGCGCACCTTGGTAGTATCTTCCATGGATGATGCCATTGGATTACAGAAAAAATACAATCAGCAATTGCGCATCGTAACTCTTACAGGGGAACAATTTCAACCTGGTGGTTCGTTAACCGGTGGTGCCACAAAGCGTAAGCGTGCTTCTGTATTGAGCCGCAAGGAAGAGGCTGCTAGTCTTGAACAAGAACTGGTACAAATTGAAGGACAAATTTGCTCCTTAATAGCTAACTTAGAACGCCTTGAAAAACGGGTTGAAGAGGCTGAAAAGGAACAAGCGACTCTTGATGAAAGCTATCAACATACAAATTTACTCTATGTGGCGAGCGAAACAAAGGTACAAAATATACAAAATCAGCTAGATCGTAAGAAACGTGTTCTCCATGAAGAAGAGCAACGTTTAGTACATATTGATATTGATTTGGCTACTACAACTGCTAACTTGAAAGATCAAGAAACTGCATTAACTTCTTTGCAAGAGGATCATGGTGTGGATGGTAATCAAGGGGCGTTGATGGATCGATTGACTGTGTTGCAAAAGGTGCAACAAGAGGCGTATGAAGCTTTTACAGAAGCTCGCCTTACTTGTGATACCTTGCGACATACCATTCAGGAACGGGAAACACAACGTGAACAGCGTAATCAATCTATTTCTAGTATTATTGAGCGCTTAACACCACTTCGTAATTTGTTAGTGAGTACTACACAACGTTGTGAAGAGGAATTACCTAAGGCTCAAGAAGCTGCAGAACAAGAGTTGTCCTCTGCTACGGCTGAGGTTGAACGATTACGTGCTCTTCGTGATGAAGCCTATGATAAAACATCTACGGGGCGCGATGAAATGGAATCTATCCTCAGTGAGCAAGACCGATTAAATCAACGCTATAAAGTGGTGCAAGGTCGTCTTGTTGATATGGAAGGTAAAATTACACGTCATCGCATGGACTGTGAGCGCTTTGTAGAAGAATTACAAGAGCTAGGTTTTACTTTGGAAGATGCTCAAGCCCTTCGCATTGAAGGATCTGTTAACGATTGGAAGGATGAGCAAGCTCGTTTGATGGCTGAAATTGCCGAACTGGGTCCAGTCAATCCAAATGCCGTTGAGGAATACGAAGAGACTAAAGAACGATATGATTTCTTAACTACACAATTAGCTGACTTAGATACGGCAAAGACGCAACTACAGGCGGTTATTGCCGAAATGGATAAGGCTATGAGTACACAGCTATACGATGTATTGGATGTGGTAGGCTGTAGATTCCAAGAAGTATTCAGCCAATTGTTTGGTGGTGGTACTGCGCAAATTGTACTGACTGATCCAGATAATATTTTGACGGGTGGTATTGACTTCTACATTCAACCACCAGGGAAAAAGCGTCAACAATTGACACTCTTATCGGGTGGCGAGCGTGCTCTTACGGTTATCGCTTTATTGTTCTCATTCCTCGATTATCGTCCAGCTCCGTTCTGCGTGCTTGACGAAGTTGACGCGGCGCTTGACGAAGCCAATGTTGAACGATTTAGTTCCTACTTAAATCGAGTAAATAAAGAAACACAATTTATCGTTGTATCTCACCGTAAAAAGACGATGGAAGCTGCCGAAGTACTTCAAGGGGTAACCATGGTGGAACGCGGTGTATCACGATTATTAACAGTAGCATTTGAAGATGTGAAGGAGGATCTAGCATAATGGCATTTGGATTCTTTGATAGAATTAAAGACGGTTTAGAAAAAACTCGTAAGTCTTTTGTAAAAAATGTAGAAAGTATCGTTATTGGTTATGCGCAAATCGATGATGATTTTTTAGATGATTTAGAAGCAGTTATGCTTACTAGTGATCTAGGGCCTAAGACGACAGAATACTTGATGAAAGAAATTCGTCGTGGTGTAACAGAAGGTATCATCAATCATACAGGCGATGTAATGCCGTTCATGGAAGACCGCATCACGGAAATGCTCATCGATCAAGAAGATGAAATTACTTTGCACCATCCTGAGGTTATCCTCGTAGTTGGTGTAAATGGTGTTGGTAAAACAACGACAATCGCTAAATTGGCTAATTATTATACTAAAGAAGGTAAAAAGGTTATCATTGCTGCAGGTGATACATTCCGTGCCGCTGCAGCTGACCAATTATCCATATGGGCTGATCGCGTTGGTGTGCCGATTGTTAAACATAAAGAAGGCGCAGATCCTGCTGCCGTTGTATATGATGCAATGGAAGCTGCGAAAGCTCGTAATGCAGACCTTGTTATCGTAGATACGGCTGGTCGTCTACATACTAAGGTTAACCTTATGGAAGAGCTTAAAAAGATGGGGCGCGTAGCGAATAATCACGTAGAAGGTGCACCGCATCAAACATTGCTCGTTTTAGATGGTACTACGGGTCAAAATGCAGTAAGCCAAGCTAAATTATTTGGTCAAGCTGTACCAGTAAATGGTATTGTTGTAACTAAACTAGATGGTACGGCAAAAGGTGGCGTAGTTATCTCTATTAAAGAGGAACTAGGCGTACCCGTACGCTGGATTGGCGTTGGCGAAGGTATGGATGACTTGCGTCCATTCAATGCAAAAGAATTTGCTAATGCACTATTTGATAAAGGAATGATTCAAGGTGACAAATAAATATAACCGGGAATTCTTACTTGAATATGTAGAATCTGAAAATAAAAAAAATGAATGTAATGTTAGCCTAGAAAATATGAATAAAATTGTTAGTTTAATCGAGTATTTTGGCATTGAACTATATCGCCCCATTACACGATTGCTACTTTCAAACTGGGAAGAAATTACAGAACGTATTAATAACTATACTGAATCAGATTGGATGATGGCTGATGAAATCCAGAAGACCACACCTACACTAGATCGCTTTTCTATTGCTATGCTCATCGAAGTCTTAGAAGGTGAGGATACGTTGAATCAAGCGGAAAATGTAGGTCGTCGTTTGACGGATGAAGAGATGAAGGCCATCCGTAAACATCAGGATGAACAGTAATGAAGCATAGTACATATAATTACGAGGGGGGCCAACCATTTAAAGTGGAGGCGCCCTTTGCGCCTACAGGTGACCAACCTACCGCGATTCAATCTTTAACAGAAGGTATTGAACGCGGTGAATGGGCCCAAGTTCTACTCGGTGCCACTGGTACTGGTAAGACCTTTACAATGGCCAAGGTTATTGAGGCCGTTCAAAAGCCGACCTTAATCATTGCTCACAATAAAACCTTGGCTGCTCAATTATGTAGTGAGTTTAAAAGCTTCTTCCCTAATAATGCGGTAGAATACTTTGTATCTTACTACGATTTTTATCAACCGGAGGCCTATATTCCTTCTAGTGATACCTATATCGAGAAGGATGCGTCTATTAATGATGAAATTGATAAACTGCGACATAGTGCTACGATGAGCCTCTTTGAGCGCCGCGATGTCATTATCGTTGCCTCTGTTAGCTGTATTTATGGCTTAGGTGACCCTGAGGACTATTCTGATCTCGTATTGTCTTTGCGCTTAGGTCAAACGAAGTCGCGCGATGAAATCTTATCTAAACTCGTAGATATTCAATATACGAGAAATGATATGAACTTTATTCGCGGCACTTTCCGTGTACAAGGGGATACGATTGATATTTTCCCTGCCGCTTATAGTGAAAGAGCCATTCGTGTGGAGCTCTTTGGTGATGAAATCGACCGCCTCGTAGAGGTAGATTCCTTGACGGGTGAAGTTATTGCGGAACGAAAGCACGTTGCTGTCTATCCGGCATCTCACTATGTGACGACGAAAGAGAAGATGAATATTGCCGTAGAGCGTATTGAAGCCGAACTAGATGAGCAGTTAGCGAAGTTAAAAGCTGCTGACCGTCTATTGGAGGCTCAGCGCTTAGAACAGCGTACGCGTTATGATATAGAAATGATGCAAGAGATGGGCTATTGCTCGGGTATCGAAAATTATTCACGTCATATGTCTGAACGCAAGGCTGGGGAAGCACCGTTTACATTGATTGATTATTTTCCAGATGATTTCCTCATCATGGTGGACGAGTCTCATGTGACGATGCCTCAAATTCGAGCTATGTACAATGGTGACCGTGCCCGTAAAGAATCTCTTATAGAATACGGGTTCCGTCTTCCATCTGCACTTGATAATAGACCGCTTCAATTCGATGAATTTGTAGAGCGTATCAATCAAATTGTTTACGTATCGGCAACGCCTGGCCCATACGAAATGGAAGTAGAAACGAATATTGCAGAGCAAATCATTCGTCCTACGGGCTTATTAGATCCATCAATCGAAATTCGTCCTATTAAGGGGCAAATGGATGACTTGCTTGGAGAAATTCACAAGCGAGCTGCCAAGAATGAGCGTGTTCTCGTTACGACTTTAACGAAGAAAATGGCTGAGGATTTAACAGAATTCTTGAAGGAAATGGGCGTACGAGTTCGTTACCTTCATTCCGATATTGTTACTATTGAGCGAGCTGAAATCATTCGTGATTTGCGGGCTGGTGTATTTGATGTATTAGTTGGTATTAACTTGCTTCGTGAAGGTCTCGATATGCCAGAGGTTTCCTTGGTTGCAATCTTAGATGCGGATAAGGAAGGTTTCTTGCGCTCCGATACGGCTATGATTCAAACTATAGGTCGTGCGGCCCGTAATGTGAATGGTCATGTTATCATGTACGCAGATCGTGTAACAGGTTCTATGCAACGAGCTATCGATGAAACCGATCGTCGTCGTGCCGTGCAAGAGACTTATAATATTGAACATAATATTACGCCTAAATCTGTATCTAAAGATGTAAAAGAGCTTATCGAATTAACGAAAATCGAAGAAGATATGGTTACCGATGGAAAGGGACTTTCACTGAAAAAAGGAAACCCAAAAAAATCCTCAGAGGGCATGGACCATGGACACGAACCATATGTTCAAGATACATCAGCACCTAAGGTGGCAGATATAACACCGGAAGAATTGTACAATAAGATTGAAGAGCTAGATCGTCAAATGAAGGCCGCCGCTAAGCAGCTTGAATTTGAAGCTGCGGCTAAGTTACGTGATCAATTGGGCGTATTACGTCAACAATGGTCCGATATGCATAGTGCAGGAGATAGCAAGTTGAAGAAGCCTGCTTCTGCCAAATCTAGAAAGCGGACAAGTCAAAAAAGTAAATCTTAGGAGCAATTTTAAAAGATTGTAAGAAAACACATAGATTATATAGACTATATGTGCGATAATATACATATATTATTTCATGTTAGTAATCGGAGAGATGATGCCGTTTGGTATCATCTCTTTAAATAGGAAAGATAATGAAAGACCAATTGATTGTAAAAGGTGCGCGTCAGCATAACCTAAAAAATATTGATATATCCTTGCCACGTGATCAGTTTATTGTCTTAACTGGCCTCAGTGGTTCTGGTAAATCATCCCTAGCATTTGATACGATTTACGCAGAAGGGCAACGACGTTATGTTGAGTCCCTATCTGCGTATGCACGTCAATTTTTGGGACAAATGGATAAACCCGACGTCGATTATATTGAAGGTTTATCTCCAGCTATTTCTATTGACCAAAAGACTACCAGCCGTAATCCTCGTTCTACAGTGGGCACTGTTACGGAGATTTACGACTATTTACGTCTCTTATTTGCACGCGTAGGTCATGCACATTGCCCAGAGTGTGGTAAGCCTATTACCCAGCAAACAATACAACAAATGACCGATGATGTAATGAGCTTTCCAGAAGGTACTAAGGTTTTAGTGCTAGCCCCTATGATTCAAGGTAAAAAGGGGGAACATAAATCGGTATTTGAACAACTTCGCAAGGAAGGCTTTGTTCGTGCTCGAGTAGACGGTGTAGTACGCACCTTGGACGAAGAAATTGTATTAGAGAAAAATAAGAAGCATTCCATCGATATCGTTGTGGACCGTCTCGTTGTAAAAGAAGGCATTGAATCTCGGTTGGCTGACTCTATGGAGACCGCTTCAAAATGGGCAGAAGGCATCGTTGTGATTCAAGAGGTAGACGGACCTGAACACATGTATAGCCAACATTTTGCGTGCCCAGATTGTCATATTTCATTACCTAAAATTGAACCGCGTATGTTCTCCTTTAATAGTCCGTTTGGTGCGTGCCCATCTTGTTTAGGGATTGGTTCTACTATGGAGGTTGATGAGGAGCGCGTTATTCCAGATGGATCTATTAGCTTTGCCGATGGTTGCGTGCAAGCCTTGAGCTCCAATCCTAATGCGTGGTTTATGCGTCAAGTAGAAGGTCTATTAAAAGCTAATGGATATTCCTTAGACTCCACCTATGATGAATTGCCGAAAGCATTACAGAAAAAGGTGATGTACGGTACGACGGATAAGGTAAGTTTCACCTATGAAAATATGAGAGGTGAGATAAAGGAATTCTTTACTGAGTACGAAGGTATTTTACCGATGGTTAAGCGCCGTCATAGTGAAGCCTCTACAGACTCTATGCGTGAAGAATTTGAAAAGTTTATGTCTATTAAGCCGTGTACTACATGTCATGGGGCTCGTCTTAAACCTGAAGTATTAGCTATTACTGTAGGGGATAAGAATATAAACGAAGTAACGCAGTTAACTATTAAAGAAGCACTCGATTTCTTTGGTAATCTACAGTTAACTGAACGTGAACAAGTGATTGGTGCTCAAATTTTAAAGGAAATCAATGCTCGTCTAGGTTTCCTTAATAATGTAGGTCTCGATTACCTAACAATGAACCGTAGTGCAGGCACATTATCTGGTGGTGAAGCACAGCGTATTCGGTTAGCTACACAGATCGGCTCTGGCTTAGTAGGTGTATTATATATCCTAGATGAGCCCTCTATCGGTTTACATCAACGCGATAATGATCGCCTTATCGATACATTAAAAGGGTTACGTGATTTAGGAAATACTTTGCTTGTTGTAGAACATGACGAAGATACGATGCGTGCTGCTGATTACCTTGTAGACATCGGTCCTGGTGCAGGCGAACATGGTGGTCAAATCATTGCAGCTGGTACAGTAGACGAAGTCATGAAGGTCAAAGATTCCATTACTGGCCAATATTTGAGTGGCTGTAAGTTTATTGCTCTTCCTGACGAACGTCGTAAACCAGGTAAGAAATGTATTGAAATTCGGGGGGCTAAGGAAAATAATTTACAAAATGTTAATGTAAAATTTCCTATCGGCATATTAACTGTCGTTACTGGTGTCAGTGGTTCTGGTAAGTCTACTTTGATCAATGAAATCCTCTATAAAGGATTAGCCAATCAGTTATATCGTTCTTTCCACAAGGTAGGAGCTCATAAAGAGATTCGTGGTTTAGAACACATCGATAAGATCATCAATATTGACCAAAGTCCTATCGGTCGTACACCTCGTTCCAATCCAGCTACATACACTGGTGTATTTGATGCAATTCGCGAACTATATAGTCAAACGCCAGAAGCTAAGATGCGAGGCTATAAACAAGGTCGTTTTAGCTTTAATGTAAAAGGTGGTCGCTGTGAGGCCTGTCGTGGAGATGGTATCATCAAGATTGAAATGCACTTCTTACCTGATGTGTATGTGCCTTGTGAAGTCTGCAAAGGGGCGCGTTATAACCGTGAAACTTTGGAGGTTAAATATAAAGGCAAATCCATTGCTGATGTATTAGATATGACAGTTGATGATGCTGTAGAATTTTTTAGTGCCATACCTAAAATCAATCGTAAGATGGTTACTCTTCAAGAGGTTGGCCTTGGGTATATCCGTTTAGGTCAGGCGGCTACTACATTATCTGGTGGTGAGGCTCAACGGGTTAAATTAGCTACAGAGCTAGCGCGTCGTAGCACTGGTAAAACGCTATACATCCTCGATGAGCCTACTACAGGTCTTCATGCTGAAGATATTCGTAAGTTGTTACATGTATTGCAACAACTCGTAGAGGGCGGGGATACTGTTGTCGTTATCGAACATAATTTAGATGTGATTAAGATGGCTGACCACATTATTGATCTTGGTCCTGAAGGTGGTAATCGCGGTGGCACTATCGTGGCTACTGGTACGCCTGAGGAAATTGCTAAGGTGAAAGAAAGTTATACCGGCAAATTCTTAGGTCCTGTATTGGAACAGACTAAGAAATTTATGAAAGCAGCGAAGCATAAGAAATAAAATAGTACATATATTTAAGTTTCCATAAAAGAAAAATCATAAAGAGAATAGATTACATCCTGCAACTCATAAAGGGCATTATTTAAAGAAGTGTGTAAGCTATTCTCTTGTAATCTACAAGGAAAGGAGGAAACATGCCGTCTGAAGAATTACTGGAAAAGGTCAGTCATCTGCCAACAACGCCAGGTGTCTATTTATGGCGTGATCAATATAACCGAATCATCTATGTAGGTAAAGCTATTAATCTGCGCAACCGTGTGCGTTCCTATGTACGTAATGATGCGAACCGCGCACCAAAGGTTACGGCCATGATGAAGCGTGCCGTCGATGTGGAAGTCATTCAAACCAAGACGGAAATGGAAGCGCTCATTTTAGAGAATACCTTAATTAAAGAACACGAACCTAAATATAACATTAGACTTCGTGATGATAAGACATACCCATATGTAAAAGTCTCTGTGCAAGAGGATTACCCACGCGTATATATGACGCGCCGTCTTGAACGGGATGGAGCCAAGTATTTTGGACCTTTTACAGACGTTACATCCGTCCATGTGGTATTGAAATTAATACGCCAGTACTATCCACTCAGGACATGTAAGTCTATGAAGGTAGAGCGACCCTGTTTGCAATATCATATGCACTACTGTGAAGCACCGTGCTTTAACAAGATTTCCGTATCGGATTATCGAAAGTATATTGACGAAATCATAGAGCTCTTTGAAGGTAAGCCTATCCCTTTACTGAAGGAAATTAAAGAGAAGATGGAGCTTGCTGCAGAGGACTTACGCTTTGAAGATGCTGCACGTTATCGTGATCAATTGTCTAGCATTGAAAAGATACAAGAAAAGCAACGCATGGTTACCCAACGTGGCGACTTAGACGTCTTAGGATTGGCTGTTGATACATCGATGGCCTGTGTACAGTTGCTATTCATCCGTGGTGGTCGTCTTCTAGGCCGTGAAAATTACTTTGTGCAACATGATGGCGATAGTCCAGAAACGATTATGACGGACTTTATCAAGCAATACTATGGAGATACAAACTTCATTCCGAAGGAATTATTACTACCTATGGATAGTTCTGATAGAGACTTATTAAGTGAATGGTTTACACAGCTTAAAGGTCAACATGTAGAAGTATCTGTGCCACAACGTGGCTATAAGATGGACATGATTAAGATGGCTCATGAAAATGCGGAAACCTTCCTTGAAGAACGTCGTCGTCAGTGGCAGCACCAAATCGATAAGACTGGCGGGGCGGTTAAGAAACTAGCCGAGATTCTCGACTTACCGCGTTTACCTGAACGTATGGAGTGTTTTGATATATCTCATACACAAGGAACTGAAACGGTGGCTTCTATGGTTGTTTTTGAAGGTGGCAAGCCTGCGAAGAAGGAATATCGCCGCTTTAAACTGAAAACCACACAAGGTAAACCTGATGACTTTAAATCGATGGCTGAAATCATGGAACGTCGTTACGGTAATGAAACAGACTGGCCTATGCCAGATCTTATTATCATCGATGGTGGTAAGGGGCAGCTCAATGCGGCTTTGCCGTTAATCCGTGCCGTTGGTGTTACAGATGTGCCAGTTATCTCCTTGGCTAAGCGTATTGAAGAGGTCTTTGTAGAGGGACAATCTGAAAGTATCATTTTGAGTCATCACATGCCGGAGCTTCAATTACTTCAACAAATTCGTGATGAAGCGCATCGTTTTGCCATTACCTATCACCGTAAGTTGCGGGGCAAGCGAAATCTTGAATCTATTCTAGATCATATTGAAGGTATCGGTCCTAAACGCCGTAAGGCCTTATGGGCTCACTTTAATAGTTTAGAGGCAATGAAAGAGGCATCTATTGATGAACTTGCAAATGTAGAATCTATGAATTATAAGACGGCAGAAACGCTATATAATTTCTTCCGTATGTCCAAAGTAGAGAAACAAGAGGCTTTAAAATAAAAAAGCACCTATTGATTACTTACACTTGAGCGTAATCAATAGGTGCTTATATTATTTTGTAATAGTTCTAGGTTTGTAATGTTGTATGTAGTATGTACGAAGTGTAAATAATATACCCGCAACTACCACGCTAGCCAATAATCCAATCCATACGCCAAATGGTCCATAATTAGGATTTTTAGCAAGGGTATAAGCCGTTGGAAAACATACGCCCCAATAGGATATGAGCGAGATGTAAAGAACTACTTTTACATCCTTGTAGGCTCTTAGAATACCTTGTAATGGTGTACCTATGGCATCGATGGCTGCAAAGAATACGCCATATCCGAGGAAGTGATAAATAAGCTCATATACTTCATCATCATTTGTAAATAGATCAGCTATATTATCCATATGGGTGAATGTAAAGGCGCATATGAGAATGGCTATAATGATAGCTAATACACGAGAAATATAAGAGTATTGAATAGCTTCCTTTTTTCGCCCTGCACCGAGTTCATAAGCAACGGCAATGGTAGAAGACATGGCAATGCTTAATGGCAAGCAGTAGAAAACATTAGTAAAGGAAATAACCGATTGGTGAGCTGCTACTACAGCAGATCCAAAGTGAACCATTAAAAGCCCAGCAATGCTAAAGATACTAGCTTCAAAGAAGATGGAAAAACCAATGGGTATACCAACTTGTAATTGTTCACGGATATAGTGAAAATTAGGGCTATGGAAATCTTTATAGATGTGATAGCCTTTTAACTTAGGATGCAATAGAATGACTAAGCTAAATAAAATAAAGTTGGTCCAACAGGCACCGGCAATACCATAGCCAGCACCAACACCACCGATTTCAGGAAAGCCGTAATGACCAAAGATGAGTGCGTAATTTAAGAATACGTTAATCACAAAGCTTGTAAAGACGATGGCCATGGAGTAATGTGTTAATCCGTGAGAATCGACCGTGTTACGCAAGGTATTTACCCAGAGTAATGGGAATAAACCAAGTGCAAAGGCTTTCAGATAACTAATACATACCTCGGCGGCAGCCGGTTCAAGATTTAAATATGTCAATAAAGGGCGTAAGCCGAATATACCAATTAATAAAATTAAAAATGCTAGTCCTGTACCGATGAAAAGGCCTTGATGAAAGATTATTGGAATATCACCTGTTTTCTTAGCTCCTAATAGTTGAGAAATAATTGGCGTGATACCCATTAATGTACCTTGTGCAAAGATATAGAAGAGGAGCCACAAATTATATCCCGTAGCGACACCAGCTAAATCAGTCGTACTATATTGCCCAGTTAAAAAGATGGCGATGAAGGTAGCCCCAATCAGGGAAAATTGAGTAATGCACATTGGAGTAAATAGTTTTATGAACAACCATAATTTTTGCAGTATAGAATATGTTTGATACATACTAACCTCCCTTAGTAATGATATATAATACGATACCATAAAGTAGTCTAATTTAATAGATAAACTCCCTAAAATTTAGGAATTAAATATGGAGTAAAATATAGAGTGAAATAAAGAACCATATATGTTAATTATTACTCTATAAATAAAGAGTTTATGTGTCGTAGAGATTTTATTTGTAGTCTTATATTTCTCTCATTAATATGAATAAAGTAATAGGAATAGAGTATGCTAAATATGAATATATATTTTACAAATTGAATTTTACACCATTGAACTATATCGATTATAATATATATACTATAGTTATATTATAAGGAGGAGACATTGGACATCTTATCTATTCAAGGTTTATTGGCGATGCTACAAATCATTGTTATCGATATCTTACTTGCTGGTGATAATGCTATTGTGATTGGTATGGCGGCTCGTAATTTACCGGCTCATTTGCAGAAGAAAGCTATCTTCTGGGGCACAGCGGGGGCCATTATTTTACGCCTTGTTATGGCATTCTTATTTGTAGAGGCACTGAACAATATTCCTGCTCTTCGTTTAGTAGGTGGTATCCTTCTTTTATGGATCGGTTACAAACTTATTGCTGATGATGATAGCGAGCATAATATTGAAGCGAAGGATAGTTTGCGTGCTGCTATTACTACTATTGTAATTGCAGATGGTATTATGGGCATCGATAATGTTATCGGTGTAGTTGGTGCTGCAGGTGGTCATATGACGATGGTAGCTATTGGTATGTTGATTACTGTACCAATCATCATCTATGGAAGTACTTTATTTGTGAAAGTTATTGAACGTTTTCCAATTATCTTATATGTTGGCGGTGGTATTCTTGGTTGGGTAGGTGCTGGCATGGCTGTAGAGGATACATTGATTGCCCATACGGTTGAACCATACGTGTTGTTCATTAAAATCGCTGCAGTAATCCTCGTAGTAGGTGCATCTTTGTTCGCTAAAAAACTTAAGAAATAATGTAATACATCTCTTCTCCTAATCACAGGAGGAGAGATTTTTTATGTAAATTAATAGCTCTCTTGTAGATGAGAAAATAGAAGATTTATGGTATAGTTAAGGGATAGTTATAGAATTAGTAGACAGAATTGAGGTAAGTACAGAATGGAATTTTTGGAAGCCGCTACGTGGATAACCATTAGTAAGATTATTTTAATAGATATTTTGTTAGCAGGAGATAACGCTGTTGTTATCGGTATGGCGGCTGGTAAATTAGCTCCAGAATTACAAAAGAAGGCTGTTATCTGGGGTACGGTAGGGGCTATTCTAATGCGCCTTATCTTTGCCACACTTCTTGTAGAAGCTTTAACGTTGGTACCTCTTATCCATTTAGGTGGTGGACTTGTGCTTGTATGGATTGCCATTCAATTACTCAAGGGTGGAGATGAAGATGCACATATCGAAGCTAAGAATTCTTTAATGGGTGCCATTTGGACAATTATTGTAGCCGATGCGATGATGAGTATTGATAATGTCATCGGTGTAGTAGGTGCCGCTAAAGGTCATTTAGAGCTTGTTATCGCTGGTATGTTAATTACTGTTCCAATTATCGTATTTTGCTCTACGTTATTTGCTCGTATTATCAATAAATTTCCTGCCATTCTTTGGGCTGGTGGTGCACTACTTGGCTGGGTTGCAGGCGAAATGATTGTGGAAGATCCACTTCTTATGCCATATATTCAAGGTGAAGAATTACTCGTGAAATTTGGTACCGTATTCTTCGTACTCATTGTGACTGGTATGATTAAAATTTGGAAGAAAAGAGACGTGTAATGAACGGTACAAATCGTACATCTCGTAAAAAAAAATCTAAACAACATAGAAGAGAGAATCGCTCTAATTCACAGCAAACTGTGAGCGGTGTAGTATCTAAAAAACAACAAGCTATACTTAATGCACCTGTTAAACTAGGTGATGAAGTGTTTGTAACCATTCACGGTATTGGTAGCAGCGGTGAAGGAGTAGGTCGTGTAGATGACTTTACTGTTTTTGTTCCTTTTTCCTTACCTGGAGAAACTGTAAAAGTATCCATCAATATGGTGAAAAAGACGTATGCTACAGGTAGACTATTAGAGATTGTTACAATGGCTCCTAATCGTATCGATGCTAGTTGTGAACTCTATGGCTTCTGTGGGGGATGCCAACTACAACACATTACCTATGAAGGTCAGCTTTCACTTAAAACACAAAAGGTGAAGGATGTTATCGAACGCATTGGTCATCAAAATCCAGACCTTGTAAAACCTGCATTAGGGCCTAAAGAACCTTGGGCATATCGCAATAAAATGCAAATGCCTGTAGGCGGTACTAAAGGCGATATTCAAATGGGATTTTATGCGATGGGCTCTCACGATATCGTGCAAGGTACAAACTGTCCTATTCAAGATGAAGGGAATAATATCATTGCTCAAGCTTGTTACCAAATCGCCAAAGAGTTTGATATTGAACCTTATGATGAACATACTGGTAAGGGTGTACTACGTCATGTCATCGGTCGTATCGGACAATCTGGATGGATGATTATCCTTGTAACTGCTACCGACCATTTACCACATCAAGAAAAGTGGGTAGAGAAATTAACAGAATGCATCCCTCAAGTAGAAACAATCGTTCATAACGTAAATAGTAAGCGTACCAATGTTATATTAGGACCTAAGAATCATATCTTCTACGGTGATGGAACAATTACAGATCATATAAAGGACTTACAATTTACCTTATCCCCACATTCCTTCTTCCAAGTTAATCCTGAACAAACTACAGTACTGTATGACCAAGCGCTAGCCTATGCGGAGTTAAAAGGGGATGAAACAGTGATTGATGCGTACTGTGGAACAGGTACTATTTCACTATTTTTGGCCCATAAGGCAAAACATGTTATCGGTATTGAAATCGTAAAACCAGCCATTATCAATGCTCGTGAAAACGCACGTCGAAATGGCTATGATAATACGGAATTTATCGTCGCTGATGCGGCTGTAGAAATGCCAAAACTCTACAAAGCTGGCGTACGACCAGACGTCATCGTATTCGATCCAATCCGTGCAGGCTGTAAAGAAGAAGTACTAACCTCTGCAGCTGGCATGGAACCAAAACGCATTGTCTACGTATCCTGTAACCCAGCAACCATGGCAAGGGACATTGAAATCCTCACACACTATGGCTATGAACTAAAAGAAGTACAACCTGTAGACATGTTCCCTATGACTGCTCACGTTGAGGCGGTGGCACTATTGTCCAAACTTGATGTCGATAAGCATATAGATGTTGAAATTAAGCTTGATGAGCTTGATTTGACAAGTGCTGAAAGTAAAGCGTCTTATGCACAAATTAAGGAATATATTAGAAAAATTTGGATTAAAAGTTCCAACACTTTATATTGCACAGATTAAAAAGAAGTGTGGTATTGAATTAAGGGAGAATTATAATAAATCAAAAAAAGAAAAACAGGTTATACCACAATGCACACCGGAAAAAGAGGAAGCTATTATGGATGCTTTAAGGCATTTTAAAATGATTCAGTAGAAATGGAGGGTATTTATGAGATGGATATTAAAAATAATTTTGTTTCCAATTAGCTTGGTGTTAAGTATCCTCACTGCATTTCTGACATTTTTACTTGCCATAGGAACAACAATACTGTATTTGCTAATGCTTATGTGTATCGTTGTTGGAGTCGTATCATTGTTTCAAAAGGATTTTTCAATAGGTATAGAAGCATTGATAGTAGGATTCTTGTTAAGCCCATACGGAATACCGATGGTTGGAGCAGCAGTTATAGCCTTTTTACAAGGTATCAATGAAGCAATAAAATCGATCTAAATAAGAATATAGAATAACGATGATAGATATAGAGAACATAGAAAATCTAAATAATGGGTTTGGTTATTAATATCTTACAACGTTGTTTAGACTACCTAAAAATCAAATTATGTTAGGAGTTATTTTGATGGATGGAGTAAAAGAAATAATTTTGCAGACCAAGAACGTGGAATATATAAAGAGAAATTTAGGAAAAGAACAATGGATACAGGTATCCGGTCACAAAGATATGAATGGTGCAGATGCAGAATTTTGGTGTGGGTTAGTTTCGCTAAATCATATAGATGAGGTATATAATGATGTTGGGTGGGATGTTTCTGCTAACGAGCAAGGAAATCCCGGATTTGAAGGAAATGGATACGCATATCAGTATAAAGCGAATTTGCTAAAAGATGGTTTTGAATCTATTTTATATTATCGTGATTTTTATGGTGTTGAGGAAGATTATATTGAGTTATCACAGGAGTTTATCTTACTAAACAATCTTCGATATAACAAAAATAGTAAATCATATTGGGCTATGTATGAAAATGGGGAAAGTGAAGAAGCGGTTAAATATATTGATGCTACGACGATTCAAATTAAAAAGAAGTTTTTACGTAATTATTCATCAGCAAAACAGATGGCAATTTTACTTTTTTTTGATATTAGAACTAAGTTCGATGGAAAAATATCTGATTTTGGGCTAGAAGAGTTTAATACCGAATCTAAAGATAATAGTCTGTTTTATGGATTATGGGGCGGTGATATGAATTTTCCAACATATGTGTATAGTATCTTAATGGGTAAAAAAATTCTTATACCAGCGCCAATTGAGGGATGTGGTTATTGGCCGTATGAAAAAAAAGAAAGTTACGAGGACTTTATTATTGGTATTGACGAGTTTGGAAAAGAGATTTTTAATACGTGCAATCCGGATAAGCTGAATAATTATTTTGGGTCTAATCCAGATGCTCCTATGTATTTAACACCAGTATTTTTTAAGCGTGATGTATTACAAAAATATGTAAATAAACCTGAGTTATATGAGATTAGAGATGGATATTTGAGTTGTCAATCATTATGGGGTATTGAAATAGATAATCATCATAAAAATTGTGTAGCAGTTTATTTGGGCGATTTAGGAAGAGATTTACCTGAAAGTGAGCGTGGATACTGGAAAAGTTACAATATAGTAGGTGAAGAAGGAGTAAGCCAGGTATCTTTCCAAAGGGATTTCTGTAATATATTTACGGAGTCAAATATGGAAGATCATAAATTTCAAGTTCTTTATGGTTCTTTAATAAAGCAATGGAACACAAAATATGGCTGGGATTTATATCTGCCATTATCTGTGGAAGATCAATATAATCTAACTCAAATTAGAATCCCGTTTTGGGAAAGTCAGCCAGAATTCGATCAATTAGTTTTGTCGTTAGTTAAAGTTTTGATTGACTCACTTAATGAAAAGCAATTAATCGTTCTTGGAGATGTTCAAACTGATATTAAAGGAATAAGTAAACTTGAAAGATGGATACAATCAAATGAGGCTGTTGGATATGAAAATCATATTAAGTTTTTAAGGGATTTACAGAAGTTAAGATCTACTGGATCTGGACACAGAAAAGGTAAAGAATATAGTAAGATTTCAAATACATTTGGCTTATCAGAAAAAAGTAAAATAGATGTATTCGAAGAGGTTCTTCGAAAATCAAATGATTTCCTAAAATATATGAAAACTACGTTTTTAGATTAATTAGGAGCGTGATGTAAAGAACAAGTATGGCAAGAATTCTTCCTATATAGATACTTTATATTATGCTTTAAACTAGGGTTTGTACAGTATTCACATCATTCATATAAATTCCAGTTTTGTAAAATAAAAAATTTCATAAAGATGGTAACCAAAGGCGATAGAGAAAAAAAATATCGTCTTTTTCTTTTATTTGTGCGAGTTTGATTAAAGAGAATATATTTATGAAAAAAGTATATTTTGTGATATAATATACTAAATATAGTTTTCTTGAACGGAGGATAAAAATGAGGGCTTTTAGTTATAAAAGATTGTTCAAAAAACTCATTGATTTAGATATGACAAATAATGAATTGATGGAAAAGGCAAAAGTGAGTAAAAGTACATTTTACAAAATGAAGAACGGGCAAAATGTAACTACGGATGTTTTGCTTAGAATTTGCAATGCATTGGATTGTGATATTGAGGAAATAGTAGAATGTGTGAAAATTTAATATGAGGAGATTATACTTTGAATAAAATTACAGGTGTTACAAGACGAGACATTTTTGACTTATTCAAAAAAGGAATAACGGAAGATAATTGGTTAATAACAGAAAATATATTTTACCCTTATTATGGTCGATTTGATGTTGTTGGATTTTTGAAAAGATTGTATAACTTAGCAGATTGGGAAAGTAGAGATTCAAGAGTGGAGAATGCAGAAGAAGAAATTATAATGCATACACATAATGGCGATTATTCAGACGATTGGATATTCGAAGACGAAAGATTTCAGCTGCTTGATGGTGAAGATAATATTTTGCTAAATTTTCTTTGTGAAGTATTTCATCCAGAAGTGAGAGATGAAAATGGAGCTTGGGAACGATATTTAGAAAGAATAAATACTTTACTAAATGAAGATGGGTATGAGATAGTTGCCACAAGTAAATTGTCTGGGAGAGATGTCTTTAGTTGGAAAATATATAGAATGAAGCCAGCTATGTATATCCCTTTTTCAGAAAGAAATAAAACTCTAATAATAAATAAAAAAATTAGCGTTAAACTTCCTAATGCAGTGAGACATCAACTCTTTAAGGTGATGAATGAGTATAATGAAATATTTTACTTAACTGATGAAACTAACTGGAACTATTATAAATCAGTTAGTGAATTTGCTTTTGATGACATTACTAAATTTTATATTCCAAGACATTTTGTAGACAATGAGTATGTAGAAATAAAGGAGTTTAATGATTTTATAAAAGGGACGACTCCATTTACTGTGTTCGATGTTATTGAAAGTTTTGATAGGCATACTACAAAATCTTCGCAATTTGAAAATGAAATAAATGCTATCTTTAAATTAAATAATATCAATGTAGAGCTTAGAGATGGAGAAATACATTCTACAAGTAATAAAGTAATCGGATTTGATGATTCAACAAACATTAATGAAGCTGGTCTTGAAGAATTAATAAGGATAGCTGAAGATTTGTATAATAAAGCTAATTATTCCTATGCTGTTGAAAAAATCTGGGATGCTTTTGAAAGAATTAAAACTTATTATTATCCTACTTTGGATAAAAAGAAATCGGTAGAAAAAATCATTAATGATATAAGCTATGGAAATGAACACATTAAAAAAATGTTTGATATTGAATTTAAAGTGTTGACAGATATAGGAAATTCATATCGGATAAGACATCATGAAAAGAATAAAATAGATATTTCAAATGATTTATATTATGAATATTTTTATAAAAGATGTCTATCTTTAATATCTATATTGTTGAAAAATATTTAAAAGGAGAGAAAATTTTATGGAAACTGAATTATCAATTAGGAACAATCAAAGTGAGATATCACAAATTATACAAGATTCAAATAATATGTATTTATCAGTGTTACATGCAGTAGGGTTACCGACAGACAATGTTTTATCTTCGTTAGACGAACGAAAAATTGCAATAGCAAATCTTCCGTTTGTTATAGATAAGATGAATAATGAGCTGATTAGGGAATCGTATTATTTGTCTAAGTTTTTTGTTGCAGTATCGACAGGCTTGTTTGATGCAGCATTAAATTATTTGTGGGACGAAACGATTAAACAACTAAGAATTAGAGTGATAAACGGAGATATTAAGTATTTCTATGATGTTGTAATAAGTGATGAGAGAAGAAAACAATTTACTTCACCAGAAGATTTATTGAAGTTAGATGATTTTGATTTAATTAAGGGTGCATTGGAAATTGGTTTGATTACACAAATAGGGTATAAGCATTTAGACTTCATACGCTATATGAGGAATTGGGCAAGTGCAGCACATCCTAATCAGGCAGAATTAACAGGGCTAAATATAATTTCCTGGTTAGAGATATGTATTAAAGAAGTAATCGCAACCCCACCATCAAGTATACAGGTTAAAATTGGTCAGCTATTATCAAATATTAAATCCGAAGTGATTGATGATGTCCAAGCGTCAATGATAGTTCCATTTTTTACTGAATTAAGCATTGAAAAAGCTGATGCATTGGCAAAGGGATTTTTTGGTATATACATTGACGAAAAAACAAGTCAACAGACAAGAAGTAATATAAATAATTTAGCACCTGAATTATGGAAAATAATATCTGAAGAAGTAAAATCGGATTTTGGTATCAGATATGCAACATTTTTGGCGAATGGAGATAACCAAACTAAAAATGAGGCAAAGAGATTTTTAGAAGTTGTGGGAGGAATGTCTTACTTGCCAGATACTGTAAAAGCTCCCATAATCAAAGTGTCTTTAGAACATTTAATGATGGCTCATAATAGTTTTAATAATTTTTATAATGAACCTTCTTTTGCAAGGCAATTGCGTGCTGTAGTAGGTAATCATGGTACTATTCCTTCGCAAATGAATTTCCAATATGTAAAAGTAATAGTATCTGTATTCTTGACTAATGGAAGTGGAGAAGCATGGGATGCAAACCCAATTTATATTGAATTAATTAAAAATTTTGATGCAAGGCAATCATTTATTGCATTAATTTCTTTTACGGATGAATCTATAAAGAGTAAGTTACAATTTTCTTTATGTCAAAAAAAATTTTCAGAAATGTTAGATTATCTTGAATCTAATATTACATCAGAAGGTGTTTTAGATTTATTAGGAGAAATTAGAGATAAAGTGAAATCCTTACATCTTATATCTAACAATGATAAATTAAGTGATAAAATAAGGGTTTTTCAAAACAATTATTTAAAATTTTAAATTGCAATATGAAATTGAACAGTATCCAAATCTACAATTCTATTAACTTCTTCAAGAAAGACATCCAAGGGGGGGGGCTATAATTTAGAAGCTTGCGTGGCAAATTATTACACTATTGAAGAGTTCGTTGAATTGTTTCCTCTGAAACGGCTTTTATTGGCATTCCTTTCGGTATACATCTACGAAGTAAACCATTATGCCTTTCGTTTGATCCACGTTCCCAAGCAGAATAAGGTCTAGCAAAATAAATAGACAAGGTTTCATTTTCTAAATTAGATATCTCTGAAAACTCTAAACCGTTATCTGCAGTTATTGTTTTACATAAGCAAGCTAGATTAACATCTTTAAACGTATTTAACCATGCATGCAGTGTTTCTTTTACATCAGTAGCACGCGCTGAGGGACACCGTAAAGCCACATACAATCTGCTTTTACGCTCAAGTAAAGAGATTAAAACATGGTCTGTCTTATCTTTTGTTCCACGGACGGTATCTAATTCCCAATGTCCGAATTCCTCGCGTGTTTCAATATTAGGATCGCGAAGTTCTATGGATTTACCAAGTTCTCGCTTATGTTTTCTAGAAATAGATTTTCGTTGGGAACGCCGTACTACCAATGGTAAATCAATTGCTTTTATACCTAATACACCTTTGTGAAGATAGTTATATAAAGTTTTAGTACAAACCATTTCATTACGCACAAACAACCCCTTATGTTTAGCATATCCAACAGCAGCATCAAATGACCAACGATTAGCTAAAGTCTTGCTTTCAATCCAATTTATAAAAGATTCTATAGCACCAATTCTCATGGTATTAAAGGAGCCAACACGTTGTCTTTCATATGTTGCTTGTCCAGAATCAGCTAAATATACAAGTTGAGATTTACCTTGTCGAATTTGAATTACAGTACCACGTTTTAATTCTGTATAAATAGTTGTTCTAGAACGGCCCAGTGCACGTGAAATTGCAGCAATACTATCTCCTAGAACGATTCTCTTTTCTAAATAAAATCGTTCTTAGAAGTTTAAGTGTTTGTGCGTAATGTCGTGTTATGATTATTGTAGTCCATAGTGATTACCTCGGTTATATTTTGATTAGACACCTAAATCATAACACAAGGTTCACTATGGATTTTTTATGTGTTCAATTTCATTCTACAATTAAGCAAAAAATAAATATCTGATATTATCCAAATTTAAAAACACATTGTTAATAGCATTAACAAAAAGAGGAAGATATGACTATACAAATTGAACTTATCTCAGAGTCTGAGTTAGCAGACGAATCTTTCAATATTGTCATCAATGGCTTAAAACCAAGAGAAACATATCGAGTCGAGATGTACCTAACTGATTATTATTGTATCAATGCTCCCATGCTTTTAGCTCATGATGTTTTATGGAGATCAACAGGGACTTTTGTATCAGATAAGAATGGCATTATTGATATTTCACAAACTCCATCTTGTTCTGGCTCTTATGAAGGCATTTCAACAATGGGACTATTTTTTAATGCTAAGCCCTTGACCAATAAGAAAAAGAAACTCCCAAGTTCTCTTTCTAAAATTCCTTTACTAGATCAATTTTTTGTGAAAATCAAAATTATGCAAGGAAATACTGTTATTGCAGAGAGAACCTTCTCAAGACGTTACATGAGTTCGCAAATTAGTCATCAAGATATTTACGGGGAACATTTTCAAGGGAGACTATTTTATGATAAAAAGTCACTAAAAGCACCGGCATTGATTATTGTGAGCGGTAGTGAAGGAAGAATTGAAAAGGCACAGAATATGGCTCAGCTTCTATCTTCCAGAGGTTATATTTGCTTAGCAGTTGCCTACTTTGGTTTAGAGGGGTTACCAAAACATTTGGAACGTATTCCTTTAGAGGGCCTTGTGGGAGCAAAGGATTATCTACGTCAGCATCCTCAAGTAGATAGTGAAAGAATTGGAATCCATGGACGGTCTAAGGGAACAGAATTCGTTTTAGCTGAGGAGAGCCTTTTTAATGACGTTCAATGCTTGGTACTAAATTCCCCCTCTGATGTGGTGTATGAAGGAATAAAAGGAAAATGGAACTCTCATACTTCCTCTTGGACGTATTTGCAAAAAGAACTTTCCTATCAAAAGTTTCGACTTAGAGATTATCTGTTCAGTAAACTTTTTAGAAAAACCTTCCCTAAAGATTGCTCTGCTAGAATAGATGTTGGTCAAATTCATTCACCAATCTTATTGCTCGGAAGTACTGTTGATGAAATATGGGATGCTTCGTCAGCAATTGATGATATTGTCTCCCATTATAAAGGACACTACATTATATTTAAAAAATATCATGAAACAGGTCACATGTTGACGGTGGCCTATCAACCAAATCATCGTTATCGAAAAGTTTGGCGTTTACTGATGAAAGAGAGCAAGGATTCTTGGTTGGCTACGATTCATTTTTTTGATAGGCATTTGAAGAAGCAATAAAAATAGATTATAAATATGCTATAATAGTCCTAACTAAGATAAAAACACAGTTCTGGTTGGTAGTCCAGACGTAGGCAAGCCTATCA
>NZ_JBKTIE010000004.1:0-142165 GCF_047241225.1 Veillonella parvula | reverse complement strand
GAGGATAGGAAGCCGCTGATTGCTTAAAGGCACACCTGAGGGTGTGTCTTTTTTTTGTATGGCTTCCTATCCTCCCAGGGGACCTGGTAAGCAGGGCAGTAAAAGTAGGGCAGTAGAAGATGGAGGAGCAACGCGACGACAGATTCACTGCATCACTTTCTTCCGAATGTAAGATTTACCGAACTGCGAAGCAGTGAAGGGAAATCCACAGTAAGGAAGCAAGTAGGGCAAGTTAAAGGTAATAAGAATTAAACGACGACAGATTCACTGCATCGCTTAGTTCGGAGCGTAAGATGGATATGTAGCGCAGCTACATAGGTCCTTCCACAGCGACGAACACCCCGTATCCTGGAGCAAAGAACCGTACATAAGAACTCGCTGATTAACGAAATAGAGGGTCAACCCTATAAAGGGTTGGCCCTCTATTTTTGTGCTCTAATGAGCACATTCTAATTCCTTCTAGAGCCGTTTTCAGCCAAGGTTGTAGAAGTATTGTCTATGTGTATTGATCAATAGAGACGGCGTGGGAAAAGTAGGGCAGTAGAAGATGGAGGAGTGAAACGACGACAGATTCACTGCATCACTTTCTTCCGAACGTAAGATTTACCGAACTGCGAAGCAGTGAAGGAAAATCCACAGTGAGGAAGCAAGTAGGGCAAGGGAAAAGTAATTAGGATTAAACGAAGTATGGGGCCCACACATCACTTTCTTCCGAACGTAAGATTTACCAAACTGCGAAGCAGAGAAGGGAAATCCACAGTGAGGAAGCAAGTAGGGCAAGCGAAAAGTAATTAGGATTAAACGACGTATGGGGCTCACACACCACCTTCTTCCGAACGTAAGATTTACCAAACTGCTAAGCGATGAAGGGAAATCCACAGTGAGGAAGCAAGTAGGGAAAGTTAAAGGTAATAAGAATTAAGCGACGACAGATTCATTGCATCAACCGTTTTTATATTAATCTTATGAGGGATTTTCTTGATAATAGCCACTTATATGTGGTATTCTCATTATGTATGTAAGTCGATGGGAGTGATTATTTTATATGTATAAATATGGCAAGAGCTGTATTAAAAAGTTGTTATATTGTATTGCAATATGTATTGCAATTTTAGCGGTTTCTATTGGGGCTATGTGGGGACTGTCTTCAAATTATAAGTTATATGGTGTACCGGTACTTAATTATCATCAAATAAATGATGAGAAACACTCCGCGTTAACATTGCATGTGGATCAGTTTAAGGAGCAGATGGAATACCTCCATAATCATGGATATCATACGATAACATTGGATCAATTGTATGAGTATTTGCAAAATGGTACGGAGTTACCAGAGAAGCCAATCGTAATAACATTTGACGATGGTTATGTAGATAATTATGAACATGCATTGCCTATATTAAAAGCATATAATATGAAAGCTACTTTGTTCATGATTAGTGACGCAGCCAATACGCATGGTTTTGTAAATACAGCACAAATGCGTCAAATGGAGACGGCAGGATTTGATATTCAAGGGCATACAAATCATCATAAGATACTAACTCATATAGATCCTACAGAATTGCCTGATGCCATTCTCGGTGGTAAAACATCTATGGAAGGTATTTTAGGAGAACCTATCAATTATTTGGCGTATCCTGGTGGTTTTAATGATATGCTCGTTCAATATGTTACTAAACAGTCTGGGTATAAAATGGCTTTCACAGTTCAACCAGGAACAGTAAAGCCAGGGGATAATTTATATGCTCTAAATCGACTAGCTGTATTCCAAGGAGATACACCGTATTTATCTTTCTGGTTGCGCCTACATTGTGCACCGCTTATTAAGTATACATGGGCATTGCGTGATACATTACGCGATAATGGATGGCCGATATTGGCGTCTATTGTGCCTTTATTTTAGGAGGAACTATGTCTTACGAAGTTGTAGCAAGACCATTACGTGTTGCAGTATTAACTGTATCTGATACTCGTACATTAGAAACTGATAAAGGAGGCAACAAGGTTCAAGAATTTTTGGAAGCAGCAAATCATATTGTAGCAGATCGCAAAATTGTAATTGATGATTGTGAGGCTATAATAAATGCTATGACTCCATGGTGTAATGATGAGTCTATTGATGTCATTATATCTACTGGGGGAACTGGTATTGCTATGAGAGATGTTACCATCGAGGCGGTAAATAGCTTATATGAAAAGCATATCCCAGGTTTTGGTGAAATCTTTAGATATTTATCCTATACGGAGGATATTGGAACAAAAGCAATGGCATCTCGTGCAGAAGCTGGTGTTAATAACAATACTTTAATGTTCTCCGTTCCTGGGTCTGTTGGGGCCGTCACCTTGGCGATGAGCAAACTAATCATTCCTGAAATGGGCCATTTGGTGCGAGAAATTACAAAATAATACATATATTGAGACTGTTCTTTTGAGAGCAGTCTTTTTATATATGATGACAATCAATATTTGATGGATATAAAAGTAGGTAATTGATTCATAAAATATGAGCATGAGAAGTAAGTGAATTAATTTATTCTGTTTAAAACAATACCATTGCAGTATTGTTTTATTTCATTTATACTAGATTTAGTAATACGTTTGTCCGAGTGCATGAGAAAGGAGACTTTATGAAGTTAAATCAGGCCACGGATTATGCATTTCGCATGGTCTTACATATGGCGCTACTACCTTCGGGCTCGAAGGTAACTGGTGCTGTATTGGCTGAGCAAGAGTTGATTCCAGAACGCTTTTTGCTCAAGATTATGCGTAGTCTCATTGCAGCAGGAATTATGAAATCTTTCCGAGGGGTAGATGGCGGGTTTGCTCTGAATCGAAGCCCTCAAGAGATCTCGTTGCTTGATGTAATTAGAGCAGTAGAAGGGGATGCGTATTTACAACGTTGTTTATATGATGTAGGTTCTTGCTCTAAGTCTTGTAAGGGGCATTGCGCTATAAATGAAGCAATGGGCGTGATTCAGCATCAATTGATTAATCAGTTGGAAGCAGTTAATTTTAAGACCCTTGCCCAACGAGAACAGTTGATTATTGCTGAGGCTTGAGCTTTTTTACAGTCGCAATGATGCAAGGTTTTTTGTAAAAGCTCGTCAAGTGATGTTAGTATTTTATTCTAAGGAGGAAAACACATGTTTGAAGCTGTAGATTTAGCCCGATTGCAATTCGCGCTAACATCTATCTATCACTGGTTATTTGTGCCGTTCACACTAGGTATGACAGTGACTGTTGCTGCTTTAGAGTGGACCTATGTGTCGACTGGTAAAGAAGTATACAAAAAAATGGCTAAGTTCTGGGGGAAATTGTTCCTAATTAACTTTGCCATGGGTGTGGTGACTGGTATTGTTCAGGAATTCCATTTCGGTATGAACTGGGCAGAATATTCTCGTTTTATGGGTGACATTTTTGGTGCCCCATTGGCCCTTGAAGCATTAATGGCATTTTTCTTGGAATCTACATTCATGGGCGTTTGGATTTTCGGTTGGGACCGCTTACATAAATGTGTTCACGCCCTTGTAGCTACATTTGTAGCGTTAGGTACTAACTTATCTGCGTTCTGGATTCTCGTAGCAAACTCCTTTATGCAACATCCTGTAGGCTTTGTATTACGCAATGGCCGTGCAGAGATGGAAAATTTCCTGACCATCGTTCAAAATGGCTATGTACCTGGACAATTTTTCCATATCGTATTGAATGGTTTATTAACAGCTGGTGTAATTATTATGGCAATCAGTGCATGGCACTTATTGCGTAATAATGCGACAGAGTTCTACCGCCGCTCCGCTAAATGGGGCATGGTTATCGCACTTGTATTTGGTACTTTAGGTGCATTAGCTGGTCATCATCAAGGTCAATACATCACAAAAGTACAACCTATGAAAATGGCTGCTATGGAAGCGTTGTGGGAAACACAAGATCCAGCGCCATTCTCTTTGGTAGCTAATATTGATACTAAAGCACAAAAGAATACAGGTGCTCTTGAAATTCCTGGTGGTTTATCCTTCTTGACTCAAAACTCCTTTACGTCTGGTAAGGTAGAAGGTATCAAAGACCTTCAAGCAAAAGCGGAGGCTCAATATGGCCCTGGCAACTATATTCCAGATGTTCCAGCAATCTTCTGGACATTCCGTGTCATGGTAGCATCCGGTTCTCTTATGTTACTTGTTGCCTTTGTAGGTCTTATCCTAAATGCAAAAGACAAGCTTGTTGAAAATCGTACATTCTTAAAAATTATGTTCTGGATGTTGCCATTGCCATTCATCGCTCACTCCACTGGTTGGTTTGTAGCGGAAGCAGGTCGTCAACCATGGCTTGTATATGGTTTGCAATTGACTGCAGATGGTGCGTCTAAATCCGTAACGGCTCCAGAAATTATGACTACAATCATCGGCTTTACACTTGTGTATATCGTGGCTGCTATCGCGGCTATCTACCTTGCTGTAGAACACATTAAAAAAGGTCCAGATGGAAATCCATCTCATGATGTAGTTGAAAAAGAGGAGGCAAGATTATGGAATTAATTTTTAATAACCTTGAAGTGGTATGGTTTATCTTAATTACTGTACTATTCGCTGGCTTCTTCTTATTAGAAGGTTTTGACTATGGTACTGGTATTTTGTTGCCATTCATTGGTAAAACTGACGTTGAACGTCGACAAATGATCAATGCCTTAGGTCCAGTGTGGGATGGTAATGAAGTCTGGATGATTACTGCCGGAGGGGCATTATTCGCATCCTTCCCTCACGTGTATGCTACATTGTTTAGTGGATTCTACTTGGCTCTATTTTTGATGCTTGCAGCTCTTATTATTCGTGGTGTATCCTTTGAATTCCGTTCTAAGAGCCCTAATTTGTTATGGCGTAAAACATTCGACTACTGCATCTTCTTTGGTTCCTTGATTCCTGCACTATTGTGGGGTGTTACAGTAGGTAACTTGATTCAAGGTACTCCAATTGATGCAAGTATGACATATGTTGGCACTTTTTCTGATTTATTAAGTCCATACACCATACTTTGTGGTATTGCGTTCATTTTGGTATTTACATACCATGGTGGTTTATTTACTTCTATTAAAACAGCTGGTGCTGTTTCTGAGCGCGCTCGTGCGGCATCCTTGGTAGTAGGTGTTCCTACAGCTATCGGTGCATTGGCATTGGTAGGTGCAACTTACGTGTATACAGATTTGTTTAATTCTGTATTAGCTATAGTTTGCTTTGCATTAGCTATCATGTCCTTCCTCATTTCTTGGGGTGCAGCACGCACTCGAAATACAAAATGGGGTTTCTTATTCAGTTGTTTATCTGTTATTTCTGTAACAGCTGCATACTTTGCAGGTTTGTTCCCTCGCATCATGGTTTCTTCTTTGAATCCTGAGTGGAGCTTGACTATTACTAATGCAGCTAACTCTACTTATACGTTGACTTTGATGACTTGTGTAGCCTTCGTATTTGTGCCAATTATTTTGGTTTACCAATCTTGGGTATATTGGACATTCCGTCATCGTGTAACAGAAAAAGATTTACACTATTAATAGTATAGCTTTACAACTTATGTAAGTTGTAAAAATTAGGTCTTAATGTGAGGCGTGCCGTAGCGGCACGCCTCTTTTTTATGGTAAGATGAATATAATATTGATAAATTTAGATTCACTTGGACTCTTGTAGGCTTAGTAATAGGGATTTAAATTTGTTTGAGTTTATATATTTAAATAGATTTACCGTAGAGGATAGTATGATACAGCGTACCGCATTTAAAGCGCTGCTAGAACATAAAGGACCGCTTGTGCTACTCGGCTTAACCTGTTTAGTAGAAAGTCTGTCCATTGTTGGGCAAGCCTGGTTCTTTGGAACCTTAATAAATAACCTTATATTTTTGGAGCATACACTAGCTGACGAAACGAACACCATTATTTATTTGTTTATTGCTATTATTGTGAGATTGGTGGCTCATTATGTTCAAGAGGCGGTAGCAAATCATTTGGGAAGTGCTGTAAAAGCATCCTTTAGAGAACGCTCTTTGGCGCATATGTTTAAGCTCGGTATACAGCATAAGGAACGTCATGGCGATGTCATCCATATGCTTACCGATGGTTTAGAACAAGTAGATGCTTACATAGCACGTTACATTCCGCAGATTTTATATGCTATTATGATTCCTCTTATTATGGGGATTGCCATTGTAAATACATTGCCAATAATTGGTATTATTTTGATTGTTACGGTGCCTTTAATTCCATTTTTTATGATCTTGATTGGGAAGCAAGCTGATCGATTAAATAAGGAACAATGGGAACGTATGAGCTTCCTATCGGGGCATTTTTTAGATGTACTACAAGGGATTACTACGCTAAAGCTCTTTGGCCGTGCAAAGGATCAAATTAAGGTTATTGGTCGATTATCTCAAGAGTTTAAAGATTCCACTTTACGCGTGTTGCGCGTAGCCTTTTTATCTGCATTAGTACTTGAATTAGTGAGTACAATTAGTACTGCTCTGATTGCGGTATATTTAGGTCTAACCTTATTAGATGGTGAAGTCACATTCTTTTCAGCCTTCTTTATTTTGTTGTTAGCGCCGGAGTTCTATACTCCATTTAGACAATTGGGGGCAGCTTTCCACACAGGGATGGCAGGGAAAACATCTATTCTGAAGTATGAAGAATTCATGCAGCGTCCACCTTATTTACCAGTAGGTGGTGAGTCTAAACTTGATAAGCCTATACAGGAAATTGCAATTAAAGATTTAACTTTCACCTATAAAAATAGTGAGAATGGGGTACACCACATTACGCTGCAGGCTGAACGTAATGCACCTATTATGCTCGTTGGTGAAAGCGGAGCTGGTAAATCTACTATGGCCCATATTGTTGGAGGTTTTTTACAGGCTCCGAAAGGAACAGTTACTATCGATGGCATTGATATATGTGATTTAGATATCAACTGGTGGCGTCAGCAAATTATCTATGTATCTCAACATCCACATATTATGAAAGGGTCCTTGCGAGAGGTCTTATCCTTTGGTATGGATGTAAGTGATGCAGAGATTCTTGATGCTTGCAAAGAAGTTCAGCTATTAGATGTTATTAATCGAGAACAAGATGGGCTTGATACGGTTATTGGTGAAGGTGGATTAGGTCTTAGTGGCGGCGAGCGGCAACGTATTGCTTTAGCTCGTGCATTCCTCCGGAAGGGTCAGGTATTGATTCTTGATGAAGTGACAGCACATCTAGACGTAAAAACAGAAGCCATTATAAGTACGGCTATTCAGCGTTTGATGGAAAATAAGATTGTCATCATTATTGGGCATCGATTACAAACTATGCATTGGGCATCTAAACTATATGTCTTGAAAAATGGATCAATTATTCAAGAAGGTTCTTATCATGACCTACTTCAAGAAGCGGGTTATTTTAAAGACCTTGTTACATCTGGCTTAGGGCAATTATCAGCAACTCTTGAAGAACCGTTGTATATTGGAAAACAATTTGGTTCAGAGAATACATTGGTCGTAGATACACCTATCAATAGCACAGAGTATTTTGATAAATCTGTTAAATATACTGAGAACCTTAAAGATAATGCAAAAGGTTTTAATATGGGCATACAAGGTTGGAAGTTGTTGTTTTCTGTATTGAGTCCCGCTAAGTGGTCATTAGTATTGGCCTTGCTATTTACGTTCTTAACAGTGTTCATGAATGTGGGGCTTTTAACAGTATCCTCTTGGCTATTGGCATCTGCCGCATTGCAACCAGGGCTCACTTATTTAAGTCTTGCAATCGTAGGAGTTCGATTCTTCGGTGTTAGTCGTGCTGTATGTCGTTATTTTGAGCGCTATACATCTCATCGCATGGCATTCCAAGGACTCTATGGCTTGCGCTTGTGGTTTTATGCTCATTTGGAACCATTAGCACCTGCCATACTCAAACGGTTTGGGGCAGGTGATATGTTGGGACGCATCATGGGGGATATAGAGGTATTACAATTCTTCTACTTGCGCACTTTGATTCCACCCGTAGCAGCCGTTGCCTTGACTATATTGATTGCATATGGAGTTTCTACAATTGACAATAGTTTGATTATACCTATTCTTTTGTCGGCCTTCGTATTAGGTGTAATAGTACCTTTGGTTGTTTATTCGTATAATAAAGAATCTTTACGTACGATTGGGCCCCAACAAGGCGATTATAAAGCGCTTTTAAGTGATACTATGGATAGTCTGGAAGATGTGATTAGTTATGGCAATGAAGAAATGGTATATAAGCGTATTCAGCATATGATGCGCAATGTAGATGCTCAAAAAGGTACTATTGAGCGAGGCATGAATATGGGTAATACACTATTCATGGGCGGCGTTCAGTTAACTGTAGTTATTGTAGCTATTATGGCTTCTAATGCGTTAACAGGTGCTTGGGCTAGTGTTATGGTAGCGGTGGCTGCCATTGGCACACAGGCTTGGTTTGAAGCGTTACAGCCTATGATTGCTGCTGTTCATCATGGTGCAGAAAGTAAAGTTGCTACAAGTCGTCTCATGGCTCTCAGTAATGAACCGATATCTATTGTAGAACCTATATCACCAAAATCATTTAACCCTAATGATGATATTATTTTTACAGATGTATCCTTTGGTTATGATGAATATCGCCATATTTATGAGAATCTCAGACTACATATTCAGCAAGGGAAATCCATTGCTATCGTTGGTGCTAGTGGGTCTGGCAAGACGACATTATTTAATATGCTTGAGAGGTTATATGATTATGGTGGATCCATTCGTATAGGCTCGGTGGAGTTGAAAGATATTTCAATTGATACTTGGCGTAATGCATTGGGGACTATAACTCAAGATACGTATATTTTTAATGCTTCCTTTAAGGATAATATACGCCTTGCAAGACCTGAAGCTTCTATGGCGGATTTAGATCAAGCCATTAACCGTGCATCATTGCGATCGGTAGTTGAAAAATTACCAGAAGGTATGAATACGATTGTAGGGAGTGGAGGGCAAGGTTTGAGTGGTGGCGAGCGTCAAAGAATTGCATTAGCTAGATTGTTCTTACGCAATCCTAAAATTATTTTATTAGATGAACCTTTAGAGGGTTTAGATCAAGTAACACGAAAAGCCTTGCATCGTGATTTGATGCATTATGTAGATGGTAAGACATGTCTATATATTACGCATCAATTGGAAGGTTTAGAACAAATGGATCGAATTATATTTATGGATAGAGGTCAAATTGTTGAAGATGGAACGTATGAAGAATTGATAGCTCTTCGAGGGCGTTTCTATGAATACTGTTATTTATCTATGGCAAGTATTCAATAAAACTAAATATCAATAAAAGTATCTATTACAAATGCTTGATTGTAGATTGGATAATATTTTAATTTCATGTTGCAATTTAAGACCTATATTTAAGACTTATTATGAATATTAAACTATAATACGACTATTGTTTAACTACATTAATAAGGCCCCTTTTGCTATGTAAAAAGGGGCCTTAGTTATATTAATATTTAATAGTATATGTAGTATACTTTTATCGATAAATCATGCAATATATGGTATAATTTTTATGTTAAAAGCTATTTTTCACCCTTGGAGGGGTTATGACTAAAATCTTCACCAAATTACGAGCTTTGGTGGATGAAGCATTATCTGATCGAGATGCGGTGGTGGATAAGGCGCCCGTACTAGAAAAAGCACCTTTAGAACAAGATTTGTTTGACCATCGTCTACTATATATAGAAGAAGATATGGTTAATCGCATGTTGCGTGCCGCTCTTCGCAATCATTGGTTCTTTTATGCTATAACATTTGAATTTGAACCAAACAATCAAATATTCCTATCCATTATTACAAAATGGGGGAATGTGATTAATGTGGAATTCACCTTAGAGGATTTATGGTTTGATGATTATTCATCATCTTTTGCAATTCGACTTGATACAAATAATATAGATACAGGTGGGTTTATTTTGAACTCCATTTTACACTTGTTGGGGAACTGGTGTCTCAGTCTCTTTGGTATATTCTTTAACCCTATTGCATTGGGAGAAAAAGGATCTACTGTACGCTTTGAGAAGAAAGGGATTATTCAGTTTGACTTATTGCCTAATACGCAAGTGAAGAAATTCATACCTATGCCTGAGCGCCATATTGGTAGCAATGGACCTGTTTTGTTGGGAAACCCGCGTACCAGTCAATCTGTGTTGCAGTTAGATTACTATGCGTTCCATGATCCTGTAGATACTTTTACAGTACCGGATGTACCAACTCGCACTAGCTGGCTTCGATCGATTGATATTGCGGCTGTTCTTTTGTTGCCGATTGGTGTATGGATTACATTTGTTATCTTGCATCATTACTTGCCGACGGAAACACTGGAATTCTCATTTTCTACGTACTTTTTGATTTCCTTAGGGATTTTTATCATTTCCTTCTTAGTTATGAATATTCCGCGATATCTGTATATGTATTTTGATTCTCGCAAACAGTGGCAAAGTGCGTTTGTACATAACAATATCAAAATCCAAATGCGTAAACTACATCGTCGTATCTTCATGCAACAAGCTACATTGACATCTGATTGTGATGAGGATACAGCAAATGAAAGCCAGGAGCGAATTAAACACCTCTTGTTGCAAATTCGAGATAAACGATTCCTTGCAAATCGTCTTAAAATTGCAGATGATGATAGAGCGCGTAAACAAAAGGTTAAGTTTATTATTGCCTATATCGGGTGTACATTGATTGAGTTGATGTTACTAATGAATTAATGTCATAAGAAATATAAAATATAAAAACGTATCTCTATGTGATATGTCCCACCTTTACTGGATATCCAATAAAATGGGTACATATCAATGAGAGATACGTTTTTTTGATTACAAGTTATTAATTTTGGTTATCGTTTTTTACGACGTTTTCGAGCTGGCTTGCGGTTTTCTTGTTTTTTGCTTGATACAGGAGTTTGTACGGACTCATATGTTGGCTGATTTACAGGCATAAATGGAGGATTACCGTATTGGTTAGGCTCAGGTTGTCCCGGTAATACCCAGAATAGGAAGCCGATGAGCCATATAAAAAGCTCTAGCATGTAATTGAATGGAGATACGGCAGAGTAGGTATTGATGAAAATCATGATTACCGACCAGAGGATTCCTGCCCATGCATTGAAGCCGATGTCGTGAATACGACGGCCAAATAAGACACAAGATAAAGGAAAGAGGGTTGCCAATAAGAGCCAAATAATGACTCTAGTCAACCAATATGCAGGTAGGGATACGACAAAGTCCAAGAACATGTTATCTATGTAGTGGACAATATGAAATAAAATCATTAAAGCGATGAAGCATATGATAAATTGTAGTCTATTTAACCGTCCCGTCAGGTTAAAAATCGATAGGCCCATGCGACGTCCTTGGAATGCAATGAGCAAACCAATGGTACATATGAGCAATGTTCGTAATACGACATAAAGTAAATCCATAAGTTCCCCTTTATTTTTAGCTTATAGTTGAGTTAATTCTGGCAAGATGAGCTCAAATGCAACACCATGTTTCATTGATTTTACTGTATCTAACGTAGCTTGAATTGCGTTGGTAGTAAAATTCATTGCCAGTTCTGCCGCATCATAAGGTGAATATCCTCTCATTACTGCACCTGATAATACAGCAGTAAAAATATCTCCTGTGCCTGTAGCTTTTACAGGTACTAGCGGAATAGAGTATGTTTTTAAAAGGTCTGTAGGACCATTATAGACGGCAATGACCGCATGCGTTTCCGATGGAACACTGGTCATGATAACCATTTCAGGCCCCATGTGATGTAACTGTTTGCACCGTTTGCGCAATTCATCCTCATTAATAGGGTCTGTCGAGAATGGAATATCTAATAAGAAGCAAGCCTCAGTATAGTTTGGTTTTACGATGTGAGCCTTAGATACGAGTTGGCGCATAGCTACAACCATATCAGGAGTATAAATGGAATAGAGGCGACCATCGTCGGCCATTGCGGGATCGACGATAACCATCTGGTCATTAGAGGCAAATCGATTGATAGCTTCTTTGACGAGGTGAATTTGTTCTGGCGATGCCAAGAAACCACTTACGATAGCGTGAAAGTCAATTTCGTTTTTATCCCAACAGTTCATAAAGTCTCTCATATGAGCAGATAAATCTACGAATTCATAGTGTGGATACTCTAAGTGATTGCTTAGTACCGCCGTTGCTAAAGGAACCGCCTGGCAGCGCATAGCACTGATGATAGGAATCATAACGGTAAGGGCACAACGTCCGATGGAGCTCATGTCTTGAATTGTTAAAACTCTAGGTACTGTTGTCATAGATACCTCCAAATAAATATATATTTTATTGTACGTTATGTAAGGCTTTCTGTAAATGTAATGATGTTAATCATGAAATTAGCTTCATAATGTAGTATAATAAAACGAATAGACTTTTTATGGAGGAAAGTGACAATGACGAGGTATGTATTTCGACGTCTAGGTGGCGCAATCATAATCTTATGGGTCATCATTACCGTAACATTTGCACTAATGCATGCAATACCGGGAGGGCCTTTTACAACAGAAAAAAAATTACCGCCTCAGGTGAAAGCGAGCATTGAGGCTAAATATCATCTTGATGATCCCGTGTGGAAACAGTATGGAGATTATTTAGGTGGCGTCATTACAGGTGACTTAGGCCCATCATTTAAGTATGAAGGCCGTAGTGTAAACGATATTATTAGCGATGCATTTCCAATTTCCGCACAGCTCGGTTTATTATCTTTAATGGTAGCTGTAGTTGGCGGTATTACAGCTGGTGCTATCAGCGCCATGAGACCTAATAGTATTGTGGATTATGCGGTGACTGTATTATCTACAATCGGTATATCTGTGCCTACATTTATTATTGGTGCTGTCCTTGTATACATTGTAGGCTTTGAACTGGGCTGGTTCCCTGTGGCTTTATGGCGTGGCCCATCTTATATGGTGTTGCCCGTGTTGACATTGGCAGCGCAACCGATGGCCTTTATTGCTCGTTTAACGCGCAGTGGTTTACTTGATGTGTATCAACAAGAATACATTCGCACAGCTCGTGCAAAAGGTCTAGGTTCTTGGACCATTTTGACTCGTCATGCACTAGGTAATGCGATTTTGCCAGTTATTACATACTTAGGCCCATTGGCAGCTAGCTTGTTAACAGGTAGCTTTATCGTTGAAACGATTTTTGCGATTCCTGGGTTAGGTCAGTATTTTGTAACATCAATTTATAACCGTGATTATACAGTTATTCTTGGTATTACAATTTTCTATAGTGCTCTTGTGGTATTTCTTAATATTTTGGTGGATATGATTTATCCATTAATCGATCCACGAGTTACAACAGAGGAGGGGACAGATGAATAAGGAAGACTTTTTACCTATTGAACAGGCCCCTCAAGAAGAGATTACTAGTTTTATAAAGCGTCCTAGTAAATGGGAGCGATTTAAGGTAAATCGTTTGGCCGTAGTCGGGGCGAGCATCATCTTGGTGATGATTGTACTCGCTATCTTAGGGCCACTTATTTCACCTTATACATATGCGGATCAATCTTTAATCGATGCGAACCAAAGTCCAAGCTTTAGTCATTGGTTTGGTACGGACACATTGGGCCGTGATATTTATACGCGTGTTATGTATGGTGCGCGTATTTCCTTAACCATTGGTTTTGTGGCAGCTTTCATCAACCTTGTAATCGGCGTTGCCTATGGCGGTATTGCAGGTTATATGGGTGGTAAAGTAGACCGCATCATGATGGGCATTGTAGATGTTTTGTACGGCATTCCACTTTTACTATACGTTATCTTGTTGATGGTTGTACTTGGACCTGGTCTTACATCTATTTTCGTAGCGTTGGGGATTGCGTATTGGCTTAATATGGCCCGTATCGTACGTAGCCAAATTTTGAAAGTTAAAAACGAAGAATACATCATCGCTGCAGAAGCCATGGGTATTCCGAAGCATCGCATTTTATTGCGTCATATTTTGCCAAACTGTGTAGGGCCTATCATTATTACTTTAACATTGGCTATTCCAGAGGCAATTTTTACAGAAGCATTCCTTAGTTTTATCGGCTTAGGTGTAAATGCACCTATGGCGAGCTGGGGTGTATTAGCTTCTGAAGGTATTAGTAGCATGCGCTCTTATCCATTCCAATTGATTTTCCCAGCTGTTGCTATTAGTATTACCATGCTTGGTTTCGCATTTTTTGGCGACGGTTTACGTAATGTATTAGACCCTAAGGAAGGAGATAGATAATGAATAATGCTATTGTTGATGTACGTAATGTATCTATTACCATCAATACCTTCCAAGGTCCGTTGCGAGTTATTCGCAATCAAGATATTTCTTTATATCCTGGTGAGATTTTAGGTATAGTCGGGGAATCTGGGTGTGGTAAATCCGTTTTAGTTAACTCTTTAATGGGCTTATTGCCATATGGTAAAACTAAAATTAAAGCGGATACATTCATGATTGATGGTCATGATTGTTTAGGATTTACTGAAGATGATTGGAATGAACTTCGTGGTACGACGGTTGCCATGGTGTTCCAAGATCCTATGACCTCCTTGAATCCTATCATGACCATTGGAGAGCAAATGTATGAGGTTATCCATCGTACAAATGCGTATGGTGAAGATTACGATGAAAGGGCCATTGCCATCGATTTGTTGAAGAAGATGGGCCTATCTACACCGGAACGACGTTTGTCTCAATATCCTCATGAGTTGAGTGGCGGTATGCGTCAACGCGTATGTATCGCTATGGCGGTAGCCGGTCGTCCTAAGATTTTGATTTGTGATGAGCCCACAACAGCTCTTGATATTACTACAGAGGCACAAATTTTGCGCCTTATGCAAACATTAGCCGTAGAGGCTGGCATTGGTATCATCTTTATCTCTCATAACCTACGTGTTATTGCTCAAATTTGCGATCGGGTTATGGTTATGTACGCAGGTAAATGTGTTGAGTCTGCTACAGTAGATGGTATTTTTAGCGAGCCTCGTCACCCATATACTTTGGGGCTGTTGCTTGCATTGCCTCAAGGTAAATGGCACGGTGAATTGAAGGCCGTTGAAGGTCAACCACCTGATCTATTTGATTTACCTCGTGGATGCGCATTTAATCCTCGTTGTAAATGGGCTATGCGAATCTGCGGTAGTCGGGTTCCGATGGTTACAAATGTTGGTGAAAGTCACCAGTTTACATGTTGGTTAGCTAAGTTGGAGGGACTTTAATGAGTTACGTATGGGAGACTGACAATCTCGTTAAAGAGTTCACCCTGTCAGGCGGCTTATTTAAGCCAAAACAAACGGTACACGCCGTACAAGGCGTGAGTCTATATCAATCACCAGGGGAAACCCTAGGTATCGTAGGGGAATCTGGATGTGGTAAATCTACATTTGGTTACACTTTGATGGGTTTATATCAAGCTACATCTGGTTCTATTTATATGAATGGTCGACATATCAACCCTTATGTGGATAGAGAGTCTGTTCACCCGGTGATGCAAATGGTATTTCAAAATCCTTATGCATCCCTTAATCCGCGGCTTACGGTTAATGCAATTTTAGAGGAGCCTTTAGAATTGAATCCAAAGTATACACCCCGAGATCGCGTGATTCGTGTAAAAGAGGTGCTTGACCAAGTTGGCTTAAATATGTCATTTGGTGAGCGTTATGCTCATGAACTATCTGGTGGGCAACGTCAACGTATCGGCATTGCACGGGCTCTTATTATGGAGCCTCAATGTATCATTTGTGATGAGCCGATTTCTGCGTTAGATGTATCTATCCAAGTGCAAATTATGACATTACTAGAACGGTTACAAGAACAACATGGTATTTCGTACCTCTTTATTTCTCATGATTTAAATATGGTGCGCTACATTAGTCATCGCATGGTTGTTATGTATTTAGGTGCCGTCATGGAAGAAGGTCCTGCATTGGATTTATATGAATTCCCTCAGCATCCGTATACCCGTGCATTGACGGCCTTAAATGGTCCAGTTATGCCACATGCACCAATTGGGGCACCTCTTAAAGGGGATCCACCAAATCCACTAGACCCACCAAAAGGGTGTCTGTTTAGTGGTCGATGTCCAGAAGCGGAAGGTCGTTGTTTTACAGAACGTCCGCCACTTCGAGACTGGGCTGATCGCCGCATCGCATGCTGGCACATATAATGGGAGAATAGTATGGAAAAACTAATTGTTGGCAAGTCCCTGGAACATCAACTAGATACAGTCATTAAAGAATTGGCCCCAGCAGGAAATATATCTTATGCAGTATTACAATTCGATGATGAAGAGGAACCAACACTCATCGCAGCTAGAGGTGAAAATACTGTACATTCTAGTGCGAGTTTAATTAAGGTACTTATCATGGAATATGTCTTTCATTTAGCTCGTACTGAGCAATTGGACATTAATGATACAGTTCCTTTATCTAGAACTCCACGCGTTGAAGGTGGCGGTGCTCTACAAGAGTTAGTTGGTAAACACAGTTTTACCTATCTTGAGTTGTGCCGTCTTATGATGGTTCTTAGTGATAATATTGCGACAAATCTACTCATCACAGTGCTTGGAATGGAAAATATCAATGCTCGAGCAGAAAAGCTTGGTGTGGATGAGATGGAGCTTAATCGCATGATGATGGACCTTAACGCCTTGGCTGAAGGGCGTGATAATTATATTACAGCCATGTCACTAGCTCGTCTGTATAAACATATTTTTGAATGTCGTGATAGAGATGCTTATGGCCGAGAAATGTGGAATATTTTAGGTCGCCAACAATTCCGTGATATCTTACCATTTTACTGGGGAGAAGGCATACGCTTTCACCATAAAACAGGATCCCTTGATCGCGTAGAGCATGATGGGGGTGTAATAGAAACATTTAGAGGTCATTTTTGCTTTATTCTTTTAATGAGCGATATCGATAATGACCGAGGTAAAGAGTTAGGCGCTCAAGTTGGGCGCATCATGAAAGAATTTGTAGAGGAAGCATTGCCATGATGGATAAACGAAACTTGTTAAAACTCATGGTCCTCGCTCTAGGGGTAAGCGTACTCTTATTTGTATTTGGGTACCCTCGTGGTGTTCAACCAATCGATGAACACACAATCCGCTATGTTATTGAGCAGGAACCATCCACATTGGATCCCGCAAAGTCTACTACCTCTCCGGAGGCTACGGTTCAACTTCAATTATTCGATGGTCTAGTTCGTTTGAATGATGAAAGTGAACCAGAAGCAGCACTTGCTAAAAATTGGGAAATCTCCGATGATGGTCGTGAGTATACCTTCCACTTACGACCTAATTTGAAATGGTCTAATGGAGAGCCTTTGACGGCTTATGATTTTGAATACGCTTGGAAGCGCGTATTAGACCCTGAAGTCCATGCGGACAATGCATACATGCTATATGTATTGAAAAATGGCGAAGCCTTTAATACTGGCAAAGCCACGGCTGAAGAGGTTGGTGTTAAGGCGACTGATGAGGATACATTAGTAGTTACCTTAGAAAATCCAACAGCTTATTTCTTGAAATTATTAGCGTCTCATGGCTATTATCCAGTGAGCAAAAAAGCAGTAGAGGCTCATGAAAATTGGGCAGCTAATGCGGAAACTATAGTATCCAATGGTCCATACCGTTTACTTTCTTGGAAGCATAATGGGGAAATGGATTTCATCAAGAACCCTAATTATTGGGACGCAGAATCTGTAAAAACAGAGAAAATGAATTGGCCTATTAGTGAGTCTCAAAGTACGCGTCTCACCTTAGTTGAAGGTGGCGAAGCTGATATGATGGTTGAGCCTCCTGTAGCGGATCAAAAACGTCTAGAAGAAGCCGGCCTATTACATATTGGCCCTATGCTTGGTAACTACTATTACGTATTCAATGTGAAAGCAGAACCTTTCACAGATCCAGATGTGCGTAAAGCCTTTTCTATGGTTATCAACCGTGCTAACATTGTTAATAATATTGTTAGAGGAGGTAAAGAACCAGCTTATGCGTTCGTACCATATGGTATGCTTGAAAGCAATGGTCGTGAAGACTTCCGTGAAGCTGGTAGCTATCTCGTATACGAAGATGTAGAGCAAGCCAAGGAAATCCTGAAAAAGGCTGGCTATGGCAAGAATCGTCCATTGCCGCAAATTACGATTTTGTATAATACAAGTGAATTACATAAAGCTATTGCAGAAGCGATTCAAGATGCATGGATAAATGCATTTGGCGCAGATGTACGCTTACAAAATCAAGAGACAAAGGTATTCTTGGCAGACCGTGAAGCTGGCAAGTACCAAGTAGCTCGCGCTTCTTGGGTTGCCGATTATAGCGATCCACAAAACTTTTTAGAGGTATTCTCTGCTGAAGATAACGATGGTCAGTATCATAGTGATGAGTATAATGAGTTGATTGCACGTATTCGTACAACTCCAAATGGGGCGGCTCGTGATGCGTTGATGCATGAAGCAGAAAAGATGATTTTTGATGAATCTCTTGTTATGCCGTTGTACTTTACAACACAACCATATGTGACAAATGGAACAATTCAAAATTATTTCTGGACCACATTGGGACTTGTTGACTTTAAAAAAGCATACAAATAAGATACACTTAAGACGTACACCTGATGTACGTCTTTTGTTGTATGGGAATATTAATATATTAGTCTTTTGTTGCATGGGAATATTAATATATTATAAGTTAACAGGTATTTTCTGAGGATATATGGACTGGATTGAACCAAAACGTTTGGCACCGGGAATGACCATAGGTATTATGGCACCTGCTAGTGCTAGCGATGTAGATTTACATAGAATAGAAGAAATTTGTAAGGCTAAAGGCTATAAGGTGCTTGTAGGTGAAAGTGCAAGCCGAAAGGGGCTATATGGAGGCACACCTGAGGAGCAAGCCGCAGAGTTTCAATACATGATGACTACAGCTCCTTGTGATGCGGTGCTCGCTTTACGGGGTGGTTATGGAACGATGCGCTATTTAGAACGACTGGATTATAAAGCGATTCGTAAGTATCGTAAGGCTTTTATTGGATACAGTGATTGTACGGCGCTCCATATGGCTATCAATCGATACAGTCGCCTTATTACGTATCATGGGCCTATGGGGGTAGATTTTAAAGCAGAGCGTAAGGCAGATATTGATGCATTATTTAATGTTTTAGAAGGTAAATTAAAAGTCATAGAACCTTTGCCAGAACCTCCTAGAGGTGCGATTGGTACCGAGCTAGGAGAAGGGATTTTGCGTGGTGGTAATATGACGATATTATCCGTTCTGTCAGGAACACCTTATTTTTTAGAGGATGAATCTTGGGAGGATACCTTACTATTTATTGAAGATGTAGGGGAGGCTCCTTATAAGCTGGATCGTATGTTACAACAATTTCGCCTCAGTGGTTTGTTGAGCCGCATTAAAGGCTTAGTGATTGGCACCTTTACAGATTGTGAAGGAGATGAAGATGAACGTGATTATGACTTAGGTTATGAAGCATTGCGCTACATGGAGGAAAATAGAAAACCAGAATTACCAGATCCTTTTGTATGCTATGTGCCAACGGGACATGGTTCACCACATCAAACCTTACCGCTAGGAGCGACGATTAGCTTTAGATATATTTCTAATACCATCATCGTTCATCCTTATACGAAATAGATAAGAGCTTTTAGGTGAATGATTTTAGTTAACAGACAAACAGATAAATAGATATTAGATAAAAATAGTAGTTACCGAGATATTAGGTAATAAAATATTAGGGAATAAGATATTAGATAACAAAGATATTAGATAATAATAAGGGGAGTTATGACACTACAAGAACGAGAGGCTCGTGCCTGTGCCATCATAGATAGTATGGCACAGGAATTACGTGCTGTTTCCTTATATTTACACGATAATCCAGAATTGGGCTTGAATGAGCATAAAGCAGTAAAGGCAATTCACCAATTCTTAGAAAAACAGAATTTTATATCTCAAGTAGGGCTCACCGATATACGTGAGTTACAAACCGCGTTAAGAGCCGACTATAGAGGTAATGCTAAATATAAAATCGCATTCTTAGGAGAATATGATGCCTTACCTGAGCTCGGTCATGGTTGTGGTCATAATCTTATTGCCATGATGAGCTTAGGTGCTGCTGTTGCTTTCAGTCAAAGTGCACCACAGGATTGGGGTACAACATTCTTTGGTTGCCCTGCAGAGGAAACTATCGGTGGTAAGGTATATATGGCAGAGGCTGGTTTATTTAAGGGCTATGAGGCGGCGCTTATTATTCATCCTGGCGGTGAAAATGAGGTGGGGGGCACATCCTTAGCGACACACCCACTAGAGGTTACCTTCCATGGGCGCTCCTGTCATATTGCATCCTTAACAGATTCAGGAATTAATGCCTTAGATTGTGCGGTAGAATTATATCAAAAAATAAAAGAGTTAAAGAGAACCTTTCCTAAAGGGGCTATTGTGGGGGCCATTTTTACCGAAGCAGGTACAGCGCCAAATGTGGTTACACCAAAGGCTACGATTCGCATGACTGTTCGTGGTAGTACAGTGGATGATTTAGAAGGTATTATTTTGCCGGCTATCAAAGCGGCTGCTCAAGAGATTGCAGCATCCTATGGTACTCAAGTTGAAATGCATCATTATGAGCCACTCTTTAAGGATATGCGTCAAGATAAAAGATTATTAGATCTCTTTAAGGATGTGATGACTGAGTTTGGTGAAACACCTCGTATATTGCCTGATGATGAGGCTGATGGTAGTACTGATGTAGGTAATGTGTCCTATGAAGTGCCTACGGCGCAGCCTACGTTGCAAATTGGTTTGGGATTAGAAGCGCATACGCCAGAATTCACTTGTGCAGCAGGTTCTGACTATGGATTGGCACAAGCTATTAAAGGAGCTAAAATTATGGCTGTTGTAGCCTTGCGATATGCCTTGCTACGTGATTACCTAAGTTTTGACATATAGAGGTCAAAAAGGTACAATAGATATAATATTTAAGTAAGTATGAAATAAGCCGTCTTCAACAAGACGGCTTTTATTCCGGTGGAGATAGATATGAGTGTGTTAACCGTTTCAAATGTAACCCATGGTTTTGGAGCGCGACAAATTTTAGATGATGCATCATTCCGCTTGCTAAAAGGTGAACATGTAGGCCTCATTGGTGCTAATGGTGAAGGTAAATCTACGTTTCTTAATATCATTACAGGTAAATTGCCACCTGATGAGGGGAAAATTGAATGGTCCAATCAGGTAACTGTTGGGTATTTGGATCAACATGCTGTTCTTGAAAAAGGTATGACCATCCGTGATGTATTACAACGTGCTTTTGATGATTTGTTCGTCATGGAGCAAAATATTAACGATGCGTATAATCGTATGGGTGATGTATCCGAAGATGAAATGAATAAGCTACTTGAACAGGTAGGGGAATGGCAAGAAATTCTTGAGCAACGTGGGTTCTATGAAATTGATGCGGTTATTGAGCGTACGGCTGCAGGCTTGGGCCTTGTGGATATCGGCTTGGACCGAGATGTAACAGAACTCAGTGGTGGTCAACGTACAAAGGTTTTGCTCACAAAGCTTTTACTAGAGAAACCGACTATTCTATTGTTGGATGAACCTACAAACTATCTTGATGTAGAGCATATTCAATGGTTGCAAAACTATTTGCAAAATTACGAAAATGCATTTATCTTGATTTCTCATGATATGGAGTTTTTAAATTCCGTAGTTAATGTTATTTACCATATCGAACAAGCGGTGCTTACGCGTTATACTGGTGATTATCATCAGTTCCAAGCTGCTTACGAGGTGAAAAAAGCGCAAGCTGCTAAGGCGTATGAACGTCAACAGCAAGAGATTGAGCGTATGGAAGACTTTATTCAACGTAACAAAGCTCGCGTTGCAACGCGCGGTATGGCGAACTCTCGAGCTAAACGCTTAGAGAAGATGGAAATCTTAGAAAAACCAAAAGAGTATATTAAACCTAGCTTTGGTTTTAAAGAAGGCCGTACACCAAGTCGCTTTATCGTAGAGGCTTTCGGATTGCAATTAGGTTATGATGAACCATTAACTAGACCAGTAGACTTTCAAATTGAAAGAAATAAAAAGATTGCTATTCGCGGTGTCAATGGTCTAGGTAAAACTACGCTGTTAAAAACTATTTTAGGTTTATTGAAGCCTGTTAGTGGTGAGTTGGTAAAAGGTGAGTTCTTACAAGTAGGTTATTTTGCCCAAGAGGATACGCCATCCAATTCTGAAACAGCGTTAGACTATATTTGGAATGAATATCCTGCTATGACCAATGCAGAGGTGCGTGCAGCATTAGCTCGTTGTGGCCTTACTAATGAACATATTACGTCTCAAATGCGCGTATTATCTGGTGGTGAGAATGCAAAGGTTCGCCTATGTAAGCTCATGCAGAATAAGTACAATGTGTTGGTGCTAGACGAACCGACCAACCATTTAGACATATATGCGAAGGAAGAACTGAGCCGAGCATTGCGTGATTTTAAAGGTACGATTGTACTGGTTAGTCATGAGCCCGAATTTTATCAAGGTTGGGTTACGGATATTTGGAATATTGAGGATTGGACGACAAAGATCGTTTAGGAGGACCGATGAATCAACGTGCAAAGGACGGGATAAAGCAATTCTTAGAGGCTTTATCTGTTGATACAGAGGCACCAGAATTAGAGAAGACACCAAGTCGTGTAACAGAATTATATAGTGAATTATTCAGCGGTGTAGGATTAGATACGAAAGCTGCATGGGGAGAGACTTTTAGTACAGACTATAAAGGTCTCGTAGCAGTTACAGGGATTCCGTTTTACTCCATGTGTGAGCATCATTTATTGCCTTTTTTTGGTACCGTAGATATCGTGTACCAACCTAAGGATGGATGTGTGGCAGGACTTAGTAAGTTTCAAGATATCGTGAATATCCTCAGCCGTAGACCGCAATTACAAGAGCGATTAGCATCCGAATTAGCTGATGCGATTATGAATGATTTATTTGCTCATGGCGTATTTGTACGCATTACATCGACTCAGTTGTGTATGCTCATCAAAGGTACCATGCAGCAAGATTCAAAGGTTATTACATTAGAAAGCCGAGGCGTATTAGCCGAAAAGGGCACATTAAGAGATGAAGCGTTGGCAATGTTAGGCGGAGGACAGGTAAATGTTTAAACGTAGAAATTATACATGGAATGATGGCAAAAGTTTGTCTTTGTGCGATCGAACCCTTATTATGGGGATACTGAATGGTACACCTGATTCCTTCTCTGATGGAGGTCAATTCAACACACCAGAAACAGCAGCAGCGCATGTAAAACAAATGATTGAAGATGGTGCAGATATTATCGATTTAGGCGTTGAATCTACACGCCCTGGTTCTACACCTTTGACCGCAGACGAGGAAATAGAACGCTTATCTCTATTAATAGAGCCTGTCTTACAGGCCTCTACAGTGCCTGTATCTATTGACACATATCATGCTAAAACTGCAGAATATGCTTTCTCTAAAGGGGCACATATTTTAAATGATGTATGGGGATTACATTATGATCCTGACATGGCCGCGGTGGTGGCTAAATATAAGGTACCTGTTATCATCATGCATAATAGTAATGATACAAATTATGGTGATATCATTGAAGATATGAAAGCGTTCTTCTTCTGTGCTATCGATAAAGCGTTGAAAGAGGGGGTAACGCCACAACAAATCTGGCTTGATCCAGGTATTGGCTTTGGTAAAACTGAAGAACAAAATATTGAAGTTGTGCAACGCTTGGGTGAGTTAACCGCTTATGAATATCCTGTTTTACTTGCGCCGAGCCGCAAGCGTTTCATCGGATCTATGTTAGGCGGATTGCCTCCAGCAGATCGCGATGAAGGTACGGTAGCAGCTTGTATTACAGGTGTATTCCAAGGTGTTGATATGGTGCGTGTTCACAATGTGAAAATGCACAAACGCGCCTTAGCAGTAGCAGACGGCTTGTTACGAGGTGAATAATGGATAGAATCGTTTTAAAAAATATGGCATTCTACGGATACCACGGAAATTTGGCATCTGAGCAAGAACAAGGACAACGATTTTTTGTAGATGTAGAAATAATAACTGATCTTACAAAGGCCGGTCAAAGTGATCAATTAGAGGACTCAATCAATTATGTAGAGGTATATGAAATTGTAGAAGCGATTATGACTGGTGAAAACTACAATCTTTTAGAACGATTAGGGACGCTTATCGCCGATTCCTTGTACCAACATTATCAAGGTATTGTAGGTCTCTCTGTAACGGTGCGTAAACCATCTGTACCGATTTCAGGTATTTTGGATTATGTTGAGGTTATCACTACAAGAGGACAAATTTGATGTATACCTATTACATCAGTGTAGGCTCGAATATAGGGGACAAGAGAGACCACATTAATTCTGCTTTTCAATCCTTACAACAACATGGGGAAATTTCTAAGCTAGTCACTTCTTCTCTTATTGAAACTGAGCCGTGGGGATATACGGAACAAGATATCTTTGTTAATGGCGTATGGTCTTGTGAAAGCACTTTAGAACCACATCAAATGCTCAGCCTTATTCAGCAATTAGAGCAGGCGGCTGGACGAAAACGATTGATTCATTGGGGCCCTCGCACATTAGATTTGGATATTATTTTAGTGTACGATACAGAGGGGAAAATGATTTCTCTGTGTGATGAAAGTCTTGTGATACCGCATCCTCATTTTTGGAATCGTAATTTTGTACTAGAACCGCTATCTCAGCTGTTACCAACTTTCACATATAAAGGGGTTAAGGTTGCCGACCGATTATCTCAATTGGAGGTATAAGCTAGAATCGTATATAAGCTAATGTTAGATACATTGTAAACACGATACATATTGTACGCATGCTTTTACGTTTTATGATTGGGGAGTCATGGAGAGCGTAGATGAATATAAAACGTATTGGATTATTTGTACTGGCACTTATTATAATGGGCATATCTTACTGGCTTGCTGTAGGGGCAAATTATGATAGTAAAACAGTACGTATTGATCCAGAAGCGCATACACTGGTTAATTCTAGTGATGCCATTATTTCAAAACGAATATTAGCGATGAAGACCAGTGGCTCACAAGTGTACTTCTTAGGTTATGAAGGACTAGGGATTTATAATTTATCTGATAATACACTTCGCTTGATGCCCATTACCTTTAGAGGGCAACATATAGAACCTCCTAAATCGGATGATTACCAACGAGGTTTACGGAATATAACAAAGGTAAAAGCATTGTCTGACTTCAGTAATGATGAGCAAGACGAATTTAAAAGTTTGTTGGACTCTACCGATGGAGGGGCCCATTATTATGGTGACTTTTACCATTCTGGTTATGAGTCGTCTCTCATTGATTTGAAGGACCAGTATTTTATTACGAATACAGTACGTGCATTAAAACGTGTTAATCATACATTATATGTGTATGATGGATCAGGTTTTATTATTATAGATTTAGATAATCGTCGCATCCAAGGTTTTTTTAATAATCGCATTAGTGGTGAAGGCTCTAAGGGTGTGCCTGATAGTTTACGTGGACATTATGGTTCTGATTTTACTATGATATATGCTTTATCCAAATTAGATCCTAAAGATTTGGATATCTTATGGTCCATGCGTAAACAATATTTAGAAAAATCTCCTCAAGCGATGGAAGAAAAAGATTTGTTCCCACTCAATTTGGATGAGATGAATTTAAATGAGTTATGATTCTATTAAGGTAAATCATATACGGATATACGTGATTTAAATGATTGGCATTTGAGGATATGTTATCGTTTTATGCTAAGGTATGGAGGCTCTTATGAAGTTACGCAAGGTAGGTATTATTGGTACTGGACATGTAGGCTCTCATGTGGCATTTTCTTTGGCCTTACAAGGTGAGGTTGATGAATTATATATGATGGATATTGACGAGAAAAAAGCTCAAGCGCAAGCTATGGATATTAATGATGCCGTTAGCTATATCCCACATCAAGTAACTGCTACATCAGGTCCTATTGAAGCATGTGGAGATTGTGATATTCTCGTTTTTAGTGCGGGACCTTTGCCGAATTTGTATCAAGATCGTCTCGAGAGTCTTGGTGAAACCGTAGCTGTACTTAAAGATGTTATTCCACGTATCAAGCAATCTTGCTTCAAAGGCTTTATCATTTCGATTTCTAATCCCGCTGATGTAGTAGCCACTTATTTATGTAAACATCTTGAGTGGAATCCTAAACGTATCATTTCAACGGGAACAGCGCTAGACTCAGCTAGATTACAAAAAGAATTAGCTCATATCTTTACTATTAGTAATCGCTCTATTACGGCCTACTGTTTAGGTGAACATGGAGGTAGTGCCATGGTGCCGTGGTCCCATGTCTGTATACAAGGTAAACCACTTTTAGAATTATATCGAGAGCTACCTCATAGATTTCCTAAACTTGACCATACAAAAGTACTAGATGATGTTAAAATTGGTGGCTATCATGTACTAGCTGGTAAAGGCTCTACGGAGTTTGGGATTGCTAGTGCTACCACAGAATTGATTCGCGCCGTATTCCATGATGAAAAGAAGGTATTGCCTTGCTCCTGTTATTTAGATGGACAATATGGAGAAGAAGGAATATTTGCATCTACTCCTGCTGTTATTGGTAAAGATGGTATCGAAGATGTTTTTGAACTGCAACTAACCAATGAAGAGCTAGCCTTATTTAAAACTTCTTGTGCTGTCATTCGTGAACATGTTGTAAAGGCTGAGTCTATGTAAGTGGATGTTTACTTTTGTATATAGAAAGTTTACATTGCATATGGAGTTTTAAATTTATACGGATTTATGTTACCGTTCTTAATGAGAAATATCTGTAATTTTCTTTAGTCCCAAGCTCTGTTATGTGGTATAATCTAAAAATGACAGTATACAGATGATGAATATTTGGGGGACATTATGACTCAGGACACTATGGATGTACAACGCCCAAAAAGGCCGCGCAAACGGGTTCGTCCTAATCGCAAAGCACAGGATCAGCGTATTATCCTCATGTGGATCAAGCGAATTGGCATAGGGATTATGGTGCTGTTACTGTTAGGGCAGGCTTATCGCTTGGTGGCTGTATATCAAGAAAAACAACATATAGAGCAACAATTGCAAGAGTTACAGCAGCGAAATGAAGAGTTAGAACAGGAAAAGGCCAGGTTACAAGATCCAAAGACCATAGAAGGGGTTGCTCGTGAGGAGCTAGGATTGGTAAAACCTGGTGAAGTACCATATGTAAAATAGAGTGTATTCTATTATTTTTTCTTTTCATCAGTTTGTAGTTTAAGGTTTCCGCATTAATTAGGAGGTTGCATGGCAATCGAAGTTGGTAACATTATTGATGGTACCGTATCAGGTATTACAAAATTCGGCGTATTTGTTGATTTAGGAGAAAAACAAACAGGGTTAGTTCATATTTCTGAAGTAGCTCATGGGTATGTCGAAGATATTAATACTCTTTTAAAGGTTGAGGATCCGGTAAAGGTTAAGGTTTTATCCATTGATGGTAATAAAATTGGCCTTTCGATTCGTCAAACACAACCTAAAGAGGGTATGGACGAAGAAAAACGTCCTCATCGTGTTCAATCGAAACAAAGTATAGAGTCTTTCGAAGCGAAGATGAAATCATTCTTGCGCGATAGTAATGAACGATTACACGATTTAAAACGCAATACCGAAGGAAAACGCGGAGGCCGAGGTGGTCGTCGAGATTAATAGTGAGAGATGGCATCTAGCCATCTCTTTACTTATGTATAGAGTATTAACGCTATAATAGTATTAGGAGAAATCTATTTATATGTAAGGAGCGATTATGAAGTTAGCAATTATCGATATTGGCTCTAATTCGGTGCGCTTATTATTGGCTACCTATGAGAATAACGAGTGGCGTTATGAGCCTAAGCAGTTGTGGACTACTCGTTTAGGTCAACGAAATGCAGATGGTACCTTGCGAGCTGAATCCATGGAAGCATCCTATCAAGCTTTTACAGATATAAAAAAAATAGCAAGCCAATATGGTGCTGAGTATTACTTTGGTTTTGCTACGAGTGCTGTTCGTGAAGCGGCTAATGGACTTGCATTTATGGAACGTATTAATGAATACTGTCCCATGGAGTGGCGAATTTTATCTGGTGCTGAAGAGGCTATTTATGGTTTTAATGGTGCGTTAGGAGATCAATTAAAGGATGGACGTCATTATACGACCATCGATATTGGTGGAGGTAGTACAGAGCTTGCATTAGGTAACAAAAATGGAGTGTACTGGAGCCGTTCCTATCCTGTGGGGGCTGTACGACTTCAATCTATGTCTGATGAAGGGCCTCAACGAGTATGGGAGGAAACACGATTTCTCTGGGACCCGATGATGATCGAAGGTGAATTTGGTGAATTTATCGGTATTGGTGGCACTCTAACAACCTTGGCTGCTATTGATTTAGGCTTAGACCACTATGATGGTACAAAGGTGCAAGGTCATAAATTGAGCCGTGAAACTGTAGAAGGTATCATTATGAAATTGCGCTATATGAGCCGCGATGAGAGATTACAAGTGAAAGGTTTACCGGCAGGTCGTGCCGACATTATCGTTGCTGGTGCGGAGATTTTAACGTCCTTTATGGATTCTTATGAGGTCTCTCATGTATTTGTGAGCGACCAAGATGGTATGGAGGCGATGGCCCGTGAATGTGAAAGCACTCATTCGAACCGTTAATCACACTTTAAAATTACATGATATATTTCCTGAGAATTGTCGTATCTTGGTAGCTTGTTCTGGTGGTCCTGATTCGATGGCTTTATTGCATTTATTGCAAGATATTGCTACACATCGCCATACAGTATATGAGCTTGGAGTTGCCATCGTAGATCATTGTATTCGTTCTGAAAGTAAGGATGAGGTTCTATGGTTACGAAATCAAGTGGAAGCACTAGGACTGCCATTTTATACGGCGACTTTTGACGTGCCTAAATTGAGTCAAGCTCAAAAGCTATCAGAGGAAACTATAGGCCGCCAAGTTCGGTATCAATGGCTAACCGATATAGCACAGTCTGAGGGGTATGACTATATTGCAGTAGCTCATCATAAAGATGACCAAGCCGAGTCAATCTTAGCACATCTCATTAGAGGGACTGGACTTAATGGTTTGACAGGCATGGCCGTTGTTAGTAATGATTATAGTATTCCAGTAGTAAGACCTCTGTTAGATGTCACAAAAGAAGAACTACTTTTATATTTGAAAGAAAAAGATATTTCTTACTGTGTAGATAGGACAAATGAGGATGTGCGATATCAAAGAAATAGAATTCGTCATCGCATTATACCTGAGTTAGAAACTATTAATCCTAACGTTGTTAATACTGTCGTAAGACTAGGGAATTCTGTACGTGAAGATGTAATACTTATCTCCCAATTAACGGATACGGCATTTAATGAGTTAGTAACTATCTCTGATGAGGGCGCGTTTATATCTCGTAGGGGGTTACGTAAGAAGCCGTTGGCTATCCAACGTCGATTGTGGCAAAGACTGGTGAGCATCTTTGATCCTGAAATCAAGCTTACCACTGCTCATCAAGAGCAATTACTCGACATTGTTAACACTGGGGAAGGGAAAACTTTCAATATTAAAAGTATAAAAGTAAGTGCTCAATGTGATACAATAAAGGTATATTGCAAACATTAATATGAATCGCGGAGGTCATATAGATGCATCAAGATGCAAAAGATATTTTATATACAGAGGAACAATTAAAGGCTCGTGTGGCTGAATTAGGTCGTCAAATCAGTGCTGACTATAAAGGGGAATCCGTAGTTCTCGTAGGTGTATTGAAAGGTGCTATCGTTTTCTTTACAGATTTAGCTCGCTCTATCGATGAGAATGTGGATGTAAGCTTCGATTTTATTTCTTGCTCTAGCTATGGCAGCGGTACAACTAGTACAGGGGTAGTTCGAATTTTAAAAGATTTGGATCGCTCTGTAGAAGGAAAGCATGTACTCGTTGTAGAAGATATTGTAGATACGGGTACAACATTACATTACTTGCTAGAAAATTTACATGCTCGTGGAGCTAAAAGTGTACGCCTTGCAGCGTTGTTGAATAAGCCTGAACGCCGTAAAATGGATGTAGAAGTAGACTATGTGGGCTTTGTCATCCCTGACTACTTTGTTATCGGCTATGGTTTAGACTATGCAGAAAAATATCGTCACTTACCTTATATCGGTATTTTAAAGGAAGAAATGTATCAAAATTAAAAATATGATATAATATATGAGTGCATCTCTCAATGAGATGTACTCAATTCGTTTATGCCACTAAACTATTATTGAAAGGGGTAATATTTTGGGTCGATTTACAAAAAATATCGTCCTTTATTTACTTATCATTGCCGCTTTCGTTATCGCCATTGACGCTTTCTCTGGTCAAAGTGCGAATAAATCTGAACTCAGTTATACAGGATTTATTCAACAAGTACAACAGAAAAAGGTTGAGTCCGTAACGATTACCAATGATCATGGTATTAAAGGTAAACTAAAAAATGGAACAGAATTCAATTCTTATGCGCCAACTGATGAAACGTTAATCAAAACTTTACAAGATAATGGCGTAGAAATTACTGCAGCTCCACCTGAGCAACCAGCTTGGTGGATGAGCTTGTTAGGTTCTGCTATTCCAATTATTATTTTGGTTGTATTGTTCTTCTTCATCATGCAACAAACTCAAGGTGGCGGTGGCCGAGTGATGAACTTTGGTAAAAGCCGTGCTAAATTGATGGGTGAAGGCAATGTAAAGGTTAGCTTTAAAGATGTAGCTGGCGCTGAAGAAGCAAAACAAGAATTAGAAGAAGTAGTAGAATTCTTGAAGGATCCAGGCAAGTTCACTACTATCGGGGCTAAAATTCCGAAAGGTGTATTATTAGCAGGACCTCCAGGTACAGGTAAAACATTACTTGCTAAAGCCGTTGCTGGTGAAGCAGGTGTACCATTCTTTACGATTTCTGGTTCTGACTTTGTAGAAATGTTTGTTGGTGTTGGTGCTTCTCGTGTGCGTGATCTTTTCACACAAGCAAAAAAGAACGCCCCATGTATCATCTTTATAGACGAAATTGATGCGGTTGGTCGCCAACGTGGTGCCGGCCTTGGTGGTGGTCACGATGAACGTGAACAAACATTAAACCAATTGCTTGTTGAAATGGATGGCTTTGGTGCCAACGAAGGTATTATTACTATTGCTGCAACAAACCGCCCAGATATTCTAGATCCCGCACTTTTACGTCCAGGTCGTTTTGACCGTCAAGTTATTGTAGGTCGTCCAGACCTACGCGGCCGTGAAGCAATTTTGAAAGTTCATGCTCGTAATAAGCCTTTGGCTGATGATGTAGACTTGAAAATAATTGCGAAGAAAACTCCAGGCTTTACTGGTGCAGACTTGAGCAATTTGTTAAATGAAGCAGCTCTTTTGGCGGCTCGTCTTAACAAAAAAGTAATTACTATGGCTGAAGTTGAAGAAGCCAGTGAAAAAGTTAGCATGGGACCTGAACGCCGCAGTCATATTGTGAGCGATAAGGATCGTAAATTAACAGCATACCATGAATCTGGTCATGCTATCGTAGCACATCTATTGCCTCATGCAGATCCTGTTCATAAGGTAACGATTATTCCTCGTGGTGCAGCTGGTGGTTACACTATGATGCTTCCTACTGAGGAACAAAATTACAAAACAAAATCTCAATTATTAGCAGATATTCGAGTCGCTCTTGGTGGTCGAATTGCAGAAGCCTTGATTTTAGACGAAATCAGTACAGGGGCTTCAGGTGATTTGCAAAGCGTAACTAATACTGCTCGCGCTATGGTAACGCGTTGGGGGATGAGTGATGAGCTTGGCCCTATCGTGTTCGGTGAACAACAAGAACAAATTTTCTTGGGGAAAAACCTAGGCCATGAGCGCAACTATAGTGAAGAAATCGCTGCGAAAATCGACTCTGAAATTCATCGTATCGTAGAAGAAGCTTATAAAGATGTAACAAAACTTCTTAGCGATAATGAAAAATTCTTACATGACATGGCAAATGCTTTGTTAGAAGAGGAAACAATCGATGCGAAAGCGGTAGATAATCTTTACAAATATGGTACAACAAAAGAACCTGAAGCTGAGGAGCCTAAAGTAGCTTCTGAAGTAGAAGGTAGCGTAGTACCAGAGAGTGTTGATGCTAAAGAAATAACTAGTACTGTAGCAGATCCTAGTGAAGCATCATCTAATGAAATTAAATAATGGATTTTGTCCAAATGAAAAAGAGCTAGCCTTTTTAGAAGGCTAGCTCTTTTTTACTGTCCATCGTTTATATGACGTGTGGCAAGAAGTTCTGTCATGCGTTGTTCTTTTAGTTTTTGCAAATATTTTTGTGCTAAAACATTTGGTATAGCTACACCGATTGCTATAGCTATAGTTGTAAATGTGCCAGTTACACCATTTTGTATCATAAGGATTAGACTAGCATCATTTAATGCATTGATGTGTAACATGTCGAAGAGAAATCGGTAGTACAGTATACCGGGCATTAATGCGATGGCAGACGGCACGATAATGATAGTGCTAGATGTTTTTAACCAAGTAGAAACTTTTACAAAAATAATACTCATAATGGCAGCACCAATAAAGGTAGCACCTGGTGTAGAAAATCCTAATTCTACGGATAGTATATTGCGAATACATACACATAGTACGCCACCAATACCAATGGATACTAATAGTCTGACAGGAGCATTAAAAAGTACCGCAAAAGCAGCTGCAGCTGTAAAAGAACCGATAACTTGCTCAATGGAAATAACATGAGGTTTAATATCAACAAAATTAAATGCTGGTGCAGGGCTAAAGTAGAGTGCCATGGCCATACCTAAAGTCATGCTACCCACGATGAGTAATGTTCTAATAGCGCGTGTCATACCCGATAAAATATGATTATTAATGATATCGATGACACAATTGATCAATGGTACCCCAGGAATCATGAACAAGGTACAGCAAACGAGTACATATAGTAAGGATTCATTATTTACATGACTATAAAAAGCGTAAGCCGATATCATGGCACCAAATCCGCCTAATGCGATTCCTACATATTCATTAAGCCCTAATCTGCCTGATAGGGTGCGCGTAAAATAACCAATACTAGAACATATGATGGTAACGATGAATGCGATAATATCGCCACTGTAAAGGTATGCAAGACCTGCCGAACCTAGTGCACAAGCTAGTCCTTTTATCCAGTTTGGATACGTTGGTATAGTTGTATCCAGTTTGGCAATTAGTTGTTCATAGGTCGTTAGTGAGTAATGTCGCTCAAAGGCGCGCCATGTGAGCTTTGATACGGCATTGATCATAGCCATATTCGGAATATGAACCGGTGTTTTTCTGAAGACTGTTATGGATCGTTCTTTGTGTAATAGATTGACCATAATAGTGGTATATGAAATATGGATATTTAAGTAATCATGAGGAATTCCCATAAATGTTGCGGCTTTTAGCATTTCCTCAATGATTCGATTTGTATTTGCCCCACATTCCATTAGTAACTTCCCTATATTGAGTAGTACATCCAGTTTTCGATGAATATGGATAAAAGGGTTCTCTAAAACTTGATTTTTCTCTTCTAATGTAAACTGTTTCATATATCTCTCCGAAGAATAATAGATAGCATTATTGTTATCTATTTTTTTATGTATACCTTTATACTATATACATTATAACATTAATTATTTTAAATAATCCTTGCATTTTACAAGGTACACTTGTACAATCGAATTGTAAACCTAGGTTGACAAAGAAAGGGGCTCTAAACTATGCGTGATGAAGTGCTAGAATTCTTGAGACAAAACCAAGGTAGTTTCGTATCGGGACAAGATATGTCCGAAGCCTGCCATGTTTCGCGCACAGCTATTTGGAAACATATCAAGGCGTTACGTCAAAAAGGCTACAAAATTGAATCTTATACCAAGAGAGGGTATCGATTATTGGAAGAACCTGATTTGTTGAGCCCCTTGGCAATGAAACAAATCTTAAAAACAGATGTATTTGGTAAACGATATGTTTATATGGATACCACGGAGTCTACGAACTTAGAAGCTCGTCGTTTAGCTCAACAAGGTGCAGAAGAAGGTACGGTTGTGGTTACTGAGGAACAGGCTGCTGGTCGTGGGCGTTTATCTCGCGGTTGGTATTCTCCATTTGGCAAAGGCTTGTGGTTTAGCTTGATTTTACGTCCTGATTTTCCACCTGTAGAGGCTCCAAAGTGTACTTTGATGGCTGCAGTGGCTTTAACAAAGGCCTTTCATAAGATGGGGCTCACTGATGCGGGGATAAAGTGGCCTAATGATATTCTTGTGAATGGTCGTAAGCTAGTAGGTATTTTGACAGAAATGTCTGGTTCTATGGAAGAAATTTCTCATATTGTAATGGGCATTGGGGTCAACGTAAAAACAAAACAAGAAGAACTACCAGAAGAGTTAAAATTAATTGCTACATCCCTTGCGATGGAAGATATTGATATTGAGCGCACAGAAGCATTTAGACTTATATTAGAAGAATTAGAACATCAATATTATGAAGTGCTCGATAGTGGCTTTGACGAAACCCTTAATGAATGGCGGCAATTATCTGTTACTCTCGGTGAAGAAATTGAAGTGCGTGCTCCTGGCAATACCTATGAAGGGGTGGCTACAGATATTGATGAAGATGGTAATTTATTAGTAAGAATCTCAGATGGGACAATTAAACGTATTGTGGCAGGGGACGTATCAATTCGTCCGCGTAAATAGGAGGCATTAATGTTATTAGTAATTGATGTGGGAAACACCAATATTGTTCTCGGTGTATACGACAAGACAGAACTTGTGGGTCACTGGCGTATTTCCACAGATCGGGTCCGTACCACCGATGAATATGGCATGCTGATGATGAACTTATTCTTTCACGACCGTAAGGTTGATGTAAAAGATATTAATGCTATCATTATTTCCTCGGTTGTACCACCATTAATGCCTACATTAGAGCGCGTGTGTTTGCGCTACTTTAATGTAAATCCTCTTATTGTAGGTCCAGGTACTAAAACTGGCATCGCTATTAAGTATGATAATCCTCGTGAAGTAGGGGCTGACCGTATTGTAAATGCTGTAGCAGCACATGAGCTTTATAAGGGCGATTTAATTATCATCGATTTTGGTACGGCTACAACTTATTGTGCGGTACAAGGTAATGGCGATTATATGGGCGGGGTTATTACTCCAGGGGTAACAATTTCTGCAGAGGCTTTATTCCAACGGGCGGCCAAACTACCTCGTATCGATGTGAGAGACCCGGGGCAAGTCATTTGTCGAAATACGGTGTCCTCTATGCAATCTGGTATGTTCTACGGTTATGTAGGTCAAGTAGAAGGCCTCGTGTCTCGTATGAAAGCGGAAATGGGGAATCATGTAACTGTAGTGGCTACAGGTGGTTTGGCACAGCTTATTAGCAGTGCTACAGACTGCATTGACCATGTAGAACCTATGCTTACATTAGAAGGCTTACGCCTTATTTACGAAAGAAATAAATAATGCTACTATAATATAGTTACGTATAGGTAACGAAGTAGTGTACATTCGGGTACAGCTTATGCTGTACCTTTTTTATTAAGGGAAATAGAATTATATGAATAATAAACAGTGGCAAATTGGGGCTGTCAAAATTGATGGTCAAGCCATATTAGCGCCTATGGCAGGGGTTAGCGATATTGCGTATCGACTACTGGCCAAAGAACAAGGTGCAGCCTTGGTATGTACCGAAATGGTCAGTGCTATGGGTATTAAATATAAGAATGAACGTACTCATGAATTATTGCGCATTGAAGAGGCAGAACGTCCTGTATCCATGCAAATTTTTGGCTCTAATCCAGAAGCAATCGCTTTGGGGGCTAAGGTTGTGGCCGATGCGGGTGCCGATATTGTAGATATAAACATGGGCTGTCCTGTAAAAAAGGTAGTTACCTCTGGCGATGGTTCGGCACTTATGAAAAATCCTGATCTAGCGGCGCGTGTTGCAGAAGCCGCTGTTGAGGCTGTTGATGTACCTGTTACTGTAAAAATGCGTATCGGTTGGGATAGTGACTCTATTAATGTTGTGGATTTTGCAAAACGCATTGAGTCTACAGGTGTGGCTGCTATAGCCGTACATGGGCGTACAAAGGAGCAAATGTATAGTGGACATGCGGACTGGTTTTATATTAAGGCTGTGAAAGAAGCGGTATCTGTACCCGTACTTGGCAATGGTGATATTGTGAATCCTGAAGATGCTAAGCAAATGCTTGATGAAACCGGTTGTGATGCTGTAATGGTAGGCCGTGGTGCACAGGGGAATCCTTGGATCTTTGGTCGTATTCATCATTATTTAGCCACTGGTGAAGTATTGCCGGCTCCGACCGATATAGAGCGTCTAGATATGTTATTAAAGCATTTTGACTTGTTATGCCAATACAAAGGTGAAAGTATGGCCGTTAAGGAGATACGCACTCATGCGGGCTGGTATATGAAGGGACTTCCGGAATCTGCATATTGGCGCAATCGAGTGAATACAATTCATACTGTAACGAGCTTTCACAATGAGCTAGAATCATATCGCAAAATACTGTCCGAAGGGTAGTCAGATTGACAAATAAATAGTATTTTTATATAATGATTGAGATAATTTAGAAACAAGAGATAAGGTGTCATCTTATTATGACACTTTTTCTTATTATTTATATGTAGAAAGAGTGGGGTACCCATGGCAGACGTAAAAGAAACATTACTCACCGCCGAAGGTTTAAAGAAGTTAGAAGAAGAATTAGCGTACTATAAATCTGTACGCCGTATTGAAGTATCTGAACGTATTAAAACTGCTATTGAATATGGCGATATCAGTGAAAACTCTGAATATGATGATGCAAAAAATGAACAAGCTTTTATTGAAGGTCATATTGTAGAGTTAGAGAATAAGATTAACACTGCGAAGATCATCGATGAATCTGTAAAAGGTGACGTTGTATCTGTAGGTAGTAAAGTTACTGTACTTGACACTATGTACAACGATGAATTGGAATATGTTATCGTTGGTTCCTCTGAAGCGGATCCATTTAACAATCGTATCTCTAATGAATCTCCTGTAGGTAAAGCTATTTTGGGAAAACGTAAGGGCGATGAAGTAGAGGTTTCCACACCAGATGGTCCTGTAACATTCAAAGTGTTAGCAATCCAATAATTTACAATTACCGACAAAGAGGCGATAACATGAGTGAAGAAATTAAAAATATACAAGAAGAGCTGAATGAGCAAATGCAAATTCGCCGCGATAAATTAGCCGAATATGAAGCTGATGGTATTTACCCATTTGGCCAACGTTTTGTCGTAAAAGATTACGCAAAAGATATTAAAGAAGACTTCTTCTTGAAATATGATGGCCAGCCTGTAGTTATTGCAGGTCGTTTGATGACAATCCGTTCCCATGGTAAAACGGCATTTGCGAATATTCGTGATAAATCTGGTGATATTCAAGTATACTTCCGTAAAGATGTTTTGGGCGAAGAGGCTTATAAATACGTTAAAATGCTTGATATAGGTGATATCATCGGCGTAGAAGGTCACGTATTTAAAACTCATACAGGTGAAGTTACCATTAAAGTTAACAAATTAACATTGTTATCTAAGTCTTTACGTCCATTACCAGAAAAATGGCATGGATTAAAGGATACAGAACTTCGTTACCGTCAACGTTATGTTGATTTGATTGTAAATCCTGAAGTACGTGATACATTTGTAAAACGCTCTCAAATCGTTGCTAAAATTCGTGAATACATGATGCGTGATGGCTTCATGGAAGTGGAAACACCGATGATGCATGCTATCCCTGGTGGTGCTGCTGCACGTCCATTCATCACTCACCATAATGCGCTTGATATCGATATTTATATGCGTATTGCACCAGAATTGTACCTCAAACGTTTAATCGTTGGTGGTATGGACCGCGTGTTCGAAATGAACCGTTGCTTCCGTAACGAAGGTATCGATAATCGTCATAATCCAGAGTTTACTACTATCGAATCGTACCAAGCCTATGGCGATGTAGAGGATGCCATTCGCTTAACAGAAAATCTTGTGTCCTACTGTGCTCAAGAAGTACTTGGTACACAAGAAATTACATACCAAGGTACAGAAATTAATTTGACTCCTCCTTGGAATCGTATCACAATGGCTGAAGGTGTAAAAAAATACACTGGTGAAGATTTTGATGCAGTCACAACTATAGAAGAAGCTCGTGCTATTGCTGATCGCTTAAATGTAGAATACACAGAAAATGATGGTATTGGTAAAATCTTAAATCTTTGCTTCGAAGATTATGTAGAAGAAAACTTGATTCAGCCAACTATCGTATATGGTCATCCTAAAGAGATTTCTCCACTTGCTAAAGCAAGTCGTGAAAATCCATTGGCTACAGAACGTTTTGAAGCTTTCATCTATGGTCGTGAATTGGCAAATGGCTTCTCCGAGTTAAATGATCCAATCGACCAAAAACAACGTTTCTTGGATCAATTAAAAGAACGTGAAGCGGGCGATGATGAAGCTCACCGCATGGATGAAGACTTCGTTACAGCTCTTGAATACGGTTTACCTCCAACAGCTGGTCTTGGTGTTGGTATCGACCGTCTTGTTATGTTCTTAACAGACTCTGCATCTATTCGAGATGTATTATTGTTCCCATTGATGAAACCAGAAGCTCCTAAGCATTTTGAAGCTGAAGAAGATTAATTCTAAAGCTCACTACCGTGTATGGTGGTGAGCTTTTTGCTGTTTAGCATACAAAAAAAATCGATATAAAGCCCGTATCAAACACTTTGATACGGGCTTTTATCAACTCTTATAATGTTGATTAATAAATATATGAAGTGTGATTAGATATACAATATAAAAATGGTGTACGGATTATCTATGATTACATTATGATATACATAAAAAATTTTGATTTACTTTGTGATGAAATAAAAGAACATGGATATATAGTATTTATCGTTGATTTTCCAATATTATAGAGATATATGTGATTAAATTTACACATACCTGTAATAGTATAGATTATACATTTAAATCATGCACAATGTATAATTATGATATATGTGTATAATTAAACACTTTTAAATGAAAAATTCAGATGTTAAGATAGAAATATAGATACGTGAATTACCTTTAAAACAAGGAGGTGTATTTAGTAAAGGTGAATTCATTAATAAATTTTATAAATCAACCCTATGTGTAAGTTATATTCTTTAAATTATCGTTGTTAACATAATTTAGGAGGAAACACATCATGAAACATTTAAAAATTGCTTTCTCTCATAAGGCGCAATTCTACTTCGGTTCTATGGAAGGGCGTACAAATGTGGAGCTTAGTCAAACTGATTTTACCGATGTGGGGGCCATCGTCATTAGCGAGTCCGATACAGATGTACTTGAAAATGAGTTGGTACAATCCTTTGGTATACCGGTTTTCTTGGTTGTGTTTGATAAGTCTGTAGATATTTCTCCTTTTATCGGTAAGGTGGAACGTGTTATCGACGGATCAACTACAAATTTTGATTTATATAAACGACAGATTGAAGCGGCTGCTGCAAAATATGAAGCATCTATGTTACCGCCATTCTTCCAGGCCTTGGCAAATTACGTAGAGGACGGTAATTCTCAATTTGACTGCCCGGGGCATCAAGGGGGGCAATTCTTCTGCAAGCATCCTGCAGGACGTGCTTTCTATGATTTCTTCGGAGAAAATGTATTCCGCGCCGATCTTTGTAATGCGGACGTTAAGTTAGGTGATCTTCTGATTCATGAAGGTTCCGCAGTTGAGGCTCAGCAACATGCTGCACAGGTGTATAATGCGGACAAAACATATTTTGTATTGAACGGAACATCATCTTCTAATAAGGTCGTGTTAAATGCATTACTTACTCCTGGGGACATTGTTTTATACGATCGCAATAATCATAAATCGATTTGTCACGGGTCGCTCGTCATGTCCGGCGCAACACCTGTATATCTTGAAACGGCACGTAATCCGTTCGGGTCCATCGGCGGTATCTTAGAACATTGCTTTGATGAAAAATATATTCGCAAGCTGATTGCTGAAAAAGATCCTAAGAAAGCAAAGGCAAAGCGGCCTATCCGGTTGGCGGTTATTCAATTGGGAACGTATGACGGGACCATTTATAATGCGCGTCAGGTAGTCGATAAAATCGGACATCTCTGTGATTATATCTTCTTTGATTCCGCTTGGGTCGGCTATGAACAGTTTATCCCTATGATGAAAGACTGCAGTCCGTTGCTTTTGGAACTTGGTCCTGATGATCCTGGTATCCTGGTATCTCAATCCGTTCATAAGCAGCAGGCGGGCTTCTCACAGACATCTCAGATTCATAAGAAGGATAAGCATATTAAGGGGCAAGACCGCTATGTAAATCATAAACGTTTGAATAATGCGTTTATGATGCATGCCTCTACATCACCGTTCTATCCGTTGTTTGCAGCCCTTGACGTAAATGCAAAAATGCATGAAGGCGAAGCGGGTAAAAAATTATGGATTGAATGTGTGGAAACGGTTATCGAAGCTCGTAAAGCCGTATTGAAACACTGTAAATATCTACGTCCGTTAGTACCACCGGTTGTACATGGTAAAAAGTGGGAAGACGGCGACACAAAGAAAATGGCACAGGATGTGGATTACTTCGCATTTGAACCGGATGCGAAATGGCATTCCTTTAAAGGCTATGGCAAAGGTCAATATTTCATAGATCCTTGTAAATTTCAATTGATTACACCGGGTATTAATGTGGAAACGGGTGAATACGAAGATTTCGGTATTCATGCCAATATTCTTGCAAACTACTTGCGTGAAAACGGAATCATTCCTGAAAAATGTGACTTGAATACCATTCTGTTCTTGATGACACCGGCGGAAACAAAGACGAAGATGGATGATTTAGTGGCGCAACTTGTCCGATTTGAACAATTGATTGAAGCTGATGCACCTATGCAAGATGTATTGCCGTCCATTTATTACAGCCACTTGGATAAATACAAGGGATATCACATTCGTCAGCTATGTCAGGAAATGCATGACTTCTATAAAGACCGGAATGTAAGTATCTTGCAACAACGATTGTTCTTATATGATTACTTCCCGGAATATGTTATGAATCCTCAGGAAGCTAATTTTGAATTCCAGCGCGGCAAAGGTGAACTTGTACCGTTGAGCGAAGCGGAAGGGCGCATCGCTCTTGAAGGTGCGCTTCCTTATCCTCCAGGGGTATTGTGCGTACAACCGGGCGAATGTTGGTCAAAAACTGCTTGTGATTACTTCTTGGCGTTGGAAGAAGGCATCAACAAATTACCTGGATTTGCTCCGGAAATTCAAGGCGTATACATTACGGAACAGCCGGATGGAACGAAGAAAGCATTCGGTTATGTGTTGAAAAAAGAATTTGAAAAATAATTCCTCTGTGTACCGTCGGAGGTTTTCCGGCGGTACAATACACAAGATAAAAGGAGGTAACTATGAGTACAGGCAAAAATAAGATGTCCGTATTGCAGCTTACAATTTTGACCGCTGTAAATATGATGGGCTCAGGTATTATCATGCTGCCTACAAAATTGGCGCAGGTAGGATCATTGTCAATCGTATCATGGCTGATTACAGCTGTAGGTTCCATGTGTTTGGCCTATGCTTTTGCAAAGTGCGGTATGTACAGTCGTAAAGGCGGCGGTATGGGCGGTTATGCCGAATATTCCTTTGGCAAGGCGGGGAACTTCATGGCGAATTATACGTATGGCGTGTCTCTTTTAATCGCCAATATTGCTATCGCTATTTCAGCCGTAGGCTATGCGGCGACCTTTGCAGATGTTACGTTGACTCCGTTGTTGACCGGTATTTATACGATTGTCACATTGTGGTTGGCGACGACGTTGAATTTCGGTGGTGCCAGCATCACGGGACGTGTATCCAGCTTTACGGTATGGGGTGTTATTGCACCGGTTATCGTAATCAGTACAGTCGGTTGGGCTTATTTCTCAACAGATATGTATGTGGCGAACTGGAATGTTAATAATATGCCGTTCGGCGAAGCGGCAACTAATTCCATCGCTATGACTTTATGGGCATTTCTTGGCCTTGAGTCCGCCTGTGCAAATGCGGATGCCGTAGATAATCCTGAAAAGAATGTACCGAAAGCAGTTCTCGGTGGTACATTAGGGGTTGCAGTTATTTATATCGTATCCACCAATATGATCTTTGGTATTGTTCCTGCAAATGAACTCGTTAACAGTAATGCACCGTTTGGTTTGGCCTTTGCATCCATGTTTAACGGTGTAGCCGGTAAAATCGTTATGGGTCTTATGGTTATGTCGTGTTTCGGATCTTTACTCGGATGGCAGTTTACCATTGCCAATGTATTTAAAGGTGCTGCGGACGAAGGATATTTCCCTAAATTATTCAGCAAGATTACATCTAAAGATGCACCTGTAGTTGGTATGGTAACGATTACAATCATTCAATCCTTCCTCAGCTTGATGACAATCAGTCCATCTTTGAGTGAACAGTTTGAAACGCTCGTTAATTTAGCGGTTGTAACGAATATCATTCCATACCTCTTGTCGATGGGGGCTATCATCGTGTTGATGAAAGCTACGGGCCGCAGTGGCGGCGAATTGAAGGGGACAACCTTTATCGCTTTCATTGGCTCCATTTATAGCTTATATGCGCTATATGCATCCGGTCTTGAAGCAATGACATATGGTGCCATTGTAACCTTTGCGGGCTGGACCTTGTACGGCTTTGTATCGGACCGATTTGATTTGGAACGAAATCTCGGGAAATAGTCTTTATACGATGCGCCTCCTGAGGGAGGCGCATTGTTAGGATGTTTATTTATTATTTATTATTTATTATTGACAGTATATAAAAATAATTTTATACTTAAACTAAGACATATTTGTTCGGTACATATTTTATACAATTGATATATATAATTTCATAGTAAGACTATACCTTGTATACCCTTGACATGATGGGTCAAGGCTTTCTAGCGGGAACCGATATTCACGACTACAAGAGCTATTTTGTGATGCTCTTGTAGTCGTTTTTATTTATTTTCTTCTCTTTAAGTTAGGAGGTAAGTAAGATGAATTCGATGTCGAATGAGAGTGTGAGACACGGACAGGACCGGTGCTGGCTTGATAAATTTTTCAAGCTGTCTCAGCATGGTACGAATGTGCGTACCGAGATTTTTGCGGGCATAACTATGTTCATCGCTTCCGTATATATTTTAGCGGTTATACCGAATTTGCTGGTTGCATCCGGTATGCCTCATGAAAGTACGGTTGCGGCAGTTATTTTGACGACCGCATTTACGACAATTTTAATCGGTTTAGTAGCGAACGTTCCGGTTATCGTCGCTCCGGGACTAGGACTTAGCGCATTCTTCGCCTATACCATATGCGGATCGATGGGACTGACCTGGCAGACCGCACTAGGTGCCGTATTTATTTCCGGTGCTGTCTTTATTGTTTTGACAATAACGCGTATTTTGAATCTTATCATCGACGGTATTCCCAAGGTACTTAAAACATCTATTGGTGTCGGTATAGGTCTCTTTATTGCTTTTATCGGATTTAAAAATGCTCATATTATCGTAGCGGATAAGGCCACATTCGTAACACTTGGCAATATGCAGGATCCTGCGGTATTGTTGACATTGGCCGGTTTGCTCATCACCAGTGTGCTCTTAGCCAAGCAGGTGAGGGGCGGTTTGTTGTTGGGTATGATTATCACGACTGTTGCGGCCATGATTTTCGGTTATACAAAGGTCCCTGAAACTAGTGCGGATATTTTCAACTTGGTGCCGCCATTTCCTGTGGATACATTTGCTCAATTGGATGTGATGAGTGCTATTAAATATGGATTTTTGTCTATTATTTTCTCTATTACAATTGTAGATATGTTTGATAACATCGGTACGCTTATCGGTGTCACGCGAAAAGCGAATCTCGTTGATGCGGACGGTAAATTTAAACGGTTAAATCATGCATTACTATGTACATCTATAGGTGCCGCGGCCGGTGCAATCATCGGTACGTCTACGGTAACTTCCTATATTGAAAGTGCGGCCGCTGTTGCCGATGGTGGACGTACGGGTCTTACGGCATGCGTAACGGGTATATTATATTTAATCGCTCTGTTTTTTGCGCCATTATTCTTATTGGTACCTGCTCAAGCAACAGCTCCGGTACTCGTTATCGTAGGTGTATTTATGATGAGTGAAGTGACGCATATCGACTTCGGTGATTTTACGGAAGCGTTGCCTGCATTTTTAACGATTCTTCTTATGCCGCTTACCTTCAGTATTGCGCAAGGTTTATCCTTCGGTTTTATCTCTTATACATTGGTGAAACTTATTACAGGACGTCGTAAGGAAATCCATCCTGTTATGTATGTAATGACCATTGCTTTCATCATACATTTTGCTATATAAGCTGTGAGAGTCGGGATTGTTATATGTGTTTTTATTGTTGAGAGAGTAGCATCGAGCAATTATAGTTCATTGTAGTTGACGTACGTATATTACGGTTAAGCGGTATTGTTGAAAAGAGGAGATTATTCGATGAATTCCGTTTATATAGTAAAAGGTAATATTATTTATACATCACGACCAGCGGAGTTTGCAGTGATTCCAAACGGCTATATGATTGTGCGTGACGGTCGTATCGCATATTGTGGTGAAAGTATTCCCTCCGAATTTGAGTCGTATCCGGTTGAGGACTACGGGGATAATTTAATTATTCCCGGATTTGTCGATACCCATGCTCATGCGCCTCAATTTTGCAATCGAGGCCTTGGCATGGATAAAGAATTGCTGCCTTGGCTTGAAACGTATACATTTCCGGAGGAGGCGAAGTTTTCGGATTTAGACTACGCAAAGACGGTATATAGCGCTTTTGTTAACGAATTATGGCGTTACGGTACAACGCGCAGTATTTTATTTGGCACTATTCATAAAGAAAGCACATTGCTATTGATGAGGTTGCTTTCAGAAGCCGGCCTATCCGCTTTTGTAGGCAAGGTTAATATGGATCGGAACAGTCCCGATTATCTGATTGAGGATACGGACCAGTCCTTACATGATACGAGAGTATGGCTTGAAGAGGCTCGACAGTTTGGACCGCTCGTACGACCTATTGTAACCCCTCGCTTTGTGCCATCCTGTACGAGCCGCCTGATGAGTGGTCTCGGAGATTTAGCGGTGGAGTATAATGTGCCAATTCAATCGCATTTATCTGAAAATCATGGTGAGATTGAATGGGTTCATTCACTTCATCCGGATTCCTCCAGTTATACGGATGTATACTGTGAACATCGTCTGATGGGTACAGTGCCGACGGTCATGGCTCATTGTATTCATCTGAGCGATGAAGAAATGGAGCGGATGCATGAAACGAAGACGATGGTGGCACACTGTCCGTATTCTAACGTGAATTTGTCCAGCGGCATTGCACCTATACGAAAATTATTGAATCATGGTATTTCCATTGCACTGGGATCAGACATTTCAGGAGGCCATGACATCAGTATGGCTAAGGTTTTGACCGAAGCCGTGGGTTTGTCAAAGATGAAGTGGGCCGAGGTGGATGCCAGCTATGCATCGCTTACATTACCGGAAGCTTTCTATATGGCGACTAAGGGAGGCGGACAATTCTTTGGTGACGTAGGTAGCTTTGAAACCGGCTATGAATTTGATGCTCTTGTTATCGATGATCATGAATTGTTTGATCCGAATGAACGGAGTATAGAGGAACGTCTGGAACGGTGGCTATATATAGGTGATGATCGCCATATTGTTGGGAGATATGTAGCCGGTAAATTGTTAGATGAGCCTCCGATGGCTATGTAGCTATCATATAATAGAATAAAAGTTCATATGTTAGTGATTATTGAAGGTCCACCGTGCATAAGGTATACGGTGGACTTTTTGTAATACATTTTATACACTTCGATGATTAGTGTATAATAAAGATGTATATAAGTCAGAAAGGAGTGTGCTCAATGGATATATTAGGGGCAAGGCGCTCCATTGAACAGAAACTGCTGATGCAATCCGTAGGGCTTATGGCTTTGGTGGCTGTGAGCGGTACGATAATGGGGATTGTGACCGGGTCGAGTGCGGTCTTATTAGATGGTGTATTCTCCTTTGTCGATGTAGTTATTAAGATTATGATGCTCATGACGGCCAAATTAGTGGCTCGTGAGACGAGTAAGCGCTTTCAGTTCGGATATTGGCAATTTGAACCTCTCGTACTCGCGGTGGAAGGTTTTTTTATTTTGCTTATCGTGCTGTACGCGTTATCCAGCGGTATTACGGATTTGTTAAGCGGTGGACGTCACGTAGACTTCGGGCCAGCTATTTTCTATGCTATATTCTTTACTGTTGCGGATACTGCTTACTATCTTTATGTACGTCGTATTAATAAAAGTTTGCAGTCTAACTTGATTAAATTTGATAATGTAAGCTGGTATGTCGATGCTTTGTTAGAAGCGGCTATCTTGATTAGTTTCGTTGTAGCTACTATGCTAGAAAGTACTGAATATGCTAGATGGGCTACTTATATTGACCCTATTGTATTAATTATTTTAGCGGTACAGATGATACCCTCTGCATTTCGTATCATTGTGCCATCCATGAAACAAATATTAGGATGGGCACCAACTTCATTGCATAATGAAGTGCAAGAAATTATGGATCGATTTATGGAAAAGTATAATTTTAAAGATTATGTGACGAGCGTGCAAGTATATGGCAATACTCGAATCATTGAAATTGATATTTTAGTTCCTAAAAGTTTTCCATATCAAACCATTGCTGAAATTGATGCTATTCGCAATGAAATTGACCAAGAAATCGGCGGTAACCCAACGGAAAAATGGGTGACCATTTCTTTTACAGGCACGCGTAAATGGATGGCAAAAGATTATTTGCTAGATGAAGAAGAGGATGAATAATATAAAATATTGGTGAGAAGTCTAGTATATAGCACATAATTTAATGATAAATACACCAATATATGGTATACTTAAACGTATTGAATATATTGTGCGTAACATAGTTGGAAAATGAGGTTTATAGTATGTTAGATTTAAAATTTGTCCGTGAAAATATTGATTTAGTGCAACAAAATTTAGATAATCGTCATACAAAAGGCGATCTGAAAACCTTTGTATCCGCTTATGATGAACGTCGTCAATTGATCGGTCGAGTAGAAGAATTAAAAGCGCTTCGCAATTCTGTAACAGAAGAAATTAGCAAATTAAAACGCAACAAAGAAAATGCTGATGAAAAAATCGCAGAAATGAAAAAAGTAGGCGATGAGATTGCTGAGTTTGATAACCGTATTCGCGAAGTGGAAACAAAATTGCGCGATGCGGCATTGATGTTGCCAAATATGTGTGATGCATCTGTTCCTGTAGGGGCCGATGAAGATGAAAATGTGGAGCAACGCAAATGGGGCGAACCACGTCAATTTAATTTTGATGTACAGGCTCATTGGGATTTAGGTGAAAGCCTCGATATCCTTGATTTCAATCGTGCAGGCAAAATGAGTGGAGCTCGCTTTACTGTGTATAAGGGGTTAGGGGCTCGTTTGGAACGCGCTCTTATCAACTTCATGGTGGATCTTCATGTAGATAAACATGGCTATACTGAAATGATGACTCCATATATGGTAACACGTGAAACTTTGACGGGCACTGGGCAATTGCCTAAATTTGCTGAAGATATGTACCATGTAGAGGGAACGGAATATTTCTTGATTCCAACTGCTGAGGTTACATTGACTAATTATCACGGTGGTGAAATTTTGAGCGAAGAGGAATTGCCTAAATACTATACTGCATTCACCGCATGTTTCCGTGCTGAAGCGGGTTCCGCGGGGCGTGATACTCGTGGCCTTATTCGACAACATCAATTTAACAAAGTTGAAATGGTTAAATTAGCTAAACCAGAAGATTCTTTCAAAGAATTAGAAACATTAACAGATAATGCAGAAGAAGTATTGCGCTTATTAGAATTACCGTTCCGTGTTATCACTCTGTGCACAGGTGATATGGGCTTTGGTTCTGCTAAAACCTATGATGTAGAGGTGTGGATGCCTGCACAAGGCAAGTATAGAGAAATTTCCTCTTGCTCTAATATGACTGATTTCCAAGCTCGTCGTGCTAATATTAAATTCCGTCGTGGACCTAAGGGTAAACCGGAATTTGTTCATACATTAAATGGATCTGGCCTTGCAGTAGGGCGTACAGTAGCTGCTATCTTGGAAAACTATCAACAAGCCGATGGGTCCGTTGTAATTCCAAAAGTTCTCGTGCCATACATGGGTGGCGTTGAAGTGATTTCACCGGCTAAATAAGAGGGGGCATTTTATGAGATTCTTTATTGATACAGCAGAATTTGATGAGATTAAAGAGGCCTATGATTTTGGTTTTATTGATGGCGTAACTACAAACCCATCGCTTATCGTGAAAGCTAAACGCGATTTGAAACAAGTTATTTCTGAAATTGCAAACCTTGTTGATGGACCTGTTAGCGCAGAGGTTATTTCCTCTGATGCTGAAGGCATGGTGGCGGAAGCACATGACCTTGTGAAATTAGGCTCTAATGTGGTTATTAAAGTTCCTATGACTCCAGAAGGTCTTAAAGCCGTTGCTATTTTGAGAAAAGAAGGCATTAAAACGAATGTGACTTTGATTTTTTCTGCAAACCAAGCCTTATTAGCTGCTCGTGCAGGTGCAAGTTATGTGAGTCCATTTGTGGGTCGTATTGATGATATCAGCATGGATGGTCTTACATTGATTCAAGATATTACAGATATTTTCGCTATTCATGAAATTGAAACTGAAATTATTGCTGCAAGTGTGAGAACTCCGTTGCATATTATTCAATGTGCTAAAGCAGGTGCTCATATTGCAACTGTTCCATTTAAAGTACTCATGCAAGCTATGAAACATCCGTTGACTGATGCAGGACTTGCAAAATTTATGGAAGATTGGAAACAAGCTAATCAATAAGTTAGAGACTCTAGGTAAGAGTCATATCAATACATAGAGGACTTATAAGGAGGCCCATTATGGATCGTACATTATCTTTGGAATTTGCTCGTGTCGTTGAAGCCGCAGCTTTGCGTAGCGGTCGTTTGCTTGGCCGTGGGCAAAAGGATGCAGCCGATGGTCTTGCTGTAGATGCTATGCGTCAAGCGTTTGATTCTGTTCGCATTTCTGGTACGGTAGTTATCGGAGAAGGCGAAATTGATGAAGCTCCTATGCTTTATATCGGAGAACACGTAGGCGCTGGCGGACCAGAAGTAGATATCGCAGTTGATCCTATTGAAGGGACAAACTTGATTGCTAAAGGTCAAAATGGTGCTATTGCAGTTATGGCGATTGCAGAAAAAGGTGGCTTGTTACATGCACCAGATATGTACATGGAGAAACTTTGTGTTGGTCCTCGCGGTGCAGGTGCTATCGATATTACGAAATCTTTGACCGAAAATATCAAAAATGTAGCGACTAAAATGGAACGTAATGTAGATGAAATCACGTTGGTTATGCTTGATCGTGAGCGTCATCAAGGCTTGATGAAAGAAGCTCGTGAAGTAGGGGCTCGCATTATGCTCATCTCTGATGGTGATGTTAATCCAGCTATGGAATGTTGTATCGAAGGTTCTGGGGTACACATGGTTGTAGGTACTGGTGGTGCACCTGAAGGTGTACTAGCGGCTGCAGCCTTGAAATGTGTAGGCGGCGATATGCAAGCTCGCTTAAAACCAGAAACGGATGAAGAAATTCGTCGTTGCCATGAAATGGGTATTGCCGATGTAAACCAAGTGCTCACATTAAATGATTTAGTTCGTACTGATGATGTTATCTTTGCGGCTACTGCCATTACACGTGGTAACTTATTAAATCCAATTCAATATTTTCCAGGTGGTGCGCGTACGCATACTATTGTAATGCGGTCTAAAACTGGTACGGTTCGCTTCCTTGATACCGTGCATATGGATCATAAACTTAAAACATTAAAAGCAAAATAAGAATAAAGCCCTGAAATATACTCAAAAATTGGACATAAATTTTTGAGATATATTCAGGGCTTTTTTTCTTTGTATTTTCTCTTATTCTCTTGATGAGATATATCGAAAAATAGTATAATAACATTTAGTATATGACGTTATAAATACAAGGTCTTGTAGCTTATACAAGATGAACGATATAAAGTGTAGGAGGAATTCTGTTGGAAAAGTTAATCATTCAAGGTGGCAATCGGTTGGAAGGACGTGTACGTGTTAGTAGTGCTAAAAATGCAGTGCTCCCTATTATTGCCGGTACTTTGCTAGCATCAACGCCTAGTAAATTGCTTGAAATTCCAAATTTAGAAGATGTAGGCACGATTTGCCAAGTTATCGAGTCTTTGGGGGTTAAAATCGCTCGTAATAATGCAGATGGTGAAATTGTTTTTGATGCTTCTACATTGACTGCTACGGAAGCTCCTTATGAACTTGTACGTAAAATGCGTGCATCCTTCCTTGTCATGGGTCCACTTTTGGCTCGTAAAGGGGAGGCTAAAATCTCAATGCCTGGTGGATGTGCTATCGGTGCACGCCCCATTGATCTTCACTTAAAAGCATTTGAAGCATTAGGTGCAAAAATTGAAATTACTGAAGATTACGTATATGCTCATGCACCGGAAGGACTTAAAGGGACTCAAATTTATTTGGATTTTCCAAGTGTGGGGGCTACAGAGAATGTAATTATGGCTGCTTCTATGGCGAAAGGTAAAACCGTTATCGAAAATGCTGCAGAAGAGCCTGAAATTGTTGATTTGGCTACATTCTTAAATGCTATGGGTGCTAATATTCGCGGAGCTGGTACAAATGTGATTCGTATTGAAGGTGTACCTCAATTAAACGGTGCTATTCATACAGTAATTCCTGACCGCATTGAAGCTGGTACATATTTAATCGCAGCTGCTATGGCAGGTGGTGATGTATTTGTGGAAAACGCATTGCCAGAACATCTAAAACCAGTAGTGGCTAAATTAAAGGAGGCTGGTGTAACAGTAGAGGAAGAAATCGACGGTATTCGCGTTATCAGTAGTGGTAAAGGCATTAAAGCTGTGGACATTAAAACATTGCCATACCCTGGATTTCCAACAGATATGCAAGCTCAATTTATGGCTCTTACTACGATTGCGGAAGGCACTAGTACAGTAACAGAAACTGTTTTTGAAAACCGATTTATGCATGTTGCTGAACTTCGTAAAATGGGAGCGCATATCGACATTGACAATCGTCAAGCTATTGTCGAAGGTATGCCAAGCTTACATGGGGCTATAGTAAATGCTACTGATTTGCGTGCTGGAGCGGCGCTTGTATGTGCTGCATTGACTGCGGAAGGTAGAACAGAAGTCGGTCGTTTACATCATATTGACCGAGGTTATGATGATTTTGTAGGTAAATTGCAAAGGTTAGGTGCTGATATTGTTCGGGTTGACGAATAAGAGTACACAGCCAAAACAAAATAAAAAGAAAAGAAGCCGGCGCTCTAAAGGGCCGGCTTTATACAACGAGCAACAGAACTTAGGTGCTGCAAAGGTTGAAAATTCGAAAGTGAGTACTACACGCAAACCATTGAGAAGGACAAAACGTAAGTCTACTAAGCTTTCAAATGGCGTGGCAAAGCAAGCTAATCATTTGGCCTCCAATATGCGTGAGACCATGATTAAAGTTACAAAAATGCGCCGTGCTGAACGACGTAGTCGTGAGACTGTAGCGATTGCTAAAACAACACCAGCCATGACATTAAAACGTTTAGTTCGACCTGAGCAAGTTGGGGATTTTATGAGTCGTTTAAATCGATCCTTAAACTTCGATTTGGGAATTGATTTAGGGACTGCAAATATCCTCATTTTTGCGAAGGGTAAAGGCTTGGTATTAGATGAACCTGCGTATATTGCACGGGATGATAAAACTGGTGATATTCTTGCTTTAGGTGAGGCTGCACGTTCTATGGTGGGCCGTACTCCAAAAGGGATTTCCGTCATCCGTCCAGTTCAAGCGGGCGTTATTGCAGATTATGATATGACAGAATTCATGTTGAAGTACTTTATTCGCTCCGTTGTACCTGCTTCTAGATTGATGAAGACGCGTATTATTGTATGTGTTCCGTCGGGCATTACACCAGTTGAAAAACGCGCTATTTTGGAAGCTTTACTCAGAACTGGTGCAAAAAAGACAGTCCTTATTGAAGAACCATTGGCTGCTGCTATGGGGACTGGTCTCAATGATGCTGAGCACGTAGGGGCGATGGTTGTCGATGTTGGTGGTGGCACTACGGATATTGCCGTTCTTTGTGATACGGGTGTAGTTGTAAGTGAATCACTTCGCATCGGTGGAGATTCTTTTAACGAATCTATTATTCGCTATATCCGTCGTAAGAAACGCTTGGTTATTGGTCCGCTAACAGCAGAGAAAATTAAAATTTCTGTAGGGACTGTGGATCGCCGTGCAAAGGAGCGCACGATTGAGGTACGAGGACGAGATTCAAGTTCTGGATTACCAAAGATGGTTGCGGTGAATTCTTTAGAGATTCAACGTGCTCTAGAAGCACAAGTGATGAATGTTTTGGAAGGCGTTAAGTCTATTCTAGAAAAAACTCCACCGGAACTTGTGGCCGCTATCAACGATCATGGCATAATTCTTACTGGTGGTGGCGCGCTCATCGATGGATTAGACCGTGTTATTACACGTTCTATTGGAATCGCGGCATACCTTGTAGAATCTCCAAGATATGCAGTGATTAAAGGTGTTGCAAAGGCATTAGATGAAATGTCACAGCTTCGTGATACATTAGATGAGTTACAATAATATAGTTACAATAATATACCATGATGATGTAAGCTTAAATTGACGAGGTTATGGTCTACAGTTATTCTATTTTATGTATGGAGTATCTTTAGACTGTAACCTCGTTTTTCGTTTATTTTTTGAATTTTTCATCTTTATGCTGTATACTATAGTAAAAGTATATTGCGTAAAATTGATGTAATGATATAAGGCCATTATTATGGTTTGTAGCTATAGAGGAATTAAAGATGAAACGATATCTGTATATGACTTTTGCTGTTTTAGGTCTACTGGGTAGTACCGTTCCTCATGCTGAGGCCGGTAATTTAACAGGGGTGCGCGTATCTAATCATGAAGGTACAAGCCGAATTGTTTTAGATGTATCTGAAATGCCTGTATCTTGGACTCAATCCTATAATGAAGAAACACATGCTCTTACATTGAACTTAGGGGGCACTACAAATGCTTTAACTGGCCCCATATCACAAAATGATAAAAAAACGGGAGTTCTTAAAGGCATTGGCTTACAACCGGTTAATGGGGCCTTACGAGTAACATTAACAGCGAATAAGGATGTACAACATCATGAGTTTGCATTAGAAAAGCCTTCGCGTATAGTAGTGGATTTATTTTCTGGCTATGCGCAACAGACTACAAAAGATGTAAATAAATCTGTAACGTATAGCAAAATTAATAACACCGTAGCTGAAGGGAAAATTCAAGCCTTTGCATTGACCGTAGATAATGATTCACCTATGGTGGTGGCGCATGTTCCAGAAGGTAAACCATTATCTTCTGTTACTCAAGCTCATACAGCTATCATTGGAGCAAAGGTAAAAGGGGGCAGTTTTGAACGACCTTACTCAGTGGCGAGTGATGGAGCCATTGATTTAGAGCGTATTTCTAATCGTGGTACGTTACGATATACGCCTAATAGAGGATACTTTATAGAAGAGAAAAAACCTTTGCTTCAAGCTAAAACAAAGAATGAGAGTTTTGTAATCACCTCCGTTGATACGGTTCGTAAAGAGAATGCCTTGACCCTTTATACGTCAACTTATGGTCCTTCTACAAAGACCAATGAATATGGTTATGAAGTGACTGTAGCTAATGGCAAGGTTATTAGTAAACAAAAGGGAAATTCTAAAATTGGGGAAAACCAATATGTATTGTCTGGTCATGGCGAATCTGGAAATGCTTTACGAAAATTAAAAGTTGGAACACCTATTACGATTCAAAATAGAGAAGAACTTGCTCAAGTTAGTACTACCGGTGGAGCTAGTTTAGAAGTGGGCACTATGGTGATGAAAGGCGGTCGCTATGTAGGAGCTGATGAATCTAATAACAAAGGTCGTAGTTTCATTGGAACCACAAAGGAACATGATTTAGTTGTGCTAACAGTTGATAAATCCGAACTTCAATCTGTAGGTGTGACTCAAAAAGAAGGAGCTCAGTTATTGTCTAAATTAGGTGTTGTTGATGGCGCTGAATTATCAAATCAAGGTAGCATTGATATAGTTATCAATGATGATTATGTACACAAATCTTCTGCACCTATGAGTTATGAGGATATAGTAATTATAAAATAGATTCGTTGCATACAATTTTGTTTGAAATATTACTAATAATTTAGTATACTATAAATACATAACTAATTTTGTAAAAGGAGGGATCGTTATGAAAAGAGTAGTGTTAGCTTTAGCTGCATTAGGCATTTTAAGTGTTAGCTCTGTAATGGCGGCCCCTGTATCATACCAAAGTGTATTAACAGGTAAAGTTGCTTCTACAGTTTCTGTTGGTACTTCTGTAACAGAAGGCCAAACATTGGTGACTGTAGAGACATTGGCTGGTCCTATGGCTGCTGCTAAATCTACTGTAACTGGTACTGTAACGGCGGTTAATGTTACAGTGGGTTCAGACGTTTCTCGTGATCAAATCGTTGTCACTGTAGAAAGTAAATAAAGGAGAGAAGGAATGAAGTTTTCTCATTCTTGGCGTCGGTATAGAAAAGCGATACTGGCGCTTTTCTTCTGTACTTCACTTACAACTGTACAGGCTATTGATTTTATGCCTGTCAATGATGTAACAACAGGTATGGAAGGTATTGCAAAAACTGTAATCGTAGGGGATACTATTTCCACCTTTGATGTAAAGGTATTGGGTGTCATGAAGGATAAGGGACCATCTGGTCATCTTATTTTAGCCAAGTTTTCCGGACCCGTTATGGATCAAACTGGTGGCATTGCGCATGGTATGAGTGGTAGCCCTGTATATATAAATGGTAAACTTGTTGGGGCTGTTGCTTATGGCTGGGGGTTTGCGGATGGTACGATAGGTATGATTACTCCTATTGAGGATATGGTCAAACTATGGAATATACCATATGAGAAAAACTTATCTAAACCTTGGGATGATACACAATTGATTCCTTTAGGCACTCCACTTATGGCGTATGGCTTCGATGCGGCATCAATGGAATACTTTAAATCGAAGTTACCACAATATAAATATGAAACATATGACACCGCAAGTGCTAGTGGTGATGAAATTGCAAAACCTTTAGAAGCTGGTGGCTCGGTAGCGGCTTTGCTAGTTGATGGTGACCTTAAATTGGGCGCTATTGGTACTGTTACTCATGTAGATGGTGAAAAGGTTGTTGCCTTTGGTCATCCATTCTTAAAACATGGTTCTTCTAACTATTTTATGCACAATGCAAGTATCTTTACCGTTGTAAAAAGCTATAATGCTGCCTTTAAGCTTGGCTCTATGGGTAAAGAGATTGGTTCTGTTACTGAAGATAGAGGTGCCGGTATTGCAGGTGTATCAGGCGTGATTTCGCCAGGTATTCCATTGCGATTCCATTTAAAGGATATTGATATGGGCCGTGATAGAACTAGTTCCGTCAAGGTTATTGAAGATGGTGAAATGACACCAACTTTAGCAGCTACAGCCTTATACAATATGTTGAATAAAACATTGGATCGCAGTGGTTCTGGTACGGCTACAATTTCTTATACTATTACGCCAAAAGGGAAAGAACATAAGCCATTAACGCGGACAAATATGTTCTACAGCTCTGATTCCATTAGTGAAAAAGCAGTTGATGAATTTTATAATGTTATCGATGTGCTTATGAACAATCGATTCATCAACTATGAAATTTCGGATATTTCGGTTGAAACAAACGTAACGCAAGATAAGAAAACAGCCAAGCTTATAGATGCTTCTGCTTCGTCTACTGTAGTTTCTCCTGGGGATACTATTGTAGTAGATGTAACATTAGAACCGTTCCGCGGCGAAAAGGTTATTAAACAAATCTTCTTTAAGGTCCCAGAAGATCAAGCTATTGGTAAATATACTTTAGAGGTACGTGGCGGTGGCGAGATTCCATTGCCATACGTATTGGAAAAACAAAAGTATAATTTAACAGACGAAATTTTACGCCGTTTGAAAGTTCATAAAGATTTCGATGAGCTTTATGATGAGATTCAAAAGACTGATACAAATAATCAAATCGTTGTAGAATTTTTGGAAGATGGTATTAGCTTAGTTGATGAAGATGGCTCTCAATCTGTTAAAAAGGCTAAACTTAAAGATGTGGAATCAAAACCTATGCCAGGGGATGTAAAGAAAAAAACAGGTCAAGAAGATTTGAGTTCTAGTAAGGATGATGAAAAGAAACCTGAAAAGACTGCCGTTGATACTGAGTACATCGTGCAAGGTGATGGTCAATTTACGATTCATGTAATGAAGCCCGCTGATCGTGATAAAGAATTAGCAAAACGCGTCAAAGAAGCGAAACATCAGATTAAGATGGAACGCAAGTTAGAATTGGAAGATCAATCTAAAAAAGATAAAACGGATAAAGCTGAGTCTAAAAAGGACCCTAAAAAAGAGTCGAAAGAAACTAATAAAAAAGATGAGGCTAATGCTGGTGAAACAAATACACCTGAATAAGTTGAAACTGTAAGGGAAAGGGAGACACTGTTGAGTTGGCTAGAATCGATAGGTCGAGTCGTCATAAACGGCCTATCACAGATGGGTAGTGCTACATTATTAGTGTGGCAAACAATAAAACAATTAAAAATGATTAATCTGTGGCATGTATTTCAGCAGATGGCTCACCTAGGGGTAGACTCTTTGCCTATTATTAGCTTAACTTTGCTCTTTGCTGGTGCGGTTATGACTTTACAGATTACAGATGTACTCATTACCTATGGTGCTCAAAGTACAGTAGGTGGCCTTATGGCTGTAGCTATGGGCCGTGAATTGGGCCCTATCTTAGTTGGTGTAGTATTAGCCGGCCGTGTTGGCGCCGCCATCACGGCTGAAATTGGTACAATGAAGGTAACAGAACAAATTGATGCCCTACGTGTTATGGCTGTTGACCCTGTTGGTTACCTCGTGGTACCACGTGTAGTAGCGTGTATGATTATGGTGCCAATTTTGGCATTTTATGGTGTTGTTATCGGTATTGCCGGTGGTTACTTTGTAGCCACTGTTATCAAGGGTTTGGCGCCTAGTACATATTTAGACTCTATTCAAATGTTTTCTACCATTTCAGACTTCACTTTAGGTCTTATAAAGTCTAGTGTGTTTGGTGCTGTCATTGCATTGGTAGGTGCTTATAAGGGCATGGAAACTAAAATGGGCGCAGAAGCTGTGGGCTTTTCCACTACTAGTTCTGTAGTAACTAGTATTATTCTAGTATTTGTATTAAATTATTTTTTATCTACATTGTTATTTTAGTAGATATTTTTAGAGGGATTTATGATTGAACTACGCAATGTTGTAGTTGCCTATGAGTCACGTGTGATTTTAGACTCTGTTAATCTCACTATTAATGATGGGGAGACGTTAGTTATATTAGGCGGCAGTGGTAGTGGTAAAAGTACACTGCTTCGCTTATTAATAGGTTTACAACGTCCTACATCAGGGCAGATTATCGTAGATGGCACAGATATAACTACATTATCTGAAGATGAATTTAATACAGTACGAAGAAAAATGGGGATGGTATTCCAATATTCAGCTTTGTTTGATTCTATGTCGGTAGGTGAGAACGTAGCTTTTGGTTTGCGTCAACATACGAAGTTAAAGGATGACGAAATCAAACGCATTGTGGCAGAAAGACTTGATTGGGTTGGTTTAAAGGGATATGAGTCATATATGCCTAATGAGTTATCTGGTGGTATGAAAAAGCGGGTTAGCTTAGCTCGTGCTATAGCACTAGATCCGAGTTTAATTCTTTATGATGAACCTTCATCAGGGTTAGATCCTATTACATCAGGTACGATTAGTATGCTAATTAAGGGGATGCAGAATCGGCTCGGTTGTACTTCTATCGTGGTAACACATGATATGCAGTCAGCATTTTATGTTGCTGACCGCATAGCTTTACTCGATCAGGGGCATTTTGTAGAAATTTCTGATACAATAGAATTTAAGAATTCTACAAATAAGAAGGTACAACAATTTATTCATGGTGAAGCAGAGCCGATTAACGAATCTGCGATGGGAGATATATAATGAAGTGGACGACGGAGGCCAAGGTAGGGGCTTTTACAATAATAGGTATAGTTCTATTTATTGCAGGCATACTATTTGTAGGCCGTATCGATATTTGGGCTAAACCGCAAATGACAATTACAGGTGATTTCACTCAAGTAAATGGCCTAAAAAATGGGAATCAGGTTAAATTTTCCGGCGTGGCCATCGGGACTGTTTCTGATATTGAAATTACACCGCGTGGCGTTGTGGTTAAGATGAAGCTTGATGAAAAAACGCAGATTCCAAGTGACTCGATGTTTTCCTTGGGGTCAGATGGTTTTTTAGGTGATAAATTTATTCAAATTTCACCAGGACAGTCTAAAGTATATTTACAGGATGGTGACTCCGTTAAAGGTGAAGGCGTTGATGCTGTGGATAAGGCCATGCAGAGTGCGCAAAAGTTAATGGATGGCACTGAGAAGATGCTACAGTCTATCAATAGTATTATTGGTGATCCTGCAACTCAAAGTGCACTTAAATATTCCTTGCAATCTACAGCGGTGATGGCTGATAATGCGGTAGCTATTACACAAAATATGGCGGATGTAACGGCTCAACTAAATCAAGCAGCACAGCAATTTAATGCTGATGGTAATGCAGGTAATGATATGCGTGCTATTTTAACTAATTTAAAACAAACTACTGATCGTGTAGATAATATGGCTCGTACCATGGAATCGACTGTAACAGATCCTAAGGCACAAGAAAATATTAAAGAGACTTTACATAATACGGCACAGATTTCAGCTCGCATCAATAAACTGATGGGCGGAAAGGCGTACCAAACGGATGTAAATGGAAATAGTGTAGAGGTTGGTATGACTGAAAAAAAGTCATTTACCAAGATTGAACCATCTGTAGATTTGTTGTATAACACAACGGATAATGAATTCCGTGTCAATGGTAGAGTACGTGCCTTTAACAATAAAGGAATGGCTGAAATTGGCCTTTCTAATATAGGTGATGATACTACTTTTGATCTGAATGCAGGTCGATTTATTAGTTCTAAATGGTTGGTGCGTGGTGGTATTTTTGAAAGTGAATTGGGTCTCGGGGTGGATTATAACCTCCGTGGTCCTGTGTCCTTATCAGCCGCGCTATATGACCTTAATCATCGTAAATATCGTATTCGTAGTGATATACGTTTGCATAAAGATACCTATGGCGTTATTCAAATGACCAGACCGTTCAGTTCTACGAATGGAGGTACCTATTTCGGTATTAAACAAGTATTCTAATGACTAACACATTTACTCTATATGAGTATGGAGGTACATATTATGAATAAAAAGGTTCTTTCCTTAGGTGTAATGCTTTCTTTAGTTACTACTGGTGCATTCGCGGCTGATGTAGTAACTACATCCGTTAACAACGGAGACCAATTAAGCAAATATCAAAAAGAAGCTATTCAATTAACACAAAAGCAATTAGCAGAAAAATCTGTTTTAGACAGTAAAACCTATGAACGTACATTAGCTTTAAACGAAGCCCGTACGGTTGATTTAGCATTAGCTAATAATCGTACAGCTAAGCAAACTAAATGGGGTTATGAAGCTGCTAAATCTGCAGTAAGCCAAGTAGCAGCTGGTAAGAATCCAAGTGTTAGTTATGGTTGGAGTGCTCAAAAAACGGGCGGTGACACAGGTAGTGGCAAATCTGGAAGTCATAACTTCTCCATTAGTGCGCCTGTATTCAATCCACAACTTGATGCGAGCATTGATTCTGCACGTTATACTCGTGAAGGTACTGGTGCTAGCTATGAAGAGGCTTTACAACAAGCAAAATATGATGCTCTTAACGGTTATTATACATTGATTATGAGCCGCAATATGGTAGATGTAGCACAACAAGCTGTTAAAGATTATCAAGGTCATGTAACCAATGTAGAGGCACAGTATAATGTTGGTTTAGTGGCGAGCTCCGACGTATTGGCAGCTAAAACAAATCTTGATGATTCTCAAACATCTCTTGTAAAAGCGCAAAATGCTGCAAATTTAGCAGAGGCGAACTTAAATCAAGTTATTGCATACCCTGCACAAACAGCTATTACTACAGCAGAGCGTGATTTACAATATAAACCATATAATGTAACCTTGGAGCAAGCGAAAGCATATGCTATGCTTCATCGTTCCGCTCTTGTTAAATCAGCTCTTGATGTAAAATCTGCAGAAGAAGCTGTAAAATCTGCTAAGGCCGGTTATTTGCCTACGGTTGCTGTAAAAGCTGGTCGTGGCTATGGTGATCCAGATGGTTACTTTGGTACAAGCACAAAGTCCTGGAGTGTTGGCGCTAGTGCTACTTGGAACTTATGGGATGGTGGTGCAACACAAAATGCTATTAAAAAAGCAAATGCACAACTTGAACAAGCAAAAGAAGCTAACTTGGCAACTGTTGATGCTGTATTGTTAGCTGTACAAAAAGCATACTTGAATTTACGAGCTGCTGAACAAACAATTCAAAGTACACAAACTGCAGTCGCACAAGGTCAAGAAAGTTTCCGTATTGCTACGCTTCGTTACCGTGCAGGTGTTGGTACGAACCTTGATGTACTTGATGCAGAAACTAAGTTGACAACAGCTCGTAATAACTATGTAGAAGCTCTTTACAATTACAATATTAGCATTGCGGCTCTTGAACAATTAACAGGCGTTCCATTGTCTACATCTGTAGGTCAAGGTGCTGAAGTTATCGCTAATAGTGGTGCTGTTGAACAATTGTCAAAACTAGGCGGCAATCAATAATATGATCTTTAAAAAGACGACTTTGGTCGTCTTTTTTCTTGTAATGAACATTATAGACAATGAGTGTTCCTGATAGGTTTTATAAAATTCACTCTGAAAATACTATAGTTATTACTGTGTCTGTGGTAAGATTAGTATATATATTTATATTATTCATAATGTGTATGGGAGTATCATTATGACCCGTAAAAAGTGGCTCCTTATCGGTGCAGCGATTTTAGGTTTGTCTGGTATTGTTGGTGCCAGCATTAATCCTATGGCTCAAACTTACATTGCACCTATGGTTAAAGAACAAGTAAATAATGTCATAAACGGTTCTATAGACTATGATTCTCTCCGAATTAATTGGAATGGTGATGTTGTTCTAACAGATGTGATTATCAAAGATAGAGATGGACATTTAGTTGGAACTGCTCAAGAGGTAGCTGTAGGAGTTAAATTATCTTCTTTACCGAAGATTATTGGTGGCAACACATCAGGGGCTACGGCTATTTCTAGTGTAATCGTCGAGACGCCAGATTTTCATATATGGCAACTAGCTGATGGGTCGTGGAGTATAACTAAGTTAGTAAAACCATCCGATCCAAATAAGTCGGGTACTTTTGATGGCTCTGTAACTATTAATGATGGTCGTGTAGCTCTACGTACTAAAGATGGAATAAAGAGAAATGTAGAAAATCTTGATGGGACTATGGCGCTTAATATGAGTGGAATGTCTAAAGGCGCCTTTACTGCGGATGTAGATGGTTCCGCAATTACCATGAATGGCAAAATTGATATGAACAATGTATCTAATTTTGATCTCTTTGTACAAGCTAACGAAATTGATACAGCTGGTATTATGCGTTTTGTTCCACTTCGTAAGGAGTTATCTGTAACGAGTGGTAAATTACAAGATATACATTTAAATCTTAAAAGTGAAGATGGCAAATATATCATGAGTGGTAATGTAGGCTTTAAAGGCTTAACCGGCACTTATAAACGGGGTAATACAATTTATAATATTACCGATGGTACGGGTCGCATTATGCTTAATAATGATCAAATCGTTATTAGTCGTAGTTCTTGGAGAGTAAATGATCAAGTAGCAAAGATCAATGGATTAGTTACACTGGGTAAAGAGGAAGAATATTTAAATCTTAATGTTGTAGCCGATAAAGTAGCTTTAGAAGCGATAACAGATGTCGGTGTTACTGGCATTGTAGGTGGGCGTGCACATATTGGTGGTACGACAGTAGCCCCTCGTGTAGATGCAACGATTGCTAGTGATGGTATTTCTTATAAAGGTTACTATATTGATCGTTTACAAGGGAATATCGTATATGATAACGGTTTAGTTCGTACTGATGATGCGCACTTGTCTATAGGTGAAGGTAGCGCAAAGATTAAGGGTCAATATGTAGCTGATACAGGGGATTTTGATGCTATTATAAATACTCAAGATTTACCTTTAGGCACTTTCACAAAAGATATGACCACACCGATTACAGGTAATATCGATGGTGAGATTCGTATTTTAGGAAAAAATAATCAAGTTACAGATGCCGTAGGCGCTGTTGAAGGTCGCCAAATAGGTATTCACGGCGTTGTGGTTGATACTGTAAAAGCTAACTTTACGCATGCTGATAATCGTACAAACATAACCGTTGTAGGTACTATGGGGGATGGGACGCTTAGCGGGTATGGCTATATCCAGAATGGTAACGTAGATGCCACTATTTCAGGTAATGCATTGCCGTTGACCGCATTAAGTCCTATTATTGGTCAAGATGTTGATGGCACCTTAAATACTTCTTTTGCGATAAAAGGCATAGTAGATAATCCAAATGTAACGGGCACTGTATGGGGTCAAGAGGTACATTATAAAGGGGCTCGATTCAATAATATCCATGGTGATATTAAGCTAGATAACCATATTCTCACTATTATCAACGGACATATTGGTGATGGCGATGGGGGCTATGATGTTAATGGTTGGTATAATCTTGATACGGATGCGTTAGATTTAAATGCTAGGGCTCGGGCTGCTCGTATTGAAAATGTGATTCGTACTGTTACAGATGTTCCTATTACGGGTTGGTTTGAAACAGACAATCATATTACAGGAACGGCTGCAAATCCGATTATAGAAGGTCGTGCTCATTTGTGGGATGGTTCTGCTTATGGAAAACTCGTGACTAATGCATTTGCAAAATATAACTATCAGAATGATATATTAGAGCTTTATAGATTTGATATTGAAGGTTATGGTGCAACTATCACAGGTGGAGGTACAGTATCTAAAGAAGTAATTAATGTTGATTTTGAAGGTAAAAATATTGATATGGGCAGATTGCTCATTAATACGGGTTACAAAGTTGATGGGTTGGTATCTGGTCGAGGGCAAATTACTGGATCTATGGATAACCCTCAATTCAATGGCTATATTTCATCTGATGCCTTATCAGTTAATGGAGAATTATTGAACGATATTCATGGTCGTGTTTATGCAGATAAATCGGTTGTAAATGTACAAGATTTCACCTTTGCTGAAGCCGATGGTGGTCGCTATGCTGTTAAAGGTGGTATGAAGTTTGATGACAGTAGACAATTATTTGGTGTATTAGATGTTACTAATGGTAGCGTAAAGAATTTACTAAACTTGCTAGACCGGTCCAACGAACATATTGATGGTAAATTAAATGGTTCTGTTGAAATTGGAGGTACACGCGACAATCCAAGTGTTAATGTAACAGGCAAGATTAATGATGTAAGTATTGATGAAAAAATTGTTGGTGATGCAACTATCAATGCAAGTTTTGCTAATCGTAAATTTAAAGTTACAACTTTGAAACTACCTGTTGGGGACGGTCTTATTGCAATAGGCGGTACGATGGATCTTGATGGTCAAGCAGATTTACAGGTTGCATTAAAGGATGTTGATATAGTACCGTTCTTGCCACTTATAGGTAAGGATATTCAAGCTACTGGTTGGGTGACTGGTGTTGTGAATATCACTGGAGAAACTAAGAATCCTAAAGTAGAATTATCCAGTGCTATAGAGTCGGGGTCCTTTAATGGTGTTGGTATTGATGAAGGTTTTGTATTGGCTACAATGCAAGATCAAGTTATTCAGATTCAACGAATTCAAGGTGCCAAAAGTGGGTATAAGCTAAGTGTCTATGGTAAGATTCCATTAGCGGCAATCTTTACATCTGGGTATATTCCAGCAAATGATAGCAAATCTATGGATGTAACTATTGATTTTAACGAAGCAGATATGGCTGTTATCCCTCTTCTTACAACTAGTGTTAAGGAGGCAACAGGTCCGTTAAAAGGCACGGTTCACATTACAGGCACTATTGATCAGCCTGAAGCATATGGTACTGTATCGGTACGTAATGGTACGATGAAATTGTCAAGTGTAGAAAATCAAATTACTGGTATTGATGGTGACTTAATTTTCTCTGGTCAACAAGGTGATTTCCAATCCCGTATTAATATGGGCAAAGGCTCAGCTGGTTTGGCTGCTAAAGTAAATTGGTCTGGACATACTCTTACTAATTATAAGGCGGCAGTTCAGCTAGAAGACTTAGAGGTTCGCAGTGAATATGTAAGAGGACCGTTGAATGGTGAACTTTATATTGCTGACCGAGATGGATTGCCGACCCTTATTGGTACTTTAAATCTTGAAAAGATTCAATTCAAAATTCCTCTTTCCTTACAATCTAGTGAAAGTACCAAAGATATGGGGGTGGATGTTACTGTTCATGCTGGTAAAGGAGTACGCTTATATGATCGCACCTTATACAACATGTTTATCAGTGGCGATGTTCATTTTGGTGGATCCTTACAAAATCCAACTGCTAGTGGTCAATTCGATGTTAGAAATGGCACGTTTAAGTATTTGAGCCATGTATTTAATATTACAAAAGGGAATGCCCATTTCGTAGGTGGCTCTTATTTACCAAACTTACAATTAGAGGCTGAAACAAATGTAAGTAATTACACTATTATGCTTGGCGTAAAAGGGACAGTGGATCATATGGACTTATCATTGTCCTCTAATCCTACATTGTCTAGAAAGCAAATCATTTCCATGTTGACCTTCGGCCGCGGTGCAGATTCAAATAGTAGTACTTTGACAAATGAAGATGTGAATGCTGTGGCTACAGCAGGGCTTCAAATGTTTGCTTTTGGCTATGTACAAGATGCATTACAAAATACACTTGGGTTAGACCGCATCAATATTACAACAGGGTCAATTGATCCCGATGAGCCAACCAATAGGGATACGGCAAGTAATTATAATATTGAAATCGGTAAATATGTATTACCGAGAGTCATGTTGACTTATTCTCAAGGTATTAATAACAAACAAAATAAATATGGTATAGAATATTCTGTTAAACGAAACCTTAAGTTCACGGGATGGCATACATCAAAAGGGAACAATTATATAGGTGGTCGTTGGACACGTAGCTTTTAAGAGTATGGCTAGAATGTGTAAACCCCTTAGGTATGCACATTCTAGTCATATTAATTTCATAAAATTTGTTTAATATAGTACTCATTCCAAGCAATTTATGCTATAATGATAAAGATTTATTAGTCTTTATAAATAAGATGTAAACTCTTTATGGGGATGAGTTCTAGGAGGAATTTATGTTTAAACCAAAAGCTTATAAAAGTATGCTTGCAGCGTCCGTGTTGACCGCTGTCATGGGGACAGGCAGTGTATTTGCTGCTGAGGTACAAGCTGGCTATACTCCAGATTTAAATAGCACAACGACGACTAATGCTGCTACAGCAAATGATGCAGCTACTACACAAGCTGTTTATAATGCTGATGCAACTACTACAACTATACAAGATGAAACTGATGCAGCTATCTTAGCTGCTCGTGGTGATACGACTATATCTAGTGACGGCACTGTAGTAAAAGGTTCTGATGGAACTGTTACAGTCAATAATGCTGCTTTAAAAACTGATGATAAACAAGTAAAAATGGTATCTAAAACTACTGGTGGTACTGATCTTGATAAGGCTGCTGAAAATGGCCAAACTCAAGCTGTTACAACAGTAGAAGCACAATATGTCACATCTGCTAGTGCAGAATCTGTTAATCCTTACGTAGGTAAATTGATTACCGGTTTATCTATATCTGGCGTTACAGCTGAACAGCAAGCAAATTTGTTGCCAATTTTAACTGAAAAAGTTGGCGATGCCGTATCTGTTGATGGCGTATTTAAAGATGTAACTAATCTTGGTAATACTGGGTACTTCTCTGAAGTAAATCCTGTATTTACTTCCGTGCCTGAAGGCGTAAAATTGGACTTTGCCGTAACCGTAAATCCAGTTACTACTGGCGTTTCCTTTGAAGGTAATACTGTATATTCCTCCGAAGTATTGACTAAGTTCATGGATATTCAACCAGGTCAAGTTCTTAACTCTGTATCTGTAGGGCAAAAAGTCCAAGGTATTAATGCTGCATATGCTCGTGATGGCTATATGTTAGCACACGTTGATGGTGTCCGTGTAGATGACCAAGGCGTACTTCATATACACATTGTTGAAGGTATCGTAGAAGATATCATTCCAGCAGGTAACAAGAAAACTCGCAATAAAGTTATTACTCGTGAATTTGTTCAAAAGAAAGGAAAACCTTTTAATAAATTCTTGGTACGTCGTTCTGTAGAACGCGTATATAACTTAGGTTTCTTTGATGACGTAAACGTTCGTATGTTGCCAGGTGAACAAGATCCAAATAATGTAATTATTGAAATCGATGTATTGGAACATAAGACTGGTACCATCACATTAGGTGCTGGTTACTCTAAATCTGATGGGTTGATGGGTATCGTTGAATTCGGTGAAGATAACTTCCGTGGTACTGGCGATAAATTTAAAGTTCACTGGGAAATCGGTGGTAAGAAAAAATATAAGAACTACCAAATCTCCTACTTGAAACCTTGGATCGATAGCAAAGGTACATCCCTTGGCTTCTCCTTCTTCAACCGCGAAGATGAATACACAGATTACAATGAAGATGGTAATGAAGTAGCAGAATACAATAAGAAATCTCGTGGCTTTAATATTTCGTTCGGACGTCAAACTGGGGAATATACTCGTGATTACTTGACATTAGAATCCCGTAAAGATTCTTATAAATGGGATGATGATGATAGCTCTGGCTTCCGTTATGATAAAAATGCGGGTAAAGGTACAAACTGGGATAATGGTTCCTATAACTTCGCATCTGACAACTATGTAAAAAATAACTTCGGTCGCATTAACTCCGTAACATGGCAAAAAGTATACGATTCTCGTGATAATATCTATGAACCAACTCGTGGTCGTCGTATTTCTTATACTACACAATGGGCTGGTCATGGCTTGGGCGGTGACTTCGACTTCTACAAATTCACAGCTGAAACTCGTATGTACAAGAAATTGGGTGCTAAGAATGTATTGGCATTCCGTGCACGTGCTGGTTTCATCCAAGGTGATGCTCCTTATAGCCAATTGTTCACGTTGGGCGGTGCTGATTCCTTACGTGGTTATGAAGATGATCAATTCCGTGGTAAAAAGATGTACAATGCTACGTTGGAATTCCGTTTCCCAATTGTTAAGAAAGTTAGCGGTGTGTTATTCGGTGATATTGGTGATGCATGGGATGCACCAAATGTTACATGGTATAACAGCAAAAAATCCTTTAACTATGGCGTTGGTGCTGGTGTTCGTATTACAACCCCAATTGGTCCTGTTAAACTTGACTATGGTGTGGGTAAACACAAAAATAAATTCCACTTCAGCTTCGGTACACAATTCTAATATTGTAAATGTATATGGTGAAGGCCTCTTTTTAAAGAGGCTTTCACCAATATCTCTATATGGCATCCTTTGATGCAGTGATTTAAAGAAATGAGGGCACTCTATTATGATGCGAATGATGAACAACAAGGCGAATGTAAAGATTTTTTCCATCGTCATTGCTGCTATTTTTATTGTTGGTATTGGTGCGTTAGCTTATACGCAAATGGCTTCGCCTAGTAGTAATAGTGGGACTAGTACTATTGGGGTTATCGATACATCTCGTATGTTGTCTCAAGATAATCCAATTTATATCTCTGCAGCTCAAGAATATATGAGCTATCAAAGCCAATTACAACAAGAAACGCAAGCTAAAATTGATGCAGCACAAGATGATGCTACTAAACAAAAAATTGCTGAAGAAGCTCGTCAAAACCTAGCTAAAAAAGATCAAGAAATTGCTAAATCCGTTCAAGATAAAGCTATGGAGGCTGCAAAAGCGGTTGGTGATGCTAAAGGTCTTAGCGTTGTTATGACTAAAGACACTGTACTATACGGTGGTGTTGATATTACAGATCAAGTATTGAAAAAACTAGCTACTGATGCAAAAAAATAAACTGTAGTTCTATGTAAGGGAGAACGACAATGAACGGGAAACAACGATATATAGGACTAGTCATATTTCTCGTTGCTGCAATAAGTGCTATGATTTGGGCCTATGGTTTTGTAACAAATCGCCAACAGGGTCCTGATGGTATGTCAATAGGTGTTGTACGCATTGATGATGTACTAGAGTTTAATCCATCCTATGAGGATTATAAACAAGCCAAAAATGAACTGGAACTTTTACAACGTCAATATGAACTTGAACAACAAGCCTTAAATGCCAAGTCAGAGACACAAGATAAACAGTTGAAAACGCTTGCACTGGATTCAACCTTGTCAGATGCTCTTACGGTCGAATTGCAAACTCGTATTGCAACAAAAGAGAATGAACTAAATCAGCAATTAAATGCGAAACGCAATGAATTGACTCAAAAGTATTTAGCTGAGTTAAAGGTTAGTACTAATGAATATGATCTGGAAATCGTAAACCTTCAACTAGACTTATATACCTATGATGCACGTGTATATATAGATGATGCACAAAGAGCAGCGGCTATGGCTGAAAAAGCTAAAAAAGAAGAAAGATTAAAGGACTTATTAGCTAAGAGAAAACCATCGGATTTCGATGTGGATTCAATTAAAGCAAAGGTACAGGCTGAGCTTGCTCCAATGCAACAAAAAGGGCAGGAAGAGCTCAATCAATACGCTGCATCCCTACAGAAGGAATTAGCTGAGAAACGAGACTCCATGGTACAACAACAAGCACAAGCCATCATTGCTAATAATAACCTGCCTGTGGCGCAAGAGTGGAATGATACATGGGCAAAAAAGCTTTCAGATAAAGAAGCTGAAGTGAGTGCACTTCATGAGGCCATTTTAGAAGATGTTCGTATGCGCGTAGCAATTATTGCGGAGGAACAACATTTAGATTTAGTCATCATCGATGATGGTGGTAATATTAAAGGGCTTGATATTACTGATGCAGTGAAGGCGTCCTATCGAGTTCAATAAGGAGTTATATTATGAATAAACGTATTAAATCTTTAGTATTAGGTGCATCTTTAGTAGCTTCTATGGCTATCTTAGGTGGTTGTGGTTCTAATAATGTTGGTTATGTTGATAGCGTGAAAGTAGCAAACAGTACTGAAAAAGGTATTGAAATTACTAAAGAAATCAATGCTAAAAAAGCGGAATTAGATGCTAAAATTGCTGCTGCCGATGAAGCATCTAAACAAAATGTATTTAATCAAGCGAATCAAGAATTAAATGCCTTTGCGAATGCAAAAGCGCAAGAATATCGTCAATATCAAGAACAAAAAATCAATGAACTTGTGAAAGAGAAAAAACTTGATGTTATTATTGAGAAAGGCGCTGTTGTTGGCGGTGGCTCTGATGTAACTGATGATTTGATTACAAAAATGGGTAAAGCTTCTGACGACCAAATCAAAGAAGTTGAAAATGCAGCTAAAGCCCAAGAGCAACAAGATGCTCAGCAAAATGCACAACAAGCAGATCAAGCTGCAACAAGTACAACTGAAGCTGCACAATAATTGAAGATTATCACGGGGGAGGAGTTTGCCTTGGAAAAAACTTTACAGGAACTCGCAAATTTAGTAGGCGGTCAACTTATAGGGGATGAGTCTATTGTCATTACTGAGACACGTAGCTTTGAGCAAGCAGTAAAACAATCCATAACTTTTGCAATAGGTGAATATGTTGAACATATTGCATTATGCCAAGCGGGTGCTGTTATCGTTGAATCGGAAGTAAAAAATGCACCGATGGCACAAATCGTAGTTGATAATGCAAAAGCCGCATTCGCCCAAGTGCTAGAAGTATTCCATCCACCTGTTGTAGTTCCCCGTGAAGTGCATAGTACAGCTATTATTGGCAAGAATGTTACACTTGGTAAAAATGTAGCTATTGGTGCCTATTGTGTTATTAATGATAATGCTGTTATCGGTGATAATGTAACAATTCGACCTTATGTATATATTGGTCATAATGTACGAATTGGGGAAGATTCTGATATCTATGCAGGTGCTATCGTACATGAGAACTGTATTTTGGGTAAACGCGTTGTATTGCGTGCTAAAGCAGTTATCGGTGGTGAAGGTTTTGGCTTTGCCACAGAAAATGGTATTCATACGCATATTCCTCAAGTAGGCAATGTTATTCTTGAAGATGATGTAGAAATTGGTTCTTGCACTACTGTTGATAATGCTACAATGGGATCTACCTTGGTACGTCGCGGTACAAAAATTGACAATCTTGTTCACCTTGGCCACAATGTTGAGATTGGAGAAGATTGTTTCTTGATTGCACAGGTTGGGATTGCAGGTAGTACAAAATGTGGTAACCATGTAATCTTTGCAGGACAAACAGGCTGTACTGGTCATATTACAATTGGAGATAATGTACAATTTGCAGGTAAAACAGGAATTACTGGCAATGTACCATCTAATTCTGTTATGGCTGGGTATCCAATGAGACCTCATAAAGAATGGTTAAAATTGGCTGCTTACGAGAATCGTTTGCCAGAAATGGTGAAAACTGTAAAACAATTACAAAAAGAAATTGACGCTTTGAAAGCACAGCTTAAGGAGAGCTAATAATCCATGTATAGGTTTATGAAAATCTTTAGTGCCTTTATTTGCTTATTACCTAAAGGTTTGCAATATGCTATTGGTACATTGCTAGGTGAAATTGCGTGGTTAGTGGTGCCACCTAAACGCAAGCGCCTAGCGATAGGCCAAATTTTATTCTGTAATATTACAGATGATCCTAAAGAAGCTCGACGTATTGCGAAAGCTAGCACTACACGCTTTGGCCGTATGATTATTGATGTATTGCGCTATCCTGAAATTAAAGATGGTGCATACAAAGATATGGTGGAGTTTATTAATCGAGAGTACTTAGATGATGCCTTAGAAAATGGTCGAGGTGCAATCTTAGCCGCTGTTCATAGTGGTAACTGGGAACTCCTAGGTGCCGTTCTTGCTTCTGAAGGGTATCCGTTGATTTCTGTGGCTATGAAACAAAATGGTGATGCCGATAAGTTTATCAATGAATATCGTCGGATTATGCATCAACATGTGACCTATAAAACAGGTGTTCGTGAAATGATTAATGAACTAAAAAAAGGTGCATTTTTAGGCCTTATTATGGATCAGGACCCTGGTGATGATGGCCTTCTTGTACCATTCTTTGGTTATGAAACATTGACGGCTGCGGGACCAGCTGTATTGGCTCGTATGCAAGATGTGCCCATTATTTTTGTAACCATACATTATAGTCCGTTTTCTGAGAAACATGAGATTGAAGCGCATCCACCAATTTATGTGGAACGCACAGATGATAAAAAGCGTGATATAGCGGTAACAACAACTCGTCTAAATGAGTTTATTGAAGATTATATTCGGCGATATCCTGAAGATTGGTTTTGGCTTCATAACCGTTGGAAATGGACTCGTCGTTTTTATGGTGAACAAATAGATACACCACCTGATGTTTTTCAATAGTTAATAATTTTAAAGAGATTTTGTTTATGCGATTGTGGAATATCCAAGATGAAACTGATTCCTATTAGCATGGATGAAATCTCTTTTTATTTTGTAACTTATAATTTAGTGTTTAAAAATAATCTATTAAAATTTTAAAGACTAAGAATAGTCTTTCCAATTAGCGTAATATATGGTAAATTTCTTGTAACCCCTATGCAAATAGGGTATAATACATATTGGTGTATAGTAAACGTGAATTCGGATTATGAAAGGACATTCTTATGAGTAAGCCACAACAAACAATAAAAAAGGCTGTTTCATATCAAGGGATTGGCCTTCATAGCGGTGAACCAGTACATATGGTTTTTAAGCCTGCACCTGAAGATACAGGAATTGTGTTTGTCCGCACGGACATTGAAGGGCATCCTTCTGTGCGAGCACACATTGATAATGTGACGAACACTATGCGCGCTACCACGTTGGAAAATGGTGAAGCAAAGGTATTTACTGTTGAACATGTGATGGCAGCGTTCAGTGCTATGAATATTGATAACTGTTATATTGAAATGGATTCTCCAGAACCTCCTGTAGGTGATGGTAGTAGTGCTATTTTTGTCAATCTTATTGAAGAGGCTGGCATTGAAGAACAAATAGCGTCGCGTCATATATACAAAGTGACTCGATCTCATGCTGTTTATGATGGAGATCGTTTTATTGTGATTTTGCCATATGATGGCTATCGCATGACTTTTACATCAATTAACAGCCATCCGTTGCTTGGTACACAACAATGTGATTTTGAAGTATCGCCTGAGTATTTCAAAGCACACATTGGATCGGCTAGGACTATCGGATTTATGAAGGAATTGGAACAATTACAGGCCATGGGGCTTGCAAAAGGCGGTAGCCTAGATAATGCATTAGTCTATGATGATGAGAAATGTCTATCTATACCACGCTTTGAGGATGAATTAGTTCGCCATAAAGCATTAGATGTTATAGGGGATTTATTCTTGTTAGGACCGATTGAAGGCCATGTAATTGCTTTGAAATCGAGTCATGAATTAAATTCAAGATTGGCTCGCAGTATAATGGAAGAAATAAGGGAGACACAGCCATGATTCTTAATCACGAAGATATTTTAGAAATTTTACCTCATCGTTACCCAATGCTTTTGGTTGATCGTATTGTTGAGTTAGAACCTATGAAACGTGCTGTGGGTATTAAAAATGCTACATTCAACGAATTGTTCTTCCAAGGTCACTTTCCAGGAAACCCAGTTATGCCAGGTGTATTATTGACTGAAGCTATTGCTCAAGTTGGTGGTATTGCATTATTGTACCCTGAGGAAAATCGTGGTCTTACTCCTATGTTTACAGGTATTGATAAAGTGCGTTTTCGCCATCCTGTAAAACCTGGCGATCAAGTTCGCATGGAGGTAGATATTGTTAAAATTAAAGGTAAAATGGGCAAGGTTGAAGGCCGTGCCTATGTTGGCGACAAATTGTGCGCTAGCGGTGAATACATGTTTGCCCTTGTATAATAGAATGAGGAGTGATTGTAGTGATAGTTGTAGGCATGGAAAATGCGGAATCCAACATCCATAGTACAGCCATAGTCCATCCAAATGCTAAATTGGGCAAAGATGTAATCGTAGGTCCTGGCGCTGTTATCGGCGAACATGTCGAGATTGGCGATGGCACACAAATCGGTGCACATGTTGTAATTGGTGGTTGGACAACCATTGGTAAGCGTTGTGAAATTTATCCTAACGCATCTATTGGGTTGGAACCGCAAGATTTAAAATTTAAAGGCGAAAAAAGCTATTGTAATATTGGCGATGAAACGGTTATTCGTGAATTCGTAACTATTAGCCGCGCTACTGGTGAAGGTGAAGAAACACGTGTAGGCAATAATTGTTTACTTCAAGCCTGTACACATGTGGCTCATAACTGTATCGTTGGTAATAATGTAATAATGAGTAATTGTGCTGGTCTTGCAGGGCACGCTATCGTTGAAGATCGCGTGGTTATTGGCGGCCTTGCAGGTATTCATCAATTTGTTAAAATCGGTCGTAATGCAATGGTTGGCGGGATGGCTAAGGTGGTACAAGATATCCCACCTTACGTGATTGCCGATGGTCAACCAGCACGTGTTATCGGTCTAAACTCTGTAGGCTTATCTCGTGCAGGAATTTCCGAAGATGTTCGACGTGATTTGAAACAAGCATTCCGTATTATTTATCGTTCTGGATTCAGCTTATCTAAGGCGATTGAAGAAATGGAATTACAATTGGATTCTTCCGTAGAAATTGAAAATTTATTACGCTTCTTACGCAATGCCGATAGGGGAATTATGCGTACTCGTCGCGATTAATTATGAGGACCTCGTACAATGTACGAGGTCTTTTTGTGTACATTATAACTGGTTGAGTTTTATATTAATGATAATTTGCATTATATTTTCATAATTATAAAAATATTTTTATAGATATATTCGTAGATGTTTTAGTAGTTAAAAGTAATAAGGAAATTTTAATAAAATGATGAAGAAAAGGGCATAAACCTTGGCTTTTTAATGGTAAAAAGTAGCTATTTATAGTAAAATATATTGTATATGATTATGTCTATTTTTAGGCATTTTCATAGTGAACTTGAAATTACTAATTGATATATAGGCCGTGAGGTCATCTAGGAGGTATAGTCTTGGCAAAGGTAGGATTAATTGCGGGCATTGGTGTTTTGCCTGTAGAATTCATGCGTGCCGCTCATGTATTGGGCCACGAGGTGGTTGTTATCGGTGTAGTACCTGATATAGACCCAGCTCTAAAGGCTGAGGCTGATGCTTTCTATGATATTGGTGTTGCTAAACTAGGTAAAATCTTTAAAACCTTGAAAAAAGAAGAGGTTCAAGAGTTAACTATGCTTGGAAAAGTCACTAAAGAGATTCTCTTTAAAGGCCTTACATTTCCTGATTTAAAAACATTAGGCGTTTTAAAGCGGCTCAAAAATCGTAAAGATGATACGATTATGCTTGCCATCGTTGATGAAATCGAACGAGAAGGCTTTAAAGTATTAGATCAAACAGCATACTTGAAACCATTTATGCCAAAGGTAGGAGTGCTTTCAAAAGCACAACCTACAGATGAGCAATGGGCTGACATTTGTTTTGGTTTTGAATTAGCTAAACAAATGGGGGCCCTTGATATAGGTCAAACCGTTGTTGTTAAGCATAAGGCGGCCATGGCTATTGAAGCCATTGAAGGGACTGATAAGTGTATCTTACGAGGTGGCGAACTCGGTCGTGGAGATGCGGTTGTCGTTAAAACCGAAAAACCAAATCAAGACGTACGCTTTGATGTGCCAGCAGTAGGCATAAAAACTCTCATGTCTATGATTGATAGCGGTTGTAAGGTGCTAGCTGTAGAAGCGGAAAAGACTATTTTCGTACAACAACAAGATGTGCTTAATATGGCAGATCGTCATGGTATTGTTATCTGTGCTGTAGACCAAGAATTTGTAAATTCCAGAAAGGATACATAATGAAAGTCATGTTTTCCGCCGGTGAAGCTTCCGGCGATACTCATGCGGCAAGTGTAGCCAATGCATTGAGAGAAATAGATCCTTCTGTAGAGATGTTTGGTATGGGTGGCACCCTGATGGAACGCGCTGGTGTTCGTATCGTTTATGACATTAAGAACCTTGGTGTCATTGGTATTGTAGAGATTGTGAAATCATTGCCAAAATTTTTTAAGCTGCGCACGTACTTGAAATGTGTCATGATGAAGGAAAAACCAGATATTCTCGTTTGTGTAGATTATCCAGGTTTTAATATGAAATTAGCTGCGGTGGCTCATGAACTGGGGATTCCTGTTTTGTATTATATTGCTCCAACGATTTGGGCATGGCATAGTAGTCGAGGTAATACAATCCGTAAGTATGTAACTAAAGTAGCATCTATCTTCCCATTTGAAGCTGAAGCATATCGCAAGTATAAATGTAATGTAGATTTTGTAGGGCATCCTTTACTCGATATCGTACATCCTACGATGACTAAGGATGCGGCCGAAGCATACTTTGGGGCTCGTAAAGAGGCTAAAAAGGTATTGCTCATGCCGGGCAGTCGTAAACAAGAGGTTTTATCCTTGCTTGATACGATGTTAAAAAGTGGTGAGCAATTGATGGCGAAGCATGAAGATATTCAATTCTTCTTGCCACGAGCGCATACAATTGATCGAAGTGAGCTAGAAGCTTTTATCGATGCTCATAAAGTGCCTGTTACGATTACGGAAGACCATACATATGACTTGATGCAGATTTGTGATGTGTGCCTTGCTGCATCAGGAACCGCTACATTAGAAACGGCTATGATGGAATTGCCAACGGTGTTATTGTATCGCGTATCTCCAATTACGTATGGTATTGGTAAGATGGTTGTAAATGTAACACATGTGGGCTTACCTAATATTGTAGCTGGTAAAGAAGTCATTCCTGAATTATTACAAGATGCTGTCACGCCAGAAGCGATTGTGTCTTTGGTAGAACCATTGATTAGTGATGTAGAGAAAAATGAAGCTATGCGCAGTGAATTGCGCGAAGTACGTCATAAATTAGGTGAACCGGGTGCAGTAAAACGGGTAGCACATCTTGTATATAATCTCGGTAAGGAGAAATGTAATGAATAGTTATTCTAGGCTCTTATACTTTGTAAAGCCTTATTATAAGCGAATGCTTTTTGCAGTATTCTGCATGATTGTCGCTGCTGCTGCCTATTTGGTAGTACCTTGGCTAATTAAGAATGTAGTAGACCAAGTATTAGATGAAAAGAATATGTTTATGTTGAACCTTATTGTAGGTGCTATTATACTCATTTTCCTAATTCGTGGCTTTGCTACCTATGGTCAAACTTATAACATGTCCTACATCGGACAGCGCGTGATTATCGATGTACGTGAGGCTATTTTTAATCATCTACAAAAATTAAGCTTATCCTATTTCGATCGTCGTAAGACGGGCGTTATCATGAGTAATCTTACAAATGACGTAGCTGCATTGCAAACGGCGGTGGTAGATAACTTGATTTCTTTTATCACTGAATCTGTAACACTTATCGGTTCCTTGGTGTCCATGCTTCTCATTGACTGGAAATTGACGTTAGTTACTTTTATTACGGTTCCCGTAGTTTTAGTGATTATCAATGTTTTTGGTAAGAAGCTTCGCGTGGCGGGGCATGATGTCCAAGGGCGTGTAGCTGATATTACGGCACTTTTACAAGAGGTAATTAGTGCAGTTCGCGTTGTAAAATCCTTTGCTCGTGAAGATTTTGAGCGTAAGCGCTTTGAAGATGAAAATGATCGCAATTTTAAAGCAGTTATCAAAGCTACTAAATTGACTAGTTTGTTAAGCCCAATGGTTGAGTTTTCTGCGGCAATCGCTGTAGCGGTCATCCTTTGGTACGGTGGTTACTCCGTAGTAACAGGTGCTATTACTGCAGGTTCTTTGATTGCCTTCTTGATTTATGCTATTAACTTGTCAAATCCTGTAAAACGTTTGAGTCAAGTATATGGTAATATTCAAAAGGCGTTGGCTGCTGCTGATCGTGTATTTGAAATTTTAGATACTAAAACAGATGTTGTGGAGAAACCTGATGCTATTACATTGCCTGCTATTACCGGCAATGTGGAGTTTAATGATGTTTCTTTCTCCTATGATGGAGAAAAGGCTGCCTTAGAACATTTTACCTTGTCTGTTAAGGCTGGTGAAAGTGTGGCCCTCGTTGGTCCATCTGGTGCAGGTAAGACAACTCTCGCTAACTTATTACCACGTTTCTATGATGTAACAGGTGGTTCTATTACAATTGATGGTTACGATATAAAAGATGTTACTTTTAAATCCTTGCGTGAACAAATTGGTCTTGTACCACAGGAAACCGTATTATTCAATGCTACAATTAAAGAGAATATCTTGTATGGCCGTTTAGATGCTACTGATGAAGACGTGTATGAAGCGGCTAAAGCGGCTAACGTACTTGAGTTCGTTGAGAAGATGCCTGATGGTCTCGATACAATTGTAGGCGAACGAGGCAGTTCATTATCTGGTGGACAACGTCAACGCGTTGCCATCGCACGCGCTATTTTAAAAGACCCTCGTATTTTAATTCTAGATGAAGCTACATCTGCTTTAGATACGGAGAGTGAAAAACTTGTACAAGAGGCGTTAGATCGCCTTATGAAAGGGCGTACGGCATTTGTTATTGCCCATCGATTGAGCACTGTTCAAAATGCTCATCAAATTGTTGTACTCAATCAAGGCCGCTTGGTAGAGCAGGGGACTCACCAAGAGCTATTAGCTATTGACGGCGGATTGTACAACCATCTTTATTCCGTTCAATTCTCCAATAAAGGATAACCATGTACTGGATATATAACGTATTGCTCATATTCTATTGGATTGGCTTGATTCCGGTTATTTTATACCGACTTGCCTTTGAAGATGGATTTTATGAGCGTATCAAACAGAGTGCAGGCTATATGCCAGCTTCACTATTAAAGAAAATTGAAGGGCGTCGTGCTATTTGGATTCACGCCGCTTCTGTAGGGGAAATTGTGGCTACCAGTCCATTGGTAAAAGAAGTCAAAAAGGAGTTTCCAGAAGCTGTTGTAGTTGTGTCTGTAGTTACTGCTACTGGTCATGCTATGGCTCATCGTATCATTCCTGAAGCAGAAGGAATTATTTTCTTTCCCCTTGATTTACCATATTTAACTCGTAAAATTTTACATATTATTAAGCCGATTACTATTTTACTTGTAGAAACTGAAATCTGGCCAAACTTCTTGCGTATCGCCGAATCGGAAAATATTCCAGTTATGATGGTTAATGGACGCATTTCAGATCGCAGTATGAAACGTTATAAGTATATCAGTGCTTTTACGCGTGAAATGTTACGTTCTATTGAGCGTTTCTGCATGCAGTCCAAATTTGATGCGGCGTATATTGAAAGTTTAGGTGCTCATACACCTGATATTACCGTAACAGGTAATATGAAATACGATCAAACATATGCCACCGTATCATATGAAGAAAAACAAGCTCTGCTCGATGAATTTGGCTTTGGAAATAATCATCCTATCATTATTGCAGGTAGTACTCACAAAGGTGAAGAAGAGGCTATTTTTGAAACCTTCAAGCAAGTATTGAAAGAGTATCCACAAGCTCGTTTATTGATTGCGCCTCGTGAAATTTATCGCGGTCATGATGTGCAAAATATTGCAAAGCGTTATGAATTGAGTGCTATTTGTCGTAGCGATATGAAGGAGCCTGTTCATGAAGGTATTCCCGTTGTCGTTTTAGATACCATTGGTGAACTTGGCCGACTGTATAGCTTAGGCGATATTATCTTTGTTGGTGGTTCCCTTGTTAAAACTGGAGGCCATAATATTTTGGAACCAGCTGCACATGGTAAGCCAATTTTGGTTGGGCCTCATATGTTTAACTTTAAAGAAATTTTCGCCTTATTAAACTCTCGAAATGCTTGTGAGCAAGTGAAGAATGGAAAAGAGTTAACCGCTATGGTCTTGCGTTTATGTAAGGATAGAGACTTGGCTAAAAAGATGGGGCAAAACTGCCTGGATATCATTAAAGAAAATCGTGGTGCTACGCGGCGTAATACACAAGAGTTACGTTTGCTATTTGAGAAACATCAAATTATTCCGTAGTAAGACTAAATTTGTAGATTAGTTTACTGTATTACATAATAGGAGGCGTCACCTATGAGTGGGGAAGCATTATTCAAATCCATCGTTAGTGGTGAAGATCAATCCGTATTAGGTGATATAGCTCGCTCCAGTTTAGGCCTTTTGAGTAAAGGTTATGAGAAAGCTGTATCAATACGCAATGCTCGATTTGATGAGGGTAAAGGCGTTACGAAAGTTACAGTGCCTGTAATCAGCGTTGGCAACATTACGGCTGGTGGTACTGGAAAAACACCGATGGTGCGATTTATTTGTGATGTGCTTACTCAGAAGGGCCTTCATCCTACTGTTCTTAGTCGTGGATACCGTGCAGAAGATAATAACAAAAATATTATTATTTCTAAAGACGGAACAATGCTTGTAGAGCCATCTATCAGTGGTGATGAGGCTTGGTTACTGGCTAAGGTTTTACAAAAATCTAATGTAATCATTGGACGTGAACGTTCCAAATCTGCAGAAATCGCTATTAATGAGCTAGGTGCCGATTGTCTTATTATGGATGATGGCTTTCAACATCGTGCACTAGCAAGAGATATTGATATTGTACTAATCGATGCATCCAATCCGTTTGGCTATGAACATGTATTGCCACGGGGACTATTACGTGAACCCCTTAGTGGTTTACAGCGTGCGGATATTATCGTTCTTACTAAGGTTGATCAAGTAGCACCAGGTATTGTATCCGGCATTCGAAAGCGATTAACTCAGATGATTCCCAATATACCTGTCTATGAAACAACACATAAGCCGCAATTTATGTACACCTTAGATGAGTGGGCTAATGGTTCTGTTGGGGCTTCTGTAGATGCTTACAAGGAACAACGCATTATGGCTGTGAGTGGAATTGGAAACCCTCAATCCTTTACACAAACGTTAACTGATGTAGGGTATAACGTTGTTCATACCTTGCCATTTGGAGATCATCATGACTTTTCAAATGATGATGTAGTTGAGATTTGGAAACAAGCATTTGCTCATCAAGCTGATGCTATTTGCATTACAGAAAAGGATGCAGTTAAGTTAAGTCAGTTGCATGCAATTGAAGACTTGAAAATACCGATTCTGGTGCTATCTATAGGAATTGAATTTGTTTCTGGAAAACAAGAATTCATAGAAAATTTAGAGATTTAGTGTATAATAATAAGATACACGAATAACAGAAATGGGGTTTTATCGTGAAGTTTGGATGTGTTATTCCTGCGCGTTATGGTTCTACAAGATTACCGGGCAAACCATTAGCTGATATTGCAGGTAAACCTATGATTGAACGGGTTTATGCAAGGGTATCACAAGCTACAAAGACAGTATGTACAATTGTAGCCACTGATGATAACCGCGTATATTCTGCAGTACAACAGTTTGGGGGAACTGTTATGATGACAGATCCTAATCATCCTACAGGGACGGATCGATTAGCAGAGGTTGCGAGTCATTATACAGACTTGGATGTTGTTATCAATGTCCAAGGTGATGAACCGATGATTGATCCAAATCTTATTGATGACTTGGCACGTCTATTTGAGGAAGATCCAAACTTGCAGATGGCCACAGTAGCTACTCCTTTATTAGAGGAAGAGTACGAGGAGCCATCAGCGGTAAAGGTCATTTTAAATAATCGTAATGATGCGATGTATTTTTCTAGATCTTTAATCCCATATCCTCGCCATGATTTTGTGCGTCCGCCACTAAAACATATTGGCATCTATGCATATCGTAGAGAGTTTTTATTAAACTACGCTAAGATGGAGCCAACTCCGGCGGAGCAAACAGAATCTCTAGAACAATTACGTGCTCTAGAGAACGGTTATACAATTCGTGTTATTTTGACAAATAAACGATTTATCGGTGTTGATACACCTGAAGACTTAGCTCGTGTTAATGCAATTTACGAGCAAGAGGAGAAATAAATGAAAACAGTTCAAATTAAAAATATTACTGTGGGTGGCGGCAAGGGTTTATTTGTCCTTGCAGGTCCATGTGTTATTGAGGACTATGACCGCACATTAGCTATCGGTAAACGAGCAAAAGAGATATGCGAACGTTTAGGTGTTCCCTATATCTTTAAAGCTTCCTTTGATAAAGCTAATCGCTCTAGCTTTAGTTCCTTCCGTGGACCAGGTCTTGAGGAAGGGTTAAAAATGCTTGCTTCTATTAAGAAGGAACTCAATGTGCCCGTTGTCAGTGACATTCACTCTATCGAGCAAATTGAACCTGCAGCTGAAGTATTAGATATTCTACAAATTCCAGCTTTTTTATGCCGTCAAACTGATCTTGTTTACGGCGCTGCTAAAACTGGTAAATGCGTAAATGTTAAAAAAGGTCAATTCATGGCTCCTAAGGACATGGAAAATGTTCTTAATAAAATGAAAGAAACAGGTAATGAAAATCTTATGCTTACCGAACGTGGTTTTAGCTTTGGTTATAATAATCTCGTAGTTGACATGAGATCCTTCCCAATTATGCGTTCTTTCGACTATCCAGTAATCTTTGATGCTACTCATAGCGTTCAATTACCAGGTGGTGCAGGGACTAAATCTAGTGGTAACCGTGAATTTGTACCAAATTTGGCACGTGCGGCTGTGGCTAGTGGTGTAGATGGGCTATTCTTTGAAGTGCACGATAATCCTGAGGAAGCATTGTCTGATGGTCCTAATATGTTGTATTTAGATCAATTCGAAGATGTGCTTCGTGATTTAGTAGCTATTGATAAAATCGTAAAAGGTTAGGGGCGGTATTTGTGACTATTTTAGAACAAGCGGCACAGGTGCTTCATGAGGAAGCTCGTGCTATTGAAGAGTTAAGTTCTCGTTTGGATCACAATTTTGTAAATGCTGTAAATATGATTTTGGCTTGTAAGGGCCGTGTAGTATGTACAGGAATGGGAAAATCTGGTCATATTGGTCGTAAAATTGCGGCTACCTTGGCTAGTACAGGGACACCGGCACTTTTTATGCATCCTGGTGAAGGCGTGCATGGTGATCTTGGTATGATTACTGAAGATGATGTAGTGTTAGCATTTTCTAATAGTGGTGAAACAGGAGAAATCATTAGTATTTTGCCGTCTCTGCGCCGCATAGGAGCTAAATTAATCTGTGTTGTAGGGAAACCAGAGTCTACATTAGCAAAAAATTCTGATATTGTATTGTTGGCAGAGGTAGAACAAGAAGCTTGTCCATTGGGTTTAGCACCTACTACAAGTACTACTGTTGCTCTAGCACTAGGTGATGCGTTAGCGGTATGTTTATTGGAACGCCATCATTTTACTCCAGAAAACTTTGCTGTATTCCATCCAGGTGGTTCCTTAGGTCGCAAATTATTGTTGACTGTAGAAAATATCATGCATGGTGGCGAGGATAATCCAACAGTATTTAAAGGGGCTACCGTTCGTGATGCACTCTTTGTAATGACAGAAAAAGGGTTAGGTGCTACAAATGTTATTGATGAAGAAGGACATTTGTTAGGTCTAGTGACTGATGGTGATGTTCGACGTGGACTTGATTCTGGCAGCAATTTTTTAGAATGGCCCGTAGAGGATATGATGACGTCTATGCCGCGTACGATTACAAAGGATAAATTGGCCGCAGAAGCGCTTCATTTGATGGAGAAAAATCAACCTCGCCCTATCACCGTATTACCTGTGGTTGATACTAATAATGTATGTCTTGGCATTGTTCACATTACGGATTTATTGCGTAGAGGCATTGTATAATGAATATTCAATGGATTGTTCTCGATGTTGATGGAGTTTTATCAGATGGCACTCTAATTTATACATCGACTGGAGAAGAGCTCAAAGCCTTTTCTGTAAAAGATGGTTTAGGCTTGACTGCGGCTCGTAAATCAGGGATAAAGTTAGCAATTATTACGGCTCGTGTATCTCCTATGGTAGAGCGCCGTGCAAAGGAATTGCATTTTGATGAACTTCTTATGGGGCATGCTAATAAAACTGAAGCATTAAGAGCTCTTTGTAAAAAACATCAAATCGACTTAGCTTCGGTTGCTTACATGGGTGATGATCTTAATGATTTAGGAGCTCTTCAACTCGTAGGTTTGCCGATGGCACCAAATAATGCGGTATTAGAGGTTAAATCAATAGCTAAATTTATTTCTACCGTCAATGGTGGACATGGTGCTGTTAGAGAGGCTGTAGAATATATCCTGAAGAATCAAGGTTTATGGGATTCTGTTGTTGCAGATTATGCGCGAGAGGCCCATGCTCATGGACAATAAAGGAGGTGGGCAGAATGAATAACGAATGGCAATACCATTTAGTTAAAGGCATTAGTTGGCTTGTTTGTCGACTACCATACAAGCTCATTTTGCTCATAGGCGCTTGTTTAGGTCCTGTATATGGGCTAATAGCGAAGAAGCAAAAGCTTAGAGGCATAAATAATATTAAAATTGGCATGAATATGAACGATCAAGAGGCGGAACAATTAATTAATAAGTTGTTCAAAAATCTTGGTCGCAGTGTTATGGAAGTATTATACATGCCAAACCTGACGAAATCCTTTATCAATAAACACATAGAGATGCGTGGTGTTGAACATTTAGAAAAGGCCATTGCTGAAGATAAGGGAGTTATCGTTCTTACCGGCCATGTAGGCAACTGGGAATGGATGGGGGCTGCTATGGCGGCTCATGGATATCCTTCCACTACAATTGTTAAGAAACAACCTAATGCTCAATTCACACGCCTTATGAATGAATATCGTGAGATGGTGGGGCTTGACGTATTTGCTAGTGGTGGCAACGAAATCGTTTCTGCTGCTAAGGCTTTAAAAAAGAAAAAACTTCTTGGATTCTTAGCTGACCAAGATGGATATATAAATGGTTTACCAGTTCCGTTTTTGGGACAAGATTCATCAGCTGTTATGGGACCAGCAACATTTGCAAAGAAATTCGGCTCTCCTGTAGTACCTATTTTTGCATCTCGTAAGCCTGAAGGAGGACATATCGTTCATATCTTGCCGGCATTACATTATGAGGAAACTGGCGATGAAGATGTTGATATGTATCGTCTAACTGAAGCCTGTGTACGTGTTACGGAAGAATTTATTCGTGAACATCCAGATGAGTGGCTTTGGTTCCAACATCGTTGGATGACTAAGATGGATCAAATTATTGATTACGATAAGAAGATAGCTATACGGGAGAGAGCGCATGAAAAACAATAAAAAGTTAATTGCCATTGTGGTCGCTATAGTATTAGCTCTAATCGGTCTTATTGTATTTATTATGAAAGACTCTAATGAGGCTAATTCCACTCAAAATCAAAGTGGACAACTCGTTAATTTCCAAGGTGCGGACTTGCAAGAGGAAAAGGATGGCAAGTTAGTATGGGCATTATCGGCTGAGAAGATTGAATATGACCCGCGTACAAAAGCTATCGTTCTGACCAATTTGAAAGGTCTGTTCTATCAAGATGATGTGACTACTACGATTACAGCTCCTCATGCTGTACTGACGGGTGATCGAAACTCTCTTGATATTGATCAAGGCGTTACTGCTACCAATACGGAAGGTGCAGAATTTAAAACTGAGGCCCTTCATTTTGATAACAAAACGAAAACATTGACATCTAAAACGGCTTTCACTTATAACAGTAAGGATGTAACCCTCACAGGTGACAAGCTTGAGGGCAATATGTCCTTAAAAATTATTAAAGCCATTGGACATGCGAAATTAACAAAGAAGTAATTGAGAGGAAATATGATGAATAAGAAAAAACAGATTGGTATGGCTATATTAGCTGTACTCATGACCGCATCTGTTACAGTTTGGGCTGCAAATGATCCGTTGACTATCAGCGCTGATACATTGTCTTATGATGGCAATTCAGGTCGTGCAGATGCAACAGGTAATGTTGTTATTACCCAAGCGGATAAAACTATGACTGGTGCCAAGGGTTGGTACAATACAAAAACTCAAGAAGCAAATCTTGATGGTGGTGTATCTATGATTGGTTCTGATATGGCCATGTCTGCTCAAGCGGTTCACAGTTACAATAATAATAAATTCACTGCTAATGGTAGCGTTCATTTACAACGTGCTGATCGCCAAATCTTTGGCGACAGTGTTGAGTATAGTACTGACTCTGAATACGGTCTTGTTACAGGCAATGCCCGTTTGATTGCTGAAGGGACAACCTTAACCGGTGATAAGGTAGAAGGATGGATGAAGGAAGTTCGTGCTGTAGCGCAAGGTAATGTTACCTTCTCTAATCCTGAACGAAACGTGTCTGGTTCTGCTGACCGAGCTACATATACACAAACGCCAAACCAAAATGATGGAGTGGTACTCTTATCGGGTTCTGCGCATGCCGTTCAAAATGGTAATGTACTGAATGCACCGGAACTGAAAATTCGTTTAGCTGATGATTCTGCTGAAACATTAGGTGGACGTAGTACACTCGTCATTGTTCCGAATAAATAAGGATAATATATGTATATAGAAACCAAAAACTTAGTTAAAACCTTTAGCGGACGCAATGTGGTAGATGGTGTAAGTCTACGCGTTGATAAAGGCCAAGTTGTAGGTCTATTAGGGCCTAATGGGGCCGGTAAAACTACGTCATTTTATATGATTGTAGGCATTGAAAGACCAAGTTCTGGTATCATTACCGTTGATGGCAAGGATATAACAAATATTCCTATGTATAAGCGGGCGGCTGAAGGGATTGGATACTTACCGCAAGAGGCATCAATCTTTCGTTCCATGTCTGTAGAGGACAATATTCGTGCCATGCTACAGATTACGGCAAAAAAATCTGATGAGATTGAAGCTATCGTGGAATCATTGATTGAAGAATTTCATATTGGACATGTCCGTGACCGTATGGGGATGCAATTATCTGGTGGTGAACGACGCCGTGTAGAAATTGCGCGTTGCCTCGCCTTAGAACCTAATTTCATCCTTCTTGATGAACCTTTTGCAGGTGTCGATCCAATTGCGGTTGCTGATATTCAGCAAATTATCTTACACGTTAAGAACCGAGGTATTGGTATCTTGATTACAGACCATAATGTTCGCGAAACATTGGGGATTGTAGATAAGGCTTATATTTTGAGTAATGGTAAAATCCTCCTAGAGGGTACCCCTGATGAAATTGCGAATGATCCAATCGCTCGTGAACATTATTTAGGGGATAACTTTAAATTATAGGAGGGGCTATGCGATTATTAGATAAATATATTTTAAAAGCTTTTGTAGGCCCATTCCTATTTGGGGTTTTTGCTTTTACTAGTATTTTTATTGGTACAGGCACATTGTTTAGGATTGCTCAATATATTACTGAATATGGAGCACCATTGTTGCTTGTTATGCAAGCATTTGTCTTGGCTTTACCAAGTATTGTTATTTTAACATTCCCAATGTCAGTACTATTGGCTTCTCTTATGACTTTTAGTCGTTTGAGTAGCACTAGTGAAATCGTTGTTATGCGTGCTGGAGGTCTAAGCTTTTTACGCTTGGCCATGCCTGTATATATTATTGCCCTCATCATTTCCATTGGGGCAGTAGCATTTAATGAATTTGTTGTACCTCGTACAAATCATATGTATCAAACGATTGTGCGCGAACAAATTATGAAAAATGCATCACCTCAAACACAAAATCATATTGTGTTAAAAACGATGAATGGTGATGAGCTAGGCACATTGATGTATGCTAAGAGCTATGATGCTGAAACCAAACAGTTGTCCATGATTACGGTTCAACAATTTGGGGAGGGCGGCAAGTTACAACAAGTTGAAAATGCTGATACAGCTATCTGGAATGGTCAATATTGGGTGATGCAGAATGGTATCATCTATGATTTATCAGCTGGTAATGGTGTTGAACGTACCATGAAATTTAAGGAGCAATCATTGCCGATTAAGTCTGCCCCAAAAGATATTCAACAAGATCAACGTAAGCCTGAGGAATTGACGATTAAGGAGTTACGTCACCAAATCAGAGCTTATAAGGCTGCTTATACTAATGCTAATAAACTTGAAATGGAAATGTACCAACGCTTTACAATTCCGTTGGCAAGTTTTGTATTTGCTCTCGTAGGTGCACCTTTAGGCCTTCAAAAGCAACGCTCTAGCTCATCTATCGGCTTTGGTATTAGTATTCTCATCATCTTTATTTATTATGGGGTGATGACCTTTGCTGGTGCTTTAGGGAAAGGTGGAGCATTGCCAACCTTATTGGCTGCATTAATACCGGATACATTAGGTATTATTGCAGGGTTGTATTTGAATTGGCGTGTATCGAAATAACAGATTGTATTCTTAGGAGAAAGGAGGGACATGATGTTAGTAGGTGTTAAAATCTTAATAATTATCGCTCTTATGGGTGGTCTCATTGCTTACATGGGGGATAAGCTAGGCACTAAAATTGGTAAACGTCGTATGTCCCTCTTTGGATTACGACCTAAGCACACATCTATTATAGTTACTATTGTGACAGGCCTTTTAGTTGCAGCAGCTACGGTTGGGGTATTAACCTTTACGTCTCAAAGTGTGCGAACCGCATTGTTCGGTATGGATCAGTTGCGAGCTGATATGAAGCAGCTGAATAATGAGGTTGCTGCAAAGACGCAAGAACTGATTCGTGGGCAGGCTTTGTTAGAACAAAATAAACAAGAGCTTGAAGAACGGATGGCTGAGATTGAACAAATTCGCCGTGAAGTAGAGGCTACAAAAGCTGAATTGGCGAGTGCACAAGCTGCTAAAGACGCAACAGAAGTCGAATTGGCATCTTTACAAGCCTCTTATGCAGAGGTGTCTCAAAAGGTAGCTGAGCTTGAAGCAACACGTGCTAAGATGGAAGCGCATATTAAGAATCTACAAAATACACAAGAACAATTGCAGAATGGCATCATTCATTTACGGGAAGGAACCATTCTCTTCCAAGTAGATCAGTTATTAGCACAAGCTGTTGTACGACCTGGTTTAAGTGAAGAAGATAGTAATAATGCTATTAAACATATTATCGATGATACAAATAAACTTGTTTTACGTCGCTTAGGTATAGAAGATAATGGTCAATCCGTTGTGTATGTAGATCGACAAAATGTTGAGGTAGCTACTCAAAAGCTAATCAATTCCAAGACTCCTATGGTGGTTCAAGTTGTGGCAGCCGGAAATATTATTTCAGGTGAACCTGCAGTTGCAGTTATTCAAGTATATCCACAACAATTTATCTATAAAAATGGAGAGGTAATTCACTCTACAGTAATTGATGGGGGTACTAATGCTCAATCGTCTATGCTTCAATTCTTGAAACAAGTAAATGAACGTGCTAAGGCAAAGGGGATTATTCCTGATTCCTTATCAGGTGATATTGGAACGATACCTGGTGATGATTTGTTTACAGCCATTAAAAGAATAAGTACTATGCGTGGCAAGGTTCATGTGGAAGCTTATACTGATGGCGACACATATTCATCTGGTCCTGTTCACCTCAAGTTGCGTATTACTCAAATGCCAGATTTCAATGATAAGGCAAAAATGTAAACTAATTAATATGATGAAGGTATGCTGTTTTCATACATTATAAAAGAAGGTCTTATGTAATTTTCAACATAAGACCTTCTTTTTATGTTAAAATATAACTACTGTACTTACAAAGGGGATAATCAAATGACTGAAAATACATATATTTTAGCAGTGGATCCAGGAAATGAGAAAACTGGCGTAGCTATACTTTCACCTTTCGGTGAGATGATATGCCGTAAAATTATTTCTTCAAATACTTTCAATAAAGATATTGAGCGTATTTTAACTGAATATTATGGTATTGTTCATATTGTTTGTGGAAATGGTACAAATCATAAACACTTGTATCCTTCTCTTCAACAAATTGGACGTAATCATAAAATTACAACTAGTTTAATCGACGAATCTCACAGTACAGAGGAGGCCCGTAAATTATATTGGCAATATAATCCTCCTACAGGGTGGCGCAAGATTATTCCTACATCTATGCAATTTCCACCAGAACCTGTAGATGATTTGACGGCTCTCGTTATTGGCTTGCGCTATACGAAGCAGTTAGCTCAGAACGAAGCGGCAATCAAAGAAGAAACTATGAGTTCAAGTGAGTTAGAAGAGAAAAGATTACATGCTATGGAGCAGTTATACGGAAAAGGAGATAATCATGACGAATGAAACTTCAATGCGTAACTGGTCAAATCTTATTATGCGCTGTGTAATGATGATTCTAGGTGCCTTAATATATACGATAGGGTTAGATTTATTTTTAGTACCCAATAGTATCATTGACGGTGGTATTGTTGGTATCTCTTTGATGGCTGCGGAACTATCAGGTATTTCTTTTAGCATTTTTGTAGTACTTTTCAACTTACCCTTTTTATATTTAGGCTATAAAGTAATTGGTAAAGGATTTACCTTGTCTACTTTGTTCTCTATTATATGGATGGCAATATTTTCTACCATTGCACACCGCTTTACACCTATTACAACTGACCCATTTTTAGGGGCAATCTTTGGTGGTATAATCTTAGGTATTGGGGTAGGGCTAATTATTCGTAATGGTGGCTCATTAGATGGATCTGAAATTGTAGCTATTATCTTTGATAAACGGTCCACCTTTTCTGTAGGCGAAATTGTAATGGCCATGAATTTAGTTATTCTTGGAGCAGCGGGCTTTGTATATAGTTGGAATAGTGCCATGTATTCCTTAATTGCTTATTTTATTGCTTATAAGATGATTGATGTGACCATCACTGGACTTGAAGAATCTAAAGGGGTTATGATTATTACCGATGCAGATAATTCCAAGATTATTGCTGATGCATTAAATGCTAATCTTAATCGTGGTGTTACTATTATGTACGGAGAAGGCGGGTATTTAAAACAACCGAAACATGTATTATATTCTGTAGTAACGCGGCTAGAAATTACAAGATTAAAGGATACCGTTTATGAAGTAGATCCTACAGCATTTATTACGATCCAAGACGTACATGATGTCTTTGGTGGGAGATTTACGAAAGGTGGTCATTAAGAGGAAACTATGAGTAATAAGTTAGGTAATACAATAGTAAAAGAAATATTAGATTGGATTTATGCTATTGCATTGGCATTAATCATTGCTATGGTAATTCATATTTTCTTGATTCAACCTACTAGAGTGTCTGGGGAATCAATGGATGATACATTACACAATGGACAATATTTGATTGTTACCAAATGGCATCATATTATGAATGATATGCCCGAATATGGACAAATCGTTATTATTGATAGTCGTGTTAATCGTGTTCGTACATGGGTGGATGATGTAAAAGAACCACTGATGAACTATGCATCTGTTTTTAATAAATCCGCTCAAACAAATGATGTATGGGTAAAACGTGTAATAGGTAGACCTGGTGATGTACTAGAGTTTAAAGATGGTTATGTATGGCGTAATGGAGAAAAATTACAAGAACCATATACAAAAGATACAAAAATGAATTATACTCGGTCTACACCTGTAACAGTTCCTGAAGGTCATGTATTTGTGATGGGAGATAATCGCAACCATTCTAGTGATAGTCGTTTTATCGGCCCAGTTCCTGTTGATCATATTCTAGGATTTGTTTCTTACGCAATTTAATAATCGTGAAAGCCTATCTACGATAAATTTCATCGTAGATAGGCTTTTTATAAGTTAAGAAGGATTAAGTTATGTTGTATCTTGTGAAATGTATACTAAATAAAATTTAGCAAGACGGCTAGGTCGAATCTAAATATATCACTTATCAATCTTATAGAAAATAAACAATTCAAACAAATGAATTAATATAAATTATAAGTATAGCTAAATTTAATAAGTGATAATTATTAAATTTGTGGCTGTAGATAATAAAATTATCTATTTTTTTAGACTATAAAATGAAATTTTGTAAAATTAAATTTTTAAAAATGCAGTAATAATCTATGTTTTTGATATAATTTTTATTCATGAAAGAAATTTCATAAAATTTAGTTGTGTAAAATGCTTTACAAAGTTTTGGGGTGGTGGTATATTCACATCAACAGAAAGGCTACGCTACAAAGAAGTGGAGCTAAGATAGATAATTTAGTTGAGGAAACATGGACACTCCTAATACATCTTTCATAGTGATACTACTTATGTAGTGAACGTCTTCTGCAAATATAAATTCTTATTTATAAGAAAGAAGGAATTCATTATGAAAAAACAATTCGCAACAATGTTAGCAGCAACAGCAGTGTTAGGTGTAACAACAGCATTTGCTGCAAATCCATTCTCCGATGTAACTCCAGATAGTTGGGCGTACCAAGCAGTATCTCAATTAGCACAATCTGGTATCGTTAATGGTTATCCAGATGGCACTTTCAAAGGCCAAAACAATATCACTCGTTATGAAATGGCTCAAATGGTAGCTAAAGCTATGGCTAACCAAGATCGTGCTAACGCTGAACAACAAGCTATGATTAACCGCTTGGCAGATGAGTTCTCTAACGAGTTGAACAACCTCGGCGTTCGAGTATCTCGCTTGGAAGACCGTGTAGGTAATGTAAAGGTAACTGGTGATGCTCGTATCCGTTATCAAGGTTCTGAAGGCAAAGGTGTTTACAAAGCTAATAGTAAATCCTTAACTGATGGCCGTGCACGTGTACAATTCAATGCTAATGTAAATGATAAAACACAAGCAGTTGTTCGTGTAAAAGGTAATTACGAATTTGGTGACTCTACTAAAGGTTCTCAAGCAACAATTGATCGTGCTTACGTGGATCACAAATTTGGTAGCAACGTATCTGCTAAAGCTGGTCGTTTCCAACAAACAATTGGTGGCGGTTTGATGTACGATGATACATTTGACGGTGCACAATTGAATGTAGGTAATGATAAAGTTCAAGTACAAGGTGCGTATGGTTATATGATTGATGGTGCTGCTGATGGCAACTCCAAATCTGATAATCCATCTGTATCCTATGTAGGCTTAAAAGGTAAAGTTGGTAAAGAATCCTCCGTTGGTGGTTTCTACTCCAGATTATCTAGCGGCAACTTGAACCATAATGGTGTAACAGTTAACTCTGATAAACAAGATGTTTACGGTTTCAATGCGGACTTCCGTAAAAATAAATTGTGGGCTGGCGGTGAATGGTTGAAAGCTTCTAACGTAGATAATTCTCAAGCTTGGACAGCAGGTCTTGGCTATGGTAACTACGACATCGCTAAAAAAGGTACATGGGATGTGAAAGGTCAATACTTCAACCAAAAAGCTAATGCACCAATCGTAAGTTCCACTTGGGATCAAGCATATGATTTAACAAATACATCTAATGGTTACAAAGGTTACATGGCTAGCGTAGACTACGCAGTACAAGATAACGTAGGTTTATCCGCAGGTTATGGTTTCAACTCTAAAGACCAAAGCGGTAATGATCTTTCCGATTTCTATCGTGCAGAATTAAATTACAAATTCTAATTCCCTCACAAACAAAAAAAAGACTTCTTCGGAAGTCTTTTTTTTTGTTGCATAAAAGTATTATGAATTATTTTATATATAATAGTATATATATAGTAAAATGTTTTATAAATACATAATATTAAAAGTAATCGAATAATTTAGTGGTTATCAAGAATTATATCCCTTATATTGTAGGATATATTTATAAAATCTTTCTGTATAGAAAGATAAATTTCTTATTAATTATATATATATTAATAAGTTTAACTTAATGAAAAATATAATAAAAATTCTCAATTAATAGAAAAGGATATAAAATTAAATTTTTTTATGAAAAAAATTATATCCTATAAAACTAGATAAAATCTAACTTAGCAAGCATTTTAAGTTATAAAAACAAGATAATGAGAACACAATTGAGAAAAAAGGGTTTACACGAAAAAGTGGTTGTGCTAATATCACCGTACGAGAAGTAGCAAACACATGAAACGAAGAACTTCGATGCAGAATGTGGCGAGGAAACGTGGACACTCCCAAAGATTCTTAATCTGAAGAACTGAGTAGAATGTGAATGTTATGACTTGTTACATTTTATTTTCTATTTTTTTCAGAAAGAAGGAATTCAACTATGAAAAAACAATTGGCAGCAATCTTTGCAGCAACAGCAGTATTGGGTGTAACTACAGCTTTCGCAGCTAACCCATTCTCCGACGTAACTCCAGATTCTTGGGCATACCAAGCAGTTTCTCAATTGGCTAACGCTGGTGTTATCAATGGTTACCCAGATGGTACTTTCAAAGGCCAAAATAACATCACTCGTTACGAAATGGCTCAAATGGTAGCTAAAGCTATGGCTAACCAAGATCGCGCTAACGCTGAACAACAAGCTATGATCAACCGTTTGGCTGATGAATTCTCCAACGAATTGAATAACTTGGGCGTTCGTGTAGCTCGCTTGGAAGACCGCGTTGGTAACGTAAAAGTTACTGGTGATGCTCGTCTTCGTTACCGTGATGCTCAAGATGCTAAATCTAAATTCGACGCTCGTGCACGTGTACAATTTAACGCAAAAGTTAACGATCGTACAGATGCTGTAGTTCGTTTGACTTCTGGTAACTTCGAATTGGGTAACTCCACTACTGGTGGTAATGCAGACGCTCAAATCGACCGCGCATATGTTAACCACAAATTTGGCGAACGCGTATCCTTGAAAGCTGGTCGTTTTAACCAAGTTATCGGTGGCGGTTTAGCATTTGATGGTACTTTCGATGGTGCTCAATTGAACGTTGGTAACGACAAAATTATGGCTCAAGCAGCTTACGGTTACATGGTATCCGGCGAAGCAGCTGGCTTGACTAAAGAACAAAACGTAACTAACACTTACCTTGGCTTAACTGGTAAAGTAGGTAAACACACTACAGTTGGTGGTTTCTATAATCGCGTAAACCAAGATTCTGATAATGATTACAAAAATATCTATGGTTTCAACGCTGATGCTAACTTCGACAAAGTTTGGGTTGGTGGCGAATGGTTGAGAGATTCCCATGTAGACAAATCTCAAGCTTGGACTGCAGGTCTTGGTTTTGGTAACTACGACATCAAAAAACAAGGTACTTGGGGTGTTTATGGTCAATACTTCAATGCAAAAGAAAATGCTCCAATCGTAGATACAACTTATAACCACTTGTATACTACAGATGCTAAAGGTTGGATGGCTTCCATTGACTACGCTTTACAAAACAACGTAGGCTTGTCCGCTAACTACGGCTTCAACTGGAAAGAACAAAACGGTGATAAATTAGATAACTTCTACCGTGCTGACCTTAACTACAAATTCTAATTTGATAGTTAATCATATGAAAGAGACTCCTTCGGGAGTCTCTTTTTTGTAGTTTGAAGATTAATATACACGGTGAACATCCTAGAGTATTATCAATTTAACATAGAGCGTAAGTAGGATATTCTTTTTTAGCAAATAAATATAATGATAATATAGTTTATAATTTTATTTTTTATATTAATAAATGAATGTTAATATAATTAGTTTTATTAATATAATGTTAGGCTTTTAAATCTGATAAAAAATTTCTTTTGTATAAAACTATAAAATGAAAAAATGTTCATGAAGTTAGATTTTTACTGCATTCATGAAATTTTTAAAATAGAGAGTATTCAGTAATAAGGCTGAATATAGGTGTTAAGGCTTTACATAGAAAAAAGGTTGTGATACTATCACCGTACAGGTCATGATACATACATGAAACGAAGATCTTCGATGTAGAGTATGGTGAGGAAACGTGGACACTCCTATACATTCTTAATCTGAAGAACGAGTAGAATGTGAATGTTATGACTTGTAACATTTTATTTTCTATTTTTTTCAGAAAGAAGGAATTCAACTATGAAAAAACAATTGGCAGCAATCTTTGCAGCAACAGCAGTATTGGGTGTAACTACAGCTTTCGCAGCTAACCCATTCTCCGACGTAACTCCAGATTCTTGGGCATACCAAGCAGTTTCTCAATTGGCTAACGCTGGTGTTATCAATGGTTACCCAGATGGTACTTTCAAAGGCCAAAATAACATCACTCGTTACGAAATGGCTCAAATGGTAGCTAAAGCTATGGCTAACCAAGATCGCGCTAACGCTGAACAACAAGCTATGATCAACCGTTTGGCTGATGAATTCTCCAACGAATTGAATAACTTGGGCGTTCGTGTAGCTCGCTTGGAAGACCGCGTTGGTAACGTAAAAGTTACTGGTGATGCTCGTCTTCGTTACCGTGATGCTCAAGATGCTAAATCTAAATTCGACGCTCGTGCACGTGTACAATTTAACGCAAAAGTTAACGATCGTACAGATGCTGTAGTTCGTTTGACTTCTGGTAACTTCGAATTGGGTAACTCCACTACTGGTGGTAATGCAGACGCTCAAATCGATCGCGCATATGTTAACCATAAATTCGGTGAACGCGTATCCTTGAAAGCTGGCCGTTTCGGTCAAGTTGTTGGTGGTGGCTTAGCATTTGATGGTACTTTTGATGGTGCTCAATTCAATGCTGGTAATGACAAAGTTAATGCACAAGTAGCTTATGGTTACATGGTATCTGGCGATGCAGCTGGCTTGACTAAAGAAGAAAATGTTACTGATCTTATCGTAAATGTTAACGGTAAAGTTGGTAAACATGCTATGGTTGGTGGTTTCTACGACCGCATCAATCAAGATGACGATGTTAAAAATGTTTATGGCTTCAATGCTGACGTTAACTTCGACAAAATTTGGGTAGGTGGCGAATGGTTGAAAGCTTCTAGCCTTGAAGAATCTCAAGCTTGGACTGCAGGCGTTGGTTATGGCAACTACGACATCAAAAAACAAGGTACTTGGGGCGTAAAAGGTCAATACTTCAACGCAAAAGAAAATGCTCCTATCATTGATACTACTTACAACCACATCTACACTACAGATGCTAAAGGTTGGATGGCAACTGTTGACTATGCATTGCAAAACAACGTAGGCTTAACAGCTAACTACGGTTTTGATTGGAAAGATCAAAACGGTAATGATAAAGCTGACTTCTACCGTGCGGACCTTAACTACAAATTCTAATTTGATAGTTACTCATACGAAAGAGACTCCTTCGGGGGTCTCTTTTTTGTGTTTAATATAAAATTATATGAGGCTTTTTATATAGTGTTTCATTAATGCCGTTTATTTAATTAATATAGAATGATTTATCGAAAATAGATGATTTTTCATTTAATGAAAATTTCATGAGTAAACTTTCTTGTCATTATTAGGGTTATTACCGCTAATTTCTATCTATATAGCCACTATTAATGGTATAATAAAGAGTATTTAAAATTTCTATAAAGGCGGCGAACATGAATCCTTTTTTTTCTCATATTAAAATGGTTGCCATCGATTGTGATGAAACTTTGGTGCGTAGCGATAATTCTATATCTGACTATACAGTAGATGTATTACATCGGTTGCAGCAAAGGGGTGTTGCTATTACGATTGCTACGGGACGTATGTACCAAACGGCTAAGCCCATTGGGCAGGCATTAAAGCTTGGTAATGTGCCGATGATTTTATTTTCTGGTGGCCTCATTCAAGAGTTGGAAACAGGATGTAAACTGTTTGAACAGACTGTTTCTATTGAAGTGGTACGTCGTATTTATGAATTAGCAAAACAATATGATTGGCATATACAATCGTATGTGGATGATCATTTACTATGCCATCATAAGACGTGGCAGTCCGCTCTTTATGAAAAACAGACTGGTGCTACGGCAGAGTTTTTAGGGGATAAGTTATATAGTTTAAAAACTGAACCGAATAAGCTAATTGCCATAGATACAGTAGAAGGAATTAACAGAATTATTGAAATTTTAACTCCTAGAGTTGGTGATATGGTGACTCTAGTTCGTAGCCAAAGAGACTTTTTAGAAATCGTTGCCCTTAATGTGTCAAAGGGGCGTGCTTTGACACAACTAGCTTTAGATAATCATATTAGTTTAGAACATATCGTTTCCTTTGGTAATGCAGAAAATGATATTTCTATGCTACGTAAAACAGGTTACTCTGTAGCTGTTGAAAACGCTACAGATCATGTAAAATCTGTGGCTCATACAATTTGTGGTAATCATAATGACGATGGAGTAGCCCATTGGATTGAAGATAATCTTTTATAATGGAGTAAAACTATGGAAGCATTTCGTTTGTTAATAGTTACAGGTATGTCAGGTGCCGGCAAAACTCAAGTATTGCAAGCTTTAGAAGATATGGGGTATTTATGTATTGATAATATTCCTCCTGTGCTGATCCCTAAATTAAGTGAAATTTGCCGACAAGGTGGAGAACGGACTAATCGCGTTGCTCTTGTTGTAGATATTCGGGGTGGCGAATTTTTTGAAGCTCTTTCTTCATCTTTAGATACATTAAAAGATATGAAGGTAGATTTTGAAATTGTATTTATGGATGCTACAGATGAGACTTTGATTCGTCGATATAAGGAAAGTCGACGGAGTCATCCATTGGCTCCTAATGGGCTGATTACAACAGGGCTAAAGAAGGAACGCCAAATTCTTAACTCTGTGCGCCATAAAGCAGATTTTATTATTGATACCACTAATATGAAAACAGCCAGCTTGAAAGAGTATTTAAAAACGCGCTTTGCTCAAGTTGATGAAGCTCATGGTATGGCTATTACTGTAGTGAGCTTTGGTTTTAAGTATGGTATTCCTCTCGATGCAGATATGGTATGGGATGTTCGTTTTCTACCTAATCCATTTTATATTCCTGAGTTTCGTCATAAAACAGGTCGTGTAAAAGCAGTGAATGAATATATTCATTCCTTTGAAGTAACAGAGGAATTTAAAAGACGTTACTTTGATACTATGGATTTTCTTGTGCCAAATTATGAACAAGAAGGAAAATCTCAATTTATTGTAGCAGTAGGCTGTACAGGTGGTATGCATAGATCTGTAGCTATGGCAGAGGCTCTATATTCCCACTTGTTAGAAAAAGGATATCGTGTCACTGTTGAACATAGAGATATGATGAAAAATAATGTGGAAGAAGATTATAATCCTCATGAAATTATAACACTTGATAACTAGATAGGGGGGATTATGTTGCGAAAAGGATGGTTCCGGTGGCTAATTCCGGGTCTAAATATAAAACGTTGGCTTGCCCTATTTAGTTGTGGTGTAGGTCTTTTAATTATTGGCATTTCCTTGATGTTTAACTATCAATGGCTTGCGGTTCTTGAAGATATTGTACTTGCCTTTTCCTATAATATGACGGGCTTTTACAATTATAATGTACTCATTGCTGTAGGGGCTGTAGTATTATCGATTGGCGCTGTATTAATGCTCATCGGTACGAGTAAAGTTATAAAAACGATTATTCGTGCGGTACTACCTAATCCTGACAGCAAAGTATCAGATATTATCTTTCAAAATATCCGACTCGATAAGGGCCCTAAAATTGTAGTAATCGGTGGGGGTACAGGCTTATCAAATTTATTGCGTGGTTTGAAATCACATACATCAAACCTATCTGCGATTGTAACAGTTGCTGATGATGGAGGTTCTTCTGGCCGCTTGCGAGAAGATTTTCAAATGATAGCACCTGGTGATTTAAGAAACTGTTTAGTATCACTAGCTGAACAAGAAGGGGTAATGGAGAACTTATTCCGTTACCGCTTCGAAGGGGAAAATGAGCTTTCTGGACACAGCTTTGGTAATCTCTTTATCACTGCGCTTGCTCAAGTTTACGATGGAGATATTGAAGAAGCTCTTGAAGCGGCTAGTAAATTGTTGCGTGTCCGTGGTCGTGTAATTCCTTCCTCTACAGAGTTCATTAAATTGCGTGCAGAGATGACAGATGGCACTATTGTAGAAGGTGAAAGTAATATACCACACTCGGGTAAACGGATTCGTCATATCTATAGTGATCCAGCATTGCCTAAGCCAGAGGGGGCTGCATTACGTGCCATTGATGAAGCCGATGTGATTATTTTAGGTCCTGGTAGTTTATATACAAGCATTATCCCAAATTTACTAACTGATAAATTGGCCTCTCATGTACGTGCCAGTAAGGCTAATAAAATCTATATTGCTAATGTTATGACACAACCGGGTGAAACCACAGGCTACACATTAAATGACCATGTAGAGGCTTTAATTGCTCATGGCGGAGAAGGAATTATAGATACTGTTCTTGCCAATGATGGGCCGTTGCCAATTCAAATGGTTGAACAATATAGTGCTGTAGGATCTGAACCATTGGTATTAGATACTAAAAAGTTACAAGACAAAGGAATCCGCACTATACGAGCTACCTTAATTAATCCTCAAAAACCAGCTGTTCACGATCCTGAACGGTTAGGTAAAGTTATTATGGATATCATTCATGCTATGCAATCTAACACTGAACCGCATATCTTAGAATATTATCTTCAACGAGATGATCATTAATGAGAAGGGATGTCCATGTCATTTGCAGAAGATGTAAAAAATGAATTATGCCAATATGAAGCCTCTAGTGATGCGGATGTGGCCATGAAAATTGAAGCGTCTTGCTTATTGCGTATGAGCGGATCTATCATTTTGGGGATGAAAGGTGCCGTTGGCATTCGTTTGGCTACGGCTAATAATGCAGTAGCTCGTCGGTTGCTTGGTATTTTGAAAAAGCAATACGAATTACCTACAAATGTATTAGTACGACAAGGTTTAAACCTGCGTAAAAAAAATATGTATACGCTCTCTGTGGAACCTTCTATAGAGGGGAGACAGGCTTTAGAGGATCTCGCTTTATGGCCTGTAACCGAACAAATCCCTCGCAGTTGGCTCAAATCAATGGAAGCACGACGTGCCTTTTTAAGGGGAGCTTTTTTAGGGGGAGGCTCTGTTAATAAACCACAAAGTGATTACCATCTTGAGTTTATGACGGGGAATGAGACTTTTGCGAGGGAAATTATTCATGTATTACGACTCTTTCACATTCACGCTGGTCTAACGGAGCGGAAGGACGAGTATGTAGTATATCTTAAAGAAGGGGATGCAGTAACAAATTGTTTGCAAATCATGGGTGCTCAATCGGCGCTTATGGAATTTGAAAATGTGCGGATTATGAAAACCGTACGGAATCAAATTAATCGTCAAGTCAACTGTGAGACTGCAAATTTACAGAAGGTTGTGGATGCAGCAGTTCGTCAGGTAAAAGCAATCCGTATTATTGATAGAGAAATCGGTATTGAAGAATTACCTGAAAAGTTGCGCGTCGTTGCAAGACTTCGGTGGGAGAATCCTGAAGCGAGTTTAAAAGAACTTGAAGAGTTGATGGAGGGGAAACTATCTAAATCTGGAATTGGCCATCGACTAAAGAAGATTGAAGCATTAGCACTTACGTATGACCCGTTGGGGCTCGAAGAAGTATAGAGGTAATAATATATGTTTTCCTATAAATCAAGATATTGTGTAGCTGCGGCTATGGCTGCCATGGCTGCCCTTACAGGCCATGTAGAAGCTCGTGATATAGATTTACAATCAATTGGATATTTTCAGTTTTCTCCGTTGCCACCATCGTTGGTGTCTCAAACTGATACATTGCTCCTATCGGATAGTCCTGAATATGTAGGCCCCGTAGGAGGTACGTTAAGTGCAGGTACAATTAATGGCAATGGTCGTATCTATTTCTATCATGTAAATGAAATGGATTTACCTCACAAGATTGCTATCGTCTTAGAAAACCAAACGGCTTATCCAACTTCAGTACATGTCATGAGACAATTAAAATCTGTAGCTACACCTGATTATTTTGCAGCAGGTCGTGATTTGTCTCGAAAGGATTTGGAGCAACCTCTTAATGAAAGCCGAGATGCAAGACCATTATATTCTCTTAGCATCCCACCACAAGGGCGCCAATTAATCTTTAGTGACTTAGAAAATACACCGGTAAATCGAGATGCATTATTTACGGGTATTGTAGATATTAAAACAGAAGGGCCTATATTTGCGCGTGTCATGATGTTGCCTATGGGGATGGACCCTGTAGATGCGTCACATTGGGTGAAAAACCTTCCTATTGATGAAATACAATTACGCGGTACTTATACTGGTGCTAAGCGTAATATGGAGGTTACTACACCATTCGATACCTCTTTAGGTGGTGCCTTTGTAGAAATTGGTAATGACCGAGAAGATACGTTTATTAATGGTGTAGACGAAATGCAAAATAAAGCATTTGTTCGAGATCGTGGTAACTATGGCGTATCGTATACGTTAAAAATTCCTACAAAGGGGAATGAACCGTTTAGACTGTATTTTAACCCTCTTGGGGGACCTTATTCTGGTTCCTTTACGGTAAAAACATTGCATCAACAAGGTGCTAGAAGGGGGCAGACAGATACACGGACTTATCACATTGGTGGTGCAGATGGTATTTCCGCATTAGGGGAAGGTACTATATTAGATAGCCGTCTTTTAGGGAACTATAATGCGGGCGATTTATTAACATTAAACTTTATGCCAGCCGGTGCATCGAATTTGCCAATTCGTTTCTTGTTGATTCCTGAATCTCTTGCAAATCCACAAAAACATCAAACTATTGCTGTTAATGTACCAAAAGATGTTAAAGATATTTTAGGGAACCCAACTCAAGGGGGAACACAAATACCTGTAGGACCTGTAGGTGGTAAAGATGGAGATAAAGGGTCCGTAGATACTAAAAAATCTACTGTTGAAAGTCCAGCTAAACGGGCAGAAGTAATTGCTCATGAAGAAACTAAAAAGTTAAGCGATAAAGCTGTAGCAGATGTAAAAAAAGAAGCACAACTTAAAAAGGCAAAAGACGAGAAAGAAGCATTAGCTCGTAAAAAAGCTGAAGAGGCTCGACTAGCTGCAGAAAAAGCCGAAATGTTGCGAAAGGCTGCAGAAGCCAAGCATGCTGAAATTGAGCGCAAGATGGCTGAAAAAGCCGAAGCAGAGCGTAAAGCAGAGGAAGCTCGCAAGGCGGAAGCGGCTCGTAAAGCTGAAATGGCACGTATCGAGGCAGCGAGAAAAGCGGAAGCAGATCGGCTAGAGGCGGCTCGTAAAGCAGAAGAAGCTCGACTAGCAGCGGAAGCAAAACGTCTTGAAGAAGAACGTAGAATTGAAGCTGCTCGTATTGAGGCCGCACGCAAAGCGGAGGAAGAAAGAAAAGCGGCCGAAGCTAAGGCACGCTTTGAAGCGCAAAGAGCAGCAGAAAAAGCTGCTTTAGAGGCCAAAAAGGCCGAAGAGGAACGCTTGGCTGCTGAGGCCAGAGCTCGTTTAGAAGCACAACGTAAAGCCGAGCAGGAAGCATTGGAAGCAAGACGTGCCGAAGAAGCTCGTAAAGCAGCAGAAGCGAAAGCTGCTTTAGAAGCACAACGTGCTGCTGAGCAAGCCGCTCTTGAAGCGAAGCGTCAAGAAGATGCTCGTAGAGCGGCAGAGGCTAAGGCTGCTTTGGAAGCACAACAAATGGAAGCAGCAAGAAAAGCAGAAGAGGCTCGTCGTGCGGAGGAAGCGCGTAGAGTAGAAGAAGCTCGAATTGAAGCGGAACGTAAAGCTGAGGCCGCTCGCGTAGCAGCAGAAGCAAAACGAGCAGAGGAAGCACGCAAAGCTGAAGCTGCGAGAATTGAAGCGGCGCGTAAAGCTGAACAAGCTCGTTTAGAAGCAGAAGCACGTAGAGCAGAAGAAGCTCGGAAAGCAGAAGCAGCTAGACTTGAGGCACAACGTAGAGCTGAACAGGAACGACTTGAAGCAGCGCGCCGTGCTGAAGAAGCTCGCATTGCTGCAGAGGCTAAACGTGCCGAAGAAGTGCGTAGAGCCGAAGAAGCTCGTCGCATAGAAGAAGCAAGACGTGCCGAAGAGGCTCGTAAAGCAGAGGCGGCTCGCATAGCGGCGGAAGCTCGTAAGGCAGAGCAAGAGCGACTTGCTGCAGAACGAGCTGAAGCAGAACGTCAAGCAGCCGAGGCACGACGCCTTGCTGAGGAACGATATAAAGCGCAACTAGAGGCAGAACGTAAAGCTGAAGCTGCCCGTCAACAAGCGTTGGCTCAAGCTGAAATAGAGCGTAAAGCAAAAGAGCGTGCTGAAGCGATTCAACGTGTTCGAGATCAACAAGAAAGCGCTCGTCGTCGTGCAGAACTTGCCCGTCAACAACTTGAAGCCGAACGTAAGGCTGCTCAAGCATCTAAGAGGACTCCTTCCTTCAGTGAACTTGATGATATTCATGGGGATACATCAAATGTAACTATTCCAAATGCTGTATCCATTGATGAGTTGACTAAACCTAGACCGACTGCATCTCAAAATACACGTCGTCGTGAGCAACGTCAACCTCAATTGTCGCCAAATCAGCAATATGTGCAGATAAATCCTGTAGCGAATGAGCCGCAACAAGATCAAATGCCATATACTCCACAAAATGAACAGCAAAATGATGAAGAAAACCCACCAAGATTATATCCATTAGGTTAAGACCCTTAATTTCTAAAAAAGAAATTTTAGATTAAAGTTTAAGATATAGGAGTGAATTAATAGCTGTTTAAATATAGAGAGGACAAGCAATTTTATATGCTTGTCCTCTTTTTAAAATCCATATGAATTTTGTGTTTTACATTGACTTTCAAAGGTGGATTCAGTACAATAAATAAAGAAAATGCATATATGGTACGAGAGACCATTGCATAATACAATACCTTTTAATTTAGTCCAGAGAGGCTGAGAAAGGAATATAGTTGAAGTGCCCATAGGGGCTTCTTTGTGCAAACTATTTGACCTTTTGCCCTGGGCAAAAGGTCTTTTTTGTTACGTGAGTTAGGAGGAAATCATGGGACAAGTTAGCCTAAAAGGCAAAGATTTATTGGGTTTGCAAAATGTGTCACCTGAAGAAATCAAATTGATTTTAGATGTGGCAAAGAAAATGAAGAAAATCGTTCTTTCTGATGACAAGAAGGTTCCACTATTAAAGGGGAAATCCATTATCAACCTTTTTATGGAACCAAGTACTCGTACTCGTAGTTCCTTTGAGTTAGCCGGAAAATATTTAGGGGCTGACGTAATCAATCTTTCTCCTAGTGGATCTTCCATGGGTAAAGGTGAAAGCTTCCGCGATACATTATTAACTATGTCCTACATGGGTACAGATGCTATCGTAATGCGCCACAGCGCAGAAGGTGCACCTTTATACGCTACGAAAGCCGTAGATCCGATTATCATTAACGCAGGTGATGGCGCTCATGAGCATCCAACACAAGCATTACTAGACATGTATTCTATCTTAGAGAAAAAGGAATCTATTGAAGGATTAAAGGTGGTTATCCTTGGCGATATAATGCATAGTCGCGTAGCACGCTCCAACATTTATGGACTTACAAAAATGGGGGCTGATGTACATCTGGCTGGTCCTCGTACAATGGTATATCCAGAACTTGAAAAATTAGGTGTTACCGTACACCACGATATTCGTGAAGCCGTTGTTGATGCAGATGTTGTAAACGTACTTCGCATTCAATTAGAACGCATTCACTCTGCACTATATCCTACAAACAGAGAATATGCACGTATCTTTGGTATTAATAACGATGTATTGAAATTAGCTAAAGACGATGTAATGGTCATGCATCCAGGTCCAATGAACCGTGGCCTAGAAATCGCACCAGATGTGGCGTATTCTGATCAATCAGTAATTCAAGAACAAGTGCGTAATGGCGTAGCTATACGTATGGCTGTATTGTACTTAACTATTATCGGAGGTGACGGTAGTGAGCTTGCTTATTAAAAATGGTACGGTAGTAAATCCGGCAAAAAAACAAAACGAAGTAGCAGACATTCTCGTAAAAGATGGTAAAATTGCAGCCATTGGTCAAAACTTAAATGCTGAAGGTGCTGAGATATATGATGCAACAGGTCTTATTGTAGCACCAGGCCTTATCGATATTCACACACATTTGCGTGAGCCAGGTCAAGAAGCGAAAGAAGATTTCCACTCCGGTACACAAGCCGCTGCTGCAGGTGGTTTCACACGTGTTGTAACTATGGCTAATACAAATCCTGTGGTAGATAATGCTGCGCTCGTAAGAGGGTTGCAAAAGCAAGCCGAACTTACTGGTGTTGTTAAGGTAGAATTTATTGGTGCTGTATCAAAAGGTCTTGAAGGTAAGGAACTTGCTGAAATGGGGGATATGGCAGAAGCTGGTGTAGTAGCTTTCTCCGATGATGGCCACTATGTAGAAAATGCTGCATTTATGCGTCGTGCTTTAGAATACTCGTCCATGTTTAATAAGATGGTTATCGACCATGCAGAAGATATTACATTGACTAAAAATGGCCATATGCATGAAGGTATTGTTTCTTATGAATTAGGTGTTATTGGTCGTCCTGCAGTAGCTGAAGATTTGGCTGTTGCTCGTGATATCTTGTTATCTGAAATGACAGGTGGTCATATCCATATTGCTCACGTAAGTAGTAAAAATACTGTAGATATGGTGCGCCGTGCGAAGGCTAAAGGTCTTAATGTAACCTGTGAAGTTACAAGCCAACATTTGTCTTTCACAGATGAATACCTACGCGAATATAATCCAGCATTTAAAATGGCTCCTCCAATTCGCTCAGAAGATCATCGCCAAGCATTATTAGAAGGCTTGAAAGATGGCACAATCGATGCGATTATTACAGACCATGCACCACATGCATACGAAGAAAAAGACCATGAATTCTGCTGTGCACCAAATGGTTTCAGTGGCCTCGAAACATCTTTGGCAGCGGTTATTACAAATGCATATGGTCCTGATAAACTTAGCATTGATCAAGTTGTGTACTATATGAGTACTCGACCAGCTGAGTTGATGCACCTTGATGCAGGTGTTCTTGAAGTTGGTAAGCCAGCGGATATTACTGTATTCTCTACAACTGAAAAGTGGACAGTAGATAGAAATAAATTTTATACAAAAGGTAAAGTTAGCCCATTTGATGGTATGACTGTTACAGGTAAAGCTAAACTCACAGTAGTTGATGGCAAAATTGTTATGAAGGAGGGCGTAGTCTTATAATGAAAGGCAAGTTAGTTCTTGAAGATGGTTCCGTGTTTGAAGGTTCCTTATTAGGTGGCGCCCCAACGGTAGGTGAAGTTGTATTTAACACAGGTATGACCGGGTATCAAGAAATCTTGACTGACCCATCCTATGCGGATCAAATTATTACATTAACCTATCCTTTAATTGGTAATTATGGTACTTTAAATTCTATCACTCAAGGTCCTAAGCCATATTGTAAAGGTTTTATTGTAGGTGAACTGTGTGACTTTCCATCTAACTGGCAAAATGAGGGGTTATTTAGTGAGTATCTTCGTTTGCACGGCATCCCTTGCCTTTATGATGTAGATACACGTGCGATTACACGTGTTCTTCGTAACCATGGTGTAATGAAGGGCGTACTCGTACGCTCTGATTACCCTATGGAGGATATTCAAAAATTATTTAAACAAGACTTGCCAACAGATCAAGTTATGCGTGTAACTACAAAATGGCAAGGTATGCGTGGCGATAAAAATGCTGAATTCCACGTAGCGGTAATGGATTATGGTGTAAAGGAAAATATCCTTCGCTCTCTAGAAGCTGCAGGCTGTCGTCTTACTGTATTTCCTGCAGATGCTAAGGCTGAAGATGTGTTGGCAGCAAATCCAGATGGTATTTTTTTATCTAATGGCCCTGGAGACCCTCAAGATCTTGGCTATGCAGTAGAAGAAGTAAAGAAAATGTTTGGTAAGAAACCAATCTTTGGCATCTGTATGGGGCATCAAGTATTGGCACAAGCTTATGGTGGTACCACATTCAAATTGAAATTTGGTCACCGTGGTTCTAACCATCCTGTACAAGATTTACGTACTGGTCGGGTATATATTACATCTCAAAACCATGGTTATGCGGTAGATGATACTTCTTTGCCAGATTTCGTAGAAATTACACATCGTAGTGTAAATGATGGTACCGTAGAAGGTATGCGTCATAAAGAATTGCCAATCTTCTCCGTACAATACCATCCAGAAGCATCCCCAGGACCTACTGATAACCTATATTTATTTGACGAATTTGAAGACTTAATGAGAAAGGGAAAATAATATGACCTCAGAAGCAAAAAAAGTACTTGTAATTGGTTCTGGTCCAATTATTATCGGTCAAGCTGCAGAGTTTGATTATGCTGGCACACAAGCATGCCGTTCCCTTCGAGAAGAGGGTTATAAGGTAGTATTAGTTAACTCCAACCCTGCTACTATTATGACGGATACAGATATTGCAGACCGCGTATATGTAGAACCGATTAGTCTTGAATTCGTAACAGAAGTTATAAAAAAAGAACGCCCTTGGGGCTTGTTGGCTACATTAGGTGGTCAAGTAGGTCTTAATATGGCGGTACAATTGTCTGAAGCTGGCGTATTAGAAGAATATGGTGTAAAACTTCTTGGTACAACTCTTGAAGCCATTAAACAAGCCGAAGACCGTGAACTCTTCAAAGAAGCGATGAAGGAAATCAACCAACCGGTTCCTGAATCCGATATCTTTAACGATCTTGAAGAAGCAGTAGCCTTTGCTAATCGCATTGGGTATCCTATTATCATCCGCCCTGCATATACTTTGGGTGGTACTGGTGGAGGTATTGCACATAACGAAGATGAAATGTATGAAATTACACGCCGTGGTTTGAAACTTTCACCAATCCATCAAATCCTAGCAGAACGTTCCGTTGCAGGTTGGAAAGAGATTGAATACGAAGTAATGCGCGATAGTGCAGATAACTGCATCATCGTATGTAATATGGAAAATATTGACCCTGTTGGTGTGCATACTGGTGATTCTATCGTTGTGGCACCAAGCCAAACCTTGAACGATATTCAATACCAAATGCTGCGTACCGCATCTGTAGAGATTATCCGTTATTTAAAAATCGAAGGCGGTTGTAACGTACAATACGCTTTGAATCCAAATAGCAACGAATATATTGTTATCGAAGTAAACCCTCGCGTATCTCGTTCCTCTGCATTGGCATCTAAAGCAACTGGGTACCCAATTGCGAAGGTAGCAGCAAAAATTGCAGTAGGCATGACATTGGATCAAATTACAAATGCTGTAACCGGTGAAACTAAAGCATGCTTTGAGCCGACTCTTGACTATGTAGTAACTAAGTTTCCACGCTGGCCTTTTGAAAAATTCAACTTGGCAGATCGTACCTTGGGCACACAAATGAAAGCTACTGGCGAAGTTATGGCCATCGACCGTTCTTTGGAAGGCTCCTTACTTAAAGCAATTCGTTCCTTGGAAATTGGTTTAGACCATATTGAGCTTAAGAAAATCGCTCATGAGTCTATGGAACAATTGATCGAACGTTTACATTTAGTAGATGATGAACGTATCTATGTTGTAGCAGAAGCACTTCGCAAGGGAATTAGTGTAGAAAAAATCCACTATATTACAAAAATTGATACATTCTTTATTGAAAAAATTAAAAACATTGTTACTGTGGAAAAAGCATTGGCTGAGAAAGGTTTAACAGAGGATGTATTGCGCAAAGCAAAACGTTATTCCTTCACTGATTCTGTTATCGCTCGTTATGCTAATACAACTGTAGAAGATGTTCGTGCAAAACGTAAAGAATGGAATATTCTTCCAACATATAAATACGTAGATACATGTGCTGCAGAATTCGAATCTAAAACGCCGTACTATTACAGTGCTTATGCACAAGAAGACGAAGTTAAACCACTAGGCGAAAAATCCGTAGTGGTACTTGGTTCTGGCCCGATTCGTATTGGTCAAGGCGTAGAGTTTGACTACTGCTCCGTACATTCCTCATGGGCCCTTCGTAAAGCGGGTTATCAATCTATTATGATTAATAACAACCCAGAAACAGTGTCTACTGACTTTGATATTTCTGACTCTTTATACTTTGAGCCATTGACTGTGGACGATGTAATGGAAATCATCAATAAAGAACAGCCAGCTGGCGTCATTGCTCAATTTGGTGGTCAAACGGCTATCAATTTGGCAGGCCCATTGGCAGAACGTGGTGTCAAAATCCTCGGTACATCCGTAGATAGCATCGATATGGCGGAAGACCGTGAACGCTTTGATGAATTGTTGGCGAAACTTGGTATCCCTCGCCCAGTAGGTGCTCTGGTAACCTCTGATGAAGAAGCACAAGAAGCGGCTAAAAAGTTGAAATACCCATTAATCGTTCGCCCTTCTTATGTATTGGGCGGTCGTGCGATGGAAATCGTATACAACGATAAAGAGCTTGATGTATACATGAAGGAAGCCGTAGTAGCATCTAAGGAGCATCCTGTTCTTATCGACCGTTATATGGTTGGTATGGAGGTAGAGGTTGACGCTATTTCCGATGGTACCGATGTATGTATCCCTGGTATTATGGAACAAATCGAACGCGCCGGGGTTCACTCTGGTGACTCCATGGCCGTTTACCCAGCTCAACATTTGAGCCAAGAATTGATTGATCAAATTGTTGATTATACACGTCGTATTGCGGTAGGTCTCAATGTTAAAGGTGTTCTAAATATCCAGTATATCGTGGCTGACGGTGAGCTTAATGTTATCGAAGTAAACCCTCGCTCTAGTCGTACTGTACCGTTCATTTCCAAGGTTACAGGCATCAATATGGTTGAATGTGCAACTCGTATTGCCCTAGGTGAAAGTCTAAGTGATTTAGGTTTACCATTAGGTCTTGTGCCTAATAAACCATATGTAGCGGTAAAAGCACCTGTATTCTCCTTCTCTAAAATGGGCCTTGTAGAAATTGCTCTTGGACCTGAAATGAAGTCTACTGGTGAAGTTATGGGTATTGGCCGCACGTATTCTGAAGCACTATTTAAAGCTATTAATGGTGCCAACATGCGTATCCCAGAGGATGGTACAATCCTTATGACTGTTGCAGACCGCGATAAAGAGGAAGCGAGTCAATTAGCAAAAGGCTTTATTGATTTGGGTTATCACATTGAAGCAACTGGTGGTACTGGTAAATACTTCAAGGAACATGGCGTTGACTGCAAGGTAGTTAACAAAATCTCTGAAGGCGATGATAACTGTGCTGACCACATTCGTCAAGACAAAGTCGATCTTGTACTTAATACATTGACTGCAGGTAAACGACCTGAACGCGAAGGCTTCCAATTGCGTCGTCTTGCTGTAGAAATGGGTACACCATGCTTAACAAGTCTCGATACAGCACGGGAAGTATTGCGTGTTGTGGCGAATCGTAAAGATGATGCGAACTACACTGTAGAAGCATTACAAGATTTTGAATTGGAGTAAAATCATGAGTGGCTATGTAGAACAGGGCGAAGTCGTTCGCAATGAGCAAATAGGCTCTGATGTGTGGATTATGGATGTTCACGCACCAAAACAAGCAGCAGAAGCAAAGGTAGGACAGTTTTGTAATGTTCGCGTAGCGGATTCTACGGCACCATTGTTGCGCCGCCCTATTAGCTATGCTGGATTTGATGCCCGAAAGGGTACGATTACCCTTTTGTATCGCGTCGTAGGCAAGGGGACTGAAATTATGACACGTCTCGTGCCTGGTGATACATTAGATTGTTTAGGTCCTTTGGGCGAACCGTTTGTAACATCTAATAATATGCTTCTCGTTGGCGGTGGCGTTGGTATTGCACCGATGCTATGTATCGCATCCCATTTGCAAAAAGATGAAGAAGCACAAGTTATTCTTGGTTTTAGAAATGAAAGCGAAACCTTCTGGGCTGATTTATTTAAAGATACGCCTGTTCAAGTCCACATCACTACTGATGATGGTAGCGTAGGTACAAAAGGCTTCCCTACAGCAATCATGCCTGACCTAATTAATGCTAATTCGTTTACCTCTGTTATGACTTGTGGTCCTATGCCTATGATGAAAGGCGTAGCACAAGTGGCTAAAGAACTCAATGTGCCATGCCAAGTATCTTTAGAAGAGCGCATGGGATGTGGTACGGGCGGTTGCTTAGGTTGCGCTTGTGATGGTGCCGGTGGCAAACGTTATAAAGTTTGTAAAGATGGTCCTGTATTCCCAGCTGAGGAGGTGTTCTTTTAATGCGTGAACGCGATTTAAATAACACCGTTACGCCTAATCCAAAGCTCGCCATCGATTACTGCGGGATTAAGATGAAAAATCCTATTATCGCTGCATCTGGTACCTTTGGTAATGGCCCTGAGTATGCTGGTTATTTAGACCTTAGTAATGAAGTAGGTGCTATTTCTGTAAAAGGATTAACACCTAAAGGTCGTCATGGCAATCCTGGTACTCGCATTGCAGAAACACCATCTGGCGTATTGAACTGTATTGGCCTTGAAAATCCTGGGGCTGAACATTTTGTTAAAGAAATTCTGCCGGATATTAAGAAATATGATGTACCTTTATTAGCCAATATGTCTGCGGGCACAATTGATGAGTTTACTTGGATGGCAGAGACGTTATCTGTAGATGGTATTGCAGGATTAGAAGTAAACGTATCTTGCCCAAATGTAGAATGTGAAGGCATGGCCTTTGGTGTAGATCCAAAGGTCGTTGAATCAGTAACTAAAGCGGTTCGTAAGGTAACGGATAAACCTGTTATCGTTAAGCTTTCACCAAATGTAACAGACATTGTAGAAATCGCAAAAGCCGTTGAAGCAGGCGGTGGCAATGGGGTAAGTCTAATTAATACCTTGTTGGGCATGGCTATAGATATTCACCGTCGTAAGCCTGTATTGGGTAATACTTACGGTGGATTATCAGGCCCAGCCGTAAAGCCTGTGGCTCTTCGCATGGTTCATCAAGTTTATAAAGGGGTAACTATTCCTATTATTGGTCTTGGTGGTATCATGACTGGCACAGATGCTATCGAATTTATGATGGCAGGGGCGCAAGCTGTTCAAGTTGGTACAGCTACGATGGTAGATCCAACAGCAATTTCACGTATTGCCCGTGAAATGAGCGAATATGTAGAACAATATAATCTTAACAGCATCACTGATATTGTAGGTGCTGTTCATCAAGCTTAATAAAATCATATCTACGGTGAACTTAAGCAACCATAAGCATTGCCGTAATGTAAGATCTGATACAAAAAGACCTAGTACAAATTGTACTAGGTCTTTTCTTATGTATTGTATTGGCATCTATAATCAAATAGGTACCAATCATATGAGCTGTTAATGTCATATTATGGTAATAGTATGTACAAATATGATTATACATAGGCTTTGTAAAAGTCGATAAATTGCTGCGCAACTGGGGAAAGCGCATGGCCTTTAAGCGTGATAAAAGCTTTTTTGAAATCCCCCGAGAATTCTGGCAATTTGATGCGGGCCATTTTGCGATGATTAATGAGTTCCTTAGCGTCCATTGGGACTAAAGAAACTGTACGACCAGAAGAGGCCCACTCAATAGCTGAGCTTTTTGTTGTAGTTATAGCTACCGCATTAAGTTGCTCCATATCTGTTAAGCTAGATTGCATAATCATTCGGACAGAGCCACCAGAAAGGGATAGAGGACATTTTTTTATGTCTTCCCACGTGATGGTATCATGTTCACGATCTGTCCAGAATACATCACGGCGGAAAATAGCGTATAAATGCTCTTCTTGGGTAAGCAGAATATCAAATTTATCGATATCTACCATTTGAATATTGGCGATACCTAATTCGGCGCTACCGTTGATAAGTTGGGTCACTACATTTGTCATAAGTCCTTCATAAATTTCAAAATGGACAGATGGATATTTCATGGAAAAAGCTGGTAAATATTGCTGTACGATTGGCGTTGAACGAGATGCAGACGTCGCAATGCGTAAAGTACCTTCAATGCGTGAATTCAATTGTTGTACAGCATTATATGTAGATTCTTCAATAGAGCAGAGTTGTTGCGCTTTTTCGTAGAAGATTTTACCAGCATCTGTTAATTGCAAGTTTGATCCTCGTTGGCCGCGTTTAATGTTGATTAATTGAGCCCCAAATTCAGCCTCTAAATATTTCAACTGCTTACTTAACGCTGGTTGTGTAATATGAAGAATCTCTGCGGCCTGTGTCATATTGCCCGTTTGAACAAGGGTAATAAAATTGTGGTAGTAAGATGTATCCATAGAATCTCCCTATTATACACATAATATGATAAATAAAAATTATAACGAACTAAGTAACGGTCATTTCACATTTAATAAAATGCTATATATACTAAATTCAACAAAGTAATAGAAAGTAAATTGAGTTTTAAATTATCTTTCTATACTTATCACAAATTTTGATATACAACAAGAGTTAAGAAAGTAGGTACTACTATGGGCGTGGTAAAAAGAACCTTAGGTCAAGCAATTCGTAATTGGGAAGCACGTAGATTAATGACGGCTCGTAATAAAATTAGCCGGAAAAAACAGTTAGAACGAGTATGGCCTTATCCTATGACTAAGGAAAAACGTCGTGAACTCGGTCAAGGCATAGCCGGTTTAGTTAATAACGGCAATTAAAAGTTTGGAATCTACTAACTAGATTATTTATCTAGTGGTAGTACCACCTCAATAGAATCTAATACAGTACAAGTAGCAGCTCCATGACTTATGTCTTGGAGCTCTTTTTGTATGTGCTCTACATCAGTAGGTGGTATTAGAATTGTAATGTCTACATATTCACCAAAGCTTGCTTCATAATGTAATTTTTCGTCCTGGACATATCTTTCTACTGCTCCATACAGCGAATAGTCAATCTTTGCTTGTAGTCGGGTTCGTGTTGTATGTAGTTCTTTAGGGGCAAGACGTAAGGTTTCCGCAACGGAGTGTGAATAGGCCCGAATCAAGCCACCAGCGCCCAATTTAATACCTCCAAAATAACGTGTTACGACGACGGCTACATTGGTAATGCCAGTCTTTTTGAGTACTTCTAGCATTGGTTTACCTGCTGTACCTGATGGTTCTCCATTATCGGAAGATCGTTGTTGTTCTTGCTGTGGTCCTAATGCATAGGCTGTGCAGTTATGACGTGCATCCCAGAATTCTTTATTGATGCGGCTTATAAAGGTTTGGGCTTCCTCTTCAGTCTTGCAAGGATATACAGTTGTTATAAACCGTGATTTTTCAACAACATATTCATGGCGAAATTCTTTTGCTAGAGAAATAAATTCCACCGTAGGGCTTACTGATTCAGTCATATATTCACCTCCTTTGGAATCAAAGCTTATGTTTATTCATCATCACTTTATTATAATCTATTTATGAAGGCTATGTATAGGTAAAAGCGGTTAATTCCCTTATAAAAAAGAAATAACCCTCTATATTTGGTAGGATATTGACGTAATGAGAATTTATGTTATCATTAAATATAGATATATGAGTAGTTAGTCATGTAATATGTTCATATATTGAAGTTTTAGAATATATTGAAACATTCTTAGTGAACGTGTTTATTGCTATTTTATTTACAATAGGATATATAGCTTTTTATAGATAGATGTTTAGACGTATATTTAAGTACATAAATACAAAATATAGTACGAATTTGTAATAATATAGTAAGTTGTAAGATAAGATATATCTACAGAGTAGAAAGGCCTGTGAATATGAGCGTAAAAAAACAAGAATTTGATATTACAGGTATGCACTGTGCAGCCTGTGTAAAACGCGTTGAAAACGTTGTTTCTAAAGTCGAGGGCGTAGAATCTGTTAAGGTCAACCTCTTAACTCGAAAGGGGAGTGTTGAATATAAAGATGGCGCTACTATAGATTCACAACAGATTATTGATGCCATTACGAATATTGGTTTTGGTGCTACAGAAGCAGACGAAACAAAGCAAGAAATAGAAAAGGTTAACTTAAAACCTCATATTATACGACTTATTATTGCCGCTTGTATGGCAGTACCGATGATGATTAATATGACCTTACATCGATTTGGTATTCAGGCATTGCCTGTATGGGTAGAGTTTGTTCTTGCTACTATTGCTCAGTTTGGTCCTGGTCTCATGTTCTATAAGAGCGCCTGGAGTGCAGTGAAAAATGGGGCGCTTACGATGGATGTACTCGTAGTAATGGGCACGACGGTAGCTTATCTATTCAGTATCTATAACTGGCAATTTCACCCTGAATTAGGCCCTCATGGAATATATTTTGAAACCTCTGCGTGGCTCATTACATTTATCCTTCTTGGTAAGCTATTAGAAGAAATTGCGAAGGGGCGTACCTCTGAAGCACTTCAAAAGTTGATTGCCTTACAACCCGCAACAGCTCATGTGTTGCGTGATGGAGAATTTATTGATATCCCTACATCTAAGGTGGTAACCGGTGATATTTTACAAGTTCGTGCAGGTGAAAAAATCCCTGTTGATGGCACGATTACTGAGGGATATTCCACAGTAGATGAGGCTATGCTGACCGGTGAAAGCTTACCGGTAGAAAAACAAGTTGGTTCTGAAGTTATTGGTGCTACTATAAACCTAAGTGGCGCTTTTACCATGGAAGCAAAGCGTATCGGTTCCGATACGATGTTGTCTCAAATTATCAAGGTTGTAGAAGAGGCACAAACCTCCAAGGCTAGTATTCAACGTATTGCAGATATCGTGGCTCAATATTTTGTACCGACCGTTATTGGCCTTGCTGTTTTGACAGGTCTTGTGTGGTACTTCATTATGGGAGATTCTATTAACGTTGCTCTCATTAATGCAACAGCGGTACTGGTTATCGCATGTCCTTGTGCGCTTGGCCTTGCTACACCAACATCTATCATGGTTGGGTCTGGCCTTGGTGCGGAACACGGTGTGCTCATCAAGAGTGCAGAATATCTTGAAAAAGCGGGTAAACTCGATGCCATTGTTATGGATAAAACCGGTACCCTTACACAGGGTGTATTGGATGTGACGGCTTTTAAAAATTATAATGGTGATGAAAGTACTAATATGTCTATTATGATGGCTCTTGAAAGTGGTACATCTCATCCGATTGCAAAGGCCATGGTTTACTATGGTGAAGATCATGGCTATAAAGGTAAAGCTGTTGAACTTGAAAGTTTTGCTGATGTACCAGGTAAAGGGTTACAAGGTGCATACCAAGGCGTATCCGTACAACTTGGGCACAGTCGTTGGATGAATGAACTAGGTTATGATTTAACGGCGGTTCAAGAAGATATTTTACAATTTGAAGAACAAGGTGCTTCCGTATCTGTTCTAGCTGTAGATGGCGTTGTTAGTGCTTTGTGGGCTGTAGAAGACGAATTACGTCCAGAAACTATCGAGGTTGTAAAAGAGTTACATGCTCAAGGTATTGATGTATGGATGCTTACTGGTGATAATCGTCGAACTGCTCAATATATTGCTAAACAGGCGGGTATCTCCCATGTTATAGCTGAAGTATTGCCTCAAGATAAGGCTAGCAAGGTAAAAGAATTGCAAGATAAAGGTCTTGTAGTGGGGATGGTTGGTGACGGTATCAATGATGCTCCTGCTCTCGTTACGGCAGATATTGGTTTTGCTATTGGCAGTGGTACAGATATTGCGGTAGAAGCAGCCGACATCGTCCTTGTACGAAATGATTTACATACCTTGGTACAAGCAGTACGACTCAGCCGTAAGACAATGACCAATATTAAACAAAACCTATTTTGGGCATTGATCTTTAACTGTATTGGCATTCCTTTGGCCGCTATTGGTGCGTTAAATCCTATGATTGCTGGTACAGCGATGGCATTTAGCTCTGTTACAGTTGTAAGTAATTCACTTCGTTTGAAACGAGCTAAAATTTAAGATTATACATATAATTGAATACTATAAAGCACCTATACAGAGGTATAGGTGCTTTATTATATCTACAGACATATAGTTAAGTATATATTTATATCTTATATTGAGACGTGAAATGAATATTTAATTCCTACGATAATGGTGTTTTTAGACGGCTTATGATTTGTTATACTGAATATAGTAATTGATTTAAAAGAGAGGTTCATGATTATGAAATTAAGTACTCGAGACATTGTCTATATTGGTTTTATTGCCGCGTTATGTGCAGTGGCTACTACAATTCGCATTGAAATACCGAGTGGCGCTATGGTTCATTTAGGATCGGCTGCACTCTTTACAACATCTATACTTTTTGGTGGATTATATGGAGGCTTGGGTGCGGCAATTGGATCTGCACTATTTGATCTCTTTGGTGGTCATACACAGTACATCGTATTCTCTTTCTTTATTAAAGGAATTGCAGGACTTATCGTAGGTGGTATGACTGCAGGCTATTTGCCACCCTCTATTACAAAACCAACTGCATCCTTTGGTCGTATTTTAGTAGCCCTTATTATTGGTGCTGTTTGGACCGCTTTTGGCTACTTCCTTGCGTGGTGGTTCGTTCTTGAAAGTGCGGTCGTGGCGGCTAGTAAAATTCAATACTCTTTGATTACAAGTGCCGCAGGAATTGTGGTTGCTATTGTATTAACCCCTAAATTACAAACGATAGTGCGCAGATTGTTTACTAAAAATTAATTGCTACAATGTCTTAGCATGTTTTAGTTAGGCACTGCTAAAAAAGCTATAATAATCTGATACATTGATAAATAAACTATCATATCGATAAATACAAAAGCCTTTAGTTGCTAAATTAGTTTAGCGTCTAAAGGCTTTTTGGTTAGGTTATTATTTTATAATTAGTGATTGTATTAGCTATTAAATTATTAGAAATTACAAAGGTCGTTTAAGTTTTCTGCCATTGTAGGGTGTGTGAAGATTTGATTTTTGAAATATGTATATGGAATGTTATTATCCATAGCCATTTTAATTAAGTTAATCAATTCTTCTGCGCCTTGGGAATAGAGTGTAGCGCCCAGGATTAAGTCGTTATCCGCATCTACAACAATTTTAAAAGCACCTTTTAAATAGTCGTTTACATGTGCTCTTGGCATGGTAGCTACGAGCATTTCCTTGGTTTTAATCGTATATCCTTGGTTGATTGCATCTTCTTCTGTAAGACCTACCCGAGAAAGTGGAGGTGTTAGGAAGGTAGTATAAGGTATATTTTTACGATCTTTTAAGGTATAGTGGCCGTTGCCTGTAAGTGCACCAAATACGATACGGAAGTCATCAAGAGATACATATGTGAATTGAGGACCACCGTTTACATCGCCGACTGCGTATACACCAGGAACGGAGCTTTCACAAGTATCATTAACTACAATAGCACCGCGTTCGTTAGTAGCGATATCAGTATGTTCTAAACCGATATTAGCTGTATTGGCTTTGCGACCTGTAGCATATAGAACAGCATCAAATGTATAGTTTTGATTATTAGCTTTGATAACTGGTTTGTTGTCATCATTGGATACAGAGTCTAATGTTACATTATTAAGAATGGTAATGCCTTGTTCAGTTAAGTACTCAGTAGCTAGCTCTTGAACGATAGGTTCTTCGCGTTTTAAGATGCTAGATTCGATGTTGAATACAGTTACCTTAGCACCAAGTTTTGCATATAGACTTGCAAATTCAAGACCGATAGGACCAGCGCCGATAACACCTAATGTACTAGGTTGAGTAGGTAATTGTTGAATTTCTGTACTATTATAGAAACCTGTAGCTGTATCAATGCCAGAAATATTAGGTTTAATCGCTACAGCACCAGTGTTTATAACGATAGTGTCAGCAGATAATATAATCTTATCCTCGCCAGCGGTAACAGAGATTTCTTTATTGCTAATAAATGCACCATGTCCAGTATAGACATCGACATGATCATTAGAATCTAACATAGTAAAGTTTTTATTTCTTAAGCGAGATGTAACAACTTCACGTTGATTTAATACTTGATCGTATGATAAGCCTTTTGATGCGGCAATGATCATCGTTTTAGTAGGAATACATGCGATATTAATACATGTACCACCGTACATTAGTGGATTTTCTTCAATCATGGCTACGGATTTGCCCATAGAGCCAAATTTTGCGGCTAATGTTTTGCCAGCCTTGCCGAAACCTAAGACGATAATGTCATATTGTTTGGTATTCATATAATACCTCCTGTTTTTTTATATTGAAAATATTAGATATTGATATTATAGCATATTATTATAGATATAAAAGTAGAAATTAGAATTAATTATCATTGATTATGAATTAAATTTGTCTAGAATGATTATGTTAAGGTAGTCAATTAGTTTATGGTTTTGTTCATTTAAGGGGATGAGATAGCTTGTATAACTGTGATTTATATGTATTATAGTAATGAATTAAGTGTGTTAAGTATTTCTACTTGACACATCTTTTTTTATAATGTACCATATGTAAAGTAATATGACTTGACAGTGATGGAGGTGGCGAAATGGAAGAACGAGTACTTATAAGTTTGCTCTTAGATTTCTATGGGCCATTGTTGACGGACAAGCAACGCATGTCCTTACAACTTCACCACGAAGATGATATGTCCCTTGGCGAGATTGCTGAGGAATTAGGCGTATCACGACAGGCTGTACACGATAACTTACAGCGTGCTCGACACATTTTAAATGATTACGAATCTAAATTGCACTTGGTGGCACAATATGAACAACGGGAAGGCTTGCTTTCACAGTTGAAAGCAACATTGCCTAAAGAGGTGTTAGCCGAAACCAAGGTGCAACAAGTATTGGCGCAAATGGAGGGATATTATGGCATTTGATAGCTTGTCAGAAAAACTGCAAGAAGCCTTTCAATCCTTAAAAGGGAAGGGCAAAATTACAGAAGATGATGTCAATCTTGCGTTGCGTCAGGTACGTACAGCTTTATTAGAAGCTGACGTTAACTTTATGGTAGCAAAGGACTTTGTTAAGTCCATTAAGGAAAAGGCCCTTGGTGAAGAGGTGTTCGGATCCTTGAATCCAGCCCAAACGGTTATTAAAATCGTAAATGATGAGTTAACGGCTCTCTTGGGTGGTACGCAAAGTCGTATCATGATTTCTAGCAAGCCTCCAACGATTATTATGCTCGTTGGTTTACAAGGTGCTGGTAAGACTACAACAGCTGGTAAACTAGCTGTATACCTACGTAAACAAGGTAAACGTCCGATGCTTGTCGCTGCCGACGTATATCGTCCAGCTGCGATTACTCAGTTGCAAGTTGTAGGTAAGCAAATTGATATTCCAGTATTTGCGGATGAAACACATGGTGCAAATCCAGTAGATATTGCGCGTCGCGCTGTAGAGCAAAGCACGCATATGTTGAAAGATGTTGTTATCATCGATACCGCAGGACGTTTGGCTATAGACGAAGTCCTCATGGATGAGTTGTCAAACATCAAAGCTGCTGTTCGACCTCATGAAATTCTGCTCGTTGTAGATTCTATGATCGGTCAAGATGCAGTAACAACCGCTCAAACCTTTAACGAAAAATTAGGTGTTGATGGTGTTATCCTTACTAAACTCGATGGTGATGCGCGCGGTGGTGCCGCATTATCCATCAAAGCTGTAACAGGCTTGCCAATTAAGTTCACTGGTGTGAGCGAAAAAATGGATGGCTTTGATGTATTCTATCCAGACCGCATGGCTTCTCGTATTCTCGATTTGGGCGACTTTAAAACATTGATTGAAAATGTACAAGGCGCCATCGATGAAGAAGAAGCTCGTGTAATGGCAAAGAAAATGGCGAAAAACAATTTCACCTTGGATGACTTCTTAAAACAGATGAACCAGGTGCGAAAGTTAGGGCCATTACAAAATATTATTGGAATGTTGCCAGGCATGGGACAAATTAAGGATCAATTAAAGGACCTTGATTTGAATAGTAAAGAGGTGCGTCGTATTGAGGCTATCATTACATCCATGACGGCGGCAGAGCGAGAAAATCCAAGTATTCTTAACGGTTCTCGCCGCAAGCGTATTGCATTAGGTTCTGGTACACAGGTCCAAGATGTAAATCGCTTGTTGAAACAATTTGAAGAAGCGCGGAAGATGATGAAGCGCATGCAAGGTTTACGTGGCGGTAAGGGCGGCTTCCCTGGAATGCCTAAATTACCGTTTATGTAATACATGGGCAGGGGCGCTGAACTTGTCCATCCACATCAGTATAAGGAGGTGAATTTCACAATGTTAAAAATTCGTTTGACTCGTTTAGGTGCTAAAAAAGCTCCTTTCTACCGTATCGTAGTTGCTGACGCACGTGCTCCACGTGAAGGTCGTCCTGTTGACACAATTGGTCAATATGATGCTACTAAACAACCAGCTATCGTTAATGTAGACGAAGAAAAAGCTTTGGCTTGGTTAGCTAAAGGTGCTCAGCCTACTGACACTGTTCGCTCCTTGTTCAAAAAACAAGGCGTTATGCAAAAATTTGCAGACGCTAAAAAGTAATTAATAGAGAGGCATACTGTGATGATAGAATTAATTTCATTAATTGCGAAATCATTAGTGAAGCAGCCTGATGCCGTTTCTGTTACCATGGTCCAAAAGGGGAATGTGGAAGTTTATGAACTTCATGTAGCCCCAGAGGATATGGGTAAAGTCATCGGAAAGCAAGGTAGAATTGCTAAAGCGATTCGCTCTGTGGTGAAAGCGGCGGCTATTAAAGAGAACAAAAAGATATCTGTTGATATTGTTTAAAAGGGAGTATTCCAATGGAAGAAATGACATTACGTGTCCCTGTAGCAGTAAAAGCAAAAGTAACAGATGACTTGAAAGCGAAAATTGTTTCCGATCTTGAAACTCGTCTTGATATGGTGAATAAAGATTTGGAAGCAATTGAGTTCCAAGCTCAACGTATTTTGGCTGATGCAGCTAAAGTTGATGCTACAAGTCTCACTGCTATTCGTCAACAAATCGACGAAGAAAAAAATAAACGCTTGGCTTTCAAAGAAGAAGTAACAGCTAAATTGAAGGATGCTAAGGAGTTGTCTTTAGGAACTGAAATTACTCAAGGTACATTAGAGCAAACAGTTACCGTTAAAATCGGGGATAATTTGGATGCCTTGATGGGCGCTGAAATCCTATTAGAAGACGGTAAGATCGTTGCGTTTCGTCAATAATGAAACATAACGATTTCATCACAATAGGTGTTATCATCGCCCCGCACGGCGTGCGGGGTGATCTTCGTATTATGCCTCAAACCGATTTTCCAGAACGGTTTATGCATATGGATGCCTGTTACATCGATGGTAAAGAATACCACGTTGCATCCGCACGATTTCACAAACAATTTGTATTAGCATCCTTTAAGGAAATTCCTGATCGTAATACGGCTGAATTATTGAGTAAGAAAGAAATTCAAGTGCGCCGTGAAGATTTAGTGGAATTGCCAGAAGGTCGCTATTATATCTTTGATATCATTGGCCTTGAGGTACAAGATACTATGGGTAATGTGCTTGGCATAGTTACTGATGTATTACAACCAGGTGCTAATGATGTCTATGTGGTCTCTAAAGATGGGGAACCAGATCAATTATTTGCAGCCATTGAAGAGGTCGTTAAAGACATCGATGTGGAAAATAAATTGATGATCGTAGATCCGCCTGAATGGATATAATCCTTTGGGCGGTTTTGTTTTATCTACATATAGGTATATTATCGTAAAAGGTATATAATATAGCTATATATAGATAATACTAATGAGTTAATGTGAGTTAATAAGTACAGGGGACGGTTTATGCGTATTGATATTGTATCTTTATTTCCAGAGTTTTTTGATGCGTTTTTTAATCATTCCATCATAAAACGAGCTATCGAGGCAAAACGTCTATCTGTAGGTGTAACGAATCCTCGAGATTTTAGCCATAATAAGCATGGTCAAGTAGACGACACACCATATGGTGGCGGGGCTGGTATGCTCATGATGGCACCTCCTATTTTTGAAGCCGTAGAATCCGTTATTGCTCAATATGATAGTGATATTAATGATACTTATACCACAGATGAGATGTGTGATGAAATGAGTCTTATTGGTAATCCTAATGAAAGTATACGACGTCGTATTATCTTTATGGGACCTACAGGACAGCCTTTTACACAGGAGAAGGCTCGTGAATTGGCTAGCTATGATCAAGTGGTCCTTATTTGTGGTCACTATGAAGGTGTAGATTATCGCGTAGAGAAACATCTTGTAGATGAAACGATTTCCATTGGTGATTATGTATTGACCGGTGGTGAGTTGCCAGCCATGGTAGTTACTGATGCAGTGGCTCGCATGATACCTGGTGTATTAGGTGCGGCCAGTGGGGCACAAGAGGACTCTTTTTATGAGTCTCTTTTGGAGTGCCCGCAATATACAAAGCCTCCAGAATTTAGAGGGTGGGCTGTTCCAGATGTATTGCGCAGTGGTCATCATAAAAATATTGCCGCATGGCGTCAAAAGGAAGCACTAAAACGGACACGATTATTACGGCCTGATTTATTGGAACGACCATTAACAAACGAAGAAGTTAAGCTTTTAAAAGAAATTATTGCAGAAGAGTCTAGGCTATGAAATTTAAGTGTTATGATGTTGTAGAGATTCAGGGAAAACGATACGTAGTCGGGGAGGTCCTTTCTTATCAAGAGTTTATCGTTGATAAAACAATACGTTATGATCTTAATGATGAAAATTATAAAAAAGAACTAGGTGTTTCCAAAGGAGCTCAGTCTTGGACCGAATATGGTCTTATGCCCGTTAATGGGACGGATAAAAAATGGCTTACCATTGTAAACGGTGAAAAAGAATATTGCACTTTTTCTGAAACAGTTTTACGTTCAACCCCTCCTGCAGGATATAGACTACATGATAAAGGTATAGAACGTGTCGTAGCTGTGGAGGGGCAATCGAAGGCTAGAAGTGGCGACGAAGCAGATTATAAAGAATATAGAGCGGTTCAAAAGGATAAGACCTTTGTATTTTTTATAGAGAACTGGCGTGGTGGTTTAACAGATCAGGCTCAAGGCGAACGGATTCGTTTGTCTGATATACATCGACGGAGAGATCAGGCTGCACAAGCGGCGAGTAAAAAAGTGCGAAATGCAGCGCGCAGAAAAGAATGGACTCAATTGGGTCTAAGTTGGGGAATTATTTTACTCTTTTTGGGGTATTTGTTTATAGGAGATTTGTCTTGGCACGAGCTTCGTGATGAAGTGGGTTTTCCCTATACTATGGAGGAGCGCATTAAGGATTCCTATTATTATGAATCACAAGGTATAAAAGACGGTTTAAAGGTGTATACGTCAAAACAAGATCCTAATGCAACGGCTATCGATCTTATCGATGCCGTGTATGGCAAGGTTTATACCATTAAACAAGACACAAAGTCTCCAGAGAAGTGGATTGTTATTTATACAACGAATGAGGTATCTGTTATTAGTACGGTTAATGATACTACTTATGTTGAGGTCGGATTGCTTAAAAATTTGCCTGATTCAGAGGATACACGATTGGCGAATATTAGAAACGACAGTGACATATTGTTGCGGTATGCGTATATGGTGGAATTAAAGAATAAGCAGGGACGTCAGACTTTATTAAAAGAAATAAAAGATTGAAATAGTATTGATTCCAGTCACGAAATCAAACGAAGGAATATTTTATGTATGAACCAAGTAAGAATACTGTTTACATAGCCATAGCCTTTACATCTATAGCAGCTCTAGTAGGCGCTTATTCGTATTGGGATGATGTTAGCTATGCCCTATGTGATGTGGTTAAACCAGAATTAAATAATGGTGAAGTACGGCTCGTTGATGATGAAGGTAAAAGCTATACCTTGATTAATCATGGTGATGGAAAAGAAACGGCACTTTATGATGATGCTGAGAAGTCTGTTACCTTTCATCGCGATGAGAAAGGCAATATTATATGGGATGCAGGCTTAGCCAGCTTGATTCCGACTCTGGCTGTAGGGTATTATGCGTTTCATGGATTTTCAGCCCCAATGGCATATATGGATGCACCAAGTATGACTTATCGCGTTACGTCGCCTCTTACACCTTTTGATGCAAATACAGGCGCTAGTAAATCTAATAGTGAAAGAGTGGCTAGAACTATTAATGAAATGACTAGAAATCGTTACAATACTAAAACGAGTAATCGAGCACATAGAATTGGTGAAAAATATGGCTTTGGTAGTGTAGGCGCCCGAACTTCAAGCGGGACCTCCTGATGAAAGGATAAACAATGAAATCCTATATTGATGAGCTGGATAGAAATATATTTAATTTTGTGGAATATGAAGGATATGATGATCGGTATCCTTCATTGTCTATGCAGGCCTTTTCATCCGACTTTTACGATGAAATTCGCCATGCTTCACGTAGATTATTTCAAATATTTTGTAAAGCAGCAAAAGTATTTCAAATGGCACCAGATGACTTTGCTCGAAATATGGATATGCCAGACAATTTAATTCCTTACTTACATAAGTCGAATGCCTTAGGTTTACCGACGTGGTTATCTCGTTTTGATTTTGTTCTCGATATAAATGGCAATTTGCGCATGGTAGAACTTAATGCGGATACGCCATGTTTTCTCATTGAAAGCTATTATGCCAATGAAATTGGAGCTAATTATGTAGGACGAAAACATCCTAATACAGAATGCCGAAAAGAATTACATACATTTTTAAAGCGCATGTATGATGCTGTTTTATCAGCTAAGTATGGTAGAAATCAATATAAGTCTATGCTGGCAAATAGAGAAAGACTACCTAAGGATCCCTTTGTATTCTCCTGCTTTCATGATTATTTTGAAGACTACGGTACAACACAATTTCTTATGAAGGAATTAAAAACAGCCTGTCCTGAGGCAGACACGCGATTCATATCCTTTTATGATATGAAGATTGATGATGAGGGCATTCCTTTAGCAGATGGTAGTCATGCGACTCTATTGTATCGATTGCATCCTATGGAACTTTTAATTGATGAACAAACACCAGATAATGAACCTTTGGGTGAGATGTTTTTAGATCTTTACGAGGAGAATAGATTTGCTCTTTTTAATCCGCCAGAGGCAATTATTTTACAAAACAAATCATTTATGTCTTTAGTGTATGCGTTGTATTTAACAGATCAATTTTTTACGAAACCAGATCGAGATATCATCGAGCGTTATTTGGCACCATCCTATTTTGAAAATGATTTTTCCTCTCTTGATGATGGCCTTTATATTCAAAAGGAGATTTGGGGGCGTGAAGGAAAGCATGTACAAGTTGTTCAAAAGCGTGGTGATACATCTGAGCTTTACATGGAAAAGCTAGTTGATAACTATGACGATATCATTTGTCGTGATAGTAAAAAGGTTATGTATCAAGATTTTATACAGCAGAAACGTTTTACTCATACAGTGGATTGTGGAGTGAAAGATGGATTTTTAACCTTATCCTGTTTTATGCTTGGTGATCAAGCTTCCGCGGTAGGATGCCGTTTTTCTCCGGAAGAGATAGCTGGTACAGAAGCATACTTTGTACCATTATTAATAGAGTAAGCGAAATACTATGAAATTTGTGACCATATAGTATGGGCAAACGAATGATAATAGGTGTATTTAGCAGCAGTCGTGCTTATGTCTACTTTAGCGAGGGTGTGTATGGAGTTTAATTGTTATGATGTCTTAGAGGTTCATGGCAGCCGTTATGTAATCACTGAGAAAATTAAATACATAGAGATTATTCCAAAAGCAGATAAGGAACAATCCTATAGGGGCCAGCCGTCTATGACAAAATCACCTGGTGATTATTGGCATGAATATGGACTAGAGGCTGTTGAGGGAATCGATAAAATATGGTTAACCATTGAGTATAATGATAATGAATGGTGTACCGTATCTAGAACATCCTTTCATACACGGCCGGGGAAAGATTTTACATTACATCAAATCGGATTAGAAAAGGTTGTCGATGTCGATGGTGAAAGTGGTGCCTCCGTAGGGGACCGCGCAGGATATCGAGAATATCAGCTGCCTTGTGAAGGTGGTGCTAGTGTATTCTTTGAAGAAGAGTGGTTTGAAGGTAAAAAAATGTTTGCCGAAGGGTCACGAGTGCCTTTAGTGAATATTCGCCTTTGTAATGATGCAGCCGCTCAAGCCATTAAGCAAAAGATGCGTAACAAATTTATGAAAAAGAGGTTTGGAGCTATTGCTGTTGGTGTGGGGTATACTGTACTATTTTTACTATTTCTGTTTTGGTCGGACAATGATTTGTCTTGGCATAGTATACGCGCTATGTTTGGAGTGCCTTATACGGCAAAAGAACATATGCATGACACATCTGCATATTATACAAAAACAGATTCGGATAGTGACTATGTATACACGTCTACACTAGATCCTGTTAGCACCGCATTAGACTTGATTGATTCTGTGAATGGTGATATTAAGAATGAGCGGGATAACTTAGAAGAGGGACATGAAGTTATTGTATTTTATTCTGGGGACTTGGTGTATATCATTACCAATACGGATGGACAAACTAAGGTTAAGGTATGTGAACAATCAAAATTGACACAAGAGGATTGGAAAATTATTGATCGTACATTAATCAGCTCTCATATACTCGATAACTATGCGACCATGGTTCGCCTAGGGGATAATACGGGACGCGAACGATTGTATCCTACTACCAATTCTGGCAACACATCCAATACAAAATTATATTATTAGGAGGCTTATTATGATTTATATACCAGATGTATTATTGACAATTTTTTATGCTTGCTTTGGCATTATACTGATGTTAACTGCGAATACGGTTATCGATTTCTTCGTACCTGGTAAATTTAGTGAAGAAATTAAGCGTGGTAATTGTGCTGTGGCGTGGCTTTCAGCGGGATCATTTATCGGTATCGGTGAAATTTTGCGCGCTGTTATCATGTCACCAGCCGTGACTACAGCTGATACTTCCTTGTTACATGGTATCGTAGCCAGTGTTATATATGCTGTGCTTGGTATTATATTATTTGTGACAGGCTATATGTTTATCAATATTTGGCATCGTAAATATAAATTGTCCGAAGAAATTATACGCGGTAATACAGCTGCAGGCATTCTTGTGTTTGGCATCTTCGTAGGTCTTGCCCTTGTTATTAGCGGTGCTGTGCACTAAGGGAGTGTTCTATGTATAAGCCAAGTAAGAAAACCATATACCTTACAGGTGCTTTCGCTGCCGTTGCTGGTCTTGTAGGTGTATATTCCTACTGGAATGATATCTCCTATGCTGTGTGCGATAAGGTTTACCCAGAAGCAAATGAAGGGGAGGTTCGATTAAAGGATAACCAAGGAAACCGATATTCTTTATTAAATCATGGTGATGGTAAAGAAACAGCCTTATACGACGATAATCGATCCGTTACCTTTCACCGTGATAATAGTGGCAATTTGGTGTGGGATGCGGGGCTAGCAGGGCTCTTACCAAGTATTGCTGCAGGATATTATATATTTCACGGTTTTAATCCACCTACTGCACGCATGGATGGACGAACCATGACATATCGCATAGCAGCACCATTACAAACGTATGAGGAGCCCTATGTATATACCGCATCAGGGTCGAATGTACATAGCGCTATGGGGCGGAGCTTTTATAGAACTTATGAACGCAATAGAAGTAAAAAGGCGTCTTCCATAGGACAGAAGTCTGGATTTGGTAGTGCTGGCGCACGGTCTAGTGCTTCGTAATAGATATGATGGCAATGTATGTTAATGAAGGTTAGTTTAGAATTTAGGAGATATAGTATTGGCTAATTTATATATTGGACTTGTTCATTATCCGATTATGAACAAGCATAAAGAGGTCATTACGACGGCCATTACAAATTATGATATTCATGATATTGCACGAGCATCTATTACTTATGATGTGTCTAAATATTTTGTGATTCACAATATACCTGCGCAGCGTGAGTTGGTGCGTACTATCATGGAACATTGGAAATCTGGATTTGGCTCTACTTACAATCCAGATCGTAAGGATGCTTTTACAGGTGTGGAATTGGTAAACTCAATTGTGGTAGCGGTGCGAACAATTGAAGACATAGAGGGTATAAAACCTATTGTAGCTACAACAGATGCTCGTACCTACGATAATACGATTTCCTATGCACGGATGCGTGAACATCTTGAAAATGAGGGGCGCCCTGTGTTAGTATTATTTGGTACCGGTTATGGTATGACAAAAGAAACGATGGAAAGCTTTGACTATATTTTAGAACCTATATATGGCCATGGTGAATACAATCATTTATCCGTGCGTAGTGCCGTATCAATCATCTTAGATCGGCTGCGGGGCGAAGCATGGTGGAATAAATAGGAGGCGTCTATGTCAGGACATTCTAAATGGGCAAATATTAAACATAAAAAAGGTAAAACCGATGCATTAAAAGCTAAATTGGCTACAAAAATCGGTCGTGAAATCACCGTTGCAGCACGCATGGGTGGTGCAGATCCAACTGGTAATATGCGTTTGAAATTGGCTTTGCAAAAGGCTCGTGAAAATAATATCCCTAAGGATAACATTCAACGTGCTATCGACAAAGGTATCGGTGCTACGGACATGAATGCATACGAAGAAATCGTATACGAAGGTTATGGCCCTGCCGGTGTTGCCGTTACTGTTGAGGTGATGACCGATAATCGTAATCGTGCTGCTGCAGATGTACGCCATGCATTCTCTAAACAAGGTGGTAATCTTGGTGAAAGCGGCTGTGTAGGCTGGATGTTCAAATCTAAAGGCGTATTTGTTATCGATAAAGAAGGTCATGATGAAGATGAGGTAACTATGCTAGCTCTTGAAGCTGGAGCAGAAGACCTTAAGTCTGAAGATGATGTGTTTGAAATTTATACAACACCAGAGGATTTTGATGCTGTAGAAGCAGCGCTTGCTGATGCGGGTATTGAAACAGAAGTCGCTAAAATCACGATGATTCCAGATACAACGATTGAGTTGACTGGTGATGATGCTGTAAAAATGCAGAAAATGCTTGACGTATTGGATGATCTTGATGATGTACAAAACGTATATCATAATGGTATTTTGCCGGACGACGAAGAATAATAATAATAAAGGGGGCACTCTATGGGTGCTCCTTTTCTATTGATAAATTAAACTCGGATATTTATTAAAGTTAAGAAAATTAATATGTCTCATATATAATTCATAGGGGAATTCATGAACTTCGATGTGAAATTATGCTATAATAAAATAGATTATGTAATGGAGGTAGGCGGCAGCTTATCTCATTTTTAAACTAAGGGGGTTGGGGTGCGAATTATAGGAATTGACCCAGGCACGGCTATATGCGGATACGGCATTATTGACGTGAAGGGTAGCAAACTAACACCAGTAGCCTATGGGGCTATTACAACTCCTAAGGAATTGACTGATTCACAGCGACTGGAAATTCTATTTAATGATCTTAGTGATTTATTGGAGGAATATAGGCCTGATAAGTTTGGAGTAGAGGAATTATTTTTTAACCGTAATGTAACAACAGCCATTAAGGTAGGGCAAGCACGTGGTGTTATTTTATTGGCTGCTGAACAACAACGGATTTCTATTTATGAATATACACCATTACAAATTAAACAAGCTGTCACAGGTTATGGTAAAGCTGATAAGAATCAGGTCATTTATATGACGATGAATATTTTGGGGATTCGTGAGAAAATTAAGCCTGATGATACGGCAGATGCATTAGCTGTTGCTATCTGTACGGCTCATAGTTCTCACAATGATAGATTAAAGAGGTTGGTATAATGATAGGGTATGTGCGAGGTATCGTAACACATCTTTTTAAAGAATCGTGCTATGTTGATGTACATGGCGTAGGGTATCGCGTATATGTGCCGACCACTACGCGTCAACAGCTGACAGAGGGCCATGAGGCGACGCTATTCACGTATCTTAATGTACGAGAAGATGCGATGCAACTTTATGGCTTTTGGACGGAAGAAGAATATGAGTTGTTTATACTCCTCATTTCTGTTTCCGGTATCGGTCCCAAGGTGGGGCTTGGCATTTTGTCAGGCATGACACCAGAGGCTTTTAAATTAGCGGTTATCAATGGACAGGTGCAACAATTAACTAAGTTACCTGGCATTGGTAAGAAGTCTGCGGAGCGACTTGTTTTAGAACTGAAGGATAAGATTGCTAAGATGACACATATTTCTGCAGAATCACCTGCGGCTATTCAGCCTATTGGTGTCACTGCTAGTGGTGCCGCAGGGGAGGCTATTGAAGCTCTCGTATCATTAGGATACTCCGAGCGAGATGTGGCTGATATTGTTGAGTCTTTAGATGATGGTAAGCGCGATGTATCTGAGTTGATTAAAGTCAGCTTGATTGAGCTTGGGAAAGGACGATAAGGATGAATGAAGAAGTACGCCTTGTCGGCAATGGCGAGCACGAAGAGGATATATGGCAATATAGCCTTCGACCTAAGCTTTTTAATGAGTATGTAGGTCAAGAAGAGGCTAAAGGCAATCTAAATGTGTATATTCAAGCTGCAAAACAGCGTGGGGAAGCATTGGATCACGTGCTACTTTATGGGCCTCCAGGTCTTGGCAAGACAACATTAGCAGGGATTATTGCAAATGAACTGGGTGTTAATTTTCGTATAACTTCTGGTCCGGCTATTGAAAAGTCTGGTGACTTAGCTGCAATATTAACAAATTTGGATGACCATGATGTATTATTTATTGATGAAATTCATCGCTTGTCTCGTAGTGTAGAGGAAGTGTTGTACTCTGCTATGGAAGATTATGCTATTGATATTATCATCGGTAAGGGTCCAAGTGCTCGAACTGTGCGCATTGACTTGCCAAAATTTACATTGGTAGGTGCCACGACTCGAGCGGGTGCTTTGGCAGCTCCATTACGGGACCGATTTGGTATTATTAATCGGTTGGAATATTATAAACAGCCAGAGTTAGAGTTTATTGTGTCTCGAGCCGCAGAAATACTTAATATTGGTATTGTGCCGACTGGGGCAAGCGAAATTGCGCGTCGTTCAAGAGGAACACCGCGTATCGCAAATCGTCTGCTTAAACGGGTACGCGACTTTGCACAAGTCATTGGTGATGGGGTTATCACTCAAGAAATTGCAGATGAAGCATTACAACGTTTATATGTAGATAAAATGGGACTTGATCGAATTGATCGACGTGTGTTGGAATGTATTATTGAAAAATATGATGGCGGTCCTGTAGGGATTGATACCATTGCGGCGGCCATCAGCGAAGAGAGAGATACCATCGAAGATGTGTATGAACCATATTTGATGCAATTAGGATTTTTAGGACGCACACCGCGTGGGAGGGTAGCTACTAAATTAGCCTATGAGCATTTAGGTATTTCACAGACAGGGAAATAACAATGAAAACAAAACGATTACAATTGATGATAATGGCCACTTTGTTTTTAGGTGTAAACATTGGCGGTGCTTCTATAGCACATGGAGCGACGCTGCAAAATAAAGGTGCAGTGGTAACGAAAAAGCCAACGCCAAAATCAACAGTATCTAATACAACTGTATCGAAAGTAAATACGACGAAGAAATCTAGTTTTCGTCCACTTGCTACTAAACCAGCTGCAAAGCCGGTTACAATAACTAAAACGGTTTCTAAGTCAACTGTTGCATCTACGATGGCTAAACCTAGTGCAAAACCGGTTAGTGTAGCAAAGCCTGCTACAGCTACAAAGCCGGTAACGCCGGCTAAACCAGTTAGTGCAACAAAATCAACTAGTACTGCGAAATCTAGTACTAATGCAACAGCTGCGAAATCAGCCACTACAGGTAAAGCTACAATGGCTACAAAACCTGCGGCTTCTGGCACTTCGAAGCCAACTGCTAAACCTGCAGTTACTGATGAAAAGCCTGTAGTACAAAAGAGAGCTACCGAAAAAACTGCTACTAAAAAGGTAGTAAAAACAACGGATGCGAATAGCATTCAAGCCAATACAGCAGTTATTACTCGCAACAAAGTGGGCTCCGTAGTGACGCCTGCTACAGAACGCAAAGAAAATATGCCAAATGTACGTGTTCTACTAGGTAGTCGTAGCTCTGATGCTACTGTTACATCTACAGCTAATATGGTTGTATTGAATAGCGGTAATGGTCAAGTTAGCACAATCAGTGCTAATCGTGGTACATCTATTGGCGTTCGCGGCGGCAAGATTGCTGTAAATGGAAAGGCTATTGATAGTGTGGTTACATTGAAGCCTGCGAATGGTGATGCACCATTCTTGTTCGAAGGTAAAGGTTATCGTGGTGGTTTAACATTACGTGCCAATAATGGAACCATGATGGTCATTAATTCTGTGCCCCTTGAGGATTACCTGTATGGTGTTGTCCCACAAGAGGTAGTACCGTCTTGGCCGGCTGCTGCATTAGAGGCACAAGCCGTAGCAGCTCGTACTTATGCTCTTCATACGATGGAAGAAAATAAAGGTAAATTCTACGATGTGAGTAATTCCACGGATCATCAAGTATACAGTGGTGTGAGTGGTGAATCTCAAGCTACCACAAATGCAGTAAATAAAACTAAAGGCGTAGTTATGCTTTATGATCAACGTCCTATTAATGCCTTATTCCATTCTGATGGCGGTGGCTATACAGAGGATAGTGTAAATGTTTGGGGAAGTGATGTGCCATACTTGAAAGGGGTAAAAGACTTTAGTACTGGTACATCTACATCGAATTGGACTGTTACTACCTCTCGTCAAGCTCTTGAAAGTAAGCTTAATGCGGCAAGCAAAGGGGTAGGTAAATTGAAGAGCATTCAGTTGACCCCTCTTGGTAAACCAGGGCAACAAACATCTGACCGTGGTGTATCTGGTCGCATTAAGAGTGCAACTTTCATAGGCACCTCTGGAAAAACTACTGTAGACGGTGATGCATTGCGTAGTATTTTAGGTTTAAAATCTACACTATTTGATTTCTACGTAAATCATAATCCTGCTAAAGGTACGGGTAAGGCCTATCATAGCTTTACTGGAAAGAATGATACTGTCTATATTAAAGGCCACGGTTGGGGACATGGTCTTGGTATGTCTCAATGGGGCGCTGCAGAAATGGCAAAGCGTGCTAACCCTGGAGACACAAATTATTACCAAACTATTTTGCGTCACTACTATAGTGGCATTACATTGAAGAAAATGTATTAATAAGGATAACGATGAAAGTTACAGATTTTGATTATGAATTGCCAGAGGAACTGATTGCTCAACATCCCATAGAGCCTCGTGATACAGCACGGCTTTTAACCTTGGATAAGGTAAGTGGTAAAGTTAGTCATAAAGAGCATTTTTACGATTTGCTTGAAGAACTTCACGAAGGTGATGTACTCGTATTTAATAATACGAAGGTTATCCCTGCGAGATTATATGGTCATCGACAAGGCTCTGGTGGTAAAGTAGAGGTACTTCTACTCACACCATGTGGTGAAAATCGATGGGAATGCCTTGTTAAACCTGGTAAAAAGTGTCCTGTTGGTCAAGTTATTGAGTTTGATGACCGCCTGAGAGGGATTGTGATTGATAAGACTGAATTTGGAGGTCGTATCATTGAGTTCACTTGCAATGGTGTGTTTGATGATGTGATTCAAGAAATTGGTGAAATGCCATTACCTCCATACATTCATGAAAAGTTAGAAGATAAAGACCGTTATCAAACGGTATATGCTAAGGAAAAAGGCTCTGCTGCGGCACCAACTGCAGGACTTCACTTTACACCTGACCTCTTAGAAAAGATTAAAGCTAAAGGTGTAGAGCTTGAGTTTGTAACCTTACATGTTGGACTTGGCACCTTTAGACCTGTATCGGCAGAGACTATTGAAGATCATGAGATGCATAGTGAGTTCTTCGTTGTATCTCAAGAAACCGCTGACCGTATTAATGCAGCTAAGAGAAACGGACGCCGTATTATTGCGGTAGGTACTACATCTGTACGTACACTCGAGTCTGCTACGAATGATGATGGTGTATTACAAGGTATGAGTGGTTGGACTCAAATTTTTATCTATCCTGGCTATAAATTTAAGATGATTGATGCGTTGGTAACGAATTTTCACTTGCCTCAATCTACATTGTTAATGTTGATTAGTGCACTAGCTGGTCGTGAACACTGTTTGGCGGCCTACGAAGAAGCTGTTAAAGAACGTTATCGTTTCTTTAGCTTCGGCGATGCTATGTTTATACGTTAGGAGGGACTATGCCGAGTATTACTTATGAATTACAAAAGACATGTCCTCATACGGGGGCACGGGCAGGTTTATTGCATACGCCACATGGTACCTTTCAAACACCGATGTTTATGCCTGTAGGCACGCAAGCGACAGTTAAAACTATGACACCAGAAGAACTAAAGGCTATGGGTTCTCAAGTTATTTTGAGTAATACCTATCATTTATTTCTTCGCCCAGGGCCGGAGCTTATAGAAGAGGCTGGGGGCCTACATAAATTTATGAATTGGGATCAAGCGATTCTTACTGATAGTGGTGGATTCCAAGTGTTTAGTTTAGGCGATATGCGCAAAATTACTGAGGATGGTGTTACATTTAGATCCCACATTGATGGATCAAAACAGTTTCTATCTCCTGAAGTGGCTACAAAGGTACAAGAACAATTAGGTTCTGATATTGCGATGGCTTTTGACGAATGTATTCCGTATCCCGCGGATCATGATTATGCGAAACGCTCTACGGCGCGTACCACGCGTTGGGCGCATCGTTGCCAAGAGTCTCGTAAAGCTCATGACCGCCAAGGCATGTTTGGTATCGTTCAAGGTGGCATGTACAAAGACTTGCGCAAACAAAGTGCGGAAGAACTTGTAGCTATGGATTTTGAAGGTTATAGCATCGGCGGTTTATCCGTTGGGGAACCTCATGATTTAATGAATGAAATCTTAGAATATACTACGCCATTATTGCCAACTAACAAGGCTCGTTATTTGATGGGCGTTGGCACCGCAGATTGTCTGGTAGAAGGTGTAGCACGTGGAGTTGATATGTTTGATTGTGTATATCCAACTCGTGTTGCTCGAAATGGGATGGCCATGACCTGGAATGGTCGCCTTAATATTCGAAATGCTCAATTTGCTCATGATTGGGGCCCTTTAGAAGAAGGTTGCCAATGTTATACATGTAAAAATTATTCCCGTGCATATATTCGTCACTTATATAAGGCAGAAGAGATTTTGGCATTACGCCTTGTAACGTATCATAATCTCTATTTCTTATTAGAGTTTATGCGTCAAATGAGACAAGCTATCTTAGAAGATCGGTTCCCGCAATTTAGAATGCAATTTTGGGATAGCTTTAAAAAATAGTAATTAAGTCTAGTCAAATTTATATTAGGTGGCTATACTAGAAAAGAAATACATATTTATTAACCTAGGAGGATAACATGGGAGATATTCAACAAATCTTGCAAACTAGCTGGCCTATTTTGTTAATGGTAGTAATTTTTTACTTTTTATTGTGGCGTCCACAAAAGAAACAACAAAAAGAGCGTGCTAGTTTGTTAGGTAGCTTAAAAAAAGGCCAAAAAATCGTTACTATTGGTGGTATTTATGGTGAAATTGTTGAACTTGATGATGAAAAAGTCAAGGTACAGGTATCTGAAAAAGTTGAATTAACATTTGCTCGTACAGCAGTTGCTAACGTACTGTCTAAGAAAAACAAGGAAGAAAAATAATGAATACAAAGGAAGCAGTGCGCCAGGCGTGTAAGTCTCAGCGCGCTGCTTTATCCGTTGCTGATTGTAGGCAGTGGACGTCGATATTGACGAATCAAATCGTCAATAGTCCTGAGTATATATCGGCAAAAAATATTATGGCCTATTTGGCGATGCCTAAAGAGGCCAATTTAGACGATGTGATTCGTCATGCTTTAGAACATGATAAATCTGTATACGTTCCAGTATGTACTGATAAGACGACTATGATTGCAGTTCGTCTTAAGTCTCTAGAATCTATCACTCAGGGTGTGTTAAATATACGTATTCCTGCTGAGCCATACGATATTATTGATCCGTGTGATTTGGATTTGATTTTAGTGCCTGGTGCTGGCTTTGACCGTCAAGGTGGTCGCATGGGAATGGGGAATGGGTATTATGATCGATTTCTCAAGGAACTTTCACCAAGTACATTTATGGGCGTTTGTTGGACTGTACAATTATGGGAAACACCAATCCCAATGGAAGCATTAGACCAACGAATGAGTAAAATTGTGACAGAGCAAGGCATTATACATTGTGTATAGCAGAAGGGAGCAACTATTTTGAACGGTAAAGCTATTATCAAGTTTTTAGTAGTCATTGCTGCCATCATTGGATTATTTGCGTATTGTATTCAACCATTAGCAGGCTCTTTGAAACAAGGCCTAGACTTGCAAGGTGGTACGCATATCGTATTGGAAGCAGAGGACTCTGCGACTGGTACAGCTGACAATGATGCAGTGGAACGGGCGAAGCAAATCTTAGAACGTCGTATTAATGAAATGGGTTTATCTGAACCATTGGTACAACGTGAAGGTGCTCGTCGTATTATCATTGAATTGCCAGGTGTAAAAGATCCTGACGAAGCGATTAAACGTATCGGTAAAACTGCGGTCTTGGAATTTAAAAACGACCAAGGTCAAACCGTTATGACTGGTGATGACTTAAAAGATGCGAAAGAAGAGTTAGGTCAAAATAAACAACCACTCGTTGCTATTGAATTAAGTGATGAAGGGGCTAAGAAGTTTGCTGATTTAACATCTAAAAATATTGGTCGTCGTATTGCCATTACATTGGATGGTAAAGAATTGACTAATCCTGTAGTACAACAAGCAATTACAGGTGGTAAAGCCACTATCTCTGGTAGTCAAAGTTTAGAAGAAGCTAAAGACTTAGCTATTTTATTACGTTCCGGTGCATTACCTGTTAAAATTAATGTATTAGAAGTGCGTACAGTTGGTCCTTCTTTGGGTCAAGACTCCAAGGATAAATCTGTTGTAGCCTTCAGTGCTGGTATTGCAATGATCATGATTTTCTTGGTTATTTTATATCGTTTTTCTGGTATCGTAGCTAATATTGCATTACTTGTATATGTTATGCTCTTATTGCTCGTATTAGGCAAAGGCTTTAATGCGACTATGACATTGCCAGGTATCGCGGGTATTATCTTGTCTATGGGTGTTGCTGTAGATGCGAACATTCTTATCTTTGAACGTTTTAAAGAAGAGGTGTTCTCTGGTAAGTCCATGCGTGTAGCTATGGAAGCCGGTTTCAGTCGTGCTTTAGCAACAATTACAGATGCGAACGTATCCGTTATTATTACAGCTGGTATCTTAACTATTTTAGGCTCTGGCCCTGTAAAAGGCTTCGCTATCAGCTTAGGCGTAGGCGTTGTTGTAAGTATGTTTACAGCGATTACGGTGAGTCATTTCTTGTTGCGCTTACTTATTGACTGTAACTTTACGAACCATCCATTCTGGTTTGGTGCGAATATCTCTCCAAGCACAAGTGCTGACGCATTTGCACCAAAATCGTTGAAAGGAGGTAAACGCAAATGACATTAGACGTAATTAAGCATCATCGTTGGTGGTTTGCTATTTCCTCCACACTTGTTATTATCAGCTTAATTTCCATATTTACTAAAGGGTTTAACTTTGGTATTGATTATACTGGTGGTACTATTGTTGAAGTTGTATTTGATCAACCTGTAGAGGTTAGTCAAGTTCGTGACGTTCTAAAAGAATATAATCTTGAAAATGCACAAATTCAGCTTTCCGGTGATACTACTGGTGATACAGCTGGCGAAGACGTAATGATTCGTACACGCAATCTTGAGTCTAGTGAAAGTGCAGCTGTTGTTGATTCTTTGACTAAATCTATTGGTAACAATACAGTTAAACGTATTGAAACTGTAGGTGCTGTAATTGGCTCTGAAGTTACAGAACATGCGTTATTAAATCTTGTTATAGCATTCGCAGCATTAGCTCTATATATTTCTTATCGTTTTGAATATAAGGTTGCCATTTCTGCTTTAGTTGCCATTTTTCATGACTTGATCATGGTTCTTGGTGTTTTCTCTTATTTCCAATTAGAGATTGATGCATCCTTCTTAGCTGCCATTCTTACAGTTGTAGGTTACTCCATGAATGAATCCGTAGTAATCTTTGACCGTGTTCGAGAAAATACGCATACTCACAAGCGTTCTGATACATTTGCAGATCTTGCGAATGCATCTATTACACAAAGTATTCATCGTAGTTTCTATACATTGGCAACAGTTATGTTTGCCTGTGTATCCCTTTATTTATTTGGTGGAGATACTACAAAGAACTTTGCTCTTTGTATGATTATTGGCTTTGCTAGCGGTGCGTACTCCTCTATCTGTGTAGCTACTTCCTTGTGGGTTATGTGGAAGAGCCGCAATAAAAATGACGTACGTAATCAATAATAAGTTATAGATTATTATTGTGTTAATGATTAAAGTACAAGAACCTCTCTTGATTTATTTTTAGAGAGGTTCTTTTATTTTGCCATTTTTTATTATGTAAAACGGTATAGGTATATTACAGATAATATTCATTTTTAACTATATAAATTTTAAAAAGGCTTGTTCTTGAATTCCATAAGATAGAGGCGTAAAATGGCTAGGTGACACGATACAAAAGGAGATACAAATATGGATTCAAATAGATTATGGAGCCCTGCTTTTACTAATTATGGTATTAGTAGTGGCATTTTATATATGACTCAATATGTTCTCGTAGCGGCATTGCCAATTGTAATTACGTCTGAGCTAGGTGGCAGTGATCTTGATGCGGGCTTAGCGATGACATATTTTCAAATTGGTACAATTTTATGTAGGATTTTTGCAGGACGATTAATAGATGGTTTTAATAAGCGTATTGTTCTATTAATATCAACAGCCTTGTTTTTCATTATTATGGGATTATTTAATTTTACTACATCCTTAGAGGCTGTTTTCGTACTACGTGGGTTACATGGTGTTGTGTTTGCCCTTGGAACAACTGTAATGGCTACTCTAGCAGTATTAGTATTACCTCCTAGTCGAAAAGGTGAGGGAGTTAATATGTTTGCTATCTTTTCAAATATAGCAATGGTATTAGGACCTGCTATCGGCCTATATGCTTTATCGTCATACGGTAGTATGGCATTGTACATATTTTTAACGGTTATGACTGGATTGGCTATGGTCTTAAGTAATATTATTCCCCTATCAAAAGAGTTAGTATTACCTAAACAATCAACATATAAAGATTGGCATATTTCCCAGTTTATAGAAAATAAAAGTTTACCCTGGGCTTTAATGGGCTTATTTATTGGGTTTACCTATTCTGGTGTTTTAGTTTTTATACCTATAGAACTTAATAGCATGGGGGCAGGAATATGGGGAAGTGCTTTCTTTGCTATTTTTGCGTTGATGATTATTATTAGTCGACCCATAGTAGGAAAAATATATGCTCGATATGGTTCAAAAATTATTATCTATACAGGATTAGGATTATTTATACTAGGCTTATTTGTATTGGGATTGGCTATAACCCCATTAGCTATTCTATTCACCGCTCCATTGTTGGGGTTAGGCTATGGTGCAGCACAACCTGCATTCCAAGCGCTGGCTATACAATCAGCTCCTATTGAGCGTGCGGGTGTATCAACAGCAACATATTTTTTAGCATTAGATATAAGTGTTGGTGCTGGATCGGTTATACTTGCAGTATTAGCTAGTGCGTGGGGCTATCAATATTTATATATGTTCACTGCATTGGTTATGGTGATAGCACTTGCTTTGTATCATATATGGGTAAAAAGATATACTCCTTTAGAACTATAGTTGGTTAAGGTAAAAATTGGGTAAATAAATATTTAACAAGTTAAAATGGCTTCTAATGAGATATTATTTATAGGATGCAATAAAAATAATGAAAGCAAGATGAAATTTTTGGAATAATAATTTTATATATTGACGTTTATTATAATTATGGTATACTTATACAAGTCATTAGGACACAGCTCAAATGATAAGTAAAAAAACTTCTTAAAAGTTAAAAAAAGCACTTGACGTAATGAGCTTAACTTGATAGAATAATCAAGTCGCCAGTTGATGAAACACTTCGAAGAAAGAGTGTGTAGACTGGTACAGATCTTTGAAAACTGAACAATGATAGGTAATCAATCAAAATGATTGAACATA
>NZ_JBKTIE010000003.1:0-463484 GCF_047241225.1 Veillonella parvula | reverse complement strand
TTATGGTTGGTTTTGACTTTGTCAAAACCCGCACTCTGGCATATGTTCAATCATTATGATTGATTACCTATCATTGTTCAGTTTTCAAAGATCTGTTATCAATTCGGATCACTTCATCTAAAGTTCAGCCTCAATTGACGACTTGATTATAATAACATTTGACTACTTTCATGTCAACACATTTTATAATCTTTTTTGAAGTTAATTTTAAACTTCTAAGTGTATTGCTACACTCATTAAGAAACAGTCGCTCAAACGACTGTATGCATATTATAGTACAATGAAAATATAAGCGCAACCCCCAATTCTCAACTTTACAAATCTTCATCTTATTTTCATTTTGATACATAAAGTCAGTATTTGATTTTACACAACCAATCATGTAAAATATAGCTGTAACAAAGAACTTTTAACACAAATCAGTTCTAAAATATTTATATTTATAAATATAAATATTACATTAGTCTAAGGAGATTGAGTATGAAATTATCAAAATCTTTATTATTGAAAACTATAGCTATAACTACTATATGTACTTCTATGGCAACTGCTGTATTTGCTGCACCACAAGGTACATTTGATACTTCAGAAATTAATATTACTGGTCAAGCATCTCGTTCTGTAGCGCCTAACTATGCGATTTTAACACTTGGTATCACAAGCCAAAACACCAATATCAATACTGCAAAATCTAATAATGATCGTATTATGAGTGATTTAATTAGTCGATTAGCTAACTTAGGCGTAGCAAAAAAAGATATCTACACATCCAGCATTTCTATCAATCCAACGAGCGACTATCAAGACGGCAAACGCATCAACACGGGTTACAATGTATCAAATCACGTAACAATTAAAATTAATAACCTTGATAACGTAGGAAAGGTTGTCGATGCCGCTGTTAGCGCTGGTGCTAACGACATCAACAACCTTTCATTCCAAAATGATGTGTCTCAACAATTATCTGATTCTTTAACTACAGAAGCGATTCAAAATGGTCGTCATAAAGCAGAAGTCATCGCAGCTGCCCTCGGTCGTACATTAGGACCAGTAAAAACGGTTTCCATTAGCACAACTGAAACCAGCACAATGGACTCTGGTTACTATCGTAACCCAGTAATGCTAAAAGCAGCTCTCGAAACCGCTACACCTGTAGAAAAAGGCTCTTTATTAGTTTCCCAAGACGCTAACATCACTTATTATCTACAATAGAATTTTCTGGTACCACACCTTCGTGTACAGCTACAATGCCGCCTGTCAATTCATGATAGGTGGCATTTTCATATCCCAGAGATTTCCAGATTTCTAAAATCTCACTTTGATGAGGATATCTACGTAAAGATTCTGGAAGCCACGCATAGGAGGAGTTATCCTTACTCAATTTCCCTATAGTAGGTAATATATAGGAGAAATAGAAGTTATATAATTGTTTAAAACCAAACATGCTTGGTTTTGCTAGTTCTAGTACGACAACCTTCCCTCCCGGCTTTACAACACGTTGCATTTCAGATAATACTTGTTTAATATCCGGCACATTACGCATTGCAAAACCACTCATGGCTGCATTAAATGTATTATCCGCATATGGTAATGCCATAGCATCACCTTGCACTAAATTGACTTGATCAATTAAACCGGCATTTTCTATACGAATACGACCTTGATCAAGCATTTCACTATTAAAGTCCAAGGCCTCCACCTTTAAAGTTGGCTCTTGACGTAATGCTTCCTTTGTAAAAACACAAGTACCACACGCTACATCAAGTACGCATTGATGAGGACCGATATTCATTGCTTTTACAGAAAATTTGCGCCAAAAATAATCTTGCCCAAAACTTAAGACTGTATTCATTAAGTCATAATTTTTTGCAATATTAGAAAAAACGCCTTGTACAAATTCTTCTTTATCAGCATATGTTTTAAATTCTTTACTATTCATTATGGTCCTTTCACTAATCAAGAACTATATTCAAGTACTATATATGGCATAGTATACCATACTATAGGAACGCTAAAAAGAATTCTATTATATATACTATATATAGCAACTATGTGCTATACACATATAAGACTAAAACATACAAATATTTAATATATTTTATTGTAAAATATATAGCTTAATATACATGTTTATATACATGTTTATCATTTACTTTATATATAACATAAATGCTTATAGCCATCTATGATATTATCTATTGCCACCATTTCATGTTCGTTGTATAATGACATATGTCCATGATGAAAGGATATTTTGTTGTGGGTTTTATTTGTTTTTATTTAAGTATTGGAGTGTACTATGAATCGATTTGTAAAATCAATCAACAGAGTCAGTCTAATCCAACAAATTATCATAGGTTTGATTATTGGTATTTTGACTGCTCTTTATGTGCCAGATGTGGCCAATGAACTTGCTTTATTAGGTGTTCTTTTTGTTGGTGCCCTTAAAGGCATTGCCCCTATCCTTGTATTTTTCTTGGTAATTGCAGCGATCAGTAAACATCGTTCTGGCCAAAAAACTGGCATGGGTTCTGTTATCACCTTATACTTATTAGGTACATTCCTATCTGCAGCATTAGCAGTAATCGTAAGCTTCTTTTTCCCGACTACATTACATCTAGCAGCAGGTGCCGCTGATGCAGCGCCTCCGCAAGGTATCGCAGAGGTTATGACAACATTGCTTAAAAATATAGTTGATAACCCTGTAAAAGCGTTAATGACTGCTAACTACATCGGTATTTTAGGTTGGGCACTAATCATTGGTGGTGCTTTACGTCATGCACCAATGAATACGAAGGAAGTTATGGAGTCCATTGCACAAGCTATTACTACTGTAGTAGGTTGGATCATCCGCTTCGCTCCTCTTGGTATTATGGGCCTTGTAGCAGAATCCATTGCTACTAACGGCATCGAAGCCTTGATTGGTTACTTCCAATTACTCGTATTATTACTTGGTTCTATGATTTTTGTAGCATTAGTGATTAACCCAATTTTATCCTTTATATACCTTCGCCGTAATCCATACCCATTGGTATTCAAATGCTTACGTGAATCTGCAATCTATGCGTTCTTCACACGTAGCTCTGCTGCAAACATTCCCGTAAACCTTGATTTGGCAAAACGTTTAAAACTCAATCCAGATATGTATTCCGTATCTATTCCATTAGGTGCCACAATCAATATGGGTGGTGCAGCAATCACGATTACAATCATGACATTAGCTGCAGCCCACACTTTGGGTATCGTTGTAGATATTCCTACTGCAATTCTCTTATCCATCATTGCCACTATTGGTGCATGTGGAGCTTCCGGTGTTGCAGGCGGTTCCTTACTACTCATTCCATTGGCTTGTTCTCTATTTGGTATCTCCAATGATGTAGCGATGCAAGTTGTAGGTGTAGGTTTTATTATTGGCGTATTACAAGACTCCACAGAAACTGCGCTTAACTCTAGCACAGATATCCTCTTCACGGCTACTGCTGATTATGCAAAACGCGGCTATCATCAAGATTGGAATTAAAACTTTCTTAGACGGTCCTATGAGACCGTCTTTTTTTTGTACACTAATTTTATATTCTTTCACTAGGACTTTGTGAAAGTTATATATATCCTCGTCACCTAATTGTGTAAAAATGATATTATATATTTGGATTAACTAAATATAAACTTTCACCAATCACTAACAAACTATATTGATTTTCTTCAATATAGTGGTATAATATAGTTAATGATAATAACTATTAGTAGATATATAGAAAGGAATCAACATGAAACAATACGATATTATTGTAGTTGGTACAGGCGGCGCAACCATCGTAGCTGACGCTGCTATAAAAGTAGGTAAAAAAGTAGCTATCATAGAAAAAGGTAAATTCGGTGGCACATGCCTAACTCGCGGTTGTATTCCTACGAAGGTTATGGTTACAGCAGCTAATGCCATTCAAGAGGTAGAAGAGTTCAAAAAAATAGGCGTCAATGTTGACGATGCAACTATGGATTGGGACACTGTAGCTAAACGTACATGGCATATGATTGACAAGTCTGCAGGCATCTATGATTACTATAACGCTTATGACAACGTAGATGTATATCGCGGTGCTGCAAGTTTTGTATCCGATAAAGTGATGAACATCCATCTTAACGATGGTTCTGGCATTGAAGAAATTACAGCGCCTACAATTATCCTTGGTACAGGTGGCTATAGTAATGTACCGAATGTACCTGGTCTTCAAGAGGCAGGCTTCCTTTCTAGTGAAAGTTTATTTGGCGATAAGTTCCCTAAACAACCATACAAATCTCTTGCCGTTCTTGGTGCCGGACCAATCGGTGTTGAGTTTGCTCACGTATTTGATTCTGCTGGTACAGAGGTAACAATTCTTCAACACAATGTACGTTTAGTACCTAAAGAAGATGCAGATATATCCGAACACTTACTTAACAACTACAGAGAACGTGGTATCAACGTACTTCTAAACCAAGACACTGTTGAAATCCGCCAAGAAGACGGCCTTAAAGTAGTAGTTACTAAAGATCGTACTACTGGCGAAATTACAGAAACTAAAGTTGAAGAAATCCTTGTAGCTGCAGGTATCCGTCCAGCTGTGGAAGAACTTCACCTAGAAAATACTGGTATTGAAACACGGCCTAAAGGCTGGATCAAAACTAACGAATTCTTAGAAACATCCGTTGATGGTATCTACGCTTTAGGTGATGTCAATGGGGAGCCGGCATTCCGTCACCGTGCAAACTACGAAGCAGATATCATTGCTCACAATCTCTTCTATGCAACAAGTGAAGATGATTACCGTTGGGCAAGGTATGATACATTACCAAAAGTTACTTTCTCCTATCCTGAAATTGGTAGTGTAGGTCTCACAGAGGCTGAAGCTATCAAAGCGGGTTACAATGTAGGAGTTGGGAAGAACTTCTACTCCTCCACTGCAAAAGGCTATGCAATGGGTATCAACCCTGGAGATGTAAACGATGGCTTTGTAAAAATTGTAGTAGATAAAGACACCAACCATATCCTTGGTATGCATGTCGTAGGTCCTCAAGCCTCTATCCTCTTCCAGCCTTATGTGAACCTTATGAATAGTGGTGTAACTCCGTTGACAGCCATCAATGAAGAAATCGCTTCTGAACGCACTAAACGTTTACGTGAAAAAGGTATTACTCGTGAAATGGACCCTAGATCCGTTATCACTGTAGGCGAAACTATGAGCCCACATCCATCCCTCGTCGAGGTTATCATGTGGACACAAGTGTACTACGAAAATCGTTGGTAATACAACTATAGTTATAAATAATAAAAGGACTAAACTTAAGCGCAGTCCTTTTGTTGCAAACATATCTATTGTAAAAAAATAATATTCTAACATAAGAGCACTATCAACCGATATTTTATAGTATCGGAATCGCAAAAAAGAGCCAAAGGCATTGCCTTCGGCTCTTTTCTTATTAATCATCAATAGATAGGTTAGCGGCCCATATCTATATCAGAACCCCAAACGAGATTTGTTTTACGACCATCGAAGCCTTGATCTGGCTCAGGTGGTAATTTATAGGATTTAGATTGTTCTACATAAGCACCTGTCTCAGCATCTACTGTAACAACTACTTTTTTACCATCTTGATGCATAGTCACATAGTATAAAACTTTACCATTATGAGCTTCAATTTTCCAGCCCTTCATAACAGCATCATTTCCAAGTTGTTGTTTTGCAACACGTTCTGCTTGCGTTGATTCAATAACTTTATCTTTATTAAAAATCTCACCAATAACTTTCTTAGGTTTGCCCCCCTCTTCCATATCAGAAGCATTACCAGTGATTACATCAATTTTCATCTTGTACTGATGATACTTACTATAACCAACTACTTTATAACCATAGTTCAAGTCATTAGAGTTGAGCTCTACAGAATGAAGCGCCGCATTAGGATAGCGATTTTGGAAAATAGTTCCAATTTGGCTCATAGTCATAACTATGGACTCGCCAGGTGCACGTTTTACAGAAATATCCGTACTTGTTTCAGGCTTTGTTTTGCGTGCATCTGCCACACTTGGTGTAGCAACGGATAACATGCCCACTGCTAATACCCCCGTTAATGCCATAGAAATCAACTTTTTATTCATTATAATCCTCCTACTAGATACTATGCTTCTATTAATCAAACTATTAGTACACTAGAATTTCTATAAGTTCATGCTATATTCAGCAACACGAAAAATATGTAAATAGTCATATCATTTAGACAATATACTATAAACCTTCATTAGATGCAAGTCGCCCATCTACATCAGTCATAATCAGTTTATAGCATGTAGCCACTAAAGGTACACCGATCAACATACCAGTAACCCCCATCAAACTACCGCCTACGATAACGGCAGCAAATACCCACAAACCTGGTAATCCGACAGAGTTACCTACAATTTTAGGATAAATAAAGTTGCTTTCAATTTGATGAAGTACCTCTAAAATAATTACATAGATGAGAGCATCCATAGGGCTAACAGTAAGTAGCATAACGGCTCCAATGATACCACCAACATAAATACCTAATAGTGGAATCAAACCAGTTAGACCAATTACACAGGCAATCGTTGTAGCATATTCAATATTAAATAGCCATAAAGTAATTCCTACCATCACGCCTAGAACCAAGGCATCTATAAACTGACCTACAAAAAAATTACTGAATGTTTGAACTGCTACGCGAGTTACATAACTAACTCGATTTACCCACTCATCTGATGCATATGCCTTTAATATACGTTTACCTTGTAACATAAGGCGTTCCTTATCAAGCAACATATAAACAGCAAAAATTAAGCCAAGACCTATGTTCAAAGTCCAAGACAATACGGTGCCCATTGCATTTACAATATATGTGCCACCTTTTGTCCCCCATTCACGAGTATATTTAGCAATATTCTCTCCACTTAGGGCATCTATAATCGTTTGATTCGACGCCATTGGAACTGTTTCTGTAATATGTTGCATCCATGTTTGGAAATCCGTATACAATTGCGGTGATGCAGCTACAATAATCGACATAGAATGAATCAATTGAGGTAAAGCCATCCGAGCAATAAAATACACAATAACACTAATTGTTACAAAGGATAGCAAAAGACTCAACGGGCGACGTATTTTATACTTCCATCCAGAGCCACACTTGGGCCATAGCCATCGTTCATAACGAACGACTAGAATATCCAATACGAAAGCAATACAAGCACCCACAATGAGCGGAACAAAAGCCGTAAAGATAGCGTCAAGACCACTAGCAATATCACTTATACGTAGTGCCATCATAATCATAATGCCCGCTAGTATAATAGCTCCTATGAGCTGTTTGTAATATTTGAATTCTTTCATAATAACCTACTTCACATAACACTATTAATAAGCTACACCTATATAACTATACGATTCTCACATCGCATACATTACCAAAGCATAATGAACATTGTATGACCTAGGATTGTATGCAATTTTAGTATAACACAAAAGTCCACCTTGTCGCATGCTCGAATTCTCGATAAACAAGAGAGCATGATTGAAGGTGGACTTATTGTAGGACTAATCTAGATTAGTCTAGAGATTAGCGATGAATATAAACGTCTACACGACGGTTTTCAGCTTTACCTGCTGCTGTAGAGTTAGTTGCAACTGGTTTAACATCACCATTAGCAATACCGATAAGACGATCGGCAGATACACCATGGTTAACTAAATATTGAGCCACATGTTGTACGCGGCGTTCAGACAAAGCAATGTTGTATTGTGGATTTGCATCAGTATCAGCGTTACCCATCAATTTAACTTGGTCTTGAGAATATTGGTTAGCAGCATTTACAGCAGCTGTTAAGTTTGGATATTGGTCCGCACGAGCAACATCTTGGTCGGAGTCAAAGTAGATAGATTGTACATAGTAGTCCAATTTAGGAGTTTTATATGCAGGCGCTTCTACAGTAGGAGCTGGAGCCGGAGTGTATACAGGAGCTGGCGCTGGAGTGTATACAGGAGCTACGGATTTATGACCGCCGAAACGGTAAGATAATCCTACTACAGGACCTTGGAAGGAAATATTAGACTTATCATCACGTTTAGTATTGATATAACGATACCCTGCATTAATATCCCAGTCTTGGTTAACTTTATAACCTAAACCTGCTTCCCAAGTAGTAGTTCTCTTAGTCCCTACACCCGCTTTACCATAAACGTCTACTTTGGAGCCAAGGTTAGCTTTACCAATTACACCTAATTGAGCAATATTATTTGCTTTAGGGAATGTATCACCAGAAATGTGAGCATAACCACCATATACTGCGAAATTTTTGTTCAAGGATTGAATCAAATTAACTTCTTGCATTCTATCACTATAGCTAGTGCCGAACATTTTATCATTCAAACCATGGTATTGGTATTGCAACGCTGTTTTATCTGTGAAAGCGTATGTTACACCACCATCAAAGTTCCATTTTGCATCAGAAGTCCAAGCTTTAGTTTTTGCTTTAGAATCAGACGCACCAAGATCAACTTGAAACTCACCTTTATTGAATTGAGTTTGAGGAGTTGCACCTGCTACGGACACACCTACAGCAGCAACTGCCAATAAAGCTAATAATTTTTTATTCATTATAATTCCCTCCAAAAACAGCCCTTATAATACTTAGGCTTTGGTAATAATATGCTTATAGTTTACACAATTTTTCAATATAATTCAACATTCTTCATGAATATTTGATGAATTTTTAGTTATATCTATCTATTAATGTTATAAATATAAATATTTAAATCCTCTTAATTACCTAATCACTGCGATTTTCTGCACATATTACAGTTCCGTAATTATAATACTATTTATCTTGTTTAAGATTCTCTAACAATAATAAGTTCACTGGTCCTGTAAGTTCATCAAAATCATTATTATATACACTAATAGATCTAACTATAATTGAACAAATAAAAGCCCCCTTATACACTAAGGAGGCTTTTATCATTTCATATGTATATCCCTTACATATATACGTGAAATCAGAAGTTTCTGGTCAGATAACACATTCCCCAATGTGTCATTTTTTTCACATTAAGTATTGTACATCAAAAATTTTTAATAGACAAGAGTTTATTCACTATTTTTTCATGAATTCTTCTAAAAATTTCAATGTGAAAAAGAATAATCAACAAAATTTATAATTATTATCTACCGTTTAAAATTATATCGAGTATTAGTATTTTAAATTTTAACATTTACATGAAGCCTATTTTTAATATAAAGCGAAAGTTAAATTAAAACTATATTTACATCTCATTAAACAACCTTATGTTGCCATGCTCCTCGAATAAATCTAAAATAAGAACAACATAATCTTAGAGACTGATCAAAGCACAAAGATAACCATGCCCCAAAAAGTCCTAAACCTAATGTAATGCACAATAGATACGTAATAATAGGACGAATGATTGCTACGCTTACAAGAGAATATTTCATAATGTAATATGTATCTCCTGCCCCTTTCAACACACCGGAGTATACTTGTTGTAATGCTTGAGGGAATGCAGCGATAGCCATAATACCCATCAAAGTGGCTGAAAGTGTAACAACATCACTTTCACGAGTATATAAGTGTACTAAAAAATCACCAGGGCCAATAAAAATTAATGCACTCACAAGACCCACGACTAAACCGATACGAGCACCAATTTTACCATAAGTACGTGCAATATCCGGCCTTTTATGCCCAAGATTTTGACCCGTATGTGACGCGCCTGCAAAGCCAAGTCCCATCGCAAAATAATAAAATATATCCATTAGATTCATACATACGTAATGCGCGGCCAAAGGTACTGCACCTAAGGAAGCCACAATCATAGTGTATGTATACATACCGAACCTTTCAAAGAACTGTTCCCCCAAAGAACTGCCACCTACATGAAACATCGTATGAAGTACAGGTCTTTCAAAAATCCACTTCGACGGATGACGCAATGTTAATCCAGTAGCAGTATGTTGTGAAATCGTACGCAACAACAATAATGCAATAATCGCACTACTGATCATAGTGGAAACACCTGCCCCCATAACACCAAGTTCAGGGAAGAAACCGATACCATAAATCAAGAAGAAATTCATTATCGTATTCAAAATATTCCCTACTACATTAGATTTAAAAATAACCTTGGTGTTACCATATCCAATGAGTGCAGCCCCTACGATTTGACTAAAAGACTGAAAGATTAAACTAATAACTATGAAACGACCATACCAAACAGCTGTTTCAATATAGCTCTCTTCAGCACCTGTAAAACGTAGAATATGCTCTAAATTTAAGAAACATATCAATAATAACGGTACATAAATCAAAAAATTCAATAAAATAGACTGCTTGAGCACGGCATTCATACCATCTACATCACCTTCACCATGACGACGAGCTATGATTGCTGTCACAGCAATGGATAAGGCGCGGCAGAAGATGAGCATTACCATCTCAGGTTGTCCCATAATACCTACCGAAGCAAGAGCTGATGCACCTAAGGCACCAACCATCGCCAAATCGATGGCCGTCATAAATTGTAACATCAAGCCTTGTAATGTAGCTGGCCAAGCTATTTTTAGATAATTACCATATAGCTGCTTTGTCGTGCCTACAGGTCCTAATCGTTCTGCAACAGGCAACATGGTATCTATTGAAAGCCATCGTTGTATACGGTCTAACATTCTATCTCCTATTCATGCAAGATCATACATAGTAGAGGCATCACTTCGCCTCTTAGTTCCACTGTATTATATCACATAACATATGAGAAGTCATTCATATGTTATGCATTTTAAATAAGAATATATATCAAAATAGCAAAAGAACCTCTTATACAAAATGTATGTACCCTATCAGGTATAACAGTGTATAAGAGGTTCTTTAGATTTACAGGAAAATGATTATCTTAAACCATTGTCAAAACTAGCTCTCAACTTTTAACCTTTAGATGCTAATAGTTGATTTACTACTGCACGCAAGTCATCTAAGCCTTGTTTAGTCTCAGCCAATTCTTGACGTTGACGTTCATTTTCAGCTTCTAATGTATTTAGACGTGCTGCTTGATTAGCAATAACAGTTTTTTGATTACTATTCTCTTTTTTGAGGCTAGATACTTCGTCTTGCATTACATAAACAGAGCTAATTGGACCTGCTTTATAACGTTCTGGAATAGCATCTTTTCTTTCACGACTACCACCAAATTTATGCGTTACACCTGCATTTACCATGTTATGGCTAGTGCCAAGTGAAACACCTACGTTGAACATAGTATCTTCAGTTCGGTAGTGAGCAATACCGATGGCACCCGCAGTTTCACCACGGTAGTTGCCAATACCAGCCATAATTTGTGTTGGTTCCAATGGATCATATTGAATTGGTTTCAACGCTGCCATAGCTGCCGCATGAGCACCAACACGTTGTGTTTCAGTACCTACACGATTAACAGCTTCTTGTAAACCAGCATTAGAGGCTTTTAACTGGCTAATATTTACTGCATCAGTATCAGCTGTGCCAGGCGCTACTCCATGAATTTTGTTGCCACCATTATTTAAGCCGTCTACAGTAAGTGATACAGGGTTAGCTGCTGTATCTGCAGGAGTAATAGTCATACCACCCCCATTAATTGTAGTAGAGTTGCCAGCTGCATCTTTCACAGTTGTACCTGCAGGAGTGATTTTAGTAGATACACCGTTTTCATCACCTACAGTAACACGGTTTAGGCCTTTTAAGTCTTTAGCCAAGCCATATGTGAAAGTAGTTCTATCTTGGTTAACTACAAGATTATCACCAGCTTGGAATTTTACGGTATCACTACCTTGTACTTTTTCAACAGTACCTCCTGCAGCTGTTACCTTCCATGCAGATATATCTTTGACTTGTTGTTTACCAGCCTCTGTTAAGTTGCTCAAATCTTGATTTGCTGCATTATCAATTTTTGCTTTAGTTTGATCATCAATCTTAACAGTTACATCTTCACCATTAGCTATAGTTGTTAAGCCGTTTTCGCCTTTAATATTGAATTTTACATCGCCTGTACTCAACGATTTTTCATCGGTAGAACCAGAGTTACCACCTAAGGAAATCTTACGGGCAATAGCTGTCGTGTTTTTGTCGATATTAGCTTTATTGGTTGCGATGTTATCCTTATTAGTTGCAATATCACTAGTATTTTTAGTGATGGCCGCTTTGTTATCAGCAATATTTTGTTTATTCGCAGCAATATTGTCCTTATTAGTAGCAATATCAGCAGCATTTCTATCAATTGCAGCTTTATTATTAGCTATTTTTTGCTTATTATCCGCAATGGCATCAGCATTTTTACCAATCTTATCTGTATTATCAGCAATGTTGGCTTTGTTTTCTGCTACTTGATCATCAACATGTTTCAATTGATCTTCTGTGGCGGCACGTCCAGAGACAGGCTGTGTTTGACCCGGAGTCCATGCAGTGTTAGTCAAACCCGTTACTTGAGGTGTTTCTACACTTTCTGTAGCTTTCACTTTTGGTGCTGTAATTGTTTGATTTGCTTTTACAGTATTGAAAGTAACGTCTTGTTTAGTAGCAATTGTGAAGTCTTTACCATTTTGAGTAATGGAAATGTTATCACCATCGATAAACTTAACTGTATCGCCACCTTCAACTTTTTCGGCAGTATTACCATTAGCTACTACGTTCCATGCGGATAAATCTTTAACTTGTTGTTTACCAGCATCTGTTAAGTTGCTCAAATCCGTATTTGCTGCATTGTTGATTTTATTAGCCGTAGCATCATCTAATTTGACAGTTACATCTTCTCCATTAGCTTCAGTAACAATACCATTTTGCCCTTTCACATTAAATTTCACATCGCCTGTACTTAAGGATTTCTCATCGGTTGAACCAGTATTACCACCTAAGGAAATCTTACGACCGATAGCTTCTGTATTTTTATCAATATTAGCTTTATTGGCTGCGATATCGCCAGCATTTTTAGTGATAGCCACTTTGTTATCTGCGATATTTTGTTTATTCGTCGCAATATTATCTTTATTAGTTGCGATATTATCTTTGTTAGTAGCAATATCTACTGCATTTTTATCAATTGCTGCTTTATTATCAGCTATTTTTTGCTTGTTATTTGCAATAGCATCCGCATTTTTACCAATCTTATCTGTGTTATCAGCAATATTGGTTTTATTTTCTGCGACTTGATTATCAACTTGTTTCAATTGATCTTCTGTGGCAGCACGTCCAGATACAGGTTGTGTTTGACCTGAAACCCAAGTAGTATTAGTCAAACCTGTTACTTGAGGAGTTTCAACCCCAGTTGTCGCTTTAACCTTTGGCGCTGTAATGGTTTGAGTAGCCGTTACCGTATCAAAAGTAGCATCTTTCTTAGTTGCGATTGTGAAGTCTTTACCATTTTGAGTAATAGAAATATTATCGCCATCGATGAACTTAACAGTGTTACCACCTTCAACCTTTTCGGCAGTTTCATTATTAGCGACTACATTCCAAGCTGCTAAGTTCTTAATCTGTTGCTTACCGTCAGGAGTCAAATTGCTCAAGTCTTGGTCCGCTGCATTCTCGATTTTACCTTTAGTCGTATCATCGAGTTTAACTGTCACATCGTCGCCATTAGCAACAGTCGTAAGACCATTTTCACCTTTCACATTGAATTTCACATCACCTGTGCTCAACGATTTTTCATCAGTCGAACCAGAGTTACCACCTAAAGAAATCTTACGGCCAATAGCTGTCGTGTTTTTGTCAATGTTAGCTTTATTGATTGCGATGTTATCTTTGTTAGTTGAAATGTCAGCTTTGTTTGTAGCAATGTCACCAGTATTCTTATCAATTGCAGTTTTATTATCAGCTATTTTTTGCTTGTTATCTGCAATGTTATCCTTATTAGTAGCAATATCTGTTTTGTTCGCAGCAATATTGTCTTTGTTAGTGGCAATATCTACTGCATTTTTATCAATTGCAGCTTTATTGTCAGCTATTTTTTGCTTGTTATCTGCAATGGCATCAGAATTTTTGCCAATCTTATCTGTATTATCAGCGATATTGGCTTTGTTTTCTGCTACTTGATCATCAACGTATTTCAATTGGTCTTCTGTAGCTGCACGACCAGATACAGGTTGTGTTTGGCCTAGAGTCCATGCAGTGTTAGTCAAACCTGTTACTTGAGGAGTTTCAACCCCAGTTGTCGCTTTAACCTTTGGCGCTGTAATCGTTTGAGTAGCTGTTACCGTATCAAAAGTTACATCTTTCTTAGTGGAAATGGTGAAGTCCTTACCATTTTGAGTAATAGAAATGTTATCACCATCGATAAACTTAACTGTATTGCCACCTTCAACTCTTTCGGCAGTATTACCATTAGCTACTACGTTCCATGCGGATAAACCCTTAACTTGTTGCTTACCGTCAGGGGTCAAATTGCTCAAGTCTTGGTCAGCTGCATTGTCAACTTTACCTTTAGTCGCGTCATCGAGTTTAACAGTCACATCGTCACCATTAGCAACCGTAGTAAGACCGTTTTCACCTTTCACATTGAATTTCACATCACCTGTGCTCAAGGATTTTTCATCGGTAGAACCAGAGTTACCACCTAAAGAAATCTTACGAGCGATAGCAGTAGTATTTTGAGCGATATTAGCTTTATTAGAAGCAATATCCCCTTTGTTTATTGCAATCTCACTAGCATTTTTAGTGATAGCATCTTTATTATCAGCTATTTTTTGCTTATTATCTGCAATATTATCTTTATTAGTAGCAATATCGCCAGTATTTTTATCAATTGCAGATTTATTGGCAGCTATCTTTTGCTTGTTATCTGCAATATTATCCTTATTAGTAGCAATATCTGTTTTATTCGCAGCAATATTGTCTTTGTTAGTAGCAATATCTACTGCATTTTTATCAATTGCCGTTTTATTGTCAGCTATTTTTTGCTTATTATCTACGATAGCATCAGTATTTTTGCCAATCTTATCTGTATTATCAGCAATCTTGGCTTTGTTTCCTGCTACTTGATCATCAACATGTTTCAATTGGTCTTCTGTGGCTGCACGACCAGATACAGGTTGTGTTTGGCCCGGAGTCCATACAGTGTTAGTCAAGCCTGTTACTTGAGGAGTTTCAACCCCAGTTGTCGCTTTAACCTTTGGTGCTGTAATCGTTTGAGTAGCTGTTACCGTATCAAAGGTTACATCTTTCTTAGCAGAAATGGTGAAGTCCTTACCATTTTGAGTAATAGAAATGTTATCACCATCAATAAACTTAACAGTGTTATTACCTTCAACCTTTTCAGCCGTCTCATTATTAGCGACTACATTCCAAGCTGCTAAGTCCTTAACTTGTTGTTTACCATTAGGAGTCAAATTGCTCAAGTCTCGATCAGCTGCATTGTCGAGTTTATTTTTAGTTACATCATCGAGTTTAACAGTCACATCGTCGCCATTAGCAACCGTAGTAAGACCATTTTCACCTTTCACATTGAATTTCACATCACCTGTGTTCAAGGATTTTTCATCGGTAGAACCAGAGTTACCACCTAAAGAAATCTTACGGGCAATAGCAGCAGTATTTTGAGCAATATTAGCTTTATTAGAAGCAATATCCCCTTTATTTGTAGCAATTTCACCAGTATTTTTATCTATTGTAGTTTTATTGTCAGCAATTTTTTGCGTATTCGCAGCAATACTGTCCTTATTGGTGGCAATATCTGTTTTGTTTGTTGTAATGTCACCTACATTTTTAGCAATTGCGGTTTTATTTGTATCAATAGCAGTTTTGTTAGCTTCAGCTTTATCGTCAACTTTTTTCAATTGGGATACATTGACAGCATCTTTATCAGCAACACCATCTGCTACATTGGCAACTTTCAAATTTCCAGCATTGATACCTTTATCACCATCAATTTTTACAGTTTCATTACCGCCAGCATTATTGAAAGAAGCACTGTTTAATTTAGAAAGATCTTTTTTCAAAGCTACAGAGATTTTCTTATCATTTCTAGCAACCGCAACATTATCGTCACCAGAAAAATCTACTGTATTACCTTTTTCAACCGCTACTGGTGTAGCTTCACCATTAGCAGAAAGATTCCAACCATATTTATTTTGATCAATTGCTTGATTAATCGCATTAGCTACGTTGGCAGAATCCGCCATACCAGCAGTCGCTGTAGCGCTACCATTTGCTACTGTGATATCTTGCTTTTTACCAGAAACTGTAATTTTCTTACCATTAGCTGTAGTGCTAATGTATGTATTATCACCATTTACAGCCAATTTACTATTAGCAAGGTTCACATCGCCTGTACCAGTATCACCTGTAAAAGCTAGATTAACACTCTTTAACTGTGCCACGTTTACTGCATCTGTATCAGCAGTACCTGCAGCAACATAGTTAATTTGACGTGTTTGGTTTGTCGTACCAACAGCAACACCACCTAATTTAGATGTTAAGGCAGCACCACTTAAACCAGCATATATATCTGTACGACTAGTATTAACATTATACCCCGCTACACCTGAAGCAATATCAGCTGTAGATTTTGAGCCAACAGCTACACCATCTACTACTTTACCTCTAGCGCCATCACCAACAGCTACAGAACGACTCGCAGATCCGTCTGTTGCGGCATTTGGACCAATAGCAATAGAATTAGCTGCCGTAGCACCAGTATTATCTTTATTAGCAGCATCAGAAGATTTTATAGATATATATTTATAAGCGATTTGGTCTACAATAGCGCTAAGTTGAGAGCCATTAATTGCATCTGTGGAAGTAGCACTTACTTCGCCAGGAGCCACATGTTTCAACTGACGTTCATACCCTTTAGAACCAAAAGATACAACGTCACCTGGCAATGTTTTATCACCACCAGCCCAGGAAGCAACAACATTATTTGGCAAAGTATAGCTAGATTGTTTTGTACCGCCTACATCAGTGTTAGAACCACCACCGATGGCAATAGCATTATCACGATTTGCTCTAGCGCCTGTACCAATAGCAATAGCATTTGTTACATCTTTATTGTCTTGGCCAGTAGCTCCAGTATCAGTTCCCGCCAAACGATCCTTCGCATTTGCACCTGTACCAATGGCAATACCGACATTACCAGACTGACCTTTCATCCCTAATGTGATACCAGATTCACCAGCCGTTGCCGATGTATATAGTGGTTTTCTCATATCAAATCCTGTTAAGCTTTGAACCGCACTACGCAAATCCCCAGTTTTATTCTCACCATTATTCGTAGTGTAAATAACTTTTACACTATCGGCTTTAACTACATCATCGCCACCAATAACAATAGAAGAGTTACCTTGAGCTATTGTATTTCCCCCAATGGCAATTGCTTGCTCCCCAATTACTCTTGCACCTTCATTAGCAGTATTACCACCACCAATAGCGATTCCTTGTGGACTGTTAACACTGGTACTAGAATTAGAACCTATTGCAATAGAATATCCACCAGCAGCTGCTGCATTTTGACCGAAACCTACAGCTTTATCACCAGTAATAGAAGCACCAGCCCCCAAGCCTACTGCTGTTGCATGCAGATTTGTAGGCAAAGTATTTGCCGCCATAGTGATGCTAGCATTAGTCATTGCTAATGCAGCCAAGATTGCTGCTACAACAATTTTCTTCTTGCCACCATTATTTTTAGCGAACTCAGATACTACTACGTAGCAGCTTTTTGATTTGCTCCAAACCACTTTAAAAATCTTATTCATACTTTCTCCTATAAACTATAGTAATAGTAATGCTCCCTCGATGTTTTATCATATGGTAAATCATACGAGAATTCCAAAATTTTCAATATTATAAGTATATCAAAACCTTTAATACACTATCAAGCTTTTTCATTTTTTATTCATAATTCTACACGGCGCACAAATGCAGCATTAATGCGTTTCATAGTGATTCATATCACAATTTTATATAAAATACGGGCTTATTTTATACCATAACGAAGAGATAAAATGAATATAAATTCATAATCATTATTTTAAACTTGTTTTATAAGATTATATTTTCCCACCACCTCATCAATTCATCTTACATTACATAACAAAAAGCTATCTCATAGAAATAACAATCTACAAGATAGCTTTATTGCTAGTTTATATAATTAAATAGGGAAAACCAATTAAGTTACATTAAAGGCATATACACTTTGTTCGTATGCTAATTGTATACGCTTATGTAAGCGTTTCATATATGTACGATATATCGCTTGTGCTTCTTCGACAGATACGATATCAAAATGAATTCCATCCCCCACTGGTAATTGGCTTAACCTAGGTAAATCTGCCGTAATCACAGTACCAATCTTTGTATAGCCACCTGTTGTTTGCCGATCTGCCATGAGCACTATAGGGTTTCCATCAGAAGGAACTTGGATAGAACCAAATACAGCTCCATCGGAGATAATATCCGCACCATCTATATGCTCTATAACAGGGCCATCCAAGCGAAAGCCCATGCGATCACATTGTACAGTCAATGTATATATTTTACTACCAAAGGTCTTAATCCCTTTCTCTGTAAAATACTTTGCTTGATTTCCGAGAACAACACGCAAAGGTTCGTGACACTCACGGCCGCCGCGGTTATATAGGGCGATATTGAATAAGTTATGACCATCATAGAAGTCGCACACATTCACTTCGTCTCTAGTAAATGCTTTAATGCCAAACTGATCACCTGCTTGTAACGGTCTCCCCTCAAGGCCACCTATCTTAGCCTTTGTATGAGTCGATACGCTACCATTAATAGTAGGAACATCAATACCGCCTGAGAAAGCAATATACATACGCACGCCACATTGGCTAAAGCTACCAGAAATAATATCTCCTTCATGACATATAAAAGGTATGTATCGAGGCACGACTATATTATTAATAGTGGGGTGCATATCAGCCCCTGTAAAAGCAACGATACATGTACCTTGGACGGTTAACGTAGGTGGCAATACGGTGCACTCTAATGCACCAAGAGGAGTCGTATTACCTACAAGTGCTTGTCCTAAGAGATAGCTTTCACTATCCATAGGACCAGCCACAGGCATACCATATTGTTGAAAGCCTACGCGGCCAGAATCTTGAATCGTAGTGTACATCCCTGGCGCATCTACGCGGATTAAAGCAGCCTTAAACTCATTTATACCCACGTAACTCACCTACCTCTACTTCATACATAGACGGAATATATTCCATACCCATGGATTTAATCCTATGGAATTCGTTTTCATCGATAGGCACATAACGAACGTAGTCTCCGGCTTGCAATAGTGCGGCTTGTTTCTTAGACATGTCATACATAGTCACAGGTGTGCGTCCAATAATCTGCCAGCCCCCTGGAGAATCTGATGGATATGTACCAGTCTGTTCCCCTGCAATACCTACAGAGCCGGCAGGAATCAAAGTCCTTGGAGAGGATAGTCGAGGCGTCGCAATGCGTGGATCCATGCCACCTAAATAGGTAAATCCAGGAATAAAGCCTAACATATAAACTAAATAATCTGTACCACTATGAATGGATACAACCTCAGCTTCACTTAAATGATTATGAGAGGCTACAAAGCCTAAATCTGGGCCAAACTCGCCACCATAAACGGTGGGTATTTCAACAATCGTAACGAGTTCATTTGCGCTATCCGTTACCGATTCTTGCAATGTGGGTTCAAGAATTCTACAAATATCTGAATAAGAATATACCATTGCATCATATTGAACAAGCAATGCACAGTATGTAGGAACTAGTTCAATAATTCCATCTAGCTGTAAGACTTTAATCTGCTCTATAACTTGTCGGATTTGTCGATTAATCTTTGGATCGATTACTTGACCAAAATCAATAGAGATAGCGCAATCCCCTACAGGTGAAATTGTAGGTTTCATATGTACCTCCTGCTATAACTAGAAAGGACCATCACATTCAAGCCGAACGTAATGGTGCTTTCACAGATAATTAATTAACCTAGTAACTTAGCAATGCCCTTTAAAGATGTAACACCAATATAAGATGTTACAAGCACTACAACCCAACCGGTATAATATAAAAGTTTATTGTGTTTGTATGCCCCTACGATTTCGGATTTATGAGTAGCAACGAGCATAACTGCCAACGTAACAGGCAAGATTAGACCGTTTACAGAGCCCGCTAAAATCAATAGAGATGCTGGTTTACCAATAAAGATTAAGATACATGTAGAAATAAAGATAAACGCCATAATAGTCAATTTTTCATTTCGTTCTACAACCTTAAACAATGTTTTTAAGAAGGATACTGATGTGTAGGCAGCCCCTACTACAGAGGTCAATGCGGCACAGAAGAACACTATACCGAATAATTTATGACCGATTTCACCAGCTCCTAAAAGAAAAGCAGAACCAGCTGGATCCTTAGAGTCTAGTACATAACCCATAGATACCACACCAAGAACAGCTAAAAATAATAATATACGAACTAGGGCATCAACAGACATGCCCATAATCGCTGCACGACGTACATCCTTTAAATGTTCTTGACCTGTAATACCAGCATCAATGAGGCGGTGACCACCAGAGAATGTTATATATCCACCTACGGTACCTCCAATAAGAGTTATCGTAGCAAGCCACGGATAATTCGTAGGTACTATCGCATGAGTTACTGCTGTCCCTACTGGAGGATTTGTTGAAAAGGCTACGTAAGCGATAAGAACAAGCATAACAGTACCGAGTACTTTAGCCGTATTATCTAAAACACCACCCATCTTCTTAGATGTAAATAGTAAGATACCTAAGATACCGCTAATAGCGGCCGCTGTTGTTGTGTCGATACCAAATATAATATTGAGGCCCATAGAAGCACCACCAATATTACCGATATTAAAGGCCAATCCACCAAGGGAAATTAAAAATGCCACTATATAACCAAGGCCTGGCAATACCTTATTCGCAATATCTTGACCACGCATTTGGGATACACCAATAATCGTCCACACATTAAGCTGTGCAATAATAGAGAAAATAACGGATACAACGATAGCAAATGCAAAGTCTGCTTTCAACTCATTTGTAAATGCTGCCGTTTGTAACATAAAGCCAGGTCCAATGGAAGACGTGGCCATTAAGAAAGCCGCCCCTAATAGGACAGAGAAACTCGCTTTACCTGTAATTGGTTTCATAGGAACCTCCACATATAATAATTAATCTATGCCATACTTATTGCTTAAAACTCATACTTACATGTAATACTTACTTTTAATACTTATATTTGCATTTTCTGTTGGTATTAGTTAAGCATTTATTTTAATGTATTTAATAGTGTTATTGGTGTTGAAAATTCGCCACCGTTACACCAGCTTTTGTGAGCCCCTCCCGAATATACCTTGTGAAAGCTATCGCTTCTGGGTTATCACCATGAACACATACGGAGTCGGCTACAATATCAATGGTCTTCCCGGTATTAGTAACAACCTTACCCTTTGTAACCATCATGAGAACTCGGTCTAAAGCCTCTTGCGGGTCTTTAATGAAAGCACCTGCTTCTGTACGAGGGACCAATGTTCCCTCCTCTGTATAGCCACGATCGGCAAACACTTCCTGTATAACAGGAATACCTCGTCGCTGTGCCTCTTGAGCAATATAGCTACCACTCAATACCATGGCCGCGATATTAGGATTTACCGCTTGTAAACCATCTAAAATTGCATCAGCTAGTACAGGCGTAACACAGGCTGTATTGTAAAAAGCACCATGTAATTTCATATGCTGTAAAGTAATGTCATAACTATCACAAAAAGCTTGAAGTGCACCTAGTTGATACATCATATAGGCTTTTGCCTCAGCAGGATTTACTGCCATCGCACGACGACCAAATCCCATCAAATCCGGATAACCAGGATGCGCCCCTACGGCAACTCCTTTTTCTTTACATATGCGGACAGTCGCATCCATAATAAGAGGATCTCCAGCGTGCCAACCACAAGCAATATTAGCACTTGTTACGTGATTTAATACTTCACTATCCATGCCTAATGTATAGTTACCAAAACTTTCGCCTAAATCACTATTTAAATCTACATAATGAGACATATACTATTACCTCTCCATCTTCATGTATTTTATAAATTCTATAGAATATCGAATTTAATGATACGATTATACTAAACAAATCGATACGTTAGCAATGATTTTTATCATGTATACAAAATTCTTTTATAACCAAAGAACCACAAGATTTTAATCTTGTGGTTTGTATGTAAACTCAATTTTTTTATCTGACTCTACTATATCCAGTCATAAGCTCATAAACCGTATTTTGTATATTGTCCGACTCTGTTATTTCAGAAACGGCACAAATAAAATCGGGATGCGCTTGCCAAACGATATCAGTATTTGTCGTTTTAATCCCCCCCAATAGCAACAATAGGAAACTTACTAAATTGCTTTGCCCAATATACATAAGAAATTCCTACAGGATTAGCATTGGGTTTTGTCTGTGTAGAAAAAATAGGCCCTACCCCAATATTACCTATAGTAAATGTATCCAATATATCAATTACCTCCTACAAAGCTAACGATTTCTAATCTGTCAGCAGCCGTTAATTTAGTGGTTGTATATGCTTCCTTACTAAGAATCTCTCCATTAAGCTCAACTACAAAGTGTTTACCAGAATAGCCTAATTCATCAAGAATCAAATGAAGTTGCTCACCTACAACATACTTTGGCTCTCCATTAACAATCAAATCCATAATGACCTCCCATATGAAAAAGCTTATAAAATATCAATATATTCTTCTTGTAAAGCTTTATTCATACTGCGTACAGCACAAAACTTGCCACACATCGAACAGGTTTCACTATGGTCTTCCTCCGGTGCTCTACTTTCACGAATAGAACGAGCCCGTTCAGGATCAAGGGCACAAGCATATTGTGTCTCCCAATCGAGAACTTGACGTGCCTTAGCCATAGTGTCATCTATATCTCTTGCATTAGAAATACCACGAGCAATATCTGCAGCATGCGCCGCTATTTTAAAAGCCATAATTCCCTCTTTTACATCATCTGCATTTGGTAAGGCTAAATGTTCCGCTGGTGTAACATAGCACAAGAATGACGCCCCATGCATACCAGCTACAGCCCCACCAATGGCAGCTGTAATATGGTCATAACCAGGCGCAATATCTGTTACGAGCGGTCCCAGCACATAGAATGGCGCTCCATCACACAAGGACTCTTGTATTTCCATATTCATTTGTATTTGATGTAAAGGTACATGCCCAGGTCCTTCAATCATAGCTTGTACACCATATTGTTTCGCTCGTTTTGCCAATTCACCAAGCCTTACAAGTTCTTCAATTTGGCACACGTCAGTTGCATCCGCCAAGCAACCCGGACGACAAGCATCACCTAAAGACAAAGTAACATCATATTCTTTACAAATCTTTAAGATTTCATCAAAGTATTCATAGAATGGATTTTCATGGCCTGTCATGCTCATCCATGCAAACACCAAACTCCCTCCGCGGCTAACAATATTAAGCATCCGTTTATGATTCTTGATTTGATCTATTGTTTTCCTCGTAATACCACTGTGGATAGTAATAAAATCTACACCATCTTGAGCGTGTAATCGGATAGTGTCCAAGAAATCTTGAGCCGTTAATTCACCCAAATCTTTTTGATGATGAATGACACTATCATAGATAGGCACTGTACCAATCATTACTGGCGATGTCTCGATTAATTTACGTCTAAAAATACGAGTATCACCATGAGTGGAAAGGTCCATAATCGACTCTGCTCCAAGTCGAATAGCTCGATTAACCTTTTCAATCTCACTATCATAATCAGTGACATCTTTTGATGTACCTAAATTAACATTGACTTTCGTTCTAAGACGCTTACCAATCCCCTCTGGCGAAATACTAGTATGTTGCTTGTTACAAGGAATAACAACCTTTCCTGCTGCCACTAGGGAACGTAATACTTCTTCATCCATACGTTCTTTTTCCGCGACAACTTTCATTTCCTTCGTAACTACACCAGCCACAGCCGATTCCAATTGTGTCATAAACATTTTACATCCTCCTATATAAAAGACATATATAGTTAGGTATGCAAAAATGGGTATCGAACAAAATGATCGATACCCATATTAAGTATTAGCGTGCTTCCTACGCGGGCATGATCCCGATCAGGTATAAAGGTCAGGTGCTCGCAGCCCTTTCTCAGCCTATATAATAGGCTCCCTTGCATACTCACTATATAATTATGCTATTAATATTACTACTTTATTCAGATTTGTCAAATGATTATTCTGACACTTTTACGTCTATTCTTTATTTCTCAGCCTTATCTTGGTCTTTGCTATTATCGGAATCTGCTTTTTCAGAGATTACAATATGCCCATCCTTAACATCAGCAAGCAAGTGTTTTACATCGATATTATCCAAGTAGAAATCTGTTACATTATCTCGGATTTCAGATTCCACAACACGGCGTAACGGACGAGCGCCCATAGTTTTGTCATACCCTTGTTCCATCAACAATTCTTTAGCTGCATCAGTTACATCAAGAGTGATGTCTTTCTTAGCCAAAGTCTTATTAACTTGATCGAGCATTAAATCTACGATTTTTTTCAAATCTTCTTTGCTTAATTGATTGAACTCGATAACTGCGTTGAAACGGTTCAAGAACTCTGGACGGAAGAATGGCGCGATGCGTTCCATTACATCTACTTTATTTTCATCATCACTGTCATTACCATAACCGAAACCTGCATTGGATGTAGCGATGATAACAGTATTTTTAAAGTTTACTGTGTTACCTTGACCATCTGTTAAGCGACCATCGTCCAATACTTGTAAAAGTAATGTAATAACTTGAGGGTCTGCTTTTTCGATTTCATCGAATAATACGATGGAATAAGGATTACGACGTACGCGTTCAGTCAATGTATTAGAGTTATCTTCATAACCAACATAACCAGCTGTAGCGCCGATTAATTTAGATACGGCTGTGCGATCACTATATTCGGACATATCCAAGCGAATGATTGCATCTTTGTTACCAAACATATCTAAAGCTAATTGTTTAGCTAATTCTGTTTTACCTACGCCAGTAGGACCTACGAATAAGAAGCTACCGATTGGACGGTTACCTTCGTCAAAGCCTGCACGGTTACGACGAATTGCTTTAGATACAGCTTCTACTGCTTTATCTTGACCGATTACATGAGCTTCTAAACGAGATTTCATGTCTTTCAAGCGCTCGATATCGGATGCACCCATTTGAGATACAGGGATACCAGTCATTCTTTCAACGGCTTCTGCTACGTCGTTTACTTGAGCTACCACCTTTTGATTTTCTGTATGGTTGTCGAGCTCTGCTTGTAACTTTTGAATGCGCATTTTTTCATTGATCGCAGATTCATAGTCTTCTTTTTGAGCATATTCCTCTTGTTTTGCTTTAGCATCAGCAATATCTGCTTCCAAAGTTTTAATATCTGTTACAGGATGTTGAGACGCCAAATGAGCTGCTGTTACATCAATTAAATCAATAGCTTTATCTGGCAAGCTACGTTGTGGAATATACTGTACGGAATAATCTACAGCGGCTTTCAACACCGCATCTGGCAATTCAATGTTATGATGCGCTTCGTATAATGGACGAATGCCTTGTAAGATTTTGAAAGTATCTTCTGCAGATGGTGCATTAACCTTAACTTCATTGAAACGACGAGCAAGAGCTGCGTTTTTCATGATTGTGTTACGGTATTCATCTTGTGTTGTAGCACCTATAACTGTCATTTCACCACGGGACAAAGCAGGCTTCAAGATATCTGCCAAGCCTTTGGACCCTTGACCATCACCTGTGGACCCAGCACCCAAAATTTGGTGAATTTCATCGAAGAACAAGATAATATTCCCAGCGACTTTTACCTCTTTAATAAGGTTTTGAATGTTTTCTTCGAAGGAACCACGGTATTGAGTACCAGCTTCCAATCCGGAAATATCGATGGAAATGATTTCTTTATTTTTAATAGCTGCTGGAACATCACCATTTACAATAGCTTGTGCCAAGCCTTCTACTACTGCAGTTTTACCAACACCAGCATCACCTACAAGTACAGGATTATTTTTAGTACGACGCGCCAAGATTTCTGCGGTTTCTTGGATTTCTTTGTTACGACCAATTACAGGATCGAGTTTACCATCACGAGCTTGTTGAGTTAAGTTTGTCCCCAAACGAGCAAGGATGCCATCTTGTTTAATTTTACCTTGTTGCGCAGCTTGAGCAGCTTGCATTTCCTCATTAGATGGTAATCGACCAGTTTGACGATAAAACGCAAATTCTTCTGGAGTTACTTCGCGACCATTAATCTTATAACTACGTCGTTCTGTGGAATACCCCCCCATATTACCCATCAATTGATTAAACAAATCATTCATGCTAGAAAATTCATTACCAAAGTTGTTAAAGTTGTTGTTCATATATTTTACCCCCTCATACATCATAGAGTTTAACTATTTGACTAATACTATTTTTACTGGGTTTATTTACCCTATGACATTATAATAACCCTTAAAAGTCAAAAAGTCAATATATCAAAGTGTAATTTTTTGACTTTTAATTTGACCAATTCGACTTATGAGTAAAAAATGTAGATAAATACTGGATTTATAGGATGCGATTAAAATTAAACTTTTAAGTGATTTATTATAAATACAAAAAGACCATTCGATGAATGGTCTTTCATTAACAATATTACTTTGATTTTTTATATTCTGATCTAAATCCATCTCGAAGTACTGCATAGCGTAGTAAATTTCTTATAAAGGATTGTACATTTGAATTTCGCCACTCTAACAAACGGGAGTTATCAAGACGACCTAAGTATATTTTATCATCTTTTACTAATTCAGGAGCTCTTTTTTGAACATAATCAAGTAATTCCTTTTTAGGTAACGCTCCATCTCGACCTCTTGTTATAGCACCATTGTGTGTAATTTCAATCATATTGGTATTGATATCAAACTTACAAAATTTATCCAAATTCAACTGTAATGAATGATGTCTAGTTTCTTTATTTGTTATAGATACATTTAATTGAGTAACACCAAGACGATTTCCCCAGTGTGGATCATTTTCTGTATGCTCCGTACCACATATACTAATCCCCAAAACCTGATCTTTGCGTTCATAGTCCTTAGCTATAAATAAACGTGTCCAAACTTGATATTGTCCCCCACCTCTATTACCAAAAAAGGTTACACCTCTAAAGCAATCCTCTATAACATTTAATTTTTCAAGAATATTTGAAGAAGTAATATTCTTTAACAGTAATAAATTCAAAAGGTTAAGATAAAACTCATAATTTTTTGGGGGACTGTCTTCACCCATATAACCCTCATTCAAAAATTTATTCTGTAGCCGTTTAGACTTAATATCTTCAAATGTATAAGGCTTATCTTTACTTTGCTTAACAATCTTCACTTTTGATTTTAAAAGCTCTTGGTAAGAGGGAATTTTGTCTACTTCTTTAAGTTTTCCATTTTTAAATTGATATACTACAGCATTTACACCATTAACAAGCATAATATATTTCGCATTAAGTATATCCCGATATCTTATCGCTTGGTCTAATACCACATTACATTCAACATCAATATAAGGAGCTTTACACTCAATTACCATTAAAGCTTCTTCTTGTTTATCATCACGATAAACGACGATATCTGCTCTACCTCGTAAACCTTTCTTCACATGGCACATAGGTTCTTCTACGCGAATTCGTTCAATAGGTATACCGAGTTTCTTTTGTATAAATATAATTGTTTTTTGTCGAACTTCTTCCTCTGGAGTTTTCTGAACTAAAAAGTAACGAATAGGATCAAAATAACACTTCTCATCTTGTTTACGTTCATGTAATTTTATTGAATTAAAAATACATTCTACATTCTCCATTTAATTTACTCCTTACAACATCCGCATAAATTCATCTATTTTTCATTTTTAACATTATATCATACATAAATATTAGTTGTCTTATAAAGGGACACTACAATTAAAAGAAAAAAGGTTCCGTATTTCAGTTGCGGCTTATCGGCCATCAACGTCCTACGGAACCTTTTTCCTTTACGACATCGGATAACACTACAAGAATGCTATAGCGAAATCATCATTTTAATTACTATATTTAGTTATTAACCTTTAGTTGCTAGTAAACTATTAACCATAGCTTTCAACGATTCGATTTCAGCTTGTTGTTTATCCAATACTTCCTTCTGTCTACTATTCTCTTGTTTCAAAGAGGTCATTTCATCTTGCATCACATAAATGGAGCTGATTGGACCGCCTTTGTAGCGTTCTGGTACAGCTTTTTTAGCATCGCTGTTACCAAACTTGTGAGTATAACCGGCATTGATCATATTATGACGTCCACCTACGGAAACACCCACGTTGAACATTGTATCTTCATTAGTATAATGAGCAAGCCCTAATGCTGCTGCACTCTTACCACGATAGTTACCATATCCAGCCATCACTTGAGTTGGTTCTAATGGATCATATTGAATTGGTTTCAACGCTGACATAGCGGCCGCATGAGCGCCTACTCGTTGTGTTTCGGATTCAACATTAGCAATTGCATTAGCAAGTTGAGCATTAGATTTTTTCAATTGACCAAGGTTAACCGCATCTGTATCTGCTGTACCAGCTGCAACACCCTTGATTTGATTGTTGCCATTATTCAAGCCTTCAGTAGTTAAAGACACTGTACCAGCATTTGGATTTTGCGGATTAGCAGGTGTAATAGTCACACCAGAGCCATTTACAACAGAAGTATTTCCTGCTGCATCTTTGCTCTTAATAGTGTCACCTTTCATAACAGTAGATGCACCATTATCGTCCTTCACTTCCACACTAGATAAACCATTTAAATCTTTAGCTAATTGTACTTGCAACTTGCCGTCTTTTGCATTAACGCCGATATTATCATCAGTCAATTTCGCTGCATCAGCACCACCAACGATTTCAAGTTTTTCATTCAAGGTCTTATCGATAACTGTATTCCCATTATCGCCAGCGAAATGTAAACCATCATTCATAGTCGCTACGGTTTCTTTTACAGGATTGCCTGCTGCGTCTTTCGTTTCATAAACGATACGATCTTTACCAGCACCAGTACCTGTCAAGCCGTCAGCACCTTTAGCCGCTGTTATAGATGCATTGGCACCATCTTTACCGCGTACGCCCATAGTGCCGTCAGCACCGTTCAATACAACACCCGGTTTATCATTTGCTACATCCCCTACGGATACACTTTCAAGACCTGTCATATTTTTATTCAAAGAATACGTGAAAGTAGTGCCTGTTTGATCAATAGTGAGGTTATCACCAGCACGGAATTCTACTTCCGTTTTATCGCCAACCTTAGTCGCTGCATTATTGCCTGTTGCTTGACCTGTACCTGTAGCACTGCTCTTAGCCATCCAGCCGAAGTCTGCCACCTTATCTTCTACGGCGATCACACGAGTATCTACCGCTTGGATTTGATCTTCTGTCGCTGCTTGACCGCTCACAGGAGCCTGTCCACGAGTCCAAGTCTTATTGGATAAACCGTTTACAGTCCCTTTGTTATCCTTGTTAACAGTTACATCCCCCGCTTTAAGATCTTTGCCTTCTACAGTACCTTCGGATGTAATATTGCCTTTAGTCTTGATGCTGCCATCAGCCCCGTCGAGAACGATATTACCATTACCCAAGTCAACTTTATCAGCCAATTTGATATCGTAATTCGTATGACCATCAGCAGGATCTACAGTTTTTTCTAGCACCAAATTCGGAGTTTCTGTATCCTTCTTATTAACAGATACTGTCGTTTTAGATGCTGCAGCTGCTTTCTTCACATCACCGATATTCGCCGCATTAGTATCAACATCACCGCCGCTCGCTACATTAGAGATGACTTTACCGCCGTTATTCAAGCCTTTATCGGTAAGAGATATTTCATTTGCACCTGGATTAATAGTCATGCCTTTAGGACCGTATTGAGTTGTATTCGTACCGTCTGTCACAGTCGTGCCTACACCACTGATTGTGGATACTGCATTACCGTTTTTGAATTGAGCGCTAGTCAAGTCATTTAATTCTTTAGACAATTGTACGTGCAACTTACCGTCTTTCGCATTAACACCGATATTGTTATCGGACAATTTCGCTGCATCAGCGCCGCCAACAATTTCAAGTTTTTCATTCAAGGTCTTATCGATAACTGTATTCCCATTATCACCAGCGAAATGCAAGCCATCGTTCATAGTCGCTACAGTTTCTTTTACAAGATTGCCGTTAGCGTCTTTCGTTTCATAAACGATACGATCTTTACCAGTACCAGTCAAGCCGTCAGCACCTTTAGCCGCTGTAATCGATGCATTCGCACCATCTTTACCGCGTACGCCCATAGTGCCGTCAGCACCGTTCAATACAACACCCGGTTTATCATTTGCTACATCCCCTACGGATACACTTTCAAGACCTGTCATATTTTTATTCAAAGAATACGTGAAAGTAGTGCCTGTTTGATCAATAGTGAGGTTATCACCAGCACGGAATTCTACTTCCGTTTTATCGCCAACCTTAGTCGCTGCATTATTGCCTGTTGCTTGACCTGTACCTGTAGCACTGCTCTTAGCCATCCAGCCGAAGTCTGCCACCTTATCTTCTACGGCGATCACACGAGTATCTACCGCTTGGATTTGATCTTCTGTCGCTGCTTGACCGCTCACAGGAGCCTGTCCACGAGTCCAAGTCTTATTGGATAAACCGTTTACAGTCCCTTTGTTATCCTTGTTAACAGTTACATCCCCCGCTTTGAGGTCTTTCCCTTCTACAGTGCCTTCGGATGTAATATTGCCTTTAGTCTTAACAGTACCATCTGCACCATCAAGCACAATATTATCATTTCCTAAGTTAACTTTATTTGCCAACTTGATATCGTAATTTGTATGACCATCAGCAGGATCTACAGTTTCTTCTAGCACCAAATTCGGAGTTTCTGTATCTTTCTTATTAACAGATACTGTCGTTTTGGATGCCGCAGTCGCTTTCTTCACATCGCCGATGTTCGCCGCATTAGTATCAACATCACCGCCGCTCGCTACATTGGAGATGACTTTACCACCATTGTTTAAGCCTTTATCGGTAAGAGATATTTCATTCGCACCTGGATTAATGGTCATGCCTTTAGGACCGTATTGAGTTGTATTCGTACCGTCTGTCACAGTCGTGCCTGCACCACTGATTGTAGATACTGCATTACCGTTTTTGAATTGAGCGCTAGTCAAGTCATTCAATTCTTTAGACAATTGCACGTGCAACTTACCGTCTTTCGCATTAACACCGATGTTGTTATCGGACAATTTCGCTGCATCAGCACCGCCAACAACTTCTAGCTTTTGATTCAATGTCTTATTAATAACTTCAGGATTATTATCGCCACCGAATTGCAAACCGTCTTTTAATGTTGCTACCTGTTCTTCAGTACCAGCTGCATTAGTATAAACAATACGATCCGCTTGGTCTGTTTCACCTACATGAGCATCACCTTTTCCAGTCTTAATAGTTGCCTTTGCACCATCCGGATTTGTAAGACCTAAACTAGTCATATCAGAGATCTCTTTATTTAAGGAGAATGTAATATCTCTACCAGTTTGATTTACATTTAGGTTATTACCTGCTTTAAAAGTCACTGTATCAGAACCTGTTACAGTACTTGTGGAGTCACCAGAATGAGTTCCGCCATCAGCAGCAGTAGCGACATTCCATGTTGCCAAGGTCTTAACCTTCTGTTCGCCTTCCGGTGTAAGATTATCTAGCTTATTCGTTGCAGCGTTATTGATCTTAGCCTTTGTATCATCATTGATATCAACCGTTACGACCCCATCTGCACCAGTTGTAGCAGCCGTCATAGTACCGTTTTTAAAGTTCAAACCTTTCTTTAATGTAACGGTCTTATCTGCACCATCATTATCCTTATAGGTGAAGTTAGTAATCTCAGCTACCTTAGTTGGATCAATACCAACTTTGTAAGTTGCTGTATCTTTGTCCGCACTAAGCTCAGGTGTCACAGTGATCGGACCATTAGGATCCGCTGCTGCCATTGTAACTGCTTTAACAGCCTCTTGTTTAACTGCTTTTTCTGTCACAGTTACGGTTACATCATCACCAGCTGCAGAAGTCGTTACAAGACCCGCACCTTTTACATTAAACTTCACATCACCTGTACTTAAGGATTTCTCTGTTGTACTACCAGTATTACCTCCTAAAGAGATCTTACGAGCCAAGGCTGCCGTATTGGTTGCAATGTTCTGCGTATTGGTTGTAATATTGCCTTTATTTGTAGCAATTTCTGTAGCATTTTTCGTGATGTTGTCCGCATTCTTTGCGATATTATCTTTATTCTTATCGATATTAGCCTTATTCGTAGCAATATCATCTTTATTTGTTGCTACTTGTGTATCAACGGCTTTCAATTGATCTTCTGTTGCCGCACGACCACTAACAGGAGTAGTAGTACCAGGTGTCCAGGACGTATTAGTAAGCCCTTCTACCGCAGGTGTTGTCACCTTTGTCGTAGCTGTTACAGTATTAAAGTTTACATCATTTTTAGTCGCTACAGTAAATGTCTTGCCATTTTGAGTAATAGCGATATTAGAGCCATCATTAAATGTAACGGTATCTCCACCTGTTACTGTTTCAGCATTACTGTTATTAGCCTTTACATTCCATGCGGACAAGCTCTTAACCTTTTGTTCACCATCTGATGTAAGATTATCTAGCTTATTTGTTGCGGCATTATTAATTTTAGCCTTTGTATCATCATTGATATCAACCGTTACTACTCCATCTGCAGCAGTAGTAGCAGTCGTCATAGTGCCGTTTTTAAAGTTCAAACCTTTCTTTAATGTAACGGTCTTATCTGCACCATCATTATCCTTATAGGTGAAGTTAGTAATCTCAGCTACCTTAGTTGGATCAATACCAACTTTGTAAGTTGCTGTATCTTTGTCCGCACTAAGCTCAGGTGTCACAGTAATCGCACCATTAGGATTTGCTGCTGCCATTGTAACCGCTTTAACAGCTTCTTGTTTAACTGCTTTTTCAGACACAGTTACGGTTACATCTTTACCAGATGCAGTAGTTTTAGCAAGACCAGCACCTTTAATATTTAAAGTACTATTAGCAAGATTAACATCACCTGTGCCGGTATCTCCAGCTACTTTCAAATTCACACTCTTTAACTGTGCTACATTTACAGCATCTGTATCAACTGTACCAGCAGCCACACCTGTGATTTGACGTGTATTCGTCTCATTACCTACAGCAAAGGCACCTAAAGTAGATGTCAATGCTTTACCAGATAAAGAGCCATATTTATCGGTTCTAGAGTCGTTTACATTATAGCCTGCTACACCGCTAGCTGTGCTCGCTTTAGACTGTGAACCTACAGCTACACCATTCGCTACAGTAACAGTTGCACCAGTACCTAAAGCAGTCCCTTTAGTAGCAGCAGTTGTTGTAGACGCATTCGGACCTATAGCCATAGAATCAGTCGCTTCTGCACCTTTATTAGATTTATTCCCAGCCAAATCAGATTTAATAGAAATATATTTAGATAAAGTCTTCTCAGCTATTGCATATAACTGAGAGCCATTCACCGCATCTGTAGAAGTTGCACTGACAATACCAGGTGCTATATTTTTAAGCTGACGTTCATACCCAACAGCACCGAATGATACTACGTCACCAGGCAACACATTTTCACCACCGGCCCAGTTAACCGTATCACCATTGCTCAAAGTATAACTTGTTTGTGCCACACCCGCTGCATCAGTATTAGCACCACCACCGATTGCAATGGAATTATCCCGATTAGCTTTTGCACCGGCACCAATAGCGATAGCGTTAACTACATTACCAGCCTTACCATCTAGGCGAGTAGCGGAATCCGCCCCCATGCCGAGAGAAAGACCCAAGTCACCAGCTTTAGTTTTCATCCCAATGGCAGTCCCTGCATGACTAGCTGTAGCGGTGATATATTGAGGCAATTGGATATTCGCCAAATCAATAGATGCCTGTCTCAATGTCCCCGTTTTAGCTTGTCCAGTGTTAATATCTGTATAAGTTACAGTTCTAGCGAATGCAACCTCTACGTCATCACCACCGACTACAATAGAGGAATCCCCACTAGCTACAGTATTACCACCGATAGCAATAGATTGAGAACCCGTTGCTTTAGCACCACTATCATCAGAAGCTCCACCAATAGCAATTGCCTGATCTTCTGTTGCTTGAGAATGTCCACCGATAGAAACACTATTATTACCACTAGCAATAATCCCAGAGCCAATACCAATTGCCCTATACCCATCAACTGAAGAAGTTCTAAATTGACTGCTTGTCCCTATAACTATACTAGACATATTACTTGTAGTTGCATACTGACCGATTTTAATAGAGCCTTTGTCTGTTAGCTCCGACGGTAAAGTCGCCCCCATAACATGAGCTGCACCACCAGTTACCGCCAACACAGCAAAAACACTAGTCAATACAGCCTTTTTAGCACTATAATTATTTGCTATCTCAGACACAACTACATAACACTCTTTGCTTTTACTCCAAATCACCTTGAAAATCTTATTCATGAAACACTCCTATTACAACTATAACCTAGATATCCATTTATAAAACCTCATACATACATATGAAAGCTTATAATTAGCCATAATATTTATAATTATATAAAATCATCAATATAACAATCAAGGTAAATTCATTTTTCATTCATGCTTTATCATCATACAAAAATCCAGTGTTTATAGTATTATTTTAATTCTATTTTAGACTTTTGCCATCTTATAAGTACATTTTTTTACTCATTCATATATTAGTTTATGAAATTTTATTCATTTTTAATACAGGTTTATCTTTTTACATTTTTTTTATGTGTAACTATGCTAAAAACGCAAACAAAAACGGATAGCTCATTACGAGCTATCCGTTTATTTCTTTGGTGATCCAGGAGGGATTCGAACCCCCGACCCACGGCTTAGAAGGCCGTTGCTCTATCCAACTGAGCTACTGAACCATGTGGATTCCCTATATAATTATCTATTATAGTATAAATTATGTACTATGTATCGTCAACTACACCCTATCTTAGTATACCCTAAAAAAGGCAAAAAAAAATGGAGCGGGTGAAGGGAATCGAACCCTCGCGACCAGCTTGGAAGGCTGGGGCTCTACCATTGAGCTACACCCGCAAATAAAAAATGGTCGGAGCAGCAGGATTCGAACCTGCGACCCCCTGGTCCCAAGCCAGGTGCGCTACCAAACTGCGCTATGCCCCGTCATTAATTACTTTGCTATTATAGCAAACCCGGTAGTTGATGTCAACCACTACTCTTGCTGAGTTCTTACTCTCTTGAGTATCGCTCTGCAACGAAAATTATTATATCATTGATAGAAACTAGTGACAAGTACTTTTTTACAACTTCATTAATTTTTTACTGATACATTAATACATTCTTTAATATATATCTATCCTTACTTCTATTATCCTATACGCCTACGCCTCTATATCATTTTAATCTATAGATTATTCGCCCTAATAGTATAAAGCCAATCATATACTTAATCGATCATATAAAAACATGCACCCCTTTCGAGGTGCATGTTGTATTGTTCTATGGTTATATAAGATTATAAAATGCTAGTAAAGCAAATAAATTAACCTTCGTAGCTACCATCTTCTATTGCTTGAGGATTTTTAGCAATACCTTGTTTTACAGCAACTTCAGCAACTGCTTTAGCAACAGCTGGAGCTACGCGAGGATCGAATACGGATGGCATTACGTTTTCTTCGTTCAATTCACTATCAGGAATCAAGTGAGCCAAAGCGTCAGCAGCAGCTAATTTCATTTCGTCAGTGATTTGAGACGCACGAACGTCGATAGCACCGCGGAATACACCTGGGAATACTGCTACGTTGTTGATTTGGTTAGGAGCATCGGAACGACCTGTACCAGCAACACGGATACCAGCAGCTTTCATATCAGCATATGTTGCTTCTGGATTAGGGTTAGCCATTGCAAATACAATTGCATCATCAGCTAAGCTTTCCAAAATTTCTTTTGTGAAAGCACCCGCTGCAGATACACCAAGAAGAATATCAGCACCTTTAGCATTTTCAGCCAAATCACCATGTTTTTCTTCAAGTTTAAGTAAATCGATTAATTCAGCTTGTAAAGAGTCAAGACGTTTGTAGTCTTTATGCAATACGCCAGAGGATACCAATAATGTAATATCACGAGCACCTGCAAGGTATAATAAGCGAGCAATATTAGCACCTGCCGCACCAGCACCGTTTACAACGATTTTAGCAGTAGCTAAATCCTTTTTAACCAAACGAAGAGCGCCTTTTACACCTGCTAAGCATGCGATAGCAGTACCGTGTTGGTCATCGTGGAATACAGGGATTTCTAACTCTGCTTTCAAACGATTTTCAACTTCATAGCATTTAGGAGAGGAAATATCTTCCAAATTAATACCAGCAAAGTTTTTTTGCAACAATTTTACTGTATTGATCAATGTATCAGCATCTTTTGTATCTACAACCAATGGAATGCAGTCTACATCACCGAATTTTTTGAACAATAAGGATTTACCTTCCATTACAGGCAATGCTGCTGCAGCGCCAATATCACCAAGGCCAAGTACACGAGTACCGTCAGATACAACGGCAACCATGTTGGAACGGCAAGTTAATTCGAAGGATTCTGCTTCATTATCTTTAATACGCAAACATGGTTCTGCTACACCTGGTGTGTAAGCTACAGATAAATCATGAGCGTCTTTTAATTCATATTTAGTTCCTACAGTAAGGAAACCTTTTAATTCACGTTTTTTTTGTACAGCTAATTCACGTACGTCCATAACAATTCTCCTTTGTGGATACACTCGGACTCTTTAGAGTCGGTAATTTATACCTTTAACTAATTGTATTATACAAAATGCTAAATCATAATTCAAGTTTTTTCGATATAGTTTTTCGATTTTTTTAAAAACAACTATCATTAAGCTCCCATAATAATAAAGATTAAGCTCCAGTAGTAATAAAGTAAATTATAAAAAAGTAGATAAACCATATAAGGCTTATCTACTTCAAATCTATCTTCGTATTATACGATAAAAGCTATAACAACAATGTTATAAAAGCTGTCTTTAAGCTTTTACAGATGGCAAATTGCGTCCATAGAAGATTTCCATCATTTCTTGTTTTAATTGATGTTTAATTTGCTTGATTTCACGATCGCTCAACTCTGACTCAGTAATGCCAAAAAGATAATTATCTAAATCAAATTCTTTTAACATCATCTTAGTATGGAAAATATTTTCTTGATATACATTTACATCAATCATGTTGTACATATTGCGAGTTTTTGCACTGATGTAATTTTGAATAGAATTGATACGATGATCAATATAAATTTTCTTACCAGACACGTCCCGAGTAAAGCCACGTACATGATAATCCAAGGTAAGAATATCAGAGTCAAAACTTTGAATTAAGTAATTAAGTGCATTTAACGGAGAGATTTGTCCACATGTAGACACTTCAATGTCGGCACGGAATGTACTAATCCCTTTGTGCGGATGGCTTTCAGGATACGTATGTACAGTAAGATGCGATTTATCTAAATGCATAACTACATCTTCTTTTTCAATTTCCTCTTCAGAAATTAAAATCGTAACAGAAGCACCTTGTGGATCATAATCTTGTTTCGCTACATTAAGGATATTGGCGCCGATGATATGGCTAACTTCCGTCAAAATAGCCGTTAAACGATCCGCATTGTATACTTCATCAATGTACTGAATGTATTGTTTTTTCTCTTCTTCCGTACGAGTATAACAAATATCATAAATATTAAAACTCAATGTTTTCGTGAGATTGTTAAAACCATATAACTTCATTTTAGGCTTTGCTTTAACTGGTGTATCCATGATATGTCATAACCCTTTCCATGCATAGACTTACTATTCCTTTTGAAAGTTTCAAAACCGAAGCTTTCACCATATAACTAAACAATATCTTGTTTATACACAAACTCTACATCAAACTGTCCATTATCGTAGGTAACGATGGCAAAGGTACCACCGGAGCGATCACGAGCCAAAGAAATACTACCAGGATTTACAAATACCGCATCACGGGCACGAACCTCCCCATGATGATGGCTATGACCGGACACGATGAGTCGCGCACCCATGTCAGTTCCTAACTCAATCAGTTTTTGTATTCGATTATAATATGATACCTCATGACCATGTGTCATGTAAATATAGGTATCTTCAAGAGGAATTAATTGCTCTCGTGGTTCAAGCGGTTGCACCCGGTCGTTGTTCCCACGCACAGCATATACAGGAATATCAGTATGTTCCTGCATATAGCGTGCGTCATCTCCAAAATCGCCAGCATGAAGCCACATATCAATGTCTTGATCAGCGGTAGCAGCCAAGACGAGGTCGATATCCTCTAGATACCCATGAGTGTCACTTAAAATGCCAATTCGTTTCATTGTATTTAATCTCTAATGCCACTATATTATATATTTATATGAACTATACCATATAGTTCGAAAATATCAAAGTTTGTTAATTAATTCACGTAATGCACGGCCACGATGACTAATCGTTTCCTTCTCTTCTATACTTAGCTCTGCCATCGTCTTTTTAAACTCAGGCACATAGAAGTACGGATCATAGCCAAAGCCATTCTCCCCTTTTGGCTCATCTTGAACGAGTCCATCACAATAGCCTTCCGCAGTAACTTCTCGGCCATCAGGATAAACAAGCGCTAAAGCGCATACATAATGACCTGTACGGTTACTTTTCCCTTGTAGTTCACGAATTAACTTCTCGTTGTTTGCATTGTCATCACCATGACGACCTGCATAACGCGCAGAATATACACCTGGTGCACCATTGAGGACATCGACAGTAATGCCAGAATCATCAGCAAGGCATGGGCGATTCGTAGCCCTCGCATAGTAACGAGCCTTCAACAGAGCATTTTCCATAAAGGTTGTACCAGTTTCCTCAGGCTCCTCAATGGAAATCACAGCTTTTACAGGTACACAATCGATAGATAAATGGGAAAAAGCCTCAGAGAACTCACGAATTTTTCCTTTATTGCCTGTAGCAAGCACAATTTGTTCCATTTTATACCTCCGGAGCTGTAGGATACTCTTTACCTACTTTATCTGCTGTCGCACCAAGTACTTCACGTTGTTTAGCCATGAGCTCATCTGTAGCAGCCTCTGCTAAATCAAGTAAAGCGTTGAGCTCATCACGATTAAATGTACCGTGTTCACCTGTACCTTGTACTTCAACCATATTACCAGAACCGGTACGGACTACATTCATATCTACAATGGCGGCACTATCCTCTTCGTAACAAAGGTCCGTAATAGGACCATCTGGACCAATACCTACGGAGATGGCTGCACAGAAGTCAGTAATTGGAAATTTGTCAGCTCCGCCAAAGGTGAAGTCCACCGCATCAACGAGGGCTACAAAGGCACCCGTAATAGAGGCTGTTCGTGTACCACCATCCGCTTGAATCACATCGCAGTCGATAGTGATAGAACGTTCTCCTAATGCTTCAAGGTCTACAACAGCACGCAATGCACGACCGATAAGGCGTTGAATTTCTACAGTCCGTCCTGTTTGTTTTCCCTTTGCAGCCTCACGGCTCACACGAGTTTGCGTAGAACGTGGCAATAATGAGTATTCCGCGGTTACCCATCCTTGCCCAGAACCTTTTAGCCAGCGTGGCACAGAATCCTCAACAGTAGCTGTACAGATAACCTTGGTCTTACCACACTCAATAAGTACAGAACCTTCTGCATACTCTGTAAAATTCCGTGTTATTTTAATAGGCCTCAATTGGCCCGCTGTTCTATTATCGCTGCGCATAGGAACCTCACCATTCTAAAACTAAATATTAGAACGCCCCTTACACAAAGGGGCGTTATTTCTTATATTATATCATAATTTTTCTATTTTTCAGCATTACGAATCATATTATAATTTACGCTTCTAACATGATAACTCGCATTATTATTTACGGAGATTAACATTATAATTCATATTGTCCGTCACCGAGTGGATCTACCACAACGTAACGGCTGGCTCCCCCTTCTGCTTTGGCTCGTTTTGCTTCTACAATAGCATCTTGACGCGTCCCTTCATCTGCTTGCCAAGGGATGAACATAGCATATACGCTTTGCGGCCCATACGGTCCATATTGTCCTCGTGAAAGCACGCTATGCCAGCCTACCTTGTCTTCGTACATACGCACCTTTTCAAGGCGCTCCTCCTGAACGCCTGTTTCGTCATAGTACACATTATAATGATTAGACCAAACGTCACCTACACCTACGCGCTCGTCTTTGGCCATCTTATGCCGGTTAGCCCATTGTATCTTCCACTTAGCGATTAAATCATCTATGTAACTAGTTACATTTTGACTCTGTTTGTATTTAGCAGGGTCAAAAGCAGGTTCTACGACCTTACTGTAATCAAGGCCTGCCATGGATAAAATGATACCTGTATTCACATATGGCAATGCTTCCTGTACGGAATAGCCTCCTTCTAAGACTGCTATATCTGCTTGTAATAAATCGACTAACTCTGCATAGCCCCTTGCAGTTACCTGCATATTAGCCAACGGATCACTAAAGTGATTATCTTGTCCTGCCGAGTTAATGACAATATCTGGATCAAACTCTTCAAGGATAGGCAATACCAGCTCGCGCATGACCTTCATCAAGCCTTCGTCACCGGTACCTGGTGGTAGTGGAATATCTATATTGCCACCGATGGCCTGAGGTCCACCAAATTCATCCATAAAGCCTGTACCAGGATATAAAGTACGTCCATCTTGATGGAAGCTAATATACAACGTATCAGGATCATGGTAAAACACATCTTGAGATCCATCACCATGGTGTACATCGGTATCTACTACGGCAACGCGTTTGATTCCATAGGTTTGACGTATGTGTTGAATCATAACGGCTTCAATATTAATCGTACAGAAGCCACGAATACCATGAACCATAGCCATCGCATGGTGACCTGGTGGTCTTACTAACGCAAAGGAGCGATCTACTTCACCGCGTATGACCGCATCAGCTGCCGCAATAGCACCTCCAGCAGATACTCGATGAGCTTCAGTCACCCAAGACTCTAAATTTGGAGCACCAACATGAACTCGCTCTATTGTATCCCAATCAGCTACTATTGGATTATATTCTCTAATATTCGGTATATCTAACAGACCTTCCTCAACAATTTGATCACGCGTATAGAGTAAACGCTCTTGTCGTTCAGGATGTGTTTCAGAAATTTTCCAGTCAAACGCAGGGAAAAAGACAAGACCTAAACTGTGATGATATTTAGCTTTATCAATAGTAGGATTCACGTCGTCATTCAGTTTCGTGTTTATATCCTTTTCTATAAGTCCATGACGCTCACGATAGGATAAACCTTTATTCCACATAGTGTTTCACCCCCGCCGCTAGTTGTACTTTCACCGTAATTAAACGCTCCATAGATTGCCAGCCCTCTACCACAGGGAAATCCTCAATGCTAATGATCTCGATTTCTTGCGACGTATCTAAACCTAAACGAAAAGCCTCTTCACTAAGAGCCTCCTTAGCTCGTTCTACAACTTGTTCCGCTCGTTTCAAAGTACATTTTTGTTGTTTAACACCTAATTCAGGAATGACTAGCAACCGACGTTTTGTGTCTACATGAACAGTGAGTTCGATGGTAGATAAAGCTAGTGCAGCGCCTATAGCATTTGCTACGGCAGCATTCTCAGGAATCGTAACAGGTAACTCTAGATACTCCCCGATACTCGGACCTAAACTTGGTGCTGTGCCCCCTACCACAACGATATGTTCTGGTACAAATACATCAGGATTTACAATATCTGCTACCACATAAATAGGTCGTTTATTTTCTACTTTTACGACCTCGTTAATACCATGTTGAATCGTTTGCAACGCTTTTTCTACGATTAGTCGTGCTACATCAGAGGCAGTCTTAATAAGAGTTAATTGATTATTTGAAGTATTTACATTATTAGATCGTAATGTAGCCTGTATAGCATCCGCTAAATCTTGTAAAGCTCGTGATGCCAGATTAAAGTCACCATAGTTTGCATGACCGAGCACGATAAGTGCATCCCCCAAGGTAGGTTCTATCCCACCTAGAGCCACTGATGGTCCCACTCGTTCAGGACCTACGGTAAGATTACCATTTTTAAGGCGAATTACAGATTCCCCACCAATACCGACGGAAGTAACGGCGAAGGATCGCACTGCACTTGGATACTCACGGATAGATACACCATTTTTTGTCATCAATGGTTTACCATGCTTCCAAAGGGATATATCCGTTGTAGTACCCCCAATATCTAGAGCCACTGTATGCTGATTACCTATAACGCCGAGAGCAGATAGTCCAAGAACTGTTGCGGCAGGGCCTGTAAAGGCGGTCTCTACTGGGCGACTCACCATGTGTTCTATTGGAAGAGAGCCTCCATCTGCTTTTAAAATGTGAAGTGGGGCCACTATATTCCGTGCACTGAGAGCATCTTCAACATTTTTCTTAAACACCGTAAATACTGGTGTTACAGCGCTATTAAAATAAGCGCTAATAGTACGCCGAGGGAAATTTAAAGAACCACTTAATAAACTACCATTAGAAATTACATGATATGTGTTTTTCAATTCTTCTGTTATAGATAGTTCTTCTTGAGGATTCCGCACCCCAAATTTAGCGGACACAGCAGCCAAATCAGTACCACTACGTGCTTGAACCATGTTGGCTATACCACGTACAGCATCAGCAGGGGTATGCTCTACAACGATACCTCTATGATCTGTATAACCTTGAAGGTATATAGGTTTCACAGGGAATATATCATCTACATTACGGCCTGGACCTGTAACCACATAGAGATCTACTACTTGCTCCTTCTCTTCTACGATGGTATTCGTCACTACGGTAGTAGATAAGGTTACTTGTTCAATATTTGATGTATCATAACCCTCCAAAACCGCATCTAAGGCCTCACCTATACCATTCATTAGATTATCCTTTGTAGTCCGCCTCTTGGCAGTTGCCACTACACGATGGCCATCAATGATAACAGCATCGGTAAAAGTACCACCTACGTCTAACCCTAGTAACATATAACCTCCTTATTAGTATTAATAAAGAATCTATACAAACTCAAAACAGAGTAAAGAAAACTCTATTTAAGCTAGCATATAATCTCTATTTGAACTAATATGCAATTCCTATTCAACCCTGCGTATAGTTCGTATTCAATCTCATTATATATAAAAAAGCTGTACCCATCTCTATGTGATGAGTACAGCCTTCTGTTATTTACCAGATACAGATGCGTAATTTTTGATGATAACAATCGGAGTCATTTGGCTATCATTACCAAATGGATTATCAATCAACAATTGTGCAATTTTCTTAGCGTCAATGCCACGACTTGTACCTAAAATAGCGGACCGTTTCAAGTCATTAACGTCAGCTACAACGGCACCATAACAACCAGTGCGAGATACAATTTTCTCAGCCACTTTATCAGGATCCTTTGGACCAAATACAATATGCTTATCAAATGGAGGCATAGTCCCCGTTACATCATCTGTTAAGGATGCAGCACGAGCAATTGCATAGAACACGCCAGGTTTACGGAAAATTTTAGCAATAGCACCTAAAATAAAAGCACCTAACACCTTCCATTTACCGTCCAAATTCATAGCCGATTGCATACCATAAATAGATGCCATGGAGCCATCTGGATGAATAAAACGATTAATTAAACGAGCTTGCCAGCATACATCTAGCTCTTCAGGACGTGTAAAACGGCCTTGCGTAATAGCCACTACAGATTCAGCAACGCATACGATATCTTCAGGTCCAATATTATGACCCCCAAATTCAACGATAGCATCAACGATGTCATCATTATCTGTAAGAATACGTGTTGGCACACATACTAACTCTAATTCTGCCATTGTTATGCCTCCTTATTGAACCATTGCTGCTTGAACTTCTTCAGCAGTCAAACGAATACGCTGTTTATCGATATGATAGTCTGTCCGACCTACGATTTGGTAGTAAATATCGATGTCCATATAAGGGAATCCCTTAATATCTTCTCGAATATTGCCAGTTTTACCTGTTAATGTAACATATACACGAATTGTGCCACCTTTGCGTGGTTTGATAATTATAGCTTCAAAGTATCCATCTTGACGCGGACGATTAATATCCATAGCCCAGGCATTTACCTTAATAGCATCAAAATGTTCTTCTGGTAATAATGGACGTGGAAATAAGTCCATTATTGTGCCTAATTGGCGCCCTTTATTTACAAATGGTATATCACAGAACAACGTAATGGACTCAAAATTACGATCAGATACTTGAAAGTTCGTTGCTCGTTTCGCTAATAAGACAATATTTTCATTACCTTGTTTCAATACAAACAAACGGAATAATAAGTACAGAGCTGCAACAGCCACAATAATAGCTATTACTGCACTGAGGATGTTATAAAACCACATAGGGTATCTCCTTTATAATGTAATATGTTCAATGGTACGACGGCTTGTATCAAGAAAGGATGCACTCAATGCATCACCAAGTTCGACATCCTTTGTAAAACACAATGTCACGGTGCCTACAGTATCTTGAGGATTGAAAAGATTTTTACTCTCAAGTCTGTGACGAACCAATTCACTTGTTTCAAAAGCAGGATCAATGAACTGAATGCGACATGACGTTAGTTCCTCTAGTAAAGGTTGTACAAATGGGAAATGAGTACAACCCAAAACGACTACCTCAATTTCTCGAGATAATAAAGGTTCTAAATACTCCTTACATACTTCACGAACAAAGTAATCATCTAAATGACCTTGTTCAATAAGCCCCGCCAACTCTGGACAAGGTTGTTCCCAAACCAAAACCTCATGATCAACTTCTAAAGCCACATGCTTATGAATATGACTATTTACAGTGGCTACGGTTGCCATAATACCGATAGTCTTGCTTTTACTTTTATTAATGGCTGTTTTCACACCTTGTGATACACCAATAACTGGCACAGATACAAGTTCACGTACCGCATCAAGAGCCACAACGGTGAAGGTATTACAGGCAATCACCATCAACTTAACAGGCTGCCTTTCTAGCGTCTCCGCAATACGACACGCCAAATAAGTGATTTCATCATCACTGCGATTACCTACAGGATTATTCGCATTATCACCGATATAGATGAAATCTTCGTTAGGAAATTGTTCTTGTAACACCTTTAACACAGATAATCCGCCTACACCAGAGTCAAATACACCGATAGGCAATTGTTGTACATTACTCATGCGGCATCTCCTCAACAGCTGCTAACATAGGCAGATAAAAAGTATCGTCTAATCGCACAATTTTTCCTGTTAATTTTGACATAAAGGCATTCTTAGTTTCTCCCGTAGCAAGTAACACACCATCACTAGCACGGCGCATACGATAGCGAAACACCATTTGAGCCCTCGTCATCTTAACCAAATACGTTTCGATGTGAAGTTCATCATCGAAATTCGCAGGTTCTTTATAATTGCAAGATACATTCATGATGGGAAATACAATATCCTCATTCATCATATCCCACAAAGTGACACCGATCTTACGAAGGAATTCAATGCGCGCCATTTCAAACCATCTAAAATGGTTACTATGGTGAGCAATCCCCATCATATCAGTTTCATAAAATCGTACATTTACTGAAGCAATATGCATAAATTCTGTCCTTTTTAAATAGTATACAATTTTTATTCTATATCTATTACTTTAGTGTGTCAAATAAATAAAGGCAGTTCAATCACTGTGGATCAAACTGCCTAAAATGGTAAAAGTTAGCGACTGCTACCAAATGGAAAGAATTTTTTTGCCTCTTCTTGATGACTCGTTTTGATATAACGATTCGCAATCTTAAAGGCTAATCCGAGTACTGCCACATCATCTACCCAACCTAATACAGCAATCGCATCCGGCACAATATCAATAGGTAATACCAAATACCCTAAGGCACCTGCAATGACCGCTTTTACATATTTGGGAGTATCCTTGTCACGAAAACAAAGGAACAAGGTTACTGCTTGTTGTACAAAGGCAAGTTTCTTACCATATCGACCAAGAAACCCTAAAAATCTTGATTCGCTAAAATACTTACCATATTTAATAATATTAAATGGATTCATAGTAATAATAATCCTTCAGCGTTTATTTACGCAAACCGCCAATTTTTTCTTTCGCTGTATTAACAGTGTTTGTAGCAACATCTTTTGCTGTCTCTACGGCATCAGAAGCTTTAGTTTTTGCAGTTTCTACTGCTACTTGTGCAGAAGCTTTTGCCACTTCTACACCACCTTTTGCGAATTCTTTGGCTACTTCAATACCTTCTTTAGCAGAATCAATTTTTTCTTTCGCTGCATCAGAAACCTTTGCTACAACCTCTGCTGCGTTATCATGGATTTGGTATTTTGTTTCATTATTCCATTTATTGATGGCAGGTGTTACTTTTTCATCGTAAACTTGCTTTAAAGATTCTTTAGCAAGACCTGTTTCGTTAGCAATCCCAGCCCATACGTCACGTTGACCTTGAGTGAAAGGAATGCTAGCACTTGCATCACGAACGATTTCAGAAGCAATAGCTTTGCCATTTTCAAGGAATTCAGCAACCATCGGTTTGTAACGTTCGATATCAGAAGGCATGCCATCTTGAATCCAAATATTTGCAATTTTACCAATAGCATAAGTTAAACCGATAGCTACAGGAACGCGAACAGCTTTAATTGGAATTAGAAGGGATACTGCAGCTGTACCTACAGCTGTGCTAAGACCACCTACTAAACCAACTACAGCACCTGCTTGCAATTCTACATCATAAAGATGAGCAATGCGAGTTACCATGTACGTAGCATTGGCGCACAAAGCGACACTGCTGAATTTAGAGGATAATGCCAATGCTGCCGCACGACCTGCCCCCCAGAAGATAAATTGTTCAACTTGATAGTCACGATCTTGAGATCCATCCGTAAGGGGCTCAAGTGTTACGCCATTATATTCTGCCATAAGTATTCTCCTTTGTTGTGAACCAACTATAGGTCTTATTATTAGTATTATTATACCATTCTATTGATAGAAGTGAAATGAATTTTTCTAATTATCCATATATAATAGCTTCTAATATTTTCTATATTACCAACTTGTGAGTCCTCCATCGATTGTCCAGGCTGCACCTGTCACAAAAGACGCCTTATTACTCAACAAAAATACAATTACTTCTCCAATTTCATGAGGCTTAGCAATACGACCTAATGGGTAATGTTGGCCCATTTCAGCCTTAGCAGCCGCCGCATCTTGGTGGGCATTAGCAATCTGTTTATCTACTAATGATGTATCTACATCACCAGGACACACACAGTTTACACGAACACTGTGAGGTGCCATTTCAAGGGATAGAGATTTTGTAAAGCTCACTACAGCTCCCTTTGACGCACCATATACAGAACAAGCTACATTACCTTGTAAACCCGCATCACTAGCAATCGTTACAATACTGCCCTTTGAAGACCGTAAATAGGGAAGCGCCGCTTGGCATAAGAATACAGTACCTTTTACATTGGTTCCAAACATTTCATCAAAAGCTGCCTCTGTAACATCAGCTAGTAACTCTTCTTCATAATAGCCTGCAGCTGTTACAAGAGCAGACACCCCACCAAATAAATCTACTGTTTCTTTTACAATTCGCTGACAGTCCTCAATTTTAGATACATCACCTTGAATATATTGCACCTTAGAGGAATAGCGACGTAGCTTAGTTTTAACCTTTTGACCAACTTTTTCATTTCGACCATTGATGACTACACACCAACCTTCTTTAAGTAAAAGCTTTGCCGTAGCAAATCCAATACCCGATGTACCACCACTAATCAAGGCCACTTGAACATCACTTTTATGAGGCATACCTTGCCCTCCTATAATGTTGAAATATAGTCATAGACTAATTTCAACAACATAACTGTCGTTACCGACAAGAATACAACTCGCACCAAAGATGAGCCCTTCGCAATTGCCAAATGCGAGCCTAAATAAGCACCTATAATTTGACCTGCCCCGGTGGCAAGACCATACTTAACATTGACGTGTCCTAAATATAAAAATACCAATAAAGACGCCAAATTACTAGTAAAATTCAATATTTTTGCATTAGCAGATGCATGTAAAAAATCAAAGCCTGTAAAGATAAAGCCCATAATCAGAAATGTACCTGTACCAGGACCAATAAAGCCGTCATATATACCAATGCCAAGAGCAAAAGCCATACAAATATATAGCGCTTTTCCTGCTACCTGAGATGTACGATTGATTTCACCCCAGTCTTTTTTGAACACCACAAAGAGTGTTACACAAACAAGTAATATGATAATAATAGGCTTTACATATAGCGGTGGTAAAGAAACAACCGCCAAGGTACCAAGCATAGAACCCACAAAGGTAAAAGGCAGTAATTTACGAACTAGGGAAAAATCAACCATGTGATTTCTCAAAAATGTAATCGATGCACTGCCAGCACCAAAGATACTGGATAATTTATTACTGCCTAGAGCCACACTAGGTGGAAGATTTGTTAATAACATGGCAGGTACAGAAATGAGGCCTCCCCCGCCTACAATGGAGTCTACAAAGCCAGCAAACGCACCAGCTACGGCGAGTAAAACGAGTATAAGGATATCAAATGGTAAACCTGTTACCGCAATGAGCCACTCCATAATAAACCTCCTACAGATAGCACATCAACGGTCGCCAAAGGCCACCGTTGTCATGCTAGTTTATTTTATTTTGCACCTAGACGATTGAGAGCCAATGTATAACCATCCGCACCATATACTAAACAGCGCTTTACACGACTAATCGTAGCAGTACTCGCGCCCGTTTCTTCTACGATTTTCTCATAGCTATCCCCTGCGCGAAGCATTTTTGCTACTTGTAAGCGTTGAGATAATGCTTTTAATTCGTTAATCGTACAGATATCTTCAAAAAATGCATAGCATTCCTCTGTATTTTCAAGCGTTAAAATGGCGGTGAACAATTCGTCATTTTGTTGACTTCTCAATTTTTCATTGATACTCATAGGATCCTCCTACTTCTTATTCATCGCTTTAGACCAAGCATCACCAATCATTTGTACAACTTGTACCAATACAATCAAGATGATGATTGTAGCGATCATAATATCGGCTTGGAAACGTTGGTAACCATATCGGATAGCAATATCCCCAAGACCACCACCACCAATAGCACCAGCCATCGCAGAGTAACCGATGAGGTTAACGATAAGCACCGTTACATTGTCAATAATTGTTGGCAATGCTTCTGGTAATAATACTTTCCAAATGATTTGTAATGGGCTTGCCCCCATGGATTGAGCCGCCTCGATAACGCCAAAATTGATGTCCTTAATAGACGTTTCTACTAGGCGTGCCAAAAACGGAATTGCCGCAATGGTCAACGGCACACATGCTGCAGTTGTACCAATGGAGGTACCTACCACCATACGAGTAAACGGAATGATGGCAACCATCAAGATGATGAAAGGTACAGAACGCGTGGCATTGACAATGGCACCCAATACTTTATTGAGTGTTACATTCTCCAAGATATGACCTTTAGAAGTAACGACCAGAACAACACCAAGAGGAATACCTAATAACATTGCCATTACAGTAGAAATTATCGTCATTTGCAATGTATCAAGGGTACCAGTTATGAGTAGATTAATGATTTGCTCTGACATAACCGATCACCTCGCTTTCAATTGGTAACGTTTTGATGTAGTCCAAACCTTCTTGCGCATTTTCTGGGTCACCATTCAAGATAACGATGAGGCGACCAACGCTCGTATTTTGGATGTAATCAATGCCGCCAAAAAGGATGCTTACATCTAAATTAAAGCGTCTCACAAGGCCTGCTACTACAGGCTCATCTGTTGCTTGTCCTGTAAATTTGAGGCGCACTAAAGGTGCTGTCCCTGCAATCCATTGATCATGTAATTCCAAGTGTTCCAATGCTTCTGGAGGTAAGTTATCACTCACTACAGAGCTAATAAACTCTTTTGTCGTATTTTCGCGAGGATGTGTGAATACTTCAACCGTGCTACCTTCTTCAAGTATTATGCCGCCTTCAATAACCGCCACGCGATCACAGATTTCACGGATAACGTGCATCTCATGTGTAATGAGCACAATAGTGAGCCCCATCTTCTCGTTAATATTTTTCAACAATTTCAAAATAGAATCTGTTGTTTGAGGATCAAGGGCAGATGTAGCTTCGTCACAAAGGAGAACCTTTGGATTAGACGCTAAAGCACGAGCAATACCAACACGTTGTTTTTGACCACCAGACAATTGAGATGGATAGTTGTTCATCCGGTCTGTAAGGCCTACGATATCAAGAATTGGCGTAATGCGTTCCTTGATTTCAGATTTGCTCATTCCTTGTAATTCCAACGGAAATGCCACATTGTCATATACGGTACGAGAAGACAATAGGTTAAAATGTTGGAAAATCATGCCAATATCTTTTCGCGCTTTACGCAAATCAGATTTGCTAAGTGTAGTTAAGTCTGTACCATTTACGATAACAGAGCCAGATGTAGGTGCTTCGAGCATATTGATGCAACGAATCAATGTGGATTTACCGGCACCGGATTGACCGATAATGCCAAAGATTTCGCCTTCTTTCACATTTAGGCTAATATCTTTCAACGCTTCCACACGAGTAGCGCCTTCATAGACTTTACTAATGTGTTCTAATTGTATCAAAATAATTTCCTTTCTTAAGGTAAATGTTTAACATTTGATGAAAGCAGCTTATCTATCAAGGTAGTCCTTCTTCCATCAATTTTTCTAGTGCTTCGCGTAGACGAAGTGTAATAGCACCTGGTTTACCACCAGATACTGGATTTCTGTCTAGCTTAGTAATTGGGATGACACCACCAATTGTATCGGTAAAGAATAGTTCGTCCGCTTCATCTACAAAGGTGCGGTCAAATTCTTTCTCAATAATGGTAATACCTAAAGATGGTGCTACACGGGTTAAGATCATTTGGCGCGTAATACCTTTTAAGATATGATTATCTGCTGGATGCGTGTACAAGATACCATCTTTAACAGCAAACACATTAGATGTAGCGCCCTCTGTACAAATGCCATCACGGAACAAGATGGCTGTATAGGCAAATTTCTTTTCTGCTTTTGTTTGCGCCAAAATATTCGGGATCAAGTTAGTGGTCTTAATATCTACATGTTCCCAACGTTCATCAGGCAAAGCTATCGCTTTTACACCTTCACCCAATTTATTGACTTCATCTAAATCCAAGGTACGGATAGACATAAGCATTTGTGGTTCTAATTTAGAGCGATCATAAGCATGATGACGTGGTGCTACACCACGAGAGATTTGTAAATAAATATAGCCCTCTTTGATTTCACTTTGCTCGATCAAAATTTCGTGCAATTCTGTCAAATCATCAGGGGTCATTTTTACAGGGATATCCATTTCACGCATAGAGCGATACAAGCGATCTTGGTGGTAAGACAAAGCGAAGCAACGGCCTTTTACGACGCGAACAACTTCATATACAGAGTCACCAAATAAATAGCCACGGTCATCAATGCTGATAACTTTGGCACCTGGTTCGACGAATTCACCGTTAAAATATGTTAATTCTTGCATAGGAGCACCTCTTTTTCTATTTCGTTACTCTATCAAGTGGTAATCATCATGGACTTATTATAACACAATTACTTTCAAATTTTCACACTTTACTTTGTGAAAGATATTAATTCGATATACAAAAATCCGCTAGGATACCATAGTTAAAAACTATATCCTAGCGGATGTATAACAAATATTATTTTAATACTAAATCAGCACTACAGAAATAACTAAAACTAGGTACACCATTAGAGTACTAGTACCAATTAGGTTTCTCTATACAATAGTTCCCATACTAGACTAATGCCCCAGTATAAATTTACGGATAGATTTAGGCATATAATTAAGAGCCACCGTAGACAAATAGGATAATCCCAACGCCATAATATACATAATTAACACGTTGGACACCGTATACAAGAGATTATATTTAGCCATCACACCCGAAATGATTAACAACCAAAATGGATGTGATAAATAAATACCATACGATTTATCGCCTATCTCAGACCAAATGGACTCCATCGTCACATTCATAGGTAGCCTTTGGAATAGGAACAAACTAAACATCGTTCCCAATCCTGTATAAAGAACGCCCATAGGACTCATTTGATGTACCGTGTAAATTGCTTCTAACACAGTGTAATGCCATACGTCCATGACATAGTAATAAGAGCCAAGCATCAACAATATGGAGCTTACCGCGCTGACGCCTAAAAGGTAACGATAACGCCACATATATTCGCAGACGGGTTCATATCGTTCAGCACATACGGCACCTAAAAGGAAAATCCACACATAATGAATAACCCAATAGTTGAGTCGCATATCAAAAAGATATTTAAGAACTGGCTGATTGCTTAGATTTTCTGTTACCCAACGGCCAAGCATGTAAGACGAAACATAATCGATACCAACTTGGATGACAAATAGTAACACCAACCAAAATACAGGCCGTTTTAAGATGACTTTCACCATGGCCCGCCATAATGGCATCATCACGTAGAACCATAGCAAAATAACCATAAAATATAGATGATACATAGAGGTACCAAAGAGTAGATTTATCGCCAACGGCCCTGGATGTAAATTGCCAAGGTTATGAGCTGTCATCCCTGTATATAGCAAGTAAAAGATGGACCACGTAATATATGGAAATAGCACCACCTGAATGCGGCGGTGCATAAATTCCTTATATGAGAATGGTCCCTCTACCGAGGTATGATAAAACAAGCCAAATGCAGAGAGGAAGAAAAACGCAGGCACTCCAAAGCGAGAGAGAATTTCTAACACGCTGATGAGTTCTAAATTTACAAAAGGATTTTGCAATGCGTAAGATCCTACATGAATGCCGATAACACCGAGCATACAGAGGCCTCGCATATAAGTAATTTCCGGTAAAAACGCTTTTTTCATAGCCATTGCCTATTCACTATTGACCAGGTGCCACTGCAGGTGTCGGTACCACACGTGGACCTTGAGACTCTGTAGCTGGTTGTTTAACTACCGGAGATGTAGATGTAGGGGGTTGAGGTGTTGCAGCTTTTTCAGGTTGTGCCGGTTGAGCTGGTACAGCCTGACCATTTGCTTTAGCAGCCGCTTCTGCCTTAGCCTTAGCTTCTGCTTCAGCCTTAGCTTTTGCTTCAGCTTCTCGTTTCAAGCGTAATTCTTTTTCAAGTGGTACCACTGGTTTGTCATAAACAGTGATATCCGTTTCAAATAGACGTCCCCATGGGAATGTAGCTTTTACTGTACGAGGATTGATTTTAAGGTATTTTTCAGCGAAATCTTGAATGCGTTCACCTAAATAACTTTCAAGACGTTCATTTAATTCACCAGAGTAACGAACATTGTCTGTTCTGATAGAATCTTGCATACGATAAATATCTTTGCGGATATTTGCTTGATATGCCCAGTTATCCAAATATTGTTGCGTCAACATATCACGATGACCTTCTGGACTCATAGATTTAAGCAATAATCCTTGAGCAATAGCGTAACCTACTGTGTTACTTGCTGTATTCCAACCATTATACGCACCGATTTTGTACAACAAATCTCGTTTATACATAGCGGATACCAATGTATTATCTGCGCCATTATTGAAAGCAATATCTGCAACGCTTACGTTCACACCAGAGTCAACAGCTTGTTGAATGCGATCTACGAAAGCATTTGTAGAGTTAGAGATCATTGGGAAGTTTTCGAAGTTTTCAGACTCGCCTGTACTCGTAGTAAGAGGTGTATTAACAGCCAATAATACAGTTGGTTTACCTTGTGTCACCATCGTGCCACCTACAGCCTCAACGTGTTGAGCAATTGTTTTATCAATCGTTTGATCTTCGTAACCTGGTAATGTTTTACCTCCGCCACCGAGTGGATAAATTACGGAGAATGTAGGTTTTTCTGTGCTCACATCGGTACGGGAACGCGCCATCAATAAGAGACCAAGTTGGTCAGCACCAGGGAAGCTACCGTATTTTTCAACAGAAATATCCTTGGAATATTTGTTAAGGTAACGACCTTCTAGAGCGGATTGAGATAATTGAGATGTATCATCATGACCTAATGCAAAGTAGTCGAATACACCACTGCGAGTTTCATCAATCAACTCTTTGTTGATTTTCATATTTTTTTGACGGCGGTCAAACCAGTCTTGCAAGTATTCCACAGGAACAGAGGCTTGTAGGCTCATCAATTTTTGAGTTTCTTCTTGCGTTAAAGAGCCAGAATCTAATTTATCTTGTAATGCAGCGATTTGGAAGATAGTTGGGCCATATTCCGCATAGTAGGCCGGTTCAGTACCACCACCACTCGCGCGTGGGGAACGCATTACGGTACCAAATCCATAGATGCGTACATTTTTATTACGCGCTTTTAAACCTTCAATACGTTTCAAGCGATTTTGCAATGTGCTAAGAGGAATATTATGTTTACGAGAATCTACAAGACCTCCATAAATAAGAGTATCTGTACTTAATACCATAACATCAGCACGACCTGCATTTTGCTCTACCCAAGCCATAATTTGATCAGCTTGACCTTGGTACGTCTTACCAGAAATCAAGTGTTGAGGTGGTGTCAACACAGTCATACCCGCCTCACGAGCTGTATCAACTGTATATTGCAAACTTACAGGACGATCATCTTGAGGTACATATAATACGGTTTCTGCATCAATTTTGATGGATGTACCTGTAGCAATGGCTGTAACCATTAATGCTACTTTCAACCATTTATTTGTCATAAAGCAAATCTCCTTCTGTGTACACGAGTACTCTCGACTCGAAAATTAACTCTTATATAATACTCTTTTTTTCTGACACTTTTATGAAATACTTAATAGTATAATTATATCATTTACCTGTTATTTCTCAAATGCAGTGCCTTTAGCTTTAGCGCACTTTGGGTAAGCTCCAATTATATTTAATAGCTAGTAAACGGATAACTAGTACAACGGTAAACGCACCATATACAGCCTCTCCAACCCAGTTAGAAATAACCATTAAGTAATAAACGATGCCCCCAATAACACTAGGTAGAGCATACACATCTTCTTTTAAAACAGACGGAATCCGTTGAGCCAGCATATCTCGGATAATACCACCACCAACAGCAGTAATAGTTCCTAATAAAACAATGAAAATTGGCAACTCAGGATATAGTTTAAATCCTGCAGATGCTCCGGTTACAGTAAAAGATGCCAACCCGACTGCATCGGCTAATAAATAGCTTGCTCGGCTACGAGGGCCCATAGCATGCTTGCGATAACGGCTGTTATAGATAATAAATACGATAATTGTTACGGAAATAACCACAGTTACATATACAATATTGCGTAACGAATTCGGCGGAAAATACCCCAAGAGAACATCACGTACAATTCCACCACCGATTGCCGTAGCCAGTGCCAATACAGCCATACCAAATATATCCATTCTCCGCGCCACCCCAACAAGTGCTCCGGAGATAGCAAAGGCAATAGTGCCAATCATATCAAATATATACCAAATAATATCCATAATACCCTCACACAATCTATTCGCATAACTTCGCACACTATGATAGACTTTATGTAAGATATTATACATTAAGAGGTATGAGAATGACAAAGAACATTACACCTATAGAGATTAAAAATATGGATGAGCGTAGCCGTGACGAGTATTTCATGGCGTTTGCTCTAGAGGAAGCTCGCAAGGCCTATAACCTAGGAGAAATTCCTATCGGCGCTATCTTAGTGCAAAACAATACAATCATTTCACGCCACCATAATCGCCGTGAATTAGATCACGATGCAACAGCTCATGCAGAAGTGCTCGTCATCCGCGAAGCATGCGATGTACTCAAGCGCTGGCGGTTGACTGGTTGTACCCTGTATGTTACGATAGAGCCGTGTCCGATGTGCGCTGGAGCCATCATCAACAGTCGTATTGACCGTGTTGTATATGGTGCAAGTGATTACAAAGGAGGCGCTGTAGAGTCTCTTTTCAATGTACTCTCTCACCCTGGTTTAAATCATGAACCCGAATTAGCATCGGGTGTCCTTGGTGATGAATGTAGTCAAATCATGAAAGACTTTTTTAAAGAGCGCCGTAAAACACGGAGGAGTACCCAAGAGGCTGAAGGGTCCGCACTCGAAATGCGGTAGGTCGGGCAACCGGCGCGGGGGTTCAAATCCCTCCTCCTCTGCCATATAAAATATATAAAGCGCTAACCATGGTTAGCGCTTTTTTGCGAAGGGACCACTACTATGAAAAAATATTACCCTTATCTCATTACGGTGAGTCATATGATTAACGACTCCTGTCAAAGTGTATTACCTGCCCTCTTGCCATTATTTATCTACACTTATGGACTTAGTTTAGAGCAGGCAGGCTTTCTCATATTAGCCAATACAGCATTATCTTCATTGTTACAGCCATTATTAGGTTATGTCTCTGACAAGATCAATCAGCCACGGCTAATCGCCTTAGGTGTTCTGCTCTCAGCTTGTAGCACAGGTGCCATGGGTTTTGTAACCTCTTATGAAAGCTTGCTTGTTTGTGCTACCTTAGCTGGTGTAGGCTCCTCTATCTTCCACCCTGAAGGAGCGAAAATCATGAATCGCCTGGGAGGTGGTAAAAAAGGTAAAGCCATGGGTACCTTCGCCATCGGTGGTAGCTCTGGTTTTGCCATCGGTCCACTCTTTGCGGGCTCTATTGCCTATACAGTAGGACCTCATGGACTGGCAGCTTTCACCATAGTGGGGCTTATTATCTCAACGGTTTTGTTCGTCCTCATGCCGTGCATAGTAACTCAAGCACGCACTATCGACCAAGCGGTAGCTATGGAAAACCCTACACTAGTGGCTAAGCCGCTAAAGAATTACTGGAAATACTTTGGTATCTTGTTTATTATCATCCTAAGCCAATCAGTAAACTTCCGCGTTATCAATGCATTTATTCCTATCTTCTGGACTCGTGAACTCGGCACTAGCCCAGAGCAAGGTAGCTTTGCATTAACCATATTCTTTAGTATCGGTATCTTCATGACATATATTGGCGGTCTATTAGGCGACAAATATGGTCCCATTAAAATCATTAGACTATCCCTATTGATTTGGTTGCCAGCCATGTTCCTATTAACAGAAGTGCCAACCTTCTCCCCTGTTATCATGATGCCTATAGCCTATATGTTACTACTCATGATTGGCGCTGCTAAAGCTCTTAGCTACAGCCCCGTTATCGTACTAGGCCAAACCTACCTTGCTAAAAGCATCGGCTTTGCGTCCGGTATTACCCTCGGGGTGAGCCAAACTATCGGCGGTATCATCGCACCTGTAGTAGGTAACCTTGCGGATACCTATTCTTTACCTGCCGCTATGATGACACTCGTACCATTCCTAGTAGTAGGTCTTGGGGCTTCATTGATACTTAAAGATCCTAAAAAATTACAATAAAAAAGGCTGTTGTTTCTAAATTGGAAACAACGGTTTTTTAGTATCAAAATATTTGAATTTTTGCCAAATTATATATTTATACCTTATCTAGTTCTTTCAGTCTATCTTCCATAATAGATATTTTAATCAATGCCCTTTGCTTCTTTAAATCTGCTACAGTTCCCAGTAATATAGCTATGCAAAATGTATTTAACAACAAAAAAACAAAATCAATAATTATTGTATGCTTTAAATATCCTATTACGACAAGGAAAACACTAATCACAAAGAAAATTCCGTAAAACCACCAAGCACGCCCTCCTGGAAGCTCCATAAATAAAGCTACTAACCATCCAGCAAAAGAGACAACAAGAGTAAATAAAGAAATCATAGATAAAAAATCAAAATAAACAGTAGTAATCATAAACTCTTTAGTGGCTGGTCCTAATACAATTACTTGAGTAGCTAAATCTAATCCATAAGTGAAAATTCCCGCACTTATCACACCAAATACAACGGAACTCCATATAAAAGTAAACTTACTGTCTAATTCTGCTCGTCCTTTAATTATTTCCCAGCTCAAATCACGCACTGAAAGATTTTTTATCTCATCGCAAATTTTCAATTTGTATGTACGCCAATATCTTTTATCTGCACTCGGAAATACTTTATGATAAAAATAAACAAACTTTTGGGGAAAGCTAGCTTTTTTAGGTAATAACACACTCATATAAACACACCTCAAACTATCTAGATTATAATTAGAATATCTTATTCTAATATACCTTTATATATCACCAACTATACATCATATCCTTAGTAAGGCTAAGAAAACAACCCCCTTTGCAAAAATTTTTCTGCATCGGGGGTTAATTTATTTTAAAACTTAGTGTTTTAGCATTTCATTCAATATAACTACGTCCGTTTCTTTCATACCTTGTGCCACAGCACCAATACTGCGGATAGTTTCATCAACGGAGTATGCTACAAGGCCATCGCCTTTTTGGTAGTTTTTGTTAAGGCGAGCTTGTTTATATCCCATAAAGGCGCCATCAAGGGAAATTGCAATTTTACCTGCACAGGATGGTTTCGCACCATCACATACGATACCAGATAGACTTGCAAGACCATTTACAAGGGTATTCTCAATGATATCTTTACTATCACCTTTCAAAAAGGCTATGCCTGCTACGCTTACCACACCGGCAGATACAACGCCACAGTATGCAGACAATTTACCAATACCAGATTTAACGTAAAGAGTTAGCAAGTTAGCAAAGACGAGAGCGCGATACAATTCATCTTCACTTTTACCAAGTTCCTCGGCAGTCGTAATGATTGGTACAGACACGGTTAAACCTTGATTACCAGAGCCAGAGCAGATAACGACAGGCAAAGGACAACCACTCATACGCGCATCAGAGCCAGCTGCGGCACGAGCCTTACATTTCGTTTCGAGAGATGGATTTTCTTCATCTAACAATAACAATTGTCCAATATTAGATCCATAATCATTGGATAGACCTTCCTTAGAAATTGCAGTATTATACTCAACTTGCTGTTTAATTTGAGGTAGGATACCAGAAATATCACCTGTTAAAGCAAATTCGTAAATGCTATCGAAGGTCATGGCATATTCTGTTTTAGCCGCTTTCTTGATTTCATTGACTGTTTCAGAGACAATCTCGCCATCTACTGATACATAGGTTACATTCGTATGGTCATTTTCAATGCGAACAACCGCTGTATGTTCATCTGTTTCTGCAGTGATTTCTATATATAGATTATCTACGCCTTCAGCAAGTGAAACGGTACAGAAGTTAGCATCAAGCAATGTACCAAGCCATTTGCGATCTTCGTCTGTAGCAGATTCCAACACCTCAAGTTCACGCTCTGGATGACCTACAATAGCACCCAGTGTAGCGGCCGCCGTTAGTCCTTTTCGCCCCCCAGAATTTGGAATGACTACAGATTTTACATTTTTGATAATATTCGCGCTGCATCTTGCGTGAATATGGTTAGGAAACTCATCTAAAACAGAGACTGCCTTCGCAGCCGCATAAGCCAATGCAATTGGCTCAGTACAACCGAAGGCAGGACGCATCTCTGACTGTAACAAAGAAATATAATCCATCTTATACTTCCGCAATAATTTCCACTTCTACAATAACGCCTAATGGAAGGTCTTTTACTGCTACACATGAACGAGCTGGTTTAGAAGTGAAATATTTAGCATACACTTCATTAAATGCTTTGAAATCACCAATATCAGCTAAGAAGCAAGTTGTTTTAACAACCTTGGAAAAGTCTGTACCAGCTTCAGTCAATACGGCTTCAATATTTTTGCATACTTGTTCAGTTTGCTCTACAATGCCCCCTTCAACAACTGTACCAGTTGCAGGATTGAGTGGAATTTGACCAGAAGCAAATAATAAACCGCCAACCACTTTAGCTTGAGAGTAAGGGCCTACTGCTGCTGGTGCTTTGTCTGTAGAAATTGTTTTCATGATAAATCTCCTTTTATAAATAAATATAAATTAATATGACTATATTTAAGGCGAGAAACTCATGTTGATGCCTCAATATATATGACTTACCTCAATATATCACATATAAAATAAAAGTACGTATATAACCAATTATTTAATTGATTTGAATGCATTGTCAAATATTGGTTTGAAATAATCACGTTGTACATCAGTTGTTATACCTACATACAACACTGGTTTTCCTGGCTTCAACACAAATGCAGCATTTGCATAGAGTGGAGTTTGTACATTTCCATCTGCATATAACAAGCGAGAGCTTGCTGCATATGTTTGATATTTTGTACCAGCCACCGGATGTACTTGTTCTGCATTTTCTACGGTTAGAGTTTTAAGTGTTTTAGGCATAATCGTTGCTTTTTGGGGATCACGACTAGATACATTAATAGGTCCATTTAAAGGAACTACCGTTGTGCTAGTGGGAATCTGTTTATTTATTGTTCCTAATAGAAGTTGCTCTGTTACAGGATCAATTTGACCTTTATCAAGAGCGGCCATTGCCGCTATAAACATAGGGTCATTAGCCTTTTCTTTAGCCACTTGTTGCGCTATTTGTTTAACATCTACAGCCACTACGAATGCATCTTTTTGACCAGTTTTATCTGCCCCTTGCAATTGGTATATATCAAAATTAGTACCAAAGTTTTGGAAAAATTCCTTTGCCATCATATTCGACATCGTAGATTTTGAAGGTTCTTCATTTAATTGTTTTTCTACAAAATCACGTGTATTTGTTTTGGATGCAGAAACAACAGTTACATTGTTAGGCACTATCATGGATCCTGCAATTGTTTGTACATCCTTAGCAAAACCTACGCCAGATACAGTACCCATTAGGCAAGCTGCACAAGCCAATACTTTCAAAGATTTCATATTATTTTCCTCCCTTGAGAGATTGTGTTTGATACATATGATTCAACTCATTAGCCCAATAATCATGGCTAGAGTCATCAGACATTAAAAGCTGTAAAGATACACCTTTATCTGTAGGAACAGCATAACCAATTAAGGAATAGGTATTTCTAAAGCCATCATATTTTAGACTACCGCGTAAATCGCCTGTCACAGCTGTACCATAGCGTGTTTGAACAGGTTTATAGGCCACATGCGTTGCATCTAGGCTTACTTGTTTTGCCATAAAGTCTACATAAGAACGGACCTCTTCTATACTTTTAGGAGATGATTTCTTATCTGTGGCAAGCATTTTATCAAAGACACCTATAATTTGAGAAGGTAACTTATCATTTATCGTTTTTAGATCTTTAGATAATTTAGCACCTTCAATAGTATTGCTCTTCAGGCCTTGTAATTGTTGTTGGGCCGTCTCTTTGGAGTAAGATTCTACATATTTAGAGATAGAATGCTTTAATGCAGCTTTTTCCGCATCTGACCCCTTCTCTAAAATAGTCTTATTCATACCTATAACTTGATCAATTGCATTTTTAGAATAGTTAATAACAATTAAACCACCTATATGATGTCCTTGTTTATCAGTACCTTGCAGTTGATAGAAGGAGTAACCATCAAGAAAATCCCCCTTCACTGGTTCAACAGCTACACCAGTCTGTACTTTCACAACATTATTAATAGTATCAACAGCAGATTTATTTGCTACTTTGAGAAATTTATCTTGTTCTTGATTACGCAATCTTGCATCAGTAGAAATATGCACAACTTCTACAGCTTTCACAGTTGGGGAAGTTGTGCCGTACATACCATAACCTAAATCTACCGTATCAGCACATGCCACTGCCCCCATACCCACAGTTAAACAGGTGGCACAAGCCAATGTCATCAACTTTTTATTGAGAGTTCTCATAAGACACCTCACCTTTTTAACAATACACTATGTATAGATTGTTAGATAATCTGTGCAGTATATATTAAGAGTTTAAAGGAGAATCTATACTGCATATATTAATTATTATACTATATCGACATATATAACTGTATAGTATAATTTACAAGCTTACCTTTCTGCTATACAATACATAAATAGACATGTAAAGATGATATATGTATGAGAAATGGAAAGGAGTGCACACTCGGTGTGCTTTTAACATGATACAAGAATTAATTCCCCTCACTAGGCCTCGCACATTAGCTGCTACATTGGGGCCTACCATTTTAGGTGCCGCCTTTAGTTATTATGCATTTGGTGCTGCTCAGGGTACAGGTCTTGCCATTTTCCATACAATGCTCATATTTTTAGCTGTTGTAACAGCCCAAATTGTAGCTAATTTATGGAATGAATATAAAGACTTTAAATCTGGACTCGATGCTGGTCAAAAGGTAGGTAATGCTGGTTCTATCACACGTGGCGTTATAACACCAGAGCTCATTATAACGATGATTAAAGTACTCATGTTTGTACCCATTATTATTGGTCTTTATTTATCTGCTACTATAACTTGGTACTACATCCCGGTAGGCTTCTTATGTATTCTAATTAGTTTCCTTTACTCTGGCGGTCCAAAACCAATTTCTCGAACACCATTTGGGGAAATTTCCTCTGGTATCGCCATGGGTTTTGCTATCGTACTCATTACAGGCTATGCCTGGATACGAGAATTATCCTTAGCCCTGTTAATTCCTGCAATTCCATCTACATTGCTAGTTGGTTCCATCATGTTGACGAATAATATCCGAGATATTCGTAATGATGAAAGCCATGGACGTCACACGTTGCCAATCGTGCTTGGTCGTGAAAGAGCACTCAGCTTAATGAGTATCTCATATATTTTCAATTTTATTTGGATCATTGCTTGGATTATAGTAGGCCATATGACATGGTTCGCCTTATTAGCGTTCCTTGCAGCACCACTAGCTTTCAAAACAATTCATACATTATCTACCAATACAGATGAGTTCCAATTAGATAAGGCTATGGGTACTACCGCTGGAGCCGCTATGATTTATCAACTAATGTGGGCGATTGGACTTATCATGGGCAAATTAATTTAAAAAATGAACATACTTATATTATAGGTTCTCCATAGTTTTTAGTTATGGAGAACCTATAATAATTCCTTCTTGATAGATAGGAAATTATTTAGTACTATAGATTTAATATTTTATATGTAATTATTGTATAAGGAGTGTGTCTAATGAGAAAATTTTTAGCATTAGCAGCTACTGTCATCCTTGGCGGCGCTTTATTAATCGCAGGCTGTGGTAACGACAACAAACAAGCTGCTAGCGATGGCAAACAAGTATTAAAAATTGGGGCAACAGCAGTACCTCACGCAGAAATTTTGGAACAAGTTAAACCAATCTTAGCAAAAGATGGTATCGAATTAAAAATCACAGAATTTACTGATTACAACACACCTAACTTGGCTTTAGGGGACAAAGAGATTGATGCCAACTTCTTCCAACACGTACCTTACATGGAGGAATTCGCAAAAGCTCACAAACTTGACTTAGTATCTGCCGGTGGTGTTCATCTTGAGCCAATGGGTTTATACTCCCGTAAAATCAAAGATTTGAAAGATCTTCCAAAAGGCGCTAAAATCGCTATTCCTAATGACCCTACAAACGGTGGCCGTGCATTATTGTTATTACAAAAACAAGGTCTAATTACATTAAAAGACTCTACAAACATCTTATCTACAGTGCAAGATATTACTGCGAACCCTAACGAATATCAATTCGTAGAATTAGAAGCAGCACAAGTACCTCGTTCCCTTGACGATGTAGCCTTAGCCGCTATCAACACTAACTTTGCATTAAACGCAGGTCTTAACCCTGGCAAAGATGCATTGGCAATTGAAAATAACGATTCCCCTTACGTAAATATCGTAACTGTACTTAAAGGCAATGAAAATGACCCTCGCATCAAAAAATTGATGGCTGCACTTCATAGTCCTGAAATTATCAAATTCATCCAAGAAAAATACCAAGGTGCTATTGTTCCTGCATTCTAAGCATCAAAAAGCTAGCCTCAGCGGCTAGCTTTCTTCATATACTAGTCAAAATTATGTTTAAAGGTGTCTCCATTGAGACGCCTTTTTTATTTAATATTTTATACTATTGTTTTATATAATTATCCCATTTATGGAAACGATACCCTACACCCCAAACAGTATCAATATACTCTTCATTTTGGAATTGTTTATCAATTTTAGCTCTTAATCTATTTATATGAACCATAATTGTTGAAGTTTCTCCTAAAGAGTCTATCCCCCAGATACTTTCAAATACTTCTTCTTTTGTAAATACACGATTAGGGCTAGATGCAAGAAGAACTAAAATGTCATATTCACGTGGAGTCAAATTCACCTCAGTACCACCTAAAAAAACTTGATGAGAATCAAGCAATATCTCTAAGCTACCTGCAGTAATTTTTGCGTCCAACACAACTGTAGGGCTTAGACTATTACGGATGCGATTATAACGCTGAATGTGTGATTTAACACGTGCTACAAGCTCTGCCGGACTAAAAGGTTTAATCATATAATCATCAGCACCAAGTCCTAGCCCCCGAATTTTATCAATATCTTCACGTTTAGCACTGACCATAATAATAGGTATTTCTTTTTCCTTACGAATATCTCGACACACAGAGAATCCATCCTTTTTAGGAATCATAATGTCAAGAATAATTAAGTCATATTCATAATCAAGGGCTGCCTTTAACCCATCAACGCCATTAGTTTGAATGTCTACTTCATAGCCTTCGATTTCTAAATAATCTCGCTCTAACTCATAGATACCCATATCATCTTCAATAATTAAAACTTTTCCCATACTTTTACTCCTTATCCAAAGGAAACTCCATCACAATGGATAGTCCAGGTCCACTATCATTATGTTCAGCATGAATAGAACCATTCATATCTTCAACGATTTGTTTTACAATAGCCAGCCCAATGCCATTACCATTAGCTACCTCTGTACGTGCTTCATCAGTACGGAAAAAAATATCAAACAAACGATTTAACATTTCTGTAGGAACACCTTTCCCATCATCTGAAAAAGTCAGTTTACAGCCATTATCTATCTTAGCTGTAGATATATCAATAGATACAGATTCGCCACGTCTATACTTTATACTATTGGATACAAGATTATCCAAAACACGATAAAACTGTATCCGATCAATTACTATTAAACTATCTTCGGCACTATACGATTCATGTAAAACGATAAGTTCATGATTATTTAAATGTCGCTCTCTAATATACTCTCGAATTAAATCATCTAATGCATATGTATCTCGATTGTAGTGAATTTGTTTTAACTCTAGTTGCGAAAAGTCCGATAGCATATTAACTAAATGTTCAATACGCCCCGCCATATCATAAATCCGCTGCACATAGCGTGCTTGCTTCTCTTCTGTATTTGCAATACCTTCAATAATACCACTAGCATACCCCTTTACCGATGTAAGTGGTGTTGAAATATCATGACAAACCCCTGCTATCATTTCGCGCCTACGCTCTTCATAAAGGTCTTGCTCTTGACGGGCTTTAAGCAATGATTCCTGCATATTATTAAATGCCTCACAAGTAACCCCTAATTCATCGTGATTTCTTACAGCAATTCTTTTTGGCACTATCCCATTTTTGAGATCATCAGCAGCTTGCTTCAAATCTATGACAGGTCTCAAAATATACTCACCTAATCGATTGGATATATATAGGCCTATACCAATGATAATAGCTATTATCATTAAAATACCTATACCAAAAGCGCCTTCCACCATTTTCTTATCCGTTGATTCTGGCCCCATACTTTTAGTCATAAATGGGATTCTACCAGCACCATACACTGTAAGTCCCATATCATAGGAATTCACATAGGTAAATTGGTTGCCTTCCCAGTTCAAATAATGATTAGACTCTAAGCCATTTATCATATTTTTAACGTTCGATAACATTATATTAGGCTCTATATCTGGCGTAGCATAAACTATTTTATTATCTTTGAGAATGACTATATCTAAGCCTTGTGCTTCTAAAACAGCACTACTATCCAAAATATCACTTATTGATGTAGACTCTTTTGAAAGTTTCTTATTTATTTGTTCTAACCCCAATTGAAATACTTGAGACTGAATTGTACTAGGCGCTAGCATCATCCACTGACGATGATTTACAGGATTAGTATAACGAATAACCCCCCATACTATAGATAAGGCGGTAAGTAAAACAATAAAAGGTATGATAATAATTAATAAATTACTAATTATCATCTTTCGCCGTACGCCTAAGCTATTAAACCAGTTAAAAAGCATAGATACCTCCTTTTTAACTATTATACAAACCTATATCTTATCTGTCATGATATAGAAATCAATCTTTTAGAAGATGTAATTTCATCGTTATATTTTCGTAATATTTCTCCTTTATGATGTATTCATACAAGAAAGTCATCAAATAAAAAGGAGATATATATGAATTACGAAATCTTTCAACTTATCAACAGCCTAGCAGGTACATATACGTGGCTAGATACAAGTATGATATACATTGTAAAATACCTTTCAATAGTCTTTGCTTTATTACTGATACTCTTATCTGGATTAGGCCTCTATTTTAAAGATAAAAGACTTATAAAAACCTGCATACATACTATCGCATTTCTTGGTATTACCATGATAGCTCATAGTATCATTGGTTTCATAGTGCAAGAACCAAGACCATTCGTCACACACACAGTAAATCTACTTATTCCTCATGTAGCTGATTCTAGTTTTCCTAGCACCCATGCTATGGCAATGACTGCTATTTCATTACCAATTTTAGCAGTTTATAAGAGACTAGGTTCTATTCTACTAAGTGGAACCATTTTAACAGGTTTTGCGAAAGTCTTTGTTGGTCATCATTATCCTCTAGACGTTATCATGGGTATCCTCATCACATATTTGTTATTTAAAGTCTATCAAAACTATTTATCTTCTAAGATTGATACGCTATTAAATCACCCTAAATATAATATTTTCCGATTACTCATAAATACAAAACTAAGCCTATATCTTATAAAAAAAGCAAACCAACCATTGAGTAAACAATTTAGCATGAAAGGTTAAGGCTATGAAGTATGTCTTAAAAAATAAGAACTATCATATTTTGATAGTCCTTATCTTCTCTGCCATCATTTATTTTATTGGAAATGCATATCTTAGTATTACGGATCCTGTAGAGTCTAATTATGCGCTAACCGCAAAAGAAATGCTTCTAACCAAAAACTATTTATCTCCACAAATTTTTGGTCATTATTGGTATGATAAGCCTATATTTTATTATTGGGAACTCATTGTTGGTTTCAAACTATTTGGCATTACAAACTTTGGCGCTAGATTCTTTTCTAGCCTTTTAGCTCTCTGCAATATTTTTCTAATCTATCGCTTTGTAAAAGCACAAACAAACCACGTTATTGCTCTTGTGAGCGCCATTATCGTATCCGTGTCAGCAGAATATTGGATTATCGCAAAATCTCTTATAACAGATATGACCCTAGGACTATACTTTAATGCTACCTTAATGAGCTTTTACATAGGATACATACATCATAAAACAGGTCAACGAGGTTATAAACGTTACTATCTATTAGCCTATATAGCATCTGCTTTTGCCGTATTGACTAAAGGTCCAATTGGATTCCTATTGCCAGGTCTCATCATATTAGTTTACCTTGCAATCAGACGAGATATTCGAGAATTATTTAGTCTACAGATTATACCTGGACTGTTACTATTTCTAAGCCTCGGTGGTAGTTGGTATTATTATATGTATATCACCCATGGAAATGACTTTATCAATGTCTTTCTAGGTGTCCATAATTGGCTTCGTGCTACAGTGTCTGAGCATCCAAGATTCAATGTTTGGTACTATTACATTCCTATAACAATCATAGCATTATTACCTTGGTCCATTATATTACCGAAGTCAATTTATAGTAATCGCAAGAATTGGTTTACCAATATTCCATTCCATAGCTTTTTAGCTGTCTGGGCTGGTATAGTTATCCTATTTTTCACTTGTATGGCAACTAAGTACTCCACCTATAGTTTTCCTGCTTTAACACCGTTAACTATATTAATAGCTGTTATGTGCTACAAACGTATCAACTTAATTTATAAAACGGCATTCGTTATGGGTATTGCTTATATAGTGCTTACATTTGCAGTAGCAGTACCACAAATGAAGAAAGCCTCAACACCTAGTATTAGCCAATTTATTAGCCAGTCTATTAGTGATGACTCCATTCTTGTACAAGGTAGTGGTAGATATCGCGTTTCACCTACTTACTATAGCGGTCATGAAGTATATCAATTACTCGGCCCCAATGAAGTAGCCCCTGATCCAACTACTATTTCTTGGAACGCTAAAGATGTCATGCCGTTTATATCTATAAATGACTTACCAACAAATAAAAAAATATATCTACTCGTTTATGGTGACGATTATCTTCCAGATACAATAAATTCAGATAATTTGTCTTTGGAATATTCCAATGCTGAAGGTACTATCTATCAATTACATCGTTAGATGAAAAACTAAATGGTAATAACGCTTCAATAGATACTACTTTTATATTGCCCTTCATGTTTCTCATAATGATAATAGGAATGTTAAACTCTCCCATTACCTGACGACAAGCACCACATGGTGCACAAGGCCCTTCCGTATCAGCAACTACGGCAAGAGCCTTAAAATTTGTATGCCCTTCTGATACAGCTTTAAATATAGCGGTTCGTTCTGCACAGTTCGTTAAGCCATAAGAAGCATTTTCTATGTTACACCCTTCATAAATAGTCCCATCCTCACAGAGAATAGCTGCACCTACGCCAAAATGGGAATACGGACTATAAGTTTTCTCACGAGCAACGATGGCGCGATCTATAAGGTTTTGAATTTCCTGTTCTGTCATATGAGTTTCCTTTTCTATCATATGGATCTCCTCATTCCACTATATCAAGAATCGTATCCGCCATGATTGGTGCAGTTTCGCCAAAGGTAATCGCCTCTAAATATGTCTTTGCAGCATTAGAAAGCAAGCTCTCATCAGAAGCATACAAGGTAGCTATACATTCACCTACTGTAACTGAGTCGCCTGTTTTCTTGTGCATCAAGATGCCCGCACTATAATCGATAGGACCATCCTTAACAGTGCGACCGGCTCCAAGCATAACGGATGCAATCCCGCATTGTTCTGTATTCATATGGGTAATATAACCGTCTTGAGGCGCTGTAACATCATAGGTGAATTTGCCAATGGCTAATAGGCTTTCATCATCAATAACTCGGCTGTCGCCATCTTGAGCATCAATCATCATACGCAATCGTTCTAATGCGGCACCAGAGTCGAGTGCCTCTTGCACACGACTGAGAGCCGTTTCATAGTCGCATATATGACTCAATACGAGCATGTGGGCAGCCATGATAATACATTCATGCGTTAAATCTTCTGGACCATGACCTTTCAACGTATCAATAACCTCGCGAATCTCCAACGCATTTCCAATAGCATGGCCTAGCGGTCGATCCATATCCGTCAAAATAGCCTTAACTGAACGGCCATTTTCCTTTCCAATATCTACCATTGCTTTAGCCAATTCACGAGCATCCTCTATGTTTTTCATAAAGGCACCACTGCCAACCTTTACATCTAACAAAATTGCTTGAGCACCAGAAGCCAATTTTTTGCTCATAACAGAGGATGCAATAAGAGGGATACTATCAACAGTTCCCGTCACATCGCGCAAAGCATATAGCTTTTTATCAGCAGGTGCAAGCCCTTCCGACTGACCAATAACAGCAAGACCAATTTTATTAACTTGATTGATAAAAGCATCTTGCTCTAAAGATACCTTTAAATTTGGAATAGATTCCATCTTATCAATAGTGCCACCTGTATGACCAAGTCCACGTCCAGACATCTTAGCCACCTTGCCGCCAGAAGCGGCTACGAGAGGTGCAATAATAAGTGTTGTCTTATCTCCCACGCCGCCTGTACTATGTTTATCTACGGTAATCCCATCAATATTTGACAAGTCTACCATATTACCTGATTGAGCCATAGCCAAGGTCAAAGTTCCTAGTTCGCGAGCATTCATACCATTAAAAACTATGGTCATCAAGAGCGCACTCACTTGGTAATCAGGGATTTCCCCCTTTACATAACCATCTATGACAAAGCGGATTTCCTCATCTGTTAACGGCAAGTTCGCCCTTTTCTTCAGAATAATATCATACATACGCATAGTTACACCGCCATTCTAAGAAACCACCTAAGCATAGCCTAGGTGGTTTTCTATTATACTTCTTCGTTCAAGTGATTCTTTAGTAACTCTACAGCTGCACTGGCTCCAATTCGGCTACAACCTTCTGCAATATAGGCTTTCATATCCGTAATAGAGCGAATACCACCTGCAGCCTTAATCTGTACATTAGGACCAATATGCTTTTTAAAGAGTCTAATATCTTCAAGGCTTGCACCGCCGCTACCAAATCCAGTAGATGTTTTAATATAGTCTGCGCCACCATTTGTAATACATTTACAAAGCGCCACCTTTTCAGAATCTGTAAGATAACAAGTTTCGATAATAACTTTTAAAATTTTATCACCACAAGCCTTCTTAAGCGCCTCAATTTCGCTAGTTACCGCTTCAAAATCACCTTGCTTTACATCTCCAAGATTAATAACCATATCAATTTCAGAAGCGCCCTCTTCAATAGCCTGTTTCGTTTCTGCCACCTTTACCTCTGTTGTTTCATATCCTAAAGGGAAGCCGATAACGGTACATATGTTAAGTTCTGGATATGCTTCATGGGCAGATGCTACAAAATCTGGAGGAATACAAACAGATGCGGTTTTATACCTTATACCATCCTCACAAACTTCTTTAATATCATCCCATGTAGCTGTAGGACGCAATAATGTATGATCTACATAAGCTAATAATTCTTTCCCCAACATAGTACCTCTCCTTACTAAAAGAACGACATTTGTTCTGGTTCTGGCTCTTTATGTAATGCATCTTGAGCAGAGCGATTTTTATCATCAATGAATGGTTCTAACGGTACGCCTGTAGTCTTTAATAAATCTGGTAAACTATTAACGCCTTTCAACTTAGCAGCTTCTAATACAACCTTTGCACAAGTCTCTGCATCATCCAGTGCATAGTGATGTTTAAACTCAACTCCAATATATGCGGCCATTGTATTCAACTTATGATTAACTAAATCAGGCCATACCGCACGTGAAAGTTTAACTGTACATGCATAATCTAGTTCTGGCCAAGGGATTTTATAATAATCTAAAGTAGCACGCAATACGTTCATATCGAATTTCGCATTGTGAGCCACCATAATATTCCCTTTTAAATGGTTTTCATAAATGGCATTCCACAACTCATCAAAGGTCTTTTCATGAAGAACATCCTTCGGTTGGATACCATGAATTTCAATACATTCATCATCAAAACTCATAAACGGAGGCTTGATGAGGCTATATGCCTTTTTGGTAATTTGTCCGTCCTTTACGGTAATAACCGCCAAGGAGCACGCGCTATTTTTAAATTTATTTGCTGTTTCAAAGTCTAATGCAACAAAATCTAACATAGGACTCCTTTCAAAATCTATATATAAGAATTATATTCATTTACTCTACTTATTATAGCATGAAATAGACTATAATCTACTGTTCAAAGGTGACCAATAATCACCTCATTCACACCAATTTTAATTGACAGATAGGCCCTCAGTATGTGAAAATTATTTAGATATGTATGTAGTATGGAGGTTGCAACATGGCAGATGACAGATTAATCGTTGCCCTTGACGTATCCACGATGGATGCAGTGAAAGAAATCGTATTATCCCTCGGTGATTCGGTTAGCTTTTACAAGGTCGGCATGGAGCTATTCTACGCCGAAGGAGCAAAAACAATTCGTTTTTTACAGGAGCAAAACAAACAAGTATTTCTTGATTTGAAATTGCACGACATTCCAAATACCGTAGCCCATGGCGTAGCTTCCTTAACACGTCTCGGTGCTAGTTTAATTACTTTACATGGTCAAGGTGGTCCTGTCATGATGAAAGCTGCTGTTGAGGCAGCTCATGAGAGTGGCAAAGAACTAGGCGTGGAACGCCCAAAATTATTAGCCATCACCGCATTAACTAGCTTTGACGATGAATCTTGGACTGCTATTGGTGGTCAGCTACCAATTTCCGACCAAGTCATTCGCCTTGCAAAACTCGCTAAAGACTGTGGTATGGATGGTGTTGTATGTTCCGCATTAGAAGCCAAAATGATTCGTGAAGCATGTGACGATGACTTCCTCATCGTTACCCCTGGTATTCGCCCTTCCTTTGCAACAACAGACGACCAAAAACGGGTTGCTACACCAGCTAGTGCACTACAAGATGGAGCATCTCGCCTTGTTATCGGTCGACCTATTACACAAGCCGAAAACCCTCGTGAAGCGGTTCGTTTAATTATTGAAGAAATGGAGAAAGTATCCAAATGATGACAGAACAAGAAGTAAAACAATTACTGATCGACACTCAAGCTATTTTAGAAGGTCACTTCCTTTTGACATCTGGTCTCCACAGTCCAATGTACGTTGAAAAATTTAATGTATTACAACATCCAAAATATACAGAAAAACTTTGTAAAGAATTAGCTGAACGCTTCCGCGATCAAAATGTGGAACTTGTTATTGGACCTATGACCGGTGGCATCTTACTTGCTCACGAAGTAGGTAAAGCGCTTGGCACCCGTGCTATCTTCACAGAACGCGAAAAAGGCATTATGACATTACGTCGTGGCTTTAAAATCGAGCCAGGCACAAGAGTACTTATCGTTGAAGATATCGTAACTACTGGTGGTTCTGTACAAGAAGTAGTAAATGTGGTAAACCAATCCGGTGGTGAAATCGTAGGTGTAGGCCTTCTTGTTAACCGTTCTGGGGGTAAAGCAGAATTCGGTGTACCTCACGAAAAGGTACAAGCATTACTTAATCTTGAAGTTCCAACTTATAAACCTGAAGAATGCCCTCTTTGCAAAGACGGCGTAGCTATGACAGAACGTGGCTCTAAACATATCAAATAATTTTTTAACGACCTATATACATGTATAGGTCGTTTTTCATTGAGAAGTTAATAATATATTCCCAAACCATCAAGTACTATCTAATATTTATAAATAGATACAAAAAGAGCTCCTTCGCTAAGGAGCTCTTTTTGTTTGTGTGTAGTTATTGTGTGTAAGAGAGAGATTCTGATACGAATGTATCACATAGAGTGTGTGACTCTATGGTGGCCATGAATGCACTTTCATGACCACGTTCTCTATATCTTATGAGAGAAATGAACTCATAAAGTATCATTAGTTTTGTGTAGTTTGCGGTGCACCTTGATCAGTTTGTTGTTGTGGTGCATTGCCATTAGGTTGTTGAGGTGGTTGGCCTTGCATAGGCATTTGACCTTGCGGAGGCATTTGACCATTTGAGTGCATATGCTGACCACTATTTGGTCCCATACCATCTTGAGGCATCATTTGATTTTGACCATTTTGGTGCATATGTTGGCCATTATTTGGCCCCATACTATCTTGAGGCATCATATGATTATTTCTATCCATCATATGTTTATCCATATACTGATTAGGACCATCATGTCTATGTGGTTTTCTAAACTGTTGTTCATTCGTTTTCATCCATTCACCAAAATTAGGTAAATCATTAACAGCAAAAGATGTACATGCTCCAACAGCACAGATTACTGTTAAAATTGCTGTAATTATAATACGTCTCATAGGTCCTCCTTAATTTAAATTGCGGAAATAACGTTCACGTACGCCACGAAGCTCTGTACCAACAAAGACGCATGTAAGTCCACCAAATAAACCTACACCCCCAAGTGCCACTAAAGTTACAATGGACAATACTGGAAATGCAGTAACATTCTCAAATGGTTGCCATGAGCTACCTAGTAAGAACAAGATAGCCGGTGTAATAATGAATATAAGAGCACCTACAATATAGGATAAGGCACTTCCAATAGAGAGCAAAGTCTTAGATGCTTTTTTAGCCATCCCCGGTAATTGAGGTAAAAGACGCTCTTTATAATCATCAAATCGTGCATAAATTTCCTGCATATTAACGGATTTACTTTCACTACCATCTTGATTCATTGTGTCAGTAATAATACCTGCATCTACGTAGGATGCATATATTTCCTCTGGAGACCCTAAGGATTTAATGATCTCACTATCGGTAAGCCCTTTTTCATAACCTACCGCAAAATGCTCTTCATAAACCTCTATAATACTCTCTACATCTGCAACACGCGCTTTTTTAAATATATTACGCAATGCATCCAAAAAGCTATTTTTGTTCATTATTATCGACTCCTTTCAACAGCATATTGATAACACCAGAAAAATCATCCCATTCTTGACGCATCTTGTTATATGCTGCACGGCCTTCGTTCGTGATATGATAGTATTTCCGTGATGGGCCTGTAGAAGACTCCTTTAAATACGTTTCAACATACTTTTCTTTTTTCAGTCTGTTAAACAATGGATATATCGTTCCTTCAGATATTTCAATATATTCCGAAATGGTGCTTACGATTTCGTATCCGTAACGATCATTTTGTGTTAATAATGCTAGCACCAGCATGTCCATAACACCTTTTTTTAATTGAACTTGCATAGTTCCTCCCTTTTAGGCTGTGCTTGCCTGCCAATGTGAAAGCTCTCTTACGGTCACTATCATGTACTGACAAATACATAATAACATAAGGTACCTCGGAACGCAAGGTACTTTGTAAAAAAATATTGAAATTTAATATATTTTTTCTTATTTCTAATCTATAAACACAGTTAATTTCTGCGTTTATAGGGAAAAATTTTTTCAAAAAAATTTTCTTATTTATGGTATTTTTTATACAAAATCTATTAAAGCACCCTATTATAACTAAAAATCCTCATCTAAAAGATGAGGATTTTCTAACACTACAAAAGAAATTAGTGCATTATTGGAATACTTAATTAAGTTTTATTTACTAGATTCTAATTTGAAGACGCTTCCCCTAATTTAAGCTGTGCACTCTTCATTTTGCCGTTATGAGTATAGGATACCAAAATTGTATCTCCAGGGCTCTTAGCATCAATTTGTTCTTTTAATTCAAGTAATGTAGTAATATCTTTACCATCAATTTGTGCAATCGTATCCCCTTCTACGAGACCAGCTTGTGCAGCAGGACCATTAGGATCAAGTTGAACAACAAGAAGTCCATCACCTTCATAGGTTACATTATTGCGCGCTGCAGTTTGACGGTCTACAGCCCAAACCCCAATATAAGGGCGAATGACCTTACCATTTTTAATAATAGAATCAACAATTGTCATCGCAGAATTAATTGGAATAGCAAAGCCCATACCTTCAATTCCCTCTTTAGAGATTTTAGAGCTATTGATACCAATTAACTCACCATCTGCATTAATAAGCGCACCACCTGAGTTACCTGGATTAATGGCTGCATCAGTTTGAATCAATGGGAATCGTTGACCTTGATCATCAATTGTACGTGCTAAGGCACTAATAACACCAGAGGTAACTGAACCTTTAAACTCAAGACCTAAAGGATTGCCAATAGCAATAGCTGGCTCCCCCACTTGCAAGGAGTCAGAGTCACCAATTTTGATAGGTTTAATATCTTTTGGAGGTTTAATTTTTACAACTGCTAAGTCCGTCTGTGAATCTGAACCTATAACAGTCCCCGTCACCGTACTGCCATCAGACAATGATACTGTAACCTCCCCATTTCTAGCCCCTGCTACCACATGTTTATTGGTTACAATATGTCCATCATTATCGATAAGTACACCAGATCCGACACCTTCTCCAGCATAGATTGTACGGTTAAATATATCCTTTTGAAATACTTGTGTTGTAATCCCTACTACAGCTGGCCCAGATTCTTTAGCCGCTTGCACTACATAGGTATTACGCGCTTCAGTAATAGGCTTAGTCTGTTTAGTTTGTTCTCTCACGTTTGTTGGTTGCGTATTAACAGGGCTGCCAAAGAAATAGTATCCTCCGCCTACCCCAATACCCAAAGCAAGAATACACGCAATTACTGTTTTCTTATATTTTGAAAATGTCATGTAGATCTCCTTATATTCTTCTTAATATTCTTCTACATCACCCATAACATCTTAATGATGATTATAAAAGTTAAAATAAGAATCAAATCATAAATCATATAATTATGATACTTTATAAATACGCCACGTCTCACACTAATTCAAATCATCTCAAAATTAATTTTATAAAATTGATTTTGATGAACCTATTATAGTACGCCTGCTTTTACAATGCAAGATATCAATTTATAACTTTTCTTATGAAAGTATAATTATTATAACCGTATATCCTCCACTAGATAAATACCTAGAATCCTGAAAGAAGCTGTATAGAATGTATTCAAATATCTAAAATCTAAAAAACATAAAGGGCATTTACTAGCCGTCGCTAGCAAATGCCCTTTATGCATATAGTTTGAGAGTGTAAGGACTGTTGAGAGAGAGAGTATATGTGATCTAGATAAGCTTTAGAGAGAACTTATTAAGAGAGAGAAGTTAAAATATTACTTATCTAGAGTCATAGTCAGCCTTACTTAAATAAGTATACATGGAATATCTAAACTATCAAAGTAACTATATAAACAATTCTTAAACCTTTGATTATATCTCTATAATAAAATCTCTATAAAGTCATATCTAATCAACAGCCACGAACAACGTGAGTATAATGTGAATGCATATTCTCGATACTAAACGAATTTATACCCTACACCCCACACTGTAATAATATGCTTACTATCGGATGGATTATCCTCAATTTCTTCACGTAAACGATTAATATGAACCGCTACAGTTGCATAATCACCATAGGAGTCAAGTCCCCATACACGAGAATACAATTCTTCTTTGCTAAATACAATATCACGGTTACGCATCAAGAACTCTAACAACTGGAATTCTTTCTTTTTAAGATGAACCTCTTTTTCATTCACCCATACTTTCATCATTTTAGGGTCGAGACGGATTTCACCGGATTGAATAGCGTTTGTTTCCATTGCATCGCGCTCTGTTAAACGTTTATATTGCGCCAACATAGCTTTAATCTTCGCAATCAATACAGATGGAGAGAATGGCTTTTCAATATAATCATCAGCGCCTACGCCTAAGCCACGGATTTTGTCGATATCATCAAGACGCGCAGTTACCATAACGATTGGTACACGAACTTTGTCACGAATTTGACGACAAACTTCAAAGCCATCCATTTCTGGCAACATAACATCAAGGATAATAAGGTCTACAGGAGTATTTAATGCTGCTTCAATGCCATCTGTACCATTAGTCATAATCGTTACATCATAGCCCGCCACCATTAAATAATCACGCTCAATATTGGCAATATCCAAATCGTCTTCAATAATTAAGATATGTTCACTCATGATTCTTCTCCTTGCTTAGGAAACTCTAATATAATACGTAGACCATGTGGCCTTACATTTTCAATCATAACTCGGCCTTCAAAGATTTCCATAATTCGACGGATAATCGACAATCCTAGGCCACTACCTTCTTGAGGATTCGTACGAGACGAATCTACACGATAGAATGGGCGCATCAGACGCTCTAGAGATTCTGGCGGCACACCTGGTCCATCATCACTGATGACACAGTATACAAAATCATCATCACTCGTTACATCTATGACGCAATGACCAATATCGGTCATTTTATACTTAGCACTATTGTTCAACACATTCTGCAAAACACGTTGTAACAATTGTGGGTTAGCATTGATAAAAGGTGTTTCCGTAGCTATACGGGCCTTAATCTCAAGTCCCTTCGATTGATACGGAGCTAAATGATCTTCTACAAAGTCACGTACAAACTGACCTAATTCAATTCGTTCAGATGGACGAGATTCTTTTTTATAGTTCAATGTTGTTATGAGGAATAGTTCCTCTAACATAGAATCTAAATCATTGGCCCGTTTCAAAATAATTCCCATGTATCTTTTTTGTTGCTCTTCCGTTGGTGCAATACCATCACGAACACCTTCAGCATACGCTTTAATAGCCGTCAATGGAGTTCGTATATCATGGGATATACCAGCGAGTAGCTCTTTTTGTTGCTCCTGTTCCATTTCAATTTGACGATTCGCCATTTCTAACGACTTTGTCATATTCTTAACGTGAATCATGATAAATCGTGTAACAAATCGGTTAATAGCAAAAAATGTAACAATAAAGAGCAATATGGAAACTACGATAATATAGAAAGATACGGATTCCATTAAGCTATCACTACCATGAGTAGCACGCCTAATCGCAATATGGTATACATAGGAATGACGTCCATCGTACTTTCTCATTTCATAAACGAAAGTATTATTGGATTGATATACGATGCCCTGTAATTCAGGGTTAACATCAATAAGACCAACAATGGCAGAAGCACTATAGATTTGTGGATTACCGTAGTTATACACCATACTTCCTTGATCAAGTACTTCAACATATACTTCCTTTGGATCAAGTAAGCTATAGCTAGGCTTAACCAAGCTATTAATTAGATCATTTTCTAACCCATAAAAGGTAATGGTTTCAGTTATTCGACTGACACTTTTAAACTGTTGTTCCTGCTCAATACGCAAATAGTAACCGGCATTGGCCAATATGCGCAAACCTGTAAAATATAGCAAAAATAAAATAATTGCTATTAAAATAGGTACAACAAACAGCACAACATTGGATATCCAAATTCGTATTTGTAAATTCACAGGATTACCTCAATATCATAAATAGTAGATACTCTCTATAGTTTACGCTATTTTTATAACTTAACGCAAGTAAAACACGCAAATATCCAACATATTTTTCACTATTCTTTCATACGTAGTTTATAATTGACCGATTATTCAAAGGTATCTCGACCCTTTTAATATCTAATACTTTTCGTAAAAATTATATTTTCACACGCACCCATGTATCTTATGGCGATATGAAAATTGGTAATATCTGATATTTCATAGTTCCTTAGTCTCCCCTTTTAATAGGAACTCGTCTATACTGTTTATAAAAAAGCTAAAATATAAAAAATGAAACAACTATTGAATCTCTTCATTTAATAAAACAAAATATATACTGAATTATACTATTTCTCTATGAGGATAGTTTAAATATGGTCAAAAAAAAGAGGATTCCTAAGAATCCTCTTTTAAAATTTGGATTAACGACGATTTGCATCGAAGAAGTTAATAGCAACTTCTGGGAACATAGCGTAAGTCAATACGTCTTCGTCAGTGATGCCATTGTAGCCTTTAGAAGCTAAATCTTGACGGTAACCTTCCAATTCAGGTTCGATAAGATCTGCTGGACGGCAAGTAATAGGTTGTTCATCACCAATGATAGTTTGACGAATTTCATCAGAAATTGTACCAGGTAATTGACCATATTTACCACGAACAAGATCTTTAACTTCGTTAGGAACCATTTTGTAACGGTCACCCATCATAACGTTCATCATAGCCATTGTACCAACGATTTGGGATGTTGGAGTTACCAATGGAGGGTAACCCAAGTCTTCACGAACGCGTGGCATTTCATCCATAACGTCAAAGAAGCGATCGCCCATACCCATTTCGTTCAATTGGTTTTGAGTATTGGACAACATACCGCCAGGAATTTGGTAACGACGAACAGCAGGGATTACATCACTAGCTGGTTTCAAGTTGAATTCTTCAGCGATTTGTTGTTTTACTTTACGGAAGTGGTCAACTAATGGAATGTATTTATCAAGGTCAAGACCAAGATCCCATTCAGTACCTTTGAACATTTCAATCATAGTTTCAGTAGCTGGTTGGCTAGTTGCATGAGCGAATGGAGAGATAGCAGTATCGATGATATCTACGCCAGCTTTAGCAGCTTCCCAGTATGTAGTACTAGCAAGACCGCAAGTGAAATGGCTATGCAAGTCGATTGGCAATTCGCCAAAACGTTTTTTGAAAGTAGAAACCAAATCATATGCATCAGCAGGTCCTAACAAACCGGACATATCTTTGATACAAAGGGAATCAGTACCCATTTCTACCAAAGTTTCAGCTACTTTCAAGAAGCTTTCAGTTGTGTGAACTGGAGAAATTGTGTATACCATAGCGGATTGAACGTGTGCACCAGCTTTTTTGGAGTACTTAATAGCAGCTTCCATATTGCGTGGGTCATTCAATGCGTCGAAAATACGGATACGGTCGATACCATTTTTTACAGCCGCATTACAGAATGCTTCTACTACGTCGTCGGAGTAGTGTTTATAGCCCAACAAATTTTGACCGCGAAGCAACATTTGCAATGGGGTATTTTTCAAATTAGCTTTCAATTTGCGAAGGCGTTCCCATGGATCTTCATTCAAGAAACGAAGACAGCTGTCATAAGTAGCGCCGCCCCAACATTCAAGAGCTTCATAACCAATATCATCTAAAAGGCCGAGCACTGGCTCCATTTGTTCGTAGCGCATACGTGTTGCCAAAATAGATTGATGACCGTCACGAAGAACGGTTTCGCAAATTCTTAATTTTTTAGCCATGTTAATCCTCCAAATCGAAATAGTCTGTGTATGTAACTTTATACACTCATCAAGCAACTATCTCATACCTATTTTTTTTACGATTTTTTCGATGTCTGCTCACACTAGCCAAACGCGCTAAAATCGTAATACATACTTATATTAGACTACTTATAAAATTCTTTGTCAACAACCACATTATGCTATTTACTCATAATTTCATGTATACAAAGATGATTTTTTCGTGATGAATATCACAAAAAACTGCAGAGGAACTAGAGTTTAGCATGTATGTTTAATCAAATTAATTTTTTGTAATTGCTCATTTTAATGAGAAACTAAAAATTATATCGTAATAATTTTTAGTTATTATTAAATACTTTTCAAAATATATCGGTATTTATAAATGTAGTAATTCGATAAACATCGGTATGCTTATGAGTTCATCAATTTTATTAATAACTTAGTCGATATTTTTAAATGCATAAACATACAAAAGAACCTGTCCATTTACGGACAGGCTCTGACGTAATCTTTAAAATTTAAGAGTTCCCATTATACGCATTACTTCTCAGGCTTAACCTTTTTAGGCGCAGTTTCAAGGACAATATTTTTACCTTCCCGTTTTACTTGAATAGAAAAGGCCCCTTCTCCTTCTTTAAAATACTCCATCTTGATATCAAGGAGCATTTTACCAATTATAGTCTCTACTTTTTCAGTTAAGAACTCACGGTAAAATGCATCTTCTTTTTGCTTTGGACTTTGGTAAACTACTGGCTTCTTAGCATCTCGCTCCATATTGAGCATAGTATCTTCAAAATTTTCCGTATCCTTAAAATTTTTCATCATATCCGCATCGGATAAACCTTTTTGGATTTTAAACTTTGCCATGTGTATCTCCTATCAATTCAAAAATTGCTTTTTTTACGCGTACTGGTTCAATACCAGACATACAATATTGATCAGGCTTAGGACAACGTCGTTTTCGGCAGCCCAAGCAATCTAATTCATCATTTACGAGCACCTTAAAGGTTCCCGTCAGAGGTCCCCATAATTTAGGATCCGTAGGGCCAAAGAGTGCTACTACAGGCTTATTTAAAGCTAACGCAATATGCAAAGCTCCAGTATCAGCAGTAACTACTACATCACAACTTTCAATTAAAGCCCCTAATTCTTGAAGCGTCGTTTTCCCTAACATATTCAGTACAATTTTATCAATGCCCTCATCTGTTAGCGAGTCCATCAAGGGTTTGTATTGAGTAGCCTCTTTAGGGCCACCTAAACAAACAAAATTTGCTCTATATTGAAGGGATTTAATGAGGGAGTACCATTTTTCCTGAGGCCATTCTTTCGTTGCCCAAGAGGTGCCTAATACAAGCCCAACTCGTAGAGGTGTATCCACCTCCCCACGATTCAAAGAAATGTCGTTATCAATCGTTTTCCACTGTTCTTCTGCCCAACTATGTAAATTTGATGGCACCTGAAAATCCATGTGGTACAGCGTATTAGCACTAGATTCATTTAGTGGAGAACTGCTTTCAACACCGCATTTAGCTATGTTAAGCGATGTATCTAAATTTGCATGTTCAGTAACAGCCTTTGTTAACAACTGAGCTACCTCTACATAGCGCTTAATCATGTGTTCTGTACTAGGCTTCGTTTTATAGTTAGTAAACAACCAATTCAACTCTTTTGTGCCACCAAGGCCAAGTCTAATGGGGGCTCCTGAAGCTAATAGTACTAACCCTGTTATAAGACGTCCTTGTACATCAATGGCTACATCAAATTTATAAGGTTCTAATTTGGCCTTAAGATCCCACCACATGCGCCACATTGTAGGGATATGTAGTTTTTTAGAATGAGCCTCGTATTCATCCCGTTCCCAGGGAATTATCTCATCTACATAGGGATTGTCCTGTAAAAGCTCTACCATACTAGGCGTTACAATCCAATGCAACTTAGCATCAGGATACTGTTTCTTAATCCACCGCGCAGCAGGTGTAGCATGCAAAATATCACCTATGTAACTAAGGCGTACAAATAATATATTCATAGATATCCTTAGGGTACATACTATTATAGGAATAAAGCCTTTATAATGAAAGAACATTATAAAGGCTTTTTCTTAAGATTTCTTTTTACTACTACTATTGGATGATTTAGAAGATGTAGTATCTTCTGTTACCTTAGTAGTTTCTTCACTACCATTCTTAATGATGTTTTTTACATCTGATAATGTCAACTCATTAAATGTAGTAGGGTGGTTGTATTTGTAAACTGGATTGAAGCCTACACCTAGTTTACCAGTGTAAACAGTCAATGCATTATTATCCTCATCAACACGAGCGATATAGATAGTTTTGTCCATATCAACACCGATAAAGCGGAAGCGCCCTTCAGGGTTGATAACACGCCAACCACCTTCAATGCCATTAAACATGAAGACATCCCCAGTTCTCACATTATCGTAGAAGAAGTTATCCTCATCGTAGAATACGCCGATATGACCGATATCAGTAGCTTGCATGTAAACACGACGTGTATCGTAGTTAGCATCGGTACGATAAATACGATATGTATGTTCTTGAACTTTTACCTTCATATAAACCACATTCGTCGCTTCAGAGTACGCAGCATCTACGATTTTACTGCCCCGAGGCAAGTCTTCAAGTTTCGTATCAACCTCATGTTCTGGATCATCCGCATTAAGACGAGCCATGACAACATCTCTGGAGTCATATAAACCCATGATAGCATAGTTACGGTCTGGCATCCAGTTGAAGTAACTAATCGAACGCCCCTTCAAATCAATATTCGTAGGGGTACTTTCATTAGCCTTGTAAATTTTCAAAGAGTTTTCTGTAACAACGGCCATGAATTGACGGTCATAGGATACATATTTAGTGCCTTCCTTCACATCAGGGAAGTTTTTAGTATCATCTTTTGATGCGCCTGCTACGTTAAACTCTGTAGTCGGCGCAAACATATATTGATCAAGGTATAGGTATACCCCACCTTGCAGAAGAATACCTACCGCAAAGGCGCTCAGTACACGCGTAAAAGGTTTCATCTGTCCTCCTATTTCACGATAAACGCCGTTGGGATCATGCGTTCCCCTAACAAATCGGCAGGTTTATTTACGACTTTACCATTTAGGTACAAAGTTGAACTAGAACCGCCATCTAAATTTGCTGCAATGTAGCAACCTTTTTCAAATAGAATATCTTGTACGTCACGCAAGGTAGCCCCAATAGAATACCCTGGTTGGCGACCATCGATTACAAGGAATAGCACTGTGCCATCTTTCTTTTGACCGATAGCAGTACGAGGACCTACGCCCCAGCCACCATCACCTTCGGTAATCATCTTCTTACCATCAACGATAAGAGGCGGACCAAAGGTAATACCTTCCATGGCCTTCATATCACTAAGCTGAGTTTTATCATAGTTACCAGCGATAAGATTACCAGATTTAGAGAAACCTACAAAGTCTACGTCTTCATCAGGGCCTACATCCTTACCGATAACGTACTCACCGTCATGCAAGATGAAACCATATGGCAAACGGCCTGTACCAGTACCATTAGGGTCGTGGAAACCACCGCCATTAATCGCTGCTACAGCATTATTCATTTTTGCAATATTACTTGTAGTATCGCCTTTTTCTTGAATATTAGCCGCTGTACCTACTTGGATACGACGAGGATCAGGAATTTCTAAAATATAGCCTACATAACGAGCAGACTGGATTTTTTCAAGATTTAAAGTCTTATCTTCACGAGCATTAAACTTGAACAAATCTTGGCTTTTAACAACCCCTACAGTCCCCAAAATAGATTGTAACTCGTCTTCATTAAACAACCACGTAATGTAATGAGGATGGCGAGATTGTAAGATAGCACCAATAACGGCGCGCTTTACATTATTAAATGGTCCAAAGAGCACCACGAAGGGTGATGTGACAACGGTAAATAAGAACACCATAATGATGAACTTTACCCAATTCTTTTTGAACAATGTATTTCTCCTTATAAATCAGTGAAATGTTCAGTGCTAATGCGCTCTTCAAAATGCTTGATATCTACCGCATTACCTACCCAAACACGCAAAATATTATATGGATTATCACCCGTATGAGCCCAGCCAGACTTCATAGCCATGCCCATCTTGATACCAGCTTTCTTAGATGCCGAATCGGTGAATTCATTTTTATCTCCATACGGATAGCAGAACCAAGGATTATCCTTAATGCCTACTTCTTTAGCAAGTGCCTCTTGGGCCTTTGTGATATTTTCAATTTGTTTCGCTTCAGACAATTGACCCATTTCTATATGTTGGAAACCATGATTGGAAATAGTGATACCATTTTTATGCATTTCACGCACTTGATCCCAAGTTAAACGCGTACCAATATCGCCAGGATTAATAAAAACAGTCGCTGGGAAACCATATTCTTTCATGATTGGATATACAATAGAATATGTATCTGCATAACCATCATCAAAGGTCAAAACAACTGGTTTTTCAGGCACTGCAGCACCATTTACAACATATTCATACAATTGTTCCATCGTCAATGGATTGTAGCCGTTATCCTTGAGGAACTTCATTTGTTCTCTGAATAAATCCTCCCGAATAACCGCATCATTATCTTTGTCGTCGCCGACTTTATGATACATAAGGACAGGAATGCCCGATGGATGTACCATCTTAACTTCTTTTACAGGCGGTACTGAACTAGTAGGTTCTGTTTTTTGTGAAAGCACGCCACAACCTGCCACAACCATTGCCAATACCAAAAGTAACAGTGTTACCAACGGAATCCGTTTCATAGGTCCTCCTCTATTAGAACACAATTATATACAGAATATTATAACATTTCCATGAAGAATAGTAAAAAGTAACGCTTTATTAGTACTTCATCAATCAATTTTCAGGATCTAGGATACATAGTTTCATCTGGATGCCTATAACACCGGAAAGCCTAAATTCATATAAATCTTCAGTATCAAAAATCATTTAAAACTTCTACGATTATTTAGAGCTATATTGTAATCCGTTCAATAATGCTTTAATATTCTAATTATAATACACATTACTAAAATTATGCTCATCCAATAGACAAAGGATTTCTTATGAAAAAACGCTTAAGCCTTATACAAATGGACGTCCATGTAAACGAAGTGGAATACAATTATGCACGCGTCCAAGAATTACTTTCACAAGCCCTATCAGAAAGTCCTGACATTATCGTCTTGCCCGAAACATGGAATACAGGATTTCATCCATCTAAGGATTTAATCAATATTTCTGACAGAAATGGAGAAAGAACAAAAGCTTTATTAAGTACATTCGCAAAAGAACACAATGTAAACATTGTGGGCGGTTCTGTAGCCGTAGCAAAAGAGGATTTAGTATTTAATACATCCTATGCTTACAACCGTAAAGGCACGCTCGTAGGAGAGTATTCCAAAATGCACGGATTTAGTCCTGCTAAAGAGGACCAATACTTTGCTAGCGGTACACATACCACTCATTTCGAATTGGATGGTATTCCTTGTAGTACGGTTATCTGTTACGATATTCGCTTTCCTGAGCTCGTGAGAATGGCTGCATTATCAAATACAGAGTTATTATTTGTACCTGCTCAATGGCCTACTATGCGTTTACGCCACTGGCAAGTATTAAACGAAGTGCGCGCCATTGAAAACCAACTCTTCTTATGTGCTGTCAACGGCTGTGGTACAGTAGGTCGAGTTCAAAGCACTGGTCACTCCGCCGTATACGACCCATGGGGCACCAATCTACTCGAAATGGACACTAGGGAGGGCATCTCATCTATAGATATCGACCTCACCGTAGTAGAGGATATTCGCAATAAAATCAATATTTTTAGAGATCGCAAACCTGAACTCTACAAGCTATAAAATAAAGGCACATCGTTTTTAACTACCATCTTAAACAATTCATTTATAGATGGTCTGCGCATAAAACAATGTGCCTTTTTATTTTTACTCTACTGTATTAAGAAAATAAATGACTCTAGTTTGCTCTGGATTAACGGCCATGCCTGCAACAGTAAACATATTATATGAATAATCAAATTTAAAGATGTAGAATGTGTACTCTGCGTTAAATGGTCGCTTTACTTCTTTATACGAATAGTAACCTAAATATTTTTTCTGTAAAGTCTTATTTTCATCATTGGACAACACTTTATCAGAACTTAATTTACTAATATCTTGCTCTAAGTCCAAAACCATTTGATTATTCATTTGGTTAGAGAGCTCACGATCAACCTTTCGCTTAATATTCTCATTGCTTAGCGCCATTTTATATTGATACATATTATTGAATATATTAGTTACTTCAATCCATTCTTCTGGCAATATAGTAGACAAGTATTTTCTATAATTCATCTTAACATCTTCGTACGGTTTAATAGAAACACGTTCAGCCTCACCCTTAGTAATAATAACCTTAGCATGATTTTCTGCATCTTGAATATAGGGCTTTAGTTCTGATGGTTTACCCGTAAAAGAAACTTGAATATACCGACCATCTTCAATCGCCTTAGGCGGCTTTAAATGAATATCAACCTGCTTAGCAAAAGAAGGTATTTTCTTTGGAAAACCAGACAAATCATTTACTTTATTTATATCTATATGATTGTAATATTCCTTGTCATTAACAGGGTACTTACTGCTTTCTCTAAAATTAATGGCCTTTACAATTTGTTTTTCAATTTCTTCTCGTGTATAAGGATTTTTAATAAGGTCTCGTTGCGGCACACTTCTTATTGTTCTATTATGTTCCTCAATATGAGCGTGCATACGTGATTCTACCTCTCGATTTAGCAACATTTGTTCATTAAATGTTTTTTTAGCAACAGACATAACAGCATAAGATAATTCTGTTTCACCCGTAACTTTACTTTCCAAATAAGGCATAACTTCTTGAGGTTGTACTCTATCAAGTTGAGTAGTTTTTGCGCCTAATAGCGTTGATACAGATGAGATGGATATCTGCTCAGCATTTATTATTCCTATATTAGCAAACAATGCTGTCGCAACTAGTACAATTCCTTTTAAATTCATTCAAGTCTCCATCAAATAATTATATTAAAAACTGGCTATACATCTCATATAATTAGTCATATACATTAAAACTCAATAAGCTTCCACATATTCTCTGGAACCTGTTCTAGAGGTTTATTTTTCGCAATTGCTTCTTTTAGAATATCAATAGTATCTTGCACATCTTGTTTATCCTTTGTATCAGGATCATGAAGGATGACACGATTTAAAGAATCTTCACCAAATTGTTTTACATATTCTTTTTCTACTTGATTAAGTTCACGGCGTAAATATTTCATAGATAATAACCTCCCAATATATTTAATCTAATATATTAAGAAGTACTTGTCTATAATTCAAATATTTTCTATACACATTTTCAGCTAATAATAAGCAATTTAAATTGTAAATTAATATTTTTATCTCATAAATCATTTACATGAATTCTATAGAAATGGTAGTATTAACAATGCAATAGGATTTAGCTATTAAGAAAGAAAGGTAATAACTATGTTTTCATTTCTACAACCTAAAGAGGCAAAATCATCAGTTCCAGATAGCATGATTATGAATCTATATTATAAATATAGATTGCAATCATTAATTGGTATTTTTATAGGTTATGCTGCGTACTATATTGTTCGTAATAACTTTGCCTTATCAACACACTTTTTATCAGATATCCTCCATATGAGCAAAACAGAAATTGGTTTGCTATCTAGTGGTATGCTTATCGCTTATGGTTTAAGTAAAGGCTTTATGAGTAGTCTTGCGGACAAAGCAAGTCCTGCCAAGTTTATGGCTTTCGGTCTCATTTGCTGTGCAATTATCAATATCTTTATGAGCTTTGCCGATAGTCTCGCCTTCTTCTTAGTTTTAGTAGTACTAAATGGCTTTTTCCAAGGATTTGGTGTAGGACCATCCTTTATCACCTTAGCTAAATGGTACCCAAAACAGGAACGTGGCCGTTATGGAGCTATCTGGAATATTTCACACAATCTCGGTGGTGGTATCGTAGCACCAATCGTAGCCGCCGCATTATATTTCACTACTACAGATCACTGGCAATTAGGGAGTTATGGTGTACCAGCGCTTATTGCAGTTATCATAGCAATTGCCATTTCTTTCTTAATCAAAGAAAGCCCTGAACGTGAAGGCTTACCGCCAACAAGTGAAATCATTGCCGACACAGCTCATAAAGCGCACAGAAGTTCTGAAGCACCGCATATGAGCACAAGAGAAATCTTTGTAAAATACGTATTGAAAAATAAAAACGCTTGGTATGTATCATTAGTTGATACCTTCGTTTACATGATTCGCTTTGGTATGCTTACTTGGCTTCCAATTTATTTATTACAAGTAAAAGGTTTCTCCAAAGCAGAAATGTCTGTTGCTTTTTTATTCTTTGAATGGGCGGCTATTCCTTCTACTATTTTTGCTGGTTATATTTCCGATAAATTCTTTAAAGGTTATCGCATGCCACCTGCAATCATTGCTATAAGCATTATCTTCTTCTGTATATTTGGTTATTGGCAAAGCGAGTCTCTCTTATGGGTTACTTTCTTCGCTGCTATTGTAGGTTGTTTAATCTACATTCCTCAATTCTTAGCTTCAGTACAAACTATGGATATTGTACCACCATTTGCAGTAGGTTCTGCTGTTGGTCTTCGTGGATTCATGAGTTACATTGTTGGTGCAAACTTAGGTACAACACTATTTGGTGTTTTAGCAGATAAATTTGGTTGGAATGCAGGTTTTTATCTTTTATTAGTAGCATGTGTTCTTTGTATAACATTCTGTGTATTGGCTCATTTTGGCGCCAAAGAATTAGATGCTAAAGAAGCTGAACTTGAACAACTTCAACCAGCTGAAGCTAATAGCTAACCCCTAACAAATAAATCCTATAGTAAAAAGGTCGTAATATGTATTAATACATGTTACGACCTTTTATTTACCCCACGAAAGGGACTCCTATATAACCGATGTGTTTTCATCAACGCATAGTTCTGGAAATAATGAAAGCACAAACCACAATGATACCAAGGACTATACTCCCAGCTACTATATAAGGCCATGTAAGTACATCCCGTACATCATTCAATATTTTTATATCAAAGATTGGCATATAAAGTAGTAAGTTCCCCAAAATCCAACCGACTGGTCCTATGAACTTCAGCTTCTTAATCGTATCCATTTTATCTAGAATAGACTCGGTTACCTCTGAATCCTTTTCGACAGATACGTATTCTTTATTAATGTAAAAGCCTTTTGAATATTCCGTTTCAAAAGCCCACTCTTGAACAGAAAACGTAGCAGTACCATCAGCATTTTCATACTCTTTATATTTAGCAGTATCAGTAGTACCTACGTCTACCTCACCCCAAGCGCCCGTTACCATCTCATAACCACTATCTACAAGTTTCATATCGGCTGGTAGTACTTTTCCACACAACTTGGAAAACTGGTACGCATCTCGCTTCTTATCCCAACTGAGCCAAAATGCCTTGTTATTACTATGTTTGACTAACTTATACTCATACCATATCTTCCCATGAGTATCAATGTAGCGTATCTTGCCTAAAATCGTATATAGATCCCTTCGGATACGTAATGTCTCACCATAATTAAAAACCATAAGCTTCTCTCATATTGAAAACTATATATATATAAATGTATATTACTAATTACTATGATTGTACACGGATTGTGAAAACCTGCCAACACTTCTCAGATTAAAAAAAGAAGATAAACTCATTAAATGTATTTTAATATCAAAATAACGAAAAAAGACCTACAGTAAACTGTAGGTCCTTATATTTGGTGCGGTTGGCGGGACTTGAACCCGCACGAGCGTTAGCTCACCACCCCCTCAAGATGGCGTGTCTGCCATTCCACCACAACCGCATGGAATACAAATGGTGCCTCAGGACAGAATCGAACTGTCGACACACGGATTTTCAGTCCGTTGCTCTACCAACTGAGCTACCGAGGCATGATTTTTTGTAAAAAAAAATGGCGACCCCGATCAGATTTGAACTGACGATCTTCGCCGTGACAGGGCGACATGTTAACCGCTACACCACGGGGCCGCGTATCAACTCGCGTTGACTACTTGTACATAATATCATGGATTTAAGAGCAATGCAACTATTTTTTTAAGAAATATTATTACAAATCTATGAAAATAATTGATTATATTTGATAATCGTTATTTTATAGCTTTTATAAAAGTATCTCTATATTATATTACAGGAATCCACCCTTTATCGTCATAATTCGTCAGTTTTCGCAATAGTACAATTTTCTCTATAAGCTATAATAGGTATACCCTTTACTAGAAATCATCCTATTCTTTACTCAATATGCTACAATATGTATATATTCAGTATGAAAATGCCTCTATAGAAACATGAAAGGATTCGCTATGAATAAGTTCAATTCAAAAGGTATTATTATCGCTCTTATCATAGCTATTGTAGGAGCGATGGCCGCAGCATGGTACTTCTTATGGTATGTACCACATACACCAGCCTACACATTAAAAATCATTCACCAAGCAGTACAAGATAAAGATGCAGACGAAGCATTGCGCCACGTAGATATAAAATCCATTGTAAAAAACATTGTAGAACGAGAAGGCAATAAATATGTCGATACATCTACCCCACTTGGTAAAGCTACAATAGCAGCTACCAAAACATTTGGACCAGCTCTTATCGAAGACGTAATACGGACATATATCGAAGATCCTGACAGTTTTAAATCTGAATCACCTACCAATAATACTACTACAGCAAATGATGATAATAAGTCTATGGTAGATCGTCTTGTAGAAGGTCGCCTATTTAAGGAACATGATGTAGAGGTTAAAAACCTGAAGTCAGAAGATAATGGTGATACGGCTACTGTAACTGTAACGATACAAAATAATAAAAAGAATATGACAAAAGATATAAAAATTTTGATGCGTCATTTAGGAGATGGAACATGGGTAATTTACGATATTCCTAATATTGAAGACCTATATACTATCACTAGAAAATAAATATCTTTGTCTTTTCTAACATTTTAAATTTCAGATCTTAGAAAACGTAAAAAAGATCTATGTCGTTTTTCTAGACGAGCCATTTACATTGTAAAACCAACAAAGGACAGTATCTACCGAAAGGTATATACTGTCCTTTTATTATCCTATAATCTTAACAATCGTAAGTTCTCATGTAAGACGAAATTATACATAGCTTAATTAGCAAATATAACTAAATCCTTTAAAAATGGGATTTTATCTATCAAAATCTACAATAGCCAAGGTTACAGTCACTTGTGAGATAAGGCGTTGTGCATCATCTATCATATCAAAGCGCCACACATGGGATGTCTTACCTTTTACTAGTAAAGTTCCTAACGCTGTTAAGGATCCTTCACACTTTACAGGGCGTAGATGGTTAGCAGTTACAGATTGTCCTACACCAAATTTATGAGAACCTACCAGTTCATTACTCATCATACCTGCAATAATTTCTGCAAAAGCTAATGTAGCACCACCGTTTAAATAGCCTTGTGGTTGTTTGTGAAACTCAGTTAAATTCATTTTTGCAATACATGTGTTATCACTCGTCATACGAGGAGCATCAATTTGTAAGGATTCAATTAAATTCATAGTGTTCGTTTCTCCACACAATACGCCTCTAGTCTATCATCAAAGACTGTTACACCTAGTCCATCTCCATCGGGAACATGCATAACACCATCTTTAAATGTTAAATCTGGGAAAATAAGATCTTGTCCAAAATATCTATTTGAGTCAGATAAATCCCCTGCCATATAGGAATCTCCTAATGCGGATAGCTGGACATGAAGCATTTTAGAAACCCCTGACTCTACCATGCTACCAATCCAATATGGAATATGACGTTCTCTACATAGATTAATAGCCGCTTTTGTTGGAATAAGACCACCCATTCGCCCTACTTTTACATTCAACACATCGATTAAGTCATATTCAATAGCATAGGACAGATCATCATATCCTAAAATGGACTCATCTAAACAAATTGGCGTATAGATTTTCCAATTGTCATCATTAAGACATTCCCACTTCCAATCTCTATAAGATTGAAGGTTTGCCATCGCAAAGGGCTCTTCAATACAAGCTAGACCTAAATCATCATACTGACGCACCTTATCGATTTCTTGATACGAATAGCTTCGATTTGCATCAGCCGCTAAAACTAAATCCGGATAATGTTTGCGAACTAAAGCTACTCGTTCATAACCATCTACAGGATTTACCTTTAATTTAATCCGCTTACAACCACTTGTAACATGGCACTCTACAATATCGAGTAATTTGTCTATTGGTACATCACCGACAACGACACCACTTTCAATAGTATCTTGTAAAGCTTGATCCATAATATAAGAAACAGAGTTTACACCTATTCGTTCGCAATGAAGATGAATGAGTGCATTTTCTAGAGCCGCAATGGCCATAGGCATATTATCTCGATTGAGCCAAAACTGTAATTGTCGTACATAGGTCATGAGCGGTTTAGGCCGCATCAAGCGCAGATTAAAGATATAATCATCTACTAAGGTTTTCCAACAGGTTTCTACTGTCTCAAATGTATAGAATGGCTCTGTGAAAGCTACGCATTCCCCATACCCTACATAACCTTGTTGATCCTCGATACGGATTACGATGGTTTCCCGCTCTTTTACCTCCCCCTTGGCGGTCTTGAAGTTAAAGTTCAGCGGCAATTTAAGGCGATATGTAGTTATACTTTTAAAGTTTAAAATATCATTCATAGGCGCCTCAATCTTATAATTTCAATTCATTACGCAATATTTTGCCAGTTCCATTTCGAGGCAATGCGGTTAATACTTTTACATATTTTGGAACCTTATATTTTGCTAAAGAATTAGCCATAAAGTCTATAATGTCATCTGTAGTCATGCTTTTACCATCATGAAAGGCCACAAAGAGGGCTGGCACTTGTCCCCATTTAGTATCAGGTACAGGCACAACGGCACATTCCTTCACCGATGGCAACGTATAGACCAAATCCTCTAACTCCTTAGGGTAAATATTTTCACCCCCAGAAATGATGAGATCCTTACGACGATTCAAAATATAAACGAAACCGTCCTCATCGATGTACCCAATATCATCTGTATTAAAGTCTCCATCGATAGGTTCCTTGTTGATATAACCAGTCATAACCATAGGGCCCGTCAAATGAATTTCGCCTACCCCATCCTCATCAGGGTTATCGATGCGAACCTGCATGCCAGGCAATGGCTTACCTACAGATTCTCGTTTATCAGGATAATCCAATACGGAAAAGGTCACGCTTTGACTAAAGGTTTCCGTCATACCGTAAGTCTTAAAGATAGGCAGCGATTTCTTTTCACAAGCATCGATTAGTGCCATGGCAATGAACTCTCCACCGAGCAAGATAACGCGTAACTTATGATGTGTAATATGTGGCTCTAATTGAGTCAAAATGGTAGGCACTAAAGACATCATATTAATATTCTCAGATTCTATAAGTTTGAGAACTTGAGCTTCATCATATTTAGGCAAAATAGTGACAGCTGTTCCATTATAAAGAGACCTCATCAAGATAGATAAACCACTCACATGAAACAGAGGCAGTACCATTAGCCAATTATCTTGCTCTGTTTTCCCTAGTACCTCTTGGGATGCTTGTACATGAGCTTTAATTTGCCCCCATCGAAGCGGTACAGACTTAAATTGCCCCGTAGTAGCGCTCGTATTCATGATAGCAGCTATGTCTGCGTCCGCAAAGGTCCAATCAAAGGAATCCTCGCCCGCTAAATCCGATAGAATACTTTCTAAAGTTTCAAACTCAATTGTAACAATTGAATTAGCAGCCTCCGAACCAACGGAATGAGATAACTGATTTTCAACAGAATCTGATACTATAGGAGCAACTAAATTTGATACTTGAGTTTCAACGGCATCAGGCAATTGATTACGTCGTTCTTTACTATATAATACAGTGATAACACCTAATTGATCCAATTGGTTCGCTATTTCGTTTGACTTAAGATGTACATTGAGTAGAAGTACCTCTTTATGAACTAGTATAGCAGCCAACACATACATTGCCATGGTCACAGAGTTATCGGATAAGATAGCTACTCGAGAGACTTCTAAAGGCGCTAAATTATAAGCTACATGGAGTACGCCACGGTATATATCGTTATAGGTATATTCATTTATACATATGCGATCAGGATAGTGCTGTGCACCATGACGTAACCACTCCATCGTTTCACCTCGTATCTAAACCTAATGACTAATAAGTAATCACTAACTACCAATAAGTAATAAGCAATAAATAAATAAATAATAAATAGTAAGTAACAACTAAAAAGTAAGTAATTACTAAAATGTAATAATTGAAATATGATAAGTAAAGAGATATTACAAGAAAGGCGCCTCATGTAGAGGCGCACTTGTCGTTTTAACCGTTAATATAATCCGTCATATAGGACTGTATCGACTCCCGATTAAGGGAATTTAGGGAATTGTTTGAAGTTAGGTTTCCGTTTTTCTTTGAACGCGTCGCGACCTTCTTTTGCTTCATCAATTGTATAGTACATCAATGTAGCGTCCCCTGCGAATTGTTGTAACCCTGCAAGGCCATCTGTGTCTGCATTGAAAGCGCCTTTCAACATGCGCAAAGCCATTGGAGATAATTCAAGGATTTCGCTACACCATTGAACTGTTTCTTCTTCCAATTTATCGAATGGTACCACAGTATTAACCATGCCCATTTCATACGCTTGAGCTGCTGTGTATTGACGGCACAAGAACCATACTTCACGAGCGCGTTTGTGACCAATCATGCGAGCCAAGTATCCTGCACCATAACCAGCATCGAAGGAACCTACACGAGGACCAGTTTGACCGAATTTAGCATTTTCAGAAGCAATTGTAAGGTCACATACGATGTGCAATACATGTCCGCCACCGATAGCATAGCCATTAACCATTGCAATAACAGGTTTAGGGATGACGCGAATTAAGCGTTGTAAATCGAGAACGTTCAAGCGAGGCACATTGTCTTCACCTACATAACCACCGTGACCACGTACGCTTTGGTCACCGCCGGAGCAGAATGCCTCTTTATCTTCGCCCTTACCGTGGTTAGCACCAGTCAATACGATTACGCCTACTTCGTTATCTTCACGAGCTACTGTGAAAGCATCAATTAACTCCATTACCGTTTTAGGACGGAACGCGTTGCGCACTTCTGGACGGTTAATAGTAATCTTTGCAATGCCATTATATGTTTCGTAAATTACATCTTCATAATTACGATCCAATACTTTCCAATCAAATTTGCTCATGGACTTAACCTTTCTTCTGTAAAAAATCCAATACCGCTTGTTCAAAAATCTGCGGTTTTTCTATATGTACATTATGCCCCGCCCCTTCGACGATGACATGATTAAAACTTGGCAACTTGCCAAATACATCTCTTCCTATTGTAGTATATTTTGTATCTAATGCGCCACTCACATATAAACCTTTGACAGAGAATTTTTCTAATTTATCCCCTACATAAGGCATTACCCCCTGCCCTGAGCCACGCAATGTACAGGCTAAGGCGTACGTACTATTATTGGATCGACGTAGATAGATTAATTCCTCTACCCCTTCTGAAAGCTGTTTTTGACTCTTAAAAATAGGAACCTCTGCCCATCGTGTAGCAAACCAAGCACCATCATGCTCTTCGATATGAACTGCTAAGTCTTCATCCGCCTTACGGCGTTCTGCTCGCTCAGCATCAGAAGCGATGCCTACCGAGCCACTTTCAAGAATGAGACCTTTGATTTCACTTTCATACTCCAACGCATAGGAAAGTGCAATACGAGCACCCATGGAATAGCCCATGAGGTAATAGCTTTCACCAACCATATGATAGATAACTGTATGCAAATCCTCTATCATTTGAGGAATGGTATAAGCCTTATCTTCATCAGGAATATCTGAATCACCATGGCCAATCAAATCGATACGGACCACACGATACCCCGGCAGATTAATAGAATCCCAAGTGTAGCTTGATTCAGAAAAACCATGGAAACATACAATAGGTTCACCTTCTCCAACCACAGTCAAACCGTAGCGATACTCACCCAAGTCAAAATACATACGCTGAGCTGGATTACATAAAGCATTATCTACAATACTGCAAAAATACTGACTCATAGTAATGCCTCCATATCAACTGAAACTTTTGTATATTTCTTATGTAACTGTCGACTATATTCCCGATTTGTAGGAATTTCAATGATATGAATACCAGATTCCGTGCTAACTTTAGCTAATACACGACTCAATTCATCAGGACTAGAGATTTTAGTGTGCCCACAGCCATAGAGTTTAGCGGTCCCACTATAATCTAAACCTTGTGACGTAGAGAACAAGTAATCAAAATGCTTCGTCCCCTTTTGCGGTAAATATTCAAAAATACCGCCTCCATCGTTATTATGTAAAATAATCTTCAAATTTAGATTGTGCGTTTTAGCTACTGCTAAGCCGTTTAGATCATGGAACAAAGACAAATCTCCCGTTACAAGATATGTAGGCTGACCATTTGTGGCAAGACCTAGTGCAGTTGAAACGATACCATCGATACCATTAACACCACGATTACCGTAAAGAACGGCATCGGATTCACCAGAGAACCAGAAATAATCAAAGTCTCGAATGGTCATACTATTCGCCACTAGCAATTGGCTATTGTCAGGAATATGTTGTTGTAACTCGCGTATCGTGCGACCTTCAAAACAACTTGGTTCTTCTATGGCTGTACTTAGTTGAGCTTTGCCAGCTACTTCTAAACTTTGCCAACTATTAAGATATGCATTAGATTCGTTCTTTACAGCGTACAAATGCGTAAACATATCGATGCTTGCTTGCATGTGTATGGTGGTTTTCCCCGTTGGATTCATGGAGTCCATTGTAGGATTTATCTCTATATACTCCACATTATCCCAACTTGCCACCATCTGTTGCACGCGTTTAGACACAACCATTTGGCCAAACTGAATCACGCAATCCGGCTTTAGTACAGGCCATAGGTCTTTATCCGCTAAAAATGCATCATACGTTGAAATCACAACATCAGGAGACTGTTTTTCCTGAGTCATATCTGTATCATTGCTACGATTGATATTAAATTCATGATTATCATCAATAGCATCAGTCTTATGCCAGCGTCTTACATTGGACAATGGATCCGCCAAGATAGGAGCTTGTAAGTTCTCCGCAAAGGAGTGAATAGATTCAACTTCATTTACATCGATTTGTGGACCAGCTAAAATAAGAACTTTCTTATATTGCGCAAGCAATCGATTAGAGTTATTAGGGTTATTAGTGTTATTATCAGTAGTATTTTTAGTATAGCTTACGTTACTTGCTTTACTTACGTTACTTGTATTATTACTTCTATTCTGATAGCTAAATACATCACCGTAATTAGGTTTAAATACTTTGTAAGGGCTACGTCCCGCTTCAAAGTGCTTACGATCTAGTTCAGGCACTAATGGCTCAAAGAGGGGTACATTGATATGCACTGGCCCCTTTTTGATGTCCATAGCTTTCATATACGCCTTGCGAGCTACTTGGCGTGGATATGTGTAGTAATGGTCCTCTTGCGGCACCGCTAATTCTTCGTAATAGTTTACGGCTGTACCAAAAATCTTTTGTTGATCTACTGTCTGTGGAGCCCCTACATGCAACAAGGTATGAGGTCGATCAGCAGACAATACGATAAGAGGTACCCCACTATATTGAGCCTCTAAAATAGCGGGCAAATAATGAGCCACTGCCGAACCAGATGTACAAACTAACACAGTTGGTTCTTTATAAGCCTTTGCAATGCCAAGTGCCATAAAGCTAGCAGAGCGCTCATCTATATTCATATATGTTTCAAAGCCTTCATACTCCGTGAAAAGCATAGCCATCGTCGTAGAACGAGAACCAGGGCTAAACACAGCATTCCGGACGCCGAGTTGGTAAAACTCATCTACCAAGGCAGCAATATATTCGTTCATTATATTCCCTTTCAACAACTCCTAAGGGTTTGGAAATTTATTATAACGCATCCAAAATGGTGCGCATTTTATTATTAGTTTCTGCGTACTCTTCATCCGCATCAGAATCGGCTACGACGCCACATCCTGCATAGGCATAAAGAACCTTATCCATAATGAGGGCAGATCGAATAGCAACGATGACAATGCCGTCCCCCATGTCTTTCATAAAGCCAAAAGGTGCTGCATACATGCCGCGCTCATGAGTTTCGTACTTTTGTAACAATGTCAACGCCTTTTCTCGCGGTTCACCACCGAGAGCCGGTGTAGGATGGAGCAACTTTGCCCATTCCACGAGGGATTTTGTGCTATCCTTTGCAGTAATAATGGTGCGCAAATGATAGAGATGCGCCAGCTCCATGATACCCGTTTCACCTATTATAACCTCCGGAGTAATAGATTTCATGATATCCACAATACGGTCACGGACGATATTATGTTCAAAGAGATTTTTCTTATCCGTTAACAGTTGTTCCTTAGTCCACGCATTTGGTCCATGTTTAGGCGCTGTCCCCGCCAAGGCATAGCTGAGAATTTCACTACCTCGATGGCGAACTAGAATCTCTGGCGATGCACCCACAAAGGTGCGTCCATCCTTTTCGTAACCAAAGATAAAGCAATTTGGATTATTATCTACTAAATTTGCTAAAATACTTGCCACATTATATGATGTTTCGCTAGTGAACTGTACCTCTCGAGAAGAAACGACCTTCGTCATTTCACCGCTACTAATACCATCAGCGATAGCGTTCATCAAACTATCCCAAACCGCCTTATCATCACTGGTTTCCTTGTAGTTATGGCGAACTCGAGGCACCTCGAAATCCGTAATAGGGACGCTTTCACCAGCGTACAAGTAGAAAGACTCCCCATTTTCTACGATGTAGTAATGGGTGAAAGCAATCATTTCATGACCCATGCCAGCCCATTTAGGGTCCTTAGAGTTCTCAAAAAAAGTATCTCCATAAAACACGTAAGCGTAATTATGGCGATCTTCATCATCTTTGACCGTCGCCAAACGTTTAGCTCCTACAACGATGCGGTCACTTTGACGATCCACCCAAAATACGCGTTCTTCGTTTGGAAAATTCAGCCAAAAGGCTACCGGACTATTCAGTTCTAACGGTTCTTTATTATATATCATAGTTGTATATCGCTATTAAGAAATAAAATAGACTATAGTAAAAACACCTAACGTGTAGAAGATTTACTTCTACACGTCAGGCGTCATCAATAAGTTTCCAAATTTTTGAGATGAGCCTAACGCCATCACACGTCGATGGGCCCTCTTTATATCTAATTTATTATATCATAGGTAACAGTTAAAAGGTAGAAAAGAAAACCTCTACACCGCATGCGTCGTGCATGAATGTAGAGGTTTTCTTTATATTCAAAATGTTGTTACTTTATTTAAAAGCCTTAGCCCCAATATCTGTACGATATTGCATGCCTTCAAAGTCGATATGCTCTATACGTCCATAGGCTCTATCAAGTGCCGTTCTAAGGTCTTTGCCAAGTCCGACAACACCGAGCACACGACCGCCATTAGTGACATAATTTTCACCAACAAGCTTTGTACCAGAGTGGAATACAATGGTTGTGTCATATTGTTTAATATCCCCACTGATGACATCGCCCTTTGATGAAGTTTCAGGATAACCCTTAGAAGCAAGGATAACGCAGGCCGCCGAGGAGTCTTTCCATTTCACCATATCAGCTGTTAATGTGCCCGTAGCACAGGCCATCATGATTTGACCTAAATCACTATCTAGTAGAGGCAATACAACTTGCGTTTCAGGGTCTCCAAATCGTGCATTGAACTCTACCACCTTAGGACCTTCGTCAGTAATCATAAGCCCAGCGTAGAGGCAGCCCACATATGGCATACCTTCCTTTTCCATAGCCGCTACCATAGGCTCCAAGATAGTTTTCATCGCTTCGTCCCGCAATGCATCCGTAAGAACTGGTGCCGGTGCATAAGTCCCCATGCCACCAGTATTAGCCCCTTTATCCCCATCAAAGATGCGTTTATGATCTTGAGAGGCAATCATGGGAACAACGGTCTTGCCATCTACAAAGGCTAATAAACTAGCCTCTTCACCTTCCATAAACTCTTCAATAACAACGGTGCTGCCTGCATCTCCGAATCGATTACCGCTGAGCATATCTTCCACAGCTGCATTCGCTTCGTCGACGGTCATAGCTACTACAACACCCTTCCCTGCCGCCAAACCGTCAGCTTTAACAACGATAGGAGCTCCTGTTTGAGCGATAAAAGTTTTCGCTTCATCTACCTTGTGGAATACACCATACGCAGCAGTTGGAATGTTGTATTTTTTCATGAGATTCTTGGCAAACACCTTTGAGCCCTCTAATTGAGCGGCGGCTTTAGATGGACCAAAAACAGGAATACCCACCTTATTGAGTACATCTGCTAAACCTGCTACCAAAGGAGCCTCAGGCCCAACAACAACTAAATCAACTTGATTATCTTTCAAAAAGCTAATTAAATGATCGCTTTGTTGCCAATCGATGCCAACTAGCTCTGCACAATCTGACATAGCCGCGCTACCAGGAATAGCATATACCTTTGTTACGCTAGGGCTGATGGACAATCGCCACGCCAATGCATGTTCACGGCCGCCGCTACCGATTACACATACTTTCATAAGTCCTCCATCGGCGCCTAAACGCCATCAAATTCATAATAATATAAACACATAACGGGCTTACTCCAAACATCAATAATTGTTGACCATACAATAGATATTTTACCCTGATAGTGTTTAACAATCCGCTAAAAGTTCTTAACCAATTAATGCTTAAAGTGACGAATATTTGTAAATACCATGGCAATGCCCGCTTCGTCAGCCGCTTTGATGGACTCTTCATCGCGAATAGAGCCACCTGGTTGAATAATAGCTGCGATGCCATGCTTTGCCGCTGTTTCTACGGTATCGCCAAACGGGAAGAATGCATCGGATGCCAATACAGCGCCTTTTGCGGCTTCCCCGGCTTGTTCAAGGGCAATTTTTGCAGAGCCTACGCGATTCATCTGACCGGCCCCAACTCCAAGGGTACGTTTTTCATTAGAAATCAAAATAGCATTGGACTTTACATGTTTTACAAGTTTCCATGCAAATTCAAGGGCTTTCCATTGTTCCTCTGTCGGTTGTACCTTCGTAACAACTTTATAATTGGCGCGGTCTTCTACGAGATCGTCTTCTGTTTGCACTAATAAACCACCAGACACCTTTTTCACTGTCACTTGGCCAGATTCCGGCTTAGATAGCTCGATGAGGCGAATATTTTTCTTTGCTTCAAGGATTTCTAATGCTTCTTTTGTGAAAGCTGGCGCCATAATAACTTCTAAGAAAATTTTGCTCATTTCCTCCGCTGTACTTGCATCTACTTCACGATTTAAGGCTACGATGCCACCAAAGGCAGATACGGAATCAGCTTCGTACGCATTTACATAGGCATCATGTAATGTAGATGCAGTAGCGGCACCACATGGGTTCGTATGCTTAATTATACATGCAGCTGGATTAGTAAACTCCCATACCATATTCCATGCCGCTTCCATGTCTACAATATTGTTATAGGAAAGCTCTTTGCCATGTAGTTGTTTCAAAGCCCCCATGCCATGAGCTGTACCAATTTCTTTGTAGAACGCTGCTTGTTGATGCGGATTTTCGCCATATCTAAGATTTGTTACCTTTTCATAAGCGCTCAAATACTCAGGAGGTGTAGGACCTTCATGCAAGATTCCACTCATATAATTAGCGATAGCCACATCGTAAGCCGCTGTATGAGCAAAGGCTTCTTTGGCAAGACCAAAGCGATATTCCTTAGTCAATTTTCCTTTGTCTTTGAGCATCTCCAAGATTTCATCGTAATGATTTGGATTTACTACGATGCCTACGTACGCATGATTTTTTGCGGCAGAACGAACCATCGTAGGGCCACCAATATCGATATTTTCAATGGCCTCTTCTAGGGACACATTAGGTTTTGCAATGGTTTCACGGAACGGGTAAAGATTAACCACAACAAGGTCGATTGGTTCGATACCATGTTCTGCCATAGCTTGTTTATGCTCCGCATTATCACGGATCGCCAAAATACCACCATGCACGTTAGGATGTAAAGTTTTTACTCGGCCATCCATCATTTCTGGAAAACCTGTCAAAGACTCTACAGCTTTTGCAGAAATACCTGCATCGGTAATCACCTTAAGCGTACCACCTGTCGAATAAATGGTTACACCTAAGTCAACTAAACCTTTTGCAAAATCTACAATACCCGTTTTATCAGAAACACTAAGCAGTGCATTTTTAATCATGTAACCTCTCCATTTGCTTACACATATCAATCTTCAATATAAACCGTACGACCTTTTATAGTGAGCTTATCCTCACAAAATAGTCGTAACGCCTCTTTATATGTTTTATGTTCTATAGGTAATAATCTATCACTCAAAACATCCTCTGTATCATCAGGTAATACAGGAACTGTATTCTGCATGATAATAGGACCTGTATCCATTCCGGCATCAACAAAATGTACCGTACAACCAGTTACCTTTACGCCCGCATCGATAGCTTGTTGATGTCCATGTAGTCCCGGAAAGGATGGCAACAAGGCAGGATGGATATTTAAAATTCTATGCTCATAGTGCTCAATCAGTGGAGCCCCTACAATGCGCATATATCCAGCCAAAACGATACCATCTACCTTGTAGGGCTCTAACGCATCTAACTGGGCTTGTTCAAAGCTAGTTTTAGAATCATAGTCGCTACGTTCGATGACAATGAGTGGAATATTCCAAGGTTTAGAACGTTCAACAATCCCTGCATCACCGTGATCTGTAATGATAACTACGAATTTACCATTAATATACCCTTCTTGCATGGCTTTATAGAGGGCTTCCCCATTGGAGCCTCTACCACTTGCGAATAGAGCTAGACGCTTTTTAGCTACGGAACTAGTCATTAAATACCGCCCCTTTTACAACAACTGGACCTTCACCGCTAACGATATGACCAATTTCATAAACCGCTTCATTACGACTTTCAAGATTTGCCTTTACTCGATCCACATCCGCAGCATCCACTATGAGAATCATGCCGATACCCATGTTAAAAGTACGGTACATTTCATGCCAATCTACATTGCCCCATTCTTGTAGCTTTTCAAAAACTGGAAGGCGAGGCCATGTATCACAATCGATCTCTGCCGTTACTCCCGTAGGTAAGACGCGAGGAATATTTTCATAAAAACCGCCGCCCGTAATATGAACCATACCTTTAATTAAATCTTCTTTAATCAACGGTAATACAGCTTTAGGGTATAAGCGCGTTGGCGTTAATAATTCTTCTCCCAGTGTTTTGCCAAATTCAGGAATATCTTGATCAATAGAGAAACCCTTGTGATCAAATACAATTTTACGAACCAAGGAGAAGCCGTTGGAATGTACGCCAGAAGATGGCAAGCCCAAAATCACATCACCAGCTTTAATACTTTCACCAGTAATCAATTTAGGACGATCTACGATACCAACGGCAAAACCAGCTACATCATAATCCTCATCATCGTAGAAACCTGCCATCTCAGCAGTTTCACCGCCTAGTAAAGCGCAGCCTGATTCTTTGCACGCCTCAGCTACACCACGTACGATATCCGCCACTTTTACAGGCTCTAGTTTGCCAACCGCAATATAATCGAGGAAGAATAAAGGTGTAGCACCTTGTACGAGAATATCATTAACACTCATAGCTACACAGTCTTGACCGATAGTATCATGTTTATCCATCATAATAGCGAGACGTAATTTGGTGCCCACCCCATCTGTACCAGATACGAGCATAGGATCAGACATAGCATGACCAGCTAAGGAATAGAGTCCCCCAAAACCACCTAAATCACCAACAACACCCGGTGTATACGTGCGTTTAACAGATTCTTTCATCAGTTCTACGGCGCGATTACCTGCATCGATATCAACACCTGCATCACGATAGGTTAAACTAGTTTTATTCGAGCACATATTTGACCCCTTCCTCTTGGTCCGCAGGAACCGCTACACTATAATCACCATTGAAACATGCAAAACATAAATCATCTGGCTTTACATCAGATACAGCACGACATAGGCCTTCACGAGACAAGTAATGTAATTTATCAGCCTTGATAAAATCTCTAATTTCATCCACTGTATGAGTAGCTGCTATAAGTTCTTTACGCACCGATGTATCAATGCCATAGTGACAGGAATACTCAATAGTTGGAGAACTAATACACATATAAATCTCTTTAGCACCAGCCTCTTTTAGCATTTTTACAATAATACCACTCGTAGTACCGCGCACGATAGAGTCATCGATGAGAACGATACGCTTGCCCCCAACAATATGTGGCAATGCATTTAGCTTCATACGAACAGCTAATTCTCGTTCCTCTTGATTTGGTTTAATAAAGGTACGACCGCTATAACGGTTCTTAACTAAACCTTCTGCAAAAGGGATACCCGATGCACGAGCATAACCTAATGCAGCTGTTGTACCGGAATCCGGAATGGACATTACGATGTCCGCATCATACTTAGTTTCGTTATATAGTTCGCGGCCCATATTTAGCCGAGATTGATATACGGATTGACCATCGATATGACTATCGCCACGTGCAAAATAAATGTATTCAAAGACGCAAAGTTTTTTATCGATTTTTTCTGGTTCCGCATAGATTGTACTACGCACACCAGAGTCATCGATGATAACCATTTCACCAGGATCTATATGACGAATAAACTCTGCCTTAATCGCATCAAAAGCACAGCTTTCACTAGAGAGCACATAACCATTTTCAGTTTTACCTAAACAAAGTGGTCTAAATCCTTGAGGGTCTCGTACACCTACTAAAGAGTCGTTCGTAGTAATGACTAAAGAGAACGCCCCTTCAATTTGACGCGCCGCATCGGCAATCCGTTCCGCTTGTGTTTCCGCTTTAGAACGGGCAATCAGGTTTACGATAACCTCAGAATCCATCGTCGTTTGAAAGATGGAACCATCGGCTTCAAGACGTTTTCGAATAGATAAGGCATTCGTTAAGTTTCCATTGTGAGCCACCGCAATTTGACCGCCTTGGTAGTGAATAACCAAAGGCTGGATATTACGCGGATTATTGGACCCGGTCGTAGAGTACCGCACATGACCAGTCCCCATATAGCTTGGCAAAGATGGTAATTCTTTGATAGCCTCGGTCAACAAGCCCATGCCTTTTTTCAGTTCTACATCATAACCATCGGTAACAGCAATGCCCGCACTTTCTTGACCACGATGTTGGAGAGCAAATAGCCCCCAATATACATAGCGTGCTACATCAACTGTCCTATCATAGATGCCGAACACACCACACTCTTCGTGCCATTTATCAAAAACAGAATCGTAGTTCATCTTCCCCCCTATTAGGCACGCTCACCTGTAAGACGGAATAACATTTCCTTATATGCTTCTTCAATATTACCAAGATCTCGACGGAAACGGTCTTTGTCGAGTTTTTCACCAGTTGTAGCATCCCAGAAACGGCATGTATCAGGAGAAATTTCATCACCCAATAAAACTTCACCATTATGGGTACCAAATTCTACCTTGAAATCTACAAGGGTCACATTTTTAGTAGCCAAAAATTTCTTCAATATATCATTTACCTTTAAAGTAATTGTAGAAATTACGTCAAGTTGCTCTTGAGTAGCCCAACCAAGTGCTGTGATTTGGGATTCATTGGCAAATGGATCGCCTAGTTCATCGTTTTTATAGCAGAATTCAAGAATTGGATGTTTAAGTGGTGTACCTTCTTCAATGCCAAAGCGTTTAGCCATAGAGCCAGCCGCAATATTACGAACGATAACTTCAAGAGGAACTATTTTCAATGTAAGTACTGTTTGGTTGCGATCATCTTCACGACGAACGAAATGAGTTGGTACGCCTTCTTTTTTCAACAATTCAAAGAAGAAAGAGGAAATTTTGTTATTCAACACGCCTTTACCAAGGATGGTGTCATGTTTTTCACCATTAAATGCAGTGGCATCATCTTTGTAATGAACGATGTACTCATCTTTGTTATCTGTTGCATATACTTGTTTTGCTTTGCCTTCGTACAATAATGTTAATTTTTCCAAATCGATGTTAGCCATGATCTTTCTCCTTTATCATAAATTAATGATACAAACTATGTAATAGATATCTAAATAAACTGTTTTTCTTAACCAATATTTAATCGCCGATGATTTATATGATTAAATATGAATAGCACCTTGTAATTCTGCATTGTCTGCTAAGACTTTTTCAGCCATATCTTTACGATATTGTTGATATTGTTCTTTCAGGTCTTTATTGAAAGCTGCTCCAATTTGTACTGCAAAGAGCGCTGCATTTTTAGCACCATCTACAGCCATAGTTGCTACAGGCATGCCAGATGGCATTTGTACAATAGCAAGTAGAGAATCAATACCTTTTAATGCGGTTGCATTAAGTGGGATGCCGATAACAGGTAGTGTAGTGAAGCTCGCCACCACACCAGGTAGGTGAGCCGCTGCGCCTGCACCAGCAATAAAAGCAATAGCCCCTTCATCTTCAAGTCGTGTAACAAAATTCTTTACAGCCTCTGGGGTACGATGAGCTGAGGCAATAACCATTTCATAGGGAATGTTAAATTCATCAAGTACGGCAGATGCTTTTTTCATTGTGTCTAGGTCAGACTTGCTGCCCATGATAATACCGACCTTCATAGATCCTCCTAATAAAAAAGCCCAGCCGAAACAGACTGGGACAAATGCGCACAAGTAGCCTCCGTAGACTTGCTTTGAATGTGTTGATTTGCATAGTTCACGGCGCTACCTCCTTCTTGTACTCAAATTGTAACACCTAACATTTACAAAAGCAATACAATTTTCGAATATTTTTTTATTAAATATTTTTATTATTCGTTATATTCCGAACTATTATAAAAAGGTAGATTGCATCATATAAATTAAGCTTAAATAAATCTGCAAAATAGAATACTGTCTTTGCAATCTTATAACAGCATAAATTTATTCTATCAATCATAATATTTGTATGGTTTTGCTTATCCATATAAAAAAGAGGATAACCCATTTATAAACAGGTTATCCTCTTTTCATAATTCCGAACATTAGATCACTTAACTTGTATCTATTATTGATTAGTGAGTACCACTTTCAAAGGCAGCTTTCAATTCACCTACAGATTCTGGAATATAATCTACGATAGAAGACATCAACGCATACATCAATGCAGGCTCGAACGCATCATCACCACACATATATACGCAATCCAAGTATAGGCTAGAATCTTGTTCATCAATATATAGTTTATAATTTTTATATGTCGCATTGTCACGATTAATTAATGCATTCAAAGCATTCATATTTTGTGCTGTTACCTTTTCAGGTCCTAACACTAAACGAACTACACTATAAATACTGTTATCGAGAATGACGAATAAAGGCATATCCCATAAAGGAGACTTGATATAAGAACGATATACTACTGTACCGTCTTCATCATCAAAATCCTTGCGTTCAAAAGATATGATTTCTTCTTCTTTCAAGAACTTATCAAATAATAAGGATTTAGGATTCATAACAACCTCTATTAAGCTAAACCAGCTACTTTAAGAATATCTTTATGTACAGCATCTAAATGCGGTTGAATTACTTCGAGCAAAAGATTTACTACTACAGTAGGATCAAATTGTTCATTTAAACATGGCATAGACACATCCATATAAATATTATTGTCTTCAACGCTCACATAATATTTTGACACTTTATAATCTTGATTTAACGTGTTAAGCTCTTTCAACACGGCAGGAATCACTTTTTCATCAATAGATGTTGTTGTGATAGCAATGCGTGCATAAGTGAACGCGGAGTCGTCTACAACGATGAACACTGGTAGGCTATGGTCATGAACATCCAAACGACCATGATATACAACTGTATTAAGATCGTCTGTCATTTCTTCCTTAGTAAACCAAGTGTTGCCGCCTTTGTTAAGATCAGCAACGAGTAAGTCGAATTTTTCTGCTTTTTTATTCATAATTCCCTCAAACAATAATCAGACTAATTAGTCTTCGATAAACACACAACCATTATCTTTGAATTCTTTAATGCGAACTAAAGACTCTACACGGTAGCCCGCATTTTCGAGGCGTTCACGACCAGGTTGGAAGGATTTCTCGATAGCAATCGCCATTCCTACCACTTCATCACCTGCGTCTTGAACCAATTTAGCAAGGCCCATAGCAGCCTCGCCAGATGCCAAGAAGTCATCAATAATCAACACTTTTTCACCAGCTGGCAAGAATTTTTTAGAAATAGTGATATCATAATTCTCTTCTTTTGTATAAGAGTACACAACACTATGATATACATCATCTACCATAAGGATGGATTTTTTCTTACGCGCAAATACCAATGGCACGTCCAGTTCAAGCGCGGCCATCAACGCCAACGCAATACCAGATGCTTCGATGGTAACAATACGTTGTACACCTGCATCACGGTAACGATCCGCGATTTCTTTACCAATTGCCTTAAACAATTGTGGATCGATTTGATGGTTTAAGAAACCATCTACTTTTAGCACCCGATTATTGAGGACAATCCCTTCTTCACGAATGCGTTCTTTTAATAATTCCATGTGCTCATACCTCCGCATAACTATCTTTAAATTTTAACGTAAACAACCCCTTAGGGTCAACCTATATCTAGTAAAAGTCTTATAATATAACCCATAAATGTCATTGCAAATATGACTTAAATATTTTGTATATGAATTATATAACTCAACTGCTTTATAAGAATATAATATAGCACGGCAAAACTTACACTAATATATAAAAAGACACACTTTAAGAAAGTTTCCTAAAGTATGTCTTTAAACATGCCTTTTTCTTATAAAATTTTATCTCGAGTACTTTCACGATTAACTAGCAAGGAAGTAAATCTCGCAGCTCCTTCAGATTGAGGAACCAAGCGTGAGCGCACAAGCACAATATCCCGTGTTGGTACCGGAATATCTGTATCAATGCGCACAATCGTCCCTTCTTGCATTTTTTGTTGCACCACATGATTAGGCAACATGGAAATACCCATATTGATTTCTACAAGATCTAGCAATACATCGACGCTACCCAATTCAAAGCGAGGCTTACGACAAGCGCCATGAGTCACATCGTCAAAGAATGTACGACTAGCAGAGCCTTTATGCAAAAGCAAGATAGGCTCGTTAAGAAGGCGCCCTTGATCAAAGAAGCCCGCCCCTTTATAGTCAGGACCGCCAACAAAGACGTCTTGAATTGTAGCTAGCGTAGTTACCTCTAACTGAGGATTATCTCTCAATCCCTCATAATCATTAACCACGGCTAATTGCGCCTCTTTATTGAGTACCAATTCTACGCAATCAGGAGACGGACGATTGATGATATGCAAGCCAATTTCACTTTCTTGTAATTGCCATTTATGAAAATAAGGCAATAAGAAATGGCGACACAAAGTATCTGTGGCAGCCAAATTTAAACTTTCATAAGCTTGGCTAACGCGTTCTTGTAATTGGGTAACTCCATTATCAAGAATGGAGAAAGCTTTAGCTACCGTATCAAACAACTCTTTGCCTTCTGGCGTGAACCCTACAGATTTTGTAGTACGCACGAAGAGGGGCATATTAAGTTCCCCTTCTAATTGTTTAATACTTTGACTAATGGCGGATTGGGACACGCCTAATTCTTTTGCGGCACGGGAAAAAGATAAATATAAGCCTACCCCTAAAAAGGTTCTATATAAATCTGCAGATACTGCCATTTTATTCACCTCTGTTATATACTAATAGTAACGTCTTACTTTTAAATATACATATCATTACTCTATTATAACTATAGACTCTCAATATATAATGAATATGTAGAAATCTTCATGAAAGTTAGGTCTTATGACCTTCATGAACTTTTCATATTTATTAGTATTTCTAATCTTTTCATTAGTAAGATTATCTTTACTTATAAGTCTAGACCGACTATACTTAATTTGTCAATATCTCATAGGGAATTATATACATTACAGGAGGCTACAATGGCTATACAACGATTATTCGTAACAAAACGAGAATCTTTCAACCAAGAAGCACAACGCATGTTACTTACCTTACAACAGGAATTATCTATGCCTGCTACAAGTGTAACTATCTATGAACGATACGACATCGAAAATTTAGATGCAAAAGATTTAGAGTCTGCAAAAAATCTAATTTTCTCTGAACCTCCTGTAGATACAGTATTAGAAGAAGTCCCAAGTGTTCAAGGCTTTGTATTCGCTATTGAATATGTGCCAGGTCAATACGATCAACGTGCTGACAGTGCAGAGCAATGTATTTCTATGCTCACCCTTACATCTGGCCACATAGTACGTTGTGCTCGCGTATACGCTATCGAAGGTACTTTCACCAAAGAACAGGAAAATGCCATCAAAGCATACTACATTAACCCTGTTGATTCCCGCGAAGCGAGCCTTGATGTACCAAATACATTAGCTCTCGATTTAGAAGATCCAAATCCGGTGGCAACAGTCGATGGCTTTACTACGATGAGCGATGCTGATTTAGAAGCGCTCATCAAAAACTACGGTCTTGCTATGACATTAGCAGACTTTCAAATGATTAGACAACAATACGCAGAGGTAGAACACCGCGATCCTACGATTACAGAAATCCGCCTCTTCGATACATATTGGTCTGACCACTGCCGTCACACTACCTTTATGACGGAATTGACGGATATCACTATTGAAGACAGTCGCTTCACAGGCTCTATAAAGGAAGCCCTCGAAGAATATATGGATGGCCGTACAGAGCTCTACACGACTAAGAAAAAAGCTCGCTCCCTTATGGACATGGCTACATTGGCTGTAAAAGAATTACGCCACGCTGGAGGGCTTACAAATCTCGATGAATCTGATGAAATCAATGCATGTACCATCATCGTACCTGTCGATGTAAACGGCAAAACCGAAGAATGGTTGTTACTGTTTAAAAACGAAACCCATAACCACCCTACCGAAATCGAACCATTTGGTGGCGCAGCTACCTGTTTAGGTGGCTGTATTCGCGACCCATTGAGTGGCCGCGCTTACGTATACCAAGCTATGCGCATCACAGGCTCTGGCGATCCACATACAAGTCTTGAAGATACGTTAGAAGGAAAACTACCACAAAAGAAAATCACCCAAGAAGCGGCTCGAGGCTATTCCTCTTATGGCAACCAAATTGGCCTTGCTACAGGTGAAGTAAAAGAATATTACCATTCTGGCTACGTAGCGAAGCACATGGAAATTGGTGCTGTTATCGGTGCCGCACCTCGCAACCAAGTTCGCCGCGAAGAGCCGACTGTCGGTGATGTTGTAGTATTACTGGGCGGTAAAACTGGTCGTGATGGCTGTGGCGGCGCTACAGGTTCCTCTAAAGAACATACCGTTGATTCTCTATCCACATGCGGTGCAGAGGTTCAAAAAGGCAACGCCCTCACAGAACGAAAAATTCAACGTTTATTCCGTCGTGGCGAAGTAACGACACTTATCAAACGTTGTAATGACTTCGGTGCAGGCGGTGTATCTGTCGCCATCGGTGAATTAACTGACGGTTTATCAATCAATCTTGACTTAGTTCCTAAAAAATACGCTGGCCTCGACGGTACAGAGTTAGCCATTTCTGAATCACAAGAGCGCATGGCCTGTGTCATCGCCGCTTCTGATGTAGAAGCGTTCAAAGCATACTGCGACGAAGAAAACTTGGAATGCACAGTTGTAGCTAAGGTAACTGATACAAATCGCCTTGTTATGAACTGGAATGGCAAAACAATTGTAGATATTAGCCGCGACTTTTTAAATACAAATGGTGCTAGCCAACAACAAGAAGCTATCGTAAAAGCTCCTGCAGATCGCTCCTACTTCTTACGCGGTTCTGCTAATGCAGATAACTTCAAAGAAAAATGGCTCGCAGCTGTATCCGATTTAAATGCAGCCTCCCAACAAGGCTTAGCAGAACGCTTTGACAGCACTGTGGGTGCTAATACGGTGCTCATGCCATTCGGTGGTAAGTTCCAAAAAACACCTACCCAAGGCATGGTGGCTAAATTACCTGTTCTAAACGGTGAAACTACAACGGCTAGTATCATGACTCATGGCTTTGTACCCGAGTTATCTGCATGGAGCCCTTATCATGGTGCACAATATGCAGTGCTTTTATCTGTAGCAAAATTAGTAGCTCTTGGCGGTCGCCGTGAAGATGCATACTTAACATTACAAGAATATTTCGAACGCCTCAACTCTAAAGAATCTTGGGGTAAGCCAGTAGCTGCACTTCTCGGTGCTTATAAGGCACAAAAAGAACTTGAAATCGGCGCTATCGGCGGCAAGGACTCTATGAGCGGTACATTTATGGACCTTACAGTTCCGCCTACCCTCGTATCCTTTGCGGTTGGTACAGCCCATGTAGATAACATTGTAAGCCAAGACCTCAAAGGCGTAGATCACCGCCTCGTATTTTTTGATGTACCTCGCACATACGATGACACACCTGATTGGGATCGATTCAAAGAAAACTGCGATACACTACAAGAACAAATCGAAAAAGGTCGCGTTTACTCCGCCTATGTAGTTGATCAAGGCAGCATTCCTGAAGCAGTCACAAAAATGGCCCTTGGCAACAATATTGGTGTTAAATTCGATAAATACGCTGAACGTGGTATCTTCCAACCAGCCCTTGGTTCCTTCATCGTTGAAGTAGATATTACGGCTGTTAATTATCTTTTAGAGTTACCTGATGTGAAAGTTATCGGTGTAACCCAAGCAAATCCTGTGATTGAATGGGAAGGTCAAGCTGTATCCCTTAAAGAAGTTCAAGCAGCTTATGAAGCACCTCTAAACGATATCTTCCCTATGCATACACCAAACGGCTTTGGTGAAGCAGTCGCTTATATTCATGATCAACACGCTAAACCTCGCAGCGCCTCCCTAGGTGCCAAACCAAAAGTTCTCATCCCAGTATTCCCTGGTACAAACTGTGAATTTGACTCTGCTCGCGCCTTCGAACGAGCTGGTGCAGAAACAGATATCGTAGTCATCCGCAACCAAACTCCAGAACAATTAAAAGAATCTATCGACGTAATCAAAACTAAATTAGCAGAGTCTCAAATTCTTATGTTCCCAGGAGGTTTCAGCGCTGGTGACGAGCCAGATGGTTCTGGTAAATTCATGGCCACCCTCTTCCGCAATCCATACCTTGCAGAAGGCTTAGAAAACCTCTTGTACAAACAAGATGGCCTTGTATTAGGTATTTGTAACGGCTTCCAAGCGCTCATCAAGTTAGGCTTATTACCTGGTGGACATATTGAAACGTTAACTGCAGATCATTCTACATTGACATACAATACCATTGGTCGTCACTTATCTCGCATGGTTAATACGAAAGTTATTTCCACAAAATCCCCTTGGATGAGTGATGCTAAAGCTGGAGAAATTTACACAATACCAATTTCTCACGGCGAAGGTCGCTTTATAGCTTCTCCTCAACAAGTGTTGGAGTTCAATAAAACTGGCCAAATCTCTACACAATATGTAGACTTTGATGGTATTGCCTCCATGGATAGTCGCTTCAATCCAAATCAATCTGTAGCCGCTATCGAAGGTATTTATAGCCCTGATGGTCGCGTATTCGGCAAAATGGCACACTCCGAACGCTGTGGTGCAGGCATTAGCAAAAATATTCCTGGACAACTAGAAATGCCAATTTTTACATCTGGTGTAAAATACTTCAAATAATTGATTACTATAAACTTTCTTGTGAAAGCCTACTTCTTCAAGTAGGCTTTTTCAATATTGATTTTTTTCGAAAATATTAGTATTATAAATTGATACTATATTTACAAACATGAGTTCTCATGTAAAGCTATACATACCTAGTGTGGGTTAAGAAAGGATTTTATTATGCATTGTGCTCAGAAAATGACTCATAATATCTACTGGATTGGTAGTAATGACTGGACAACAGAACGCTTCGAAAACTTATTTCCTATTCCAAATGGTGTTAGCTATAACAGCTATTTCATCGACGATGAAAAGACTTGTGTCGTAGACTCTGTAGATGCTGAAATTCGTGAAGAGTACTTCGACAACTTGACTCACCTCTTAAATGGTCGTGAACTCGATTACATCGTCGTAAACCATATGGAACCTGATCATTGCCAAACATTATTGGAAACATTGGAACGTTATCCAAATTGTAAAATGGTAGGTAATGCTACAACATTCCGCATGTTTGAGCAATTCTATAACACTCCAAAACCAGAACAATACCATCAAATTAAAGAAGGCGATGAAATCTGTTTAGGTAAACATACATTGGTTTCTTACACTATGCCTATGGTTCACTGGCCTGAAGTAACTTGTACATACGAAAAATCTACAGGCACATTGTTCTCTGCAGATGCTTTTGGTACATTCGGTACAGTTAATGGTAATATCTTTGCTGACCAAACTGATTTCGTAGCTACATACGAAGAAGAAGCCCGTCGTTACTATACAAATATTGTTGGTAAATACGGACCTCAAGTACAAAATGCGCTTCGTAAAATTTCTAATCTTGATATCAAACGCATTGCTCCACTTCATGGTCCAATCTGGCGCACCCCTGAATCTATCCAATATATCACGCACAAATACTTACATTGGTCCAGCTATACTGCTGAGAAAAAAGGTGTTGTTATCGCTTTTGGTTCCATGTACGGCAATACTCGTGCTATTGCTCAACAATTGGCTAAACAACTCTCCAAACGTAGCGTTACAGATATCAAAATTTACGATGTTTCCAAAACTAATGCTTCCTACATCATCTCCGATGCTTGGAAATATACTAACTTGGTAACTATCGCACCTACATATAACTTGAATCTATACCTTACTATGGAAAACTTTATCCATGAATTAAAAGCCCTTAACTTCCAAAACCATAAAGTATCCATCATCGGTAACCACTCTTGGGCTTCCGCTGCGATGAAAACAATGGTTTCCCATTTCGAAAATGATTTCAAAGACATTGAAATCGTTTCCGAACCACTAGATATCAAATCCTCTTTGAAAGAAGAAGATCTTCCATTAATTGAAAAAATGGCAGACGATATCAAAGCGTCCATTGAAGCTGCTGAAATTAAAGACGTATTCTAATACAAGAGCCGCCTATTTAGGCGGCTTTTCTTTTTATATACCACATTTTATACGCCTAAAACCAAGCTATGATTTTTGGTTTATATCCATTTATTGAGATCAAATACTATATTTTAAAAGCCTTGTAAATATGCAATAATTCTACTATTTTTTTGCTTGACATAAATCTAACTTTTTCATATACTATACAAGTACCTGTTACACAACAGAATACATGGAGAGGTGTCCGAGCGGCTGAAGGAGCATGATTGGAAATCATGTGTGCGGTTATCCCGTACCCAGGGTTCAAATCCCTGTCTCTCCGCCATAGTAAAAGCAGTGCTTTCGCACTGCTTTTTTATTTGCATATAAAGAAAAAGCTATTCGAATTATACTCGAATAGCTTTTTGTATATCACACTATATTAGTTGTGAATTTTCTTTGCAATATCACCGATAATTTCAGGTGTTGTTCTACAACAGCCACCAATGATTTCAGCTCCAGCTTTTCGCCATACCTCAACGTAGTCTACAAATGATGCAGCATCGCCATACCAAGTTTTAGTTTTACTATCATAGCTTTCACCAAGATTAGGATATACAGCAATCGGTTTATCTGTAACAGTACGAATATCTTTTATCAATGATTCTACATATTCCGGTTTGGTACAATTAATGCCAATCCCTGTAATAGGATGTACCTTATCAATCATTTGTGCACATTTAATAATGGTTTCGCCACTAGAAACATGGTGCCCATCTTTACAGGAAAAAGCAATCCATGCAGGAATACCTTTGGATGTAAACGGATCAGACATAGCTCTCGCAATAGCGATCGCTTCAGCATAAGACGGTATGGTTTCAAAGGATAATATATCTGGATTTTCTTCACAGAATAACGCTAATCGAGGAATATGGAATACCTCTAGATATTCTGTTTGTACATCAGGATACCCACGGTATTCAGAACCATCCGCCAAAAAAGCGCCATAAGGACCTACAGAGGCTGCCACCAACGGTTTAGGTAAAGCACCTTCAGAAAAATATTTAACCCCCTCAGGAGTCTCTTCACCGAGCTTAATACCACGCAATGTAAGCGCCCCATTCGCCTTTGCTTCTAAAAACTCATTACGAGCTTGCACGGCTAAATGAACAGATAGTTTAACGAGCTCTATCGCTTCTTCCGTGCCATAACCTAAACCTTTAAATCCTGCTACTGTCGCTTGATAGCCAGAGCTTTGAATGATATCGGCACCAGCAGCTAAATAAGAAATATGTATTTTCTTAATGATATCTGGCTGATCCATGAGAACTTTAGCAGACCACAACTTATGTTGAATATCACAGCCATAACGCTCTAATTCGGTCCCTAAAGCTCCATCTAAGACGAGGGCGCCCTTTTCCTTAATAATATCTAAAAATGCACTTCGTTTAGCCATCATATCACCCATTCTATACATACCTCATATAACACGAGGCTTACCTAGCATATTATATCAAATAATACATTCTGGTACTATCTACAAACTATTTTAATACCTCTGCTGGAGGCTCCTTACCAAACCATTTCTTATAAATTTCTGCATATTTACCGTTTGCTTTGATCTTAGCCAAACCATCATTGATTTTGTTAAGCAACTCTGTATTGCCTTTTTTCACAGCAATACCTAGTGGTGCCGCATCATAGTCCTCTCCAGTAACCTTCGCGATACCTTTGCCCTTACCATTAACATAATATTCGTTTACTGGTGTATCATTGATAACTACATCGACGCCTTTATTTTGCAATTCTAAGAACGCATCAACAATGATATTAAACTGACGTACATCGGCATTGGGAATCTTGCTAGCAATCTCTGCGCCAGTAGAGCCGATGGATACACCAATACGTTTACCTTCTAGATCCTTAAAACTATTAATATTGGTGTTATCTATATTAACAACGAGACCATTACCTGCAATATAGTACGGTTCACTAAAATCAACGGATTTTGCTCGTTCTTCAGAAATAGTCATATCCGAAATAGCGATGTCGATGGTATTACTTTGTAATGCTGGTAAAAGCGCATCAAAGTTTAGATTTTGAATATCTGCTTCTATGCCCTCTTCATTTGCAATCGCATTGATAATATCAATATCAAATCCAGCTAATTTACCACTATCTTTGTCTTTAAAACCAAATGGTGCATAGGTCGCATCAGTACCTACACGCCATGCCTTCTGACTATTACCCGCATTACCACAGCCTGCGATTAATAAACTACTAGCAATGGTGAAAGCCCCTAATAGAGCTGCTATTTTCTTAAATTTCATATTATTACCCTTACTTCTCTCCGTTCTATCTAGAAACAGAGTTCTTCTTAATCAACTAATATATTTATGCTCACACTTATGAGCATAATAAAAATAATACCTCTAAAGGTATTATAGTTTTATGATAACATTCGATATAGTAAGGGTCAATAAATCCAACTATACCAATAGGTATTGAATTGATATAGTTTTTAGCTATATCGAAAATAACATTCCTAAGTATATAAAAAGACCGCCTTTACCAAGCATAGATGAAACTTGATAAAGGCGGTCATCCCCAAAATGGAGGATTCCTGGTTATTTATAGAATAAATAAGCTATTCAATTCATTTAGGATATATAGTATGTAATTTATTTAGCATGTTTAGCTTTTATATACATAGCTACCTTGTACAAGAACGTACAGAGTAATAAATACATTACGATACTGAGGTATGTCGCTTCAGGTGTTTCTACCCAAGCTTGAGCAAATACATCAACACCTGCAATGCGAAGTACCGCACTGAACAAGGATCCAATAGCACCACCGGCTACGAGACCAGAGGCAATTGTACTACCTTTGGAGAAGCGAAGATCTGCCAATTCTTTGTCTTTTGTACTATTTTGTACAAGATACGCAATCAAACCTCCGATAAGTAATGGTGTATTAATTTCCATTGGCAAGTATGTGCCCAAGGCAAATGCCAACGGCGGAACTCTTACCATCCACAAGATAATTGCAAATAATGCACCAGCCATGTAAAGAGGCCATTGAGCACTACCACCAGTCATCATTGGCTCAATGATTGCAGCCATAGCATTCGCTTGAGGTGCATTTAATGCATGATCTCCTACAAATCCATAAGCATCGTTTAAAAGAATCATAACACCTACAGAAAGTACGGCACAAAGAATAGTACCAACGATTTGCCATTGTTCCATTTTCTTAGGTGTAGCACCTGTCATATGTGCCACCTTAAGTTCAGACATAAAGTTACCAGCCATCCCAATAGTAGTACCAATAAAGGATGCCATCATGAGGACTGCAATCATACCGACCTTACCAGTCATACCTGCTGCGGTTAAGCATACAGCGGAGATAATAATCATAAAGATTGTCATACCTGAAACTGGTTCTGTACCTGTATAAGCGATGGAGCTAATCCCCACTACAGATAATAGGAATGACATAATAAGAACGATTAAGAACGCTACAATTGTTTGTCCGAAGCTTTCAGCATACATAAAATGGAAATATGCTGCAAATAAAACTGTACATAACAAGATGCCAGCACCAATCCAAGATGTAGGTACATCACGTTGTGTACGAAGCAAATTAACATCTACAGTTTTAGAACTAAAGATATCAAGCACCGCATTTTTAACAACATTTGCTACCACTTTAGACATTGTAATTAAACCAATAATGCCTGCCATAGCGAGCATGCCGATACCAATATGACGAACATAATCGAGGAATACCTTGCGAATTGGGGCCTCGCCCAATGGAACTGCATGACCGCCAATTTGCATAATATGTTCAGGTGCTAAATAGTACACAATCGGAATACATACAAACCAAGAGAAGAAGGAACCGGCTGCAATGATAGCCGCATAGCGAAGGCCCGTGAAATAACCAAGGCCAAGCAATGCTGCATCAGTATCTACCGCTGCAGTTAGCTTAGTTTGATCTGCAAGAGCTGCCCCCCACTTAAAGGTAGCAGTGCGAATAACCTCTTGCCACCACCCCAAACTATTAAGAATAAAGTCATACACGAGAGCAATTAAACCAGAGCCAAGCATAAGTTTTGCTTTGCTACCTTCATTACTCATCAATACTTCCGCTGCAGCACGACCACTTGGGAACGGATACACATAGTGCATTTCCTCAACGAAATAGCGACGGAACATAACGCATAATAAAACACCTAAAACGCCGCCAAGAATGATAGGAATCGCCATTTGTACAAAGGATACATCTGTTACATTCCAGATGTAAAGGGCTGGCAAAAAGAACATAGCCCCTGCTAATGTGTTCGTACTAGAACTAGCGATAGCTTGAATGTGTACCGTTTCGGCAAAAGCATTTTGTCGCTTTAAAATAACTGCTGTACCCATAGCAAGTACAGATACTGGTGCAAAGGCATCTACTGTTTGACCGATTTTCAAACATAAATAGCCAACAGCCAGTGTGAAAACTGCCGCATAGAACAAGCCCCAGAAGACTACATATGAGTTAATCTCTACGTAATCTTTCTTAGGATCTAACACCGGTTCTATGGGTGGAATGGAACGAACCTCGTCCGACATAGTAAAACCTCCTCACAGAAAAAGTACAAACGTATAACTATTCACCTTTATACTAACACGGTACTACACATGGTTCAATGGTTTTCTATGCACTATGCGAATAAAACAACACACCCCCTATAAATAATTATTTTGCATTTTTGGCGTCCCTGTTCTACAATGAAAGTATATTAAGAATCTCTATTATGTAACGGTATCGTATACTGCCCTGTATAACACGTATGTTTACTTACGAGGAGGCTCATTATGGAATCAATGGTCGAACGTTTTGTACGCTATACGAGCATAAATACACGGTCTAATGAGGAAAGTACAACCATTCCTAGTACTCAAACTCAAGTAGACTTTGCTACGAATGTGCTCGTCCCCGATTTAAAAGCAATAGGATTAGATGAGGTTATTTATAATCGTGAAAATGGTTTTGTCATCGGCACATTACATGCTAACACTGATGAGAAAGCTCCTTCCATCGGCTTCATTGCCCATATGGATACAGCTGATTATAACGCAGAAAATATTAAGCCTCGTATCGTAGAAAACTATGATGGTAGTGATATTTGCCTTAACGAAGAACATCAAATCTTCACCCGTCGTACAGATTTTCCTAACCTAAAAAATTACATTGGCAAGTCCTTAGTTGTAACCGATGGTCTAACACTTCTTGGTGGTGATGACAAGGCTGGCATCTGTGAAATCATGGAAGCCCTCGCCTATCTCGTATCTCACCCAGAAATTAAACATGGTAAAATCATGTGTGCTTTCGGTCCAGATGAAGAAATCGGTACTGGTGCTGACCACTTCGATGTTAAACAATTTCCTGTAGACTATGCTTACACTATCGATGGTGAAAGCCTAGGCCAACTCGAATATGAAACCTTTAACGCTGCTGGCGGTACAGTAACCCTCAAAGGCGTATCCGTTCACACAGGTACTGCCAAAGGTATTATGATCAACTGTGCTAAACTAGCTATGCAATTTGACGCTTTATTACCAGGGGCAGCTGTTCCTGAGCACACCTGTGGTCGCCAAGGTTTCTTTATGCTCATGAGCATGGAAACACAAGTAGATACCGGTAAAATGAACTATATTATCCGCGACCATAATAAGGAATTGTTCGAAGCAAAAAAAGCATTCTTCTTACAAGCAGGTCAAACATTGAATGAAATATATGGGCGTGAAGTATGTGAAGTCTCTGTAAAAGACCAATACTATAACATGTACGATATCATCAAAGACAATATGGAATGCGTAAACGTAGCCAAAGCAGCTATGAAAAAAGCTGGAATCACACCTATTTGTGATCCTATTCGCGGTGGCACAGATGGATCCAAAATCTCCTTCATGGGCATTCCTACACCAAATATTTTTACAGGCGTAGAAAATCTACATGGTCGTCATGAATTCGCATGTATCGATGATATGAAAAAAGCTGTTGAAGTTATCGTTAATATTGTAAATATTGAAAAATAATAATATTAGCAAAGCAGTACTAGATAACCAAAAAGGACTATACGAGCCTAGGCTCGTATAGTCCTTTTATTTTACATTTTACGCAAGCTTACCATTATGTTTACGATTCCTAATTTCTTCTTCTTCAGCGCGAGCTTTCAACGAGAGGTCTTTCTCAGTCCCCACATAACGACCATATAATAAATAATAGGCAACCAGCGCAAGGAGCGCAACAACAACAGTTACATGGAACATACTAGCATAACCTACAACCTCTTTAACGGCACCTAAAATATAGGGGCCAAAGCCAAGCCCCATATCCAAGGCAATGAAGTATGTAGATGTGGCAACACCAATACGATGAACAGGTACTATCTTAACAGTAACAGCTTGTCCATTGGACATAAATGTACCATATCCAAGGCCAACAAACACAGCCGATAAAAGCACAAGCCATGTGGAGTGAGCGATGGATAATAAGAAAATACCAAGTGCTAAGGATACAAAACAAGGATAAAGAACGAAGTTTTCCCCTTTCATATCGAAAACAATGCCAAGCAATGGTCTTGTTATAGTAATAACGACGGCATATACAACAAAGAAGAAGGTGCCCGCCATAATAAGATCTAGATCTTTTGTGTAAGCCGCCATAAAGCCAATAACGCCAGAGTAGGCAAAGCCGACTAGAATGGAAACAAGACTGATTGAATTCATCCGTGGTTCAATATAGTCCGAAATTCTAATGCCCTTATGTCCTTCAGATTCGATACCAAGTTTAGGTTCATTAAATTTCATGATTACAGAGCCAATACCGCAAAGGATGATAAGTACAACACAGAATGCAATGATAAAATCATAACCAAGACTATGAAGCATCAATATACCTAAGAATGGTCCTACTGCAGCGGCGAGAGAGGTAGATAAGCCATAATAGTTAATCCCTTCCCCTCGACGTGACGTAGGAATAATAGCAGCTATGATAGTACTTGTAGCAGTAGATGTAATACCATAAGCAAAACCATTTAAGAAGCGAACACTATCAAGCATTAGTAAGTTAGGTGTGTAGAAATACATAGCTGTTGAAATCAAGTAAATCAATAACCCTAAATAGAGCATCTTACGACATCCTAGGATACTGATAAACCGCCCTGCCAACAAACGGGCTACAACGGTGCCAATAATATATATACCAACAGCAAGTCCCGCCTGACTAGCCGTAGCATGAAGATTATCTTTTGCTACAACCGCAATAATAACGATTAATAAATAATAAATCAAAAATACTAAGAAATTAATCAAAGTATCAAGGACAAAGGATTTTGTCCACAAGGCCTCCTTAGCCTTATCCATAATATCAACTCCATTTTTTAAATTATTGTCAACCAGTTTGCGACAACGATTAATTATAAACCTCTCATTATAAAAAGCAAGAATTAATATATTATATATCTTATCAATTTTATTTATAACAAACTACATATTTACAATAAACAAGCATTAATCTCCATTTTAATATCTCATATATTTTTACGATATAAAAACACCTTCAATAGCGACAGATGAGACCAAAAGACTCAAAGCCAACTATTAAAGGTGCTACTTTAAATATTTATTTTGTTTTTAGACCACAAGCTTTGAAGAAATTCTTGTACGCTTCAGCCTTTTTCGGTAGACTCAACGGATAGGCACGTGATGTAGATGGCAAACGTGTCAATGTCAATTCCCGACCATTAAATACAAAAGGAATTGTTTCACCAGTTTTAGGTAATTTAACCTTTTCTGGTAAAAGGCTCAATAAAATCTCCGTAGCCTTGCCGCCTGTTGTACCAATATGCTTACAGTCAGGGATTTGCTCCAGTACGTCCGCAAGTGGAACTGGTTCAACGACCTTAAGAAATGCATCAGATGCATTCCCTTTTTCGCGAATAGCTTTCAAAACAGTAGGACAAGATGCAATTCCAGCTTCAGACAAAAAGGCTTTGATCTTCTCAGGATCCATCGCTTTTTCCTCACCATTTCTAAAATGATCTTTTTCATCAAAGAATACGAGGCCAAAAACACGCCACATATCATTTTGGAAATTTGGATAATGGAATTCCATAGCACGTTTTGATTGTTCTGGAGGAAATGTGCCCATCATCATGACTGTCGCCTTCTTTGGTAAGAATGGAGGGAATGGTCTTGTTTCAATTGTTTCTGCCATATAGCATCAACTCCTTTCACATTCTAATATGAACTTAATTTTCAATACAATATATGAAATATATCACACATTATAATCCAATTAGCTCCTAGGTGAAAGCAACTAAAGAACTCATTAAAATATATCAATAGACTTACATTATCTATTATTATTGGCCAATTGGTTGAGAAACCAAGGTATTAATATGATCGAAACCAACTGGTGTTGGAGATACGAGATACAAGCAAATTACAGCAGCCACGGCAAAACCGATTGCCAAATAAGAGAAACTGCCATTCCGAGGAAATTCATACATACCAAAGAGGCGTATCCCTATAGCAGCACCAATAGCTGTAATCAAAGACGGTATAGAAAAAATGTTATAAAAGCCGAATACTACCATAAGGCCTGCATAGCCACCTACTACAGTAACCATAGGCAACATGCGATCCATTGGATTTGGAATAGATCGCGTAAGTGCAGCTGGATAATATGTAGCCTCTATGCCAAACAGGCCTAAGAATATATTAAAACCAGCCCAAATGCTATCCCATACGTTTCTAAAAGCATCTCTATGCTTGCCGGCATACCATGCAAAGTCCGTAACGATTAAAATGGCTAAGCCTACACAGACAAAGTAGAATTCACTAGGAATTTTAGGGCCTGCATAAGTACCTACAGCTGTTGCAACAGCACTCAAAATCGATGCTACTATTACACGCTGTAAACGAGGTCGTTTATTTTCAGGAATGCGTTTATACACAGTAGCCAATAACTCTAAAACAAAGCAAGCCATAAAAACAGCAATGCCTGCAGCAGGAACAAAGAACGCGCTTACCAAACTCAAAATGAAGGGAATGCACAAGCGCCATTTAGGGAATAAGACAAGATCTTTATAATCTAAACGAATATCTTGTGTTTCCATAGTGAAGTTGTTGTACACCACAAAGAGCAACATAAAGGCGATTACGTCAACCGCAGTTGCACCCCAAATCAATAAAGTTGGTACTACAACCATAGATAAGGCTACCCCAGAAAGGCGAGATAAACCAGCAGCCACTAAGCCCAGTAATAAAAACGGTGTTAAAGCAGATATAATTTCGAGCATAATATTCCTCCCATCATTGTATAAATTTAAGTATATAGTATCTACCACACTACATCAAGGAGAGATATATTTTTTCATAGCTAGACGCTTTCGCACAGCAGAGGTAGAGCAACCCATCGCCTGTGCAATCTTTGCAACTCCATAACCTTGAGCACGGAGTTTTTTAATCTTATTTTCGTCTAGATCAAGAGTATTTGCCCTTATTTCTATACCTTGCTCTCGCAAATACATTGCCACTGTAGAACCACGTATCCCATAAGCTAGGCCAATGTCATCTGTACTCATGTGATGATGAATATATAAATAAGCCATCTCCTCTACGCGCATAGGCTTTCGAACTTTAGGAAGTAAACAATTTCCCATATGCCGCAATACATGGTGAACTTTCCATCGCGATATACCATACATACGAGCAATGGCATCTGTACTATTTCCACTTTTATAGGCCCTACATATACGCACTACATCTATAGAGACGTTCTTATTTGATTGCTGACAAGCCAATCCATATTCCTTCAAGCGATTCGCCATCGTCGTGATAGAAACATCATAACGCTTTGCTAATGAATGGAGCGACCACTTACCGGTCTCATACAAAGCTTGTACATGGACCATATTAATTTCTTTCTTCAGAGGCCTCCGTTCGATATCGTACGCTTTCATACGGCGCATGATGGTATCAACACTACATTGAAAATAATCCGCCACATCGCGAACGCTCCATTGCTTCTCTATATATAATTGGTGCAACAGCTGTTTTGGTATAACACGCACATTTCGATACATAATTTTGCCCTTCCTTATAAACGAACTCCTTCCCCTATTATTGTGAAAGTTTCACTAAGAAAAAACAATAAAAAAGAGGTTCCTAATAGTCACATAGGTGACCAATAGGAACCTCTTTCAATATGTAATTATATGCCCCACATTATGATATGTGACAGTATGGTTGCTATACCACATCAGTGCACAATCCATTATTATTTATGTTCCAATAAAACCATAATTAGTTTATACACTTATAAATAGATTACTTCATTAACGGTATCTACGTTCAAGAGCTTTAGGTTTACTTAAAATGATGGACCATTTCATGCCCTCTTTTAAAGCATGATTAGATTTACGACCGCGAGTTGAAGTCGCAGCTAGAGCAGTAGGCGCAGTTGTAATGCCTACATTTTCAATAAGAACTTGCCCCTCTTTAGCTACTTTATCTCGTTTAAACTCAGCTAGTCTTTCACTTAAGGTCGGTCCCGTAACAGCTTCTCTATCTAAGCGAGTCTTACTGGTAGTATAACTCGGATTGCTACTGGAACTTTTCATTGATAAGGCTTCAATATCTCGTTGAGCTGCTGCAGCCTCTTCATTGAAATGTATGTCCTCCATAGTTTTCGATGGTGCTTCTGGTTGCTGATTTACAATCGGTTTATCTTCATAAGAGTCCCGATAAAAGTCATCAACCTTAGACAAATCATCCATAGACGGTTCATCTACCTTGCGTTCTATGGAGATGCCATATTCGCGCTCCATATCTTCCCAAGTTCCGCCACCAGAGCTTTCATACTCATCATACTCTTCAGACTCTTCAGTATTCTTATTTTTTATAATGGAAAAAGCAATGTACGCTATGATACCTAAAACAAAGATTGGATTATGCGAAAAGATGGATAGCACTGAAGACAAAATAGAGTCCATAGCTACTCCTATTCACCATCTGCTAAGTTTTCACGCATTTTAGTGTCTGCAATAATATTGTTCATATTGTAGTAATCCATAACGCCAAGATTACCATTTCTGAAAGCCTCTGCCAACGCTTTAGGGACTTCAGCTTGTGCTTCCACAACCTTAGCTTGCATGTCTTGTGTTTTAGCACGCATTTCTTGTTCTGTGGCAACCGCCATTGCACGGCGTTCTTCGGCACGAGCTTGAGCGATTTTCTTATCCGCTTCGGCTTGGTCAGTTTGCAATTGAGCACCGATGTTACGTCCCACGTCTACGTCAGCGATATCGATGGATAAGATTTCAAAAGCAGTACCTGCATCAAGACCCTTACCCAATACAGTACGGGAGATATGATCTGGATTTTCCAATACATCTGTATGTTCTTCAGAAGAACCTACGGTCGTAACGATACCTTCACCTACGCGGGCAATAATTGTAGCCTCACCAGCACCACCAACGAGGCGATCGATATTAGCACGTACAGTTACACGAGCACGAACTTTCAACTCGATGCCATTTTTTGCTACCGCAGAGATAATTGGAGTTTCAATCACTTTAGGATTAACGGACATTTGAACTGCTTCCAATACATCACGACCAGCGAGGTCGATAGCTGCGGAACGTTCAAAGGTCAACGGAATAGATGCCCGTTCAGCGGCAATCAAAGCATCTACAACGCGGTCAACGTCACCACCTGCGAGGTAATGAGCTTCCAACTGATTTACATTCACATCAAGACCTGCTTTATTAGCTTTAATCAAAGGCATTACGATTTGAGATGGATTTACACGACGTAAGCGCATACCTACAAGTGTAAAGATACCTACGTTAACGCCCGCTGCTAGAGCAGATACCCAAAGCCCTAATGGCACAACATATAAGAATACCATAATACCAATCAGCAAAATGGGAATCAAAATTAAAATACCTACATCCATAATAACCTCCATTATTTACAACGATGTTGTGAAAGCTTAATCACGCTTTCTAACAATATTGCGGCCACCTACAACGCGAAGCACCACAATAGGTGAACCGGCATCGATGAAGTCACCTTCGGTTACAACATCTACCAAATTACCATTAATTTTAGCAATACCTGCAGGGCGCAGTGTTGTATGAGCTACGCCTTCCTTGCCAGCCAAATCTTCTAATACATCATTAGATACATAACCAGCTTTTGTCGTAGATCGTTGCCCTAAGGTAAACAATTTGCCTATCCAAGTCTTTTCAAAGTGATTAAAGAACACGATGATAATGACAATTAACAAGGCTGTTAATCCTAGCACGGCATACAATGCTACTGTGCCTTCCCCAAGAGCTACATAAACGCCCCACAGGAATGCGCAATAACCGATAAGACCTAAAATACCGCCTGGTACTACGAGTTCTACCGCCATCAAGGCAACGCCGATAGCCATCCATATTAAAAACTCCATAGGCCCTCCTCTCTATAATTAATTTTATGCAACTTATATGTTCATTATACAATATTGAGGATAAATTATAAAGACACTAAATAAAAACGACTACTTTCACAGATACAATCTGATTCAGTAGTCGTTTATTATATTGAATACAAGTCAATTTACTTTAATCTCAAGGTTCTATGCCAAGAGCTCGAAGTCGTATAAGGTTATACTTCTGTTTTTTTCAATTGGTCGTTGCCAACGCCTGTTTTTTGAAGGATCAATAAGCAAATGCTCATCGCCATACCTACTACAGTAGCAAGCCCCATCCCTTTTAACACTACAGGTCCAACAGCAAGTTCTGCGCCGCTAAGACCTACTACAAGGATAACGGATGTAAGAATCATATTAACAGGGTTTGTATAATCCACCTTACGTTCTACAAGCATACGCAAGCCAGATGCTGCGATAATGCCGAACAAGAGAATAGAAACCCCACCCATAACAGGTACTGGGATAGCATGAATAAGTGCTGCCACTTTACCAACAAAGGATATAATCATCGCAAGAACTGCAGCACCACCAATTACCCATACGCTAAAACAACGAGTAATGGCAAGTACGCCGATGTTTTCACCATATGTCGTATTTGGTGTAGCACCAAAGAAACCAGAAAGAATATTTGCAAGGCCATCACCAAGCAAGGATCTTTGTAGACCAGGCTCTTTCATCAAGTCTTTAGCGACGATATTACTAGTAACAACTAAATGACCAACATGCTCTGCAAATACTACGAAGAGCGCCGGCATAATCATGATAATCGCATTGATATCAAATACAGGCATGCCATAGAACTGAGGCAATGAAAGCCAAGGAGCAGCTTCTACACCAGAGAAGTCAACAACTCCCATCACAGCAGACAATACATAACCAGAGACAACACCGATAAGAACAGGAATAACAGCTAAGAAACCACGGAACACAACAGTTCCAAGCAAGGTAACAACTAAGGAAAACATAGAGATAATAACAGCTTGGCTATGGCTCATGCCTAAATCTTGATTACCGATAAGGCCAGACATACTCATCGCTACTGGCGCTAATTCTAAGCCGATAATCGCTACGATAGCACCCATTGCCGCTGGTGGGAATAATTTATCAATCCAACGCGTACCAATATAACGGACGAGAACAGATAAAATTACAAAAGATAGACCAAATACAACAAAGGCCCCTTTTGCCGCTTCATAACCAAGACCTGCAGATAACACACCTGCTACAGGCGCAATAAAAGCAAAGCTGGAACCAAGATATGCAGGAATCTTACCCTTACACACAAATAGGTACAATAATGTACCAATACCATTCATAAACAATGCTGTTGCAGAGTCTACTTTTAATAAATACGGTACCAATACAGTAGAGCCAAACATGGCAAATAAATGTTGAAAACTAAGTGGTAACATTCGGCCCCATGATGGGCGTTCTTGAATATCAATATAATCTTTCATCGTTTCTCCTCACACACAATATAACGATGCTAAGTTCATATAGTACAGTCCTTAAATATACTCTATGAATTTACACAAACAGATTCATCTTATGATACATACGTTAGATATTAACGTTCAAATTTAGTCTATCTACGAGTCGACTTTTTAGAAGGCCGTGGTTTAAACGGTCCAGGCATATTTGTCTTATTAGTACGTGTCGTAGCAGCAGGCTTGAAACGACTTTGTGTTTCTTCACGCAAAGATGGTAATGGTTCAGCTGTACCAACTGGTTTTACCCCTTCTACATTACGACGACCAATACTTGCCAGCAACCCAATAGCCATGAAATTCATCAGTAATGAAGAGCCGCCATAACTAACAAACGGTAATGGTACCCCTGTTACAGGCATGATACCACATACCATGGCGATGTTAAACAAGGCCTGACCACTGATAAGCAATGTTATTCCCATTGCTAACCATTTGCCAAATTCATCACGAGCCTTATTAGAAATGCGGAACCCAAAATAGGTAAAAGCTGCAATCAGAACGACAACAAACACTGCACCAATGAAGCCCATTTCTTGCGCCCATACAGCAAAAGCAAAGTCCGTGTGTGCTTCTGGTAAGTAGAAATACTTTGATGTACCTTGCATAAAGCCTTCGCCTAAAATGCCACCAGAACCTACAGCCAACAAACCTTGAACTGTTTGATACCCCATATCCTGTGCATGAGGCCAAGGATCAAACCAAGATTGAATACGTTCCCAACGATATGGCGACATACGAGCTGCAATAAAGCCAAGAAATCCAGCTATCGCAAAAGCTCCGCCAAAGAATTTTCCATCAAAACCCGCTAAATAGATGAGCACAAATGAAAAGCCAAAAATCAATACGGTAGTGCCCATATCTGGTTGCAAGATTGTTAAGCCTGCAAATATAATTGGCCATATTAACATTGGCAACATATAACTTATACGTTCACTAAAATAACCTTGTAAATTAATGAGAGGGTTAGTATGCTTTGGTTTTCCCCATTTCCGCATGGTGCTCAATTTAGCCGACGTCCATATTAAGGCAGCCAATTTCGCAAATTCTGAAGGTTGAATCGATACAGGCCCAATAACAATCCAACGACGTGCACCATTAATGACTGCACCAATCACAAGAACTAAAATCATACCAATTAGTGTAGCAATCATAATTCTTTGCAACATGTGAGGCTTCTGTAACTGACGGTAATCGTAACGATACAATATAACACCTGCCGCCATAGACAAAAACAAGAATGTCATATGTTTTAAAAAGTATCCTAATAATCCCGTATTTTCATAGATAGAGCTGATATACGTAGCACTAAAGATATTTACACTGCCTATAATTGTAATGAGAAGAATAGGTAAGAGCATACCTTGTAAGTCATTTTTAAAGAGTGAGCCCCACCGACTATCCCCCTTATTCGGTGTTTGCATGTTAAGCCTCCTTTTGAACTTTTGGCTTAATTGCTTCTAAGCGGAAAATAGGTTGTCCTTTTTTACTAAATTTCTCTTCATACTCAGTTTTTACATTTGGAAGGTCTGTGCTATGTAAATCATACGTTACATTTTTAAGCTCCCAACCACACGCTTTAAACTCTTCAAGAGAGAACATGAACAACCCTTCATTATCTGTCTTAAAGTGAACTTCTCCACCATCTTTCAAAAGGCGGGCATAACGATCGAGGAATGTGTGATATGTAAGGCGGCGTTTTGCATGTTTAGCCTTAGGCCAAGGATCACAGAAGTTAATATAGAAACGATCAACTTCTCCAGGTGCCACTATCTCTTCGATACCTGCAATATCAAATAGAGAGACCTTTGCATTGTTTCGCTCTCCTTCAAAGATTTTTTGTGCTGCATAATAGATAACACCCATTTGTACTTCAAAACCTACGAAGTTAGCATTTGGATACGCTTCAGACATCCCCGCAATAAAGCGACCTTTCCCCGTCCCTAGTTCCATATATAATGGGTACTCAGGATGTTCAAATAATTCACGCCACTTGCCTTTAAACTCTTCTTGTCCAGACAAAATGATGTGAGAGTCATATTCGTGGATAGCTTCATCAATCCATGGTTTTCTACGAAGGCGCATACTTTCTCCTTACATCTATTTTTAATAATATATTTATATTTGTTTATATTTATTATTACAGGTCATATACCTATCTTATTAATTATAGAAAAGGGGACCTTAAACGTCAATTACATTCTATGGATTTAATCCTAATCATTAAAACTGTGAAAGTAGAAGCCATAAAAAAAGACCTACTTCCGAAAGAAGTAGGTCTACATTTTATTGGAAAATCATAGCTTCTAAATTTTCAATTTGATATTGACTTAGGCCAAGTTCAGATAAACTCTTTTCAGCTGCAGTAAAAAGATTATTTTTACCAACTCGAGTACCTAGTGCTGCCGCAGCGACCAATTCACGGTCCAATTTACCTAAACGTGAACGATTACGATTTTGAGGTTTTGGTTTTTTCATACGGAACGTATTATATTGAACCCCCTCTTTTGTTTCCTCAGCTTTCGGCTTTGTTAAAGGTGCCCCATTAGTGCCATTCCCCAATAAAGCACTAAGTCCTGTTTGCTTTGGAACCAATTTTTCGTACTCATCGCCAAACTCAGGGCGTTCATCACGTAATTGATCAAATGTAGCTAAAGCAGCATTCATTTGTTTCAAGCCAGCAGCAGAGTAAAGTTGACGAATGGCAATACTCACCTCTTGTGGCGTCAACGTGCCTCGCTCAATAGCAGATGCAATTACACTCTTTAATGCACCTTGATCACCAGACGCAGTATAGCGGCCGATTTCAACCAAGTCTTTCTGACGTGCATTAAGCTCTTTTGGCGTATATATATTTATCTCAGATATAGATGGTGCCTGTTTAGAAGGTTGTTCTCCCGCCCCATTAGCCTCAAACATATAGCCACCGGCAATGATGGCCACGGCTAATGTTAAGGTTAATACTCTTTTCAAAGTCTTACAATCTCCCTTATCATTAATACTAATTGTATAATACTGCAATAGTAGCGTACATTATCAATGGATTTATTTTACTGTTCTACTGTAATACATACTGTAGATATTATTATATAATACTTCATCTAATTTTTATAGTCCTATTCGAAAAAAATCTATAATCTTTTAACAAATTATATATATTTATCTATAAAAATTATATATTTATAAACCACACTTAACAATGTATCAAAATGCACCTCTACTATTTTACCAAAGAGATTAATGGCTATCGTAACATACTAATATTCCTTACAACTATAATTTTCTACCATTTCGATTTATGATTCATTAGAAAGATAAAATCATTAAAATTATATAGCCGGTCCAAAGAACGCAAAAAGGCGGCACAACCAAATGGTTGTACCGCCTTGATTCATCAATTATTCAGCAGTGAATGGCAATAAAGCAATTGCACGTGCACGTTTGATAGATGTAGTCAATTTGCGTTGATGTTTTGCGCAAGTACCGGAAATACGACGAGGTAAGATTTTGCCGCGTTCAGTCGTAAAACGACGAAGTTTAGCAACGTCTTTATAGTCGATTTGATCGATATGGTCTGCACAGAAAACGCATACTTTTCTTCTTGGCTTTCTGCCTCTATCTCTTCTCATTGCGAATCCTCCTTTTCGAATTAGTAGGAGTCCCTGACACTAGAACGGGATGTTTTCGTCATCGCCGCCTGTACTGAAACTATCAAAATTGGACCCACCTTCGAAAGAATTAATATTCATATCAAGGGATTGGCCCACAAAGTTCGCTACCACTTCAGTAACGTACCGTTTTTGACCGTCCTGAGTCTCGTAAGAACGAGTTTGCAAACGACCTTCTACAAAGCAACGACTGCCTTTACGAAGATTGCCTGCCGCTTCACCAAGTTTACCCCAAGCAACGCAGTTGATGAAAGCAGTTTGTTCTTTCGTCTCATTTGTTGTGGAATCAATATAGGTATTTGTAGCAGCCACTGTAAAAGTTGCTACCGCACGACCAGTTTTGGTATAGCGTACTTCAGGATCACGAGCTAAATTACCTAGAATTTGTACAGAGTTCATGTTTTCCTCCAGGCTTTAATTATGCTTCGTGTTTAACAATTAGATGTCTTAGGACTTCATCGTTGATTTTCAATACACGATCGATTTCTTTGATTTCAGCAGGAGCTGCTTCAAAGTTGATCAATACATAGAAACCGTCAGTGAATTTCTTCACCGCGTAAGCAAGACGACGCTTGCCCCAACGATCTACCTTTTCTACTGTGCCGCCTACACGAGCAATTAAAGCTTCTACTTTTTCAATAACAGCGTTAGTTGCTTCCTCTTCAGCTGGTTTCACAATAAACATGACTTCGTATTTGTTCATACAAAATCACCTCCTCTTTCGGACTAATGCCCCTATCGACACATAGGGGTAGGAAGTGCTTACCATCAATAAGCCTTACTATTATAACCTAAAAAAATGATGAAAGCAAGGGCTCAGTTTAAGTCCTTGCTTTCACCAATATTATATACGATTATATTTTTCATCCTCAGGAAAGGCAATAATAGCACAGATAATTACAAATATGGCTATTACCCCCATCATAGGATAGGCCGTATCATTTGGTAAGAAGGTAAGTATCAACGATGACACAATACCACTACCATATTGCATGGCACCTAATAGTGCCGCCCCAGATCCAGCCATTCTACCTGCTCTATCTAAAGCTAATGCATTAGTTACAGCGGCAATGATACCATTCATGGAGAAGAATAAAAAACAGCCAATAACGATTAACCACAATGAATGGTATCCTAAGAACATCAAGCCCATAACAATGGATACACAAACAGCAGCAAATAGTGTGGCATATTTCAATAGTCTATCGAGGCGTATAGCACTAACAATACGACGATTAATAGCACTTAACAACATAACACCAATAATATTGACAGAAAAGAGATAACCAAAATATTCTTTAGGCACTTCATACACATCTATATATACATAAGGCGATCCCGTTAAAAACGCATAAATGGCAATATAAAATGAGCTAACACATAGGGTATATTTCATAAAACCTTTGTTGCGCAATAAAATCCAATAATTATTATAGGTATGACCTATAGACTTTTTACTACGCTTTTCTAAGGGATGTGTCTCAGGAATCACCAATACGGCAACGAGCATTAAAATACCGATAGCAACAAGCAACCAAAATATGGAATGCCATGTATACCATACGAGTAAATGCCCTGCTAACATTGGCCCTGCTATAGGAGCTATGGCCATGACAATGGCTAATGTAGATAACATTTTAGCCGCCTCAGTCCGACCATATAAATCCCGAATCATAGCCCGCGACAGCATCGGTCCTACACAGGCACCAAATGCCTGAAACACACGCCAAGCCAATAACTCCATCATAGAGGAACTCAAGGCACAGCCTACAGAACCAATAATAAATAAAACTATCCCTATAATAAGTGGCTTCTTACGACCAATTTTATCGCTAACGGCGCCCCAAAAAAGCTGAGCTAGCGCAAAGCCAATTAAGAACCCTGTCAACGTAAGCTCCGCATCACCATTGAGGTCACGCCCCATCTCAGGCATAGCTGGCAAATAAATATCCGTTGACAACGATGTAAACGCCATCAAAGCACTTAATATAGACGTAAAAAGCCATCCCTTATTGCTAATCGTCAGCATAAAGACACCACTTTCATATAAAACCACACTATAATATGTATTTATTTAGATTATATCAAAAACAATGTTAATGCTATATAGTTTTGATATACTTTCATCAAAAAAGCATAGTAAAATACTATGCCCAAAGTAGAGTAAAGATAAAAGCCTAACGCAACAGAGTATTCAAAATACTCGCACGCTAGGCAATCCTAAAAAATGTTTATAAGATGAGCCTAACGCAACCACACGTTGATGGCTCTCTTTTTACTTATTATACAACATAAACAGAATTTCTAAAAGAAATTATAAAACAAATGATATGACTAATAAATTCCTCATAATACGACCTTTTATAGTAATAGACTTAAACAATATTTACATAAATCAGAAATTCTATAGAAAATCCTTGCGTCATTATTCTATATAATTTACTATATATAGAGAAATCTGATTATAAAAAGGAGTCATCATGGCTAATATCAATGAAAACTACTTAAACCTTCAAGGTTCTTATTTATTTGCTAATATTGCTAAAAGGGTAAATGAGTACCAAACTGCTCATCCAGATGCAGATATTATTCGTCTTGGTATCGGCGATGTTACATTACCTCTTGCTCCAGCAATTATCGATGCTATGAGTAAAGCTGTTCAAGAAATGGGAAAAGCGGAAACATTCCGAGGTTATGGCCCTGAACAAGGTTATGATTTCTTACGTCAAGCTATTGTTGATGTCGATTACAAACCATTAGGCGTAGATATCGCTATTGACGAAGTATTCGTTTCCGATGGTGCAAAATCTGACGTTGGTAATATCCAAGAGTTATTCAGCGAAGATAACATCATTGCTATCACAGATCCTGTGTACCCAGTATACTTAGACTCCAACGTTATGGGTGGTCGTACTGGCGAAGCTGTAGATGGCATCTTCCAAAAGGTTGTATACCTCCCTACTTACGCAGAAAATAACTTCTCTCCAGAATTCCCGTCTGAACGCGTAGACATTGTATACCTTTGCTCACCTAACAATCCAACCGGTACTGTTTTGAGCCGTGCTCGTTTAGCAGAATGGATCAAATGGTGTAAAGATAATGATGCCATTTTGATGTTTGACTCCGCTTACGAAGCTTTCATCAGCACAGAAGACACTGTAAAATCTATTTACGAAATCGAAGGCGCTCGCGAAGTGGCTATCGAGTTTCGTTCCTTCTCTAAAACTGCAGGATTCACTGGTACACGTTGTGCTTACGCAGTTGTGCCTAAAGAGGTAACTGGCAAAACTAAATCTGGTGAACGCCAACCGCTAAACCCTATGTGGAACCGTCGTCAATGCACTAAATTCAATGGTGTTCCTTACATCATCCAACGCGGTGCTGAAGCAGTATACACAAAAGAAGGTCGCGAACAAACACGTGCAAACATTGCATACTACAAAGAAAATGCTCGCATCATCAAAGAGGGTCTTGAATCTATCGGCCTTACTGTATATGGCGGTGTGGACGCTCCATATATTTGGCTTAAAACGCCTGGTAATATGACTAGTTGGGAATTATTCGATGTCTTGCTCGAACAAGTTCAAATCGTATCTACACCAGGCTCTGGCTTTGGACCTCACGGCGAAGGGTACCTTCGTTTAACAGCATTCGGTAGCCGTGAAAATACAATTCGTGCCGTTGAAAGAATCAAAACGTTACAATTCTAATTTAGCTATATCTATATTTAGAGTTACTTTTAGACTCATATTTAGATTACAATGAATTTGTAATGTCTAATTAAATAGTGTTTATACATTAGACCAAAAGACCGATTACAGTCCTTCAATAGGAATGTAATCGGTCTTTTTTATATACCCTTACATATATAAATATTTAATTCTAGTATTCCTTAACACCATAGTAGAGACAAATAACATCCCCATATTATTTGTCTCTACTATATTTACTATTACCTAAAAGTTATGCCGAATCCCTGCGTCAATGCGATAGGAATTGTCTACGGTAGCACCAAAGTTTTTAGTGAAAGTCCCATAAATATATGTATTAGGACGTACGCTCCATGAGCCACCTAGTTCAAGATCAAGCCATGTGTCTTTCAAATTCACTTCACTACCTGTGGTTGGCTCACCGGCCATGCTATAAGTAGCTTTCATTTTACCAGAGAATTCATGTGCTAATGCTGCTTTGAGGAAAAGATTGCTGTTCTTACTTTCCTTGCCAATGCCTACACCAATACGACCAATAACGGAATTTACCGCATCAGAGTTAATGTGTACTATGCTGCCCGTATTTGTACGAGCATCAAAGTTTACACCAGACAAGCGACTAAACGTCAATTCTGCGTTAGGATCGATATAAAAACCATTGTCTTTCTTGATTCGTTTACCATATTCAACGCTCAAGGAGGTACCTGTATTGCGGTAATCACCGCTCAAGCTTGTGCTCAAGCTATTACGTACGGTAAAATCATTTTTCAAACGATTTACTTTACCAATAACATCTAAGTAACGACCATCATTATATTGTTTTGCACCGTATAATGCTAAACCTGCGGTTTTACCGGACCCAGAGCCTAGAGCGTAATCACTATTGCTTGTACCATATAGCAAAGCACCACCAATGGTCCAATCTCCACGCAATGTGTCATAGCCAACTTGCGCCATATTGTATGTTTGGTTTACATAGGCGTTGTCTGTAATCTTAGATTTACCGCCGATGTATTTTCCCCATACACCATGCTTATTGGAGTTGAGTCGCACATCACCGAGGCGACGTTGTAAATCATTCGTATCGGCTCTCATTTGCATCACAGAGGAGGCTAACGCACTCTTAACACCAGATACAACTTCGCTTTCACGAGTTGTCACGACCGCTTTATCCGTAACGCTAGCCTTACCGTCAACAGCAAAGTTTTCTGTACCAAGGTTAGTAGAATATGAAGGACTAATGAGTCCGGAATGGACTTCAACATTCACATCTAAATTACGTTCACCCTTAGTAAAGCCAGTGTATGTTAACTTATTAGCCAACTGCTGCAAAGTACTACGTGGGTTGTTTACATTTACATATCCTTTAAGAGCATCTGCCGAACTGCGCATAGTCACAGAAGAACCCTTATCAGCATGGTTGATAACAACTTCGCCTTTACCTTGTGCAGCTGCAGGAGCACCCTTTTCGTAATCAATGGCGGTATGACCTGCATAATTATTAATAGTAATTGGTCGTGCGTCTACCGGTTGAATAATACCTTGACTCGCTATATCCTTACCACCAATAAAATGCTCCACACGACTACCTGTATATAAATAGTTTGCATTATTAGGACGACCTTGTGTAGGATATACGCGCTCAGCGCCTAACCATTCATTGCGCCAGGTCGCACCATTTTGTAAATACAATCGCAAACCACCATGATACGGATTATTATTGCTTTCATCAAATTCATTCAACACACCACCTATTAATTTAGAATTTGGTGTTGTTAAGCCTAAAGAGATTTCAGAGCCATGGTTATGAGGGTTCTTTTCAATACCATAGTTTTTATCTAAAAATCCTATATTACCGTACATCTTCACATCATTAGTTCCCGGATGTAAGCCATCCATACCCGTATTTACATATACAAAGCCTTCTTCAGATAATGCAGAATAGGTATCAGAGGTATTTAAAGGATATGTTTTTACATCGGCTCCACCTAATATGCGAATATATCCATCTTTATTAGCTTGCAAACCAACGCCAACAGCATCGATTTTAGCATTTCCTTTTACGGTGACTCGAGTATCATCGTTATTGCCATCACTAGTAAGTCCACCATAACCAGCATAGATACCGCTCATGTAATAATGTGCCAAATCAGGTCTACGTTTCGCACCACTTTCTGCAGGTGCTGGATTTTTAACTGTTACAGTTACATTTTTATCGATAGCGACTTGTGTCCCATCAAGAGCATAAATACCTGTAACATTATTATGATATTTTGTACCATTTACACCTAAGCCTGATACATTAACAGTTAAGTCATCTGTATAATGTCTCTTTTCCCCCCACAAATTAAGACCAATAGATTTTCCGTCTGTATGACTTTCCACAGTTGTGGCTGATACCATGGTAAAAGCATTAGCACCTGTTACGATTAATGCAGCAATAACAGCAGCTTTTACATTTCTTCTCATATTATACCTCCTCTAACATTTCAACTATGAACATAACTAGCTAACATAACCAATTTAATTGTATCTAGGTTCGGGGTATATGTGTCAATTTATACTCATATGATTTTTTATTTGTCCCCTATAACAACACGCTATGTATCGATATAGTTGTGCACAAATTACTTGTTTAAATTAGATATTAATTATTTTCTATACCATCTAAAAAATTCTATAGAAAAATATTAAAAGCTATTAATTTTATGCTATAATAAATATGTTAATCATTAAATTTCAACTTATATAGGAGGCTAATATGAATATTCGTATTGGTATTGTTGGTTACGGCAACTTAGCTCGTGGCGTAGAAGCATCTGTTCAGTTACAACCTGATATGGAGCTCATCGGCGTATTCTCTCGCCGTCAAGGTATTGAAACTGTATCTGGTGTACCTACTTACACGATGGAAGATATTCCTAACTTTAAAGGCAAAATCGATGTAATGGTTCTTTGTGGTGGTTCTGCAACAGATCTTATCGAACAAACTCCAATGGTAACTAAATACTTCAACTGTATCGATTCCTTCGATACACATGCACGTATTCCTGAGCATTTTGCTAATGTAGACAAAGTAGCTAAAGAAGCTAAAACTGCTACATTAATTTCTTGCGGTTGGGACCCAGGCATGTTCTCTTTACAACGTGTATATGCTGAAAGCATCTTGCCTCAAGGTAAATCTTATACATTCTGGGGCCGTGGCGTTTCCCAAGGTCACTCCGATGCTATTCGTCGTATCGATGGTGTTCTTGATGCCCGTCAATACACTGTTCCTAAAGAACAATACCTTGAAGCGATCCGCAATGGTGAAACTCCAGACGTTGATGGCTACAAAGGTCACCTTCGTGAGTGCTACGTAGTAGCTGCTCCTGATGCAGACAAAGCTAAAATTGAAAATGAAATTAAAACTATGAAAAACTACTTCGTAGGTTACGAAACTGTAGTCAACTTCATTTCCCAAGAAGAACTTGATCGCGACCACAAAGGCATTCCACATGGTGGCTTCGTTCTTCGCTCTGGTGAAAGTACAGAAGGCACTCGTCACGTTATCGAGTACTCCTTGAAACTTGACTCTAACCCTGAATTCACGGGTTCTGCACTTGTTGCTTATGCACGTGGTCTTTACCGCCTTGCTAAACACGGCGGCACAGGTTGCTATACAGTATTCGACATTCCACCAGCTTGGATTTCCACACAATCTGCTGAAGAATTAAGAGCACATTCTCTATAATAGAGCGAGGCCCGCATCGACTTAATAGATGAGGGCCTTTTTCATACACATTAAAAGAGAGACCATATCAGATGGTCTCTTTTTTATCCTATTAACCTTATTTTACGTTTAATTAATACCATCGTGTTAACGGCAATTCGTTCGTAACACCTTTTGTCATCAAAATTTGATGCAAGTCCATATTACCAATGTAGAAACCTGCCGCACATCCACAAAGATACAGATCCCACATGCGTACGAATTCACTCCCCCGTTTCGCCTCTACTTGCTCACGGACGCCTTGGAAATTGTTATACCAATGCATTAAAGTCTTATAATAGTGATACCGTAAACTTTCAACATCGATGACATTCATATCATAGTCATAAGCGAGGCTGACCATTTCGCGAAGGGACGGCAAACATCCGCCCGGGAAGATATATTTACGAATCCAGGCACTTGTTTCCTTTTCAGATGGGTCACTGATGTAGTGGAGCAGGAACAACCCGCCGTCTTTAAGCATTTCCGATGCGTCCTCCATATACAGAGGAAAGTTAGGTCGCCCTACATGTTCAAGCATACCGATGCTGACAATGCGGTCAAAGGTGCGACCAGAAGCCGCTACGTCTCGATAATCTATAAGTTCAATCTCAACTTGTCCTTCAAGGCCATATTCTTTAATGCGTTCCTGTCCTTTTTTCCATTGTTCTTCGGAAAGAGTACACCCATAGCCCTTAACCCCATATTTACGAGCCGCTTCAATGAGAAGGAATCCCCATCCGCAACCGATATCAAGTAAAGTCATCCCTTCTTTTAAATATAATTTATCAAGAATATGATGTACCTTTTGATATTGCGCATCTTTGAGACTATCATTCTCATGCTTAAAATACGCACAGGAATAGCTCATGGTTTCATCGAGCCACAATTTATAGAATTCATTACCTAAATCATAATGGGAAGATACTTGTTGTTTTTGATCTTTCTTTTTAAGACCCGCATTAAAGAGCGAGCTAAGTACCTTACGATTGATAGAGTCCTTACCTACATGACCAAGGACTACACAAAGGGCTTTAAACAAATCCCCTTCAATTTCGATATCTTTACGCATATACGCTTCACCGAGGGCGAGTTCTGCGGATATTAACAAGTCCTTCTTGGGAATACCACGATTAACGATGACGGTAAACTCGGATTCTCCGTCACCGATTGTATATTCATTATCTCCAATTTTTACGGTAAAACAATGATCATTAAAGCGTTCTAAATAATGGACTAAGAAACTATCAAATAGCTTGGAAAACATACTGAACTTCCTTTCCTATTAGCTTTCACTATATAGGTTTAAAAATATATACATTAACATGATTGGATACATTCCATACCCTTATTAATTTATATACCTATAAATTATATCAATATAGTTACGGCGAATAAAAATCTATATTAATCCTATATTTTAATATGAACTTATCACATTATTTAAGTAATATATTTAACTCTATTTATATTATAGCACTTTGAAATAATCTATTTTATATTTATAGACTAACTCCATCCTATTAGTATGGTATAATATTTATTTGATAAGGTTTATAACAAACTATTACTATAAACTTTCACAAAGAACGAAATCAATTTGTTAATAAAAGGTGGTACCATGAGCACAAATTTAGAAGTAGGCATCGTAGGCCTTCCAAATGTTGGTAAAAGTACATTATTCAACGCTATTACAAAAGCAGGCGCTGAAGCTGCCAACTATCCATTCTGTACAATCGAGCCAAACGTAGGTGTCGTTGATGTTCCAGACAATCGTTTAGCTGTATTAGCTGAAATGTTTGGTTCCAAACGCATCCTCCCTGCAGCTATGCGTTTCGTAGATATTGCAGGTCTCGTTGAAGGTGCCTCTAAAGGTGAAGGCTTGGGAAATAAATTTCTTAGCCATATTCGCCAAGTAGATGCGATAGCACAAGTTATTCGTTGTTTCGATGACCCTAACATCACTCACGTAGCAGGTTCTATTGACCCAATTCGCGACATCGAAATCATTAATACTGAGCTCTGCCTTGCTGACCTTGAATCCGTAGAAAAACGAAAACAACGCATCGAAAAAATCGCAAAATCTGGCGATAAAGATGCTCGTGCTGAACTGCCATTATTAGAACGCATCATCGAAGGTTTAGGTGAAGCAAAACCCGTTCGTGCACAAGGTCTTGATGAAGACGAATTAGAAATGATCAAAGAGTTGACATTGCTTACAGCTAAACCATCTCTTTATGTAGCCAATATTTCCGAAGATGAAGTATCTGATTATTCTGCCAACGAATATGTAAAACGCGTAGAGGAATATGCGAAAAACGAAGGCGCTGGTATCGTTGTTGTGTCCGCACGTATCGAGTCCGAAATTGCAGAGTTATCCGAAGAAGAATCCGCTGCATTCCTTGAAGATCTTGGCCTTGAAGAGTCTGGCTTAACTAAACTTATCAAAGCAAGTTATGCACTTTTAGGTCTTATCAATTACTTCACAGCTGGTGAAATGGAAGCTCGTGCTTGGACAATCGTAAATGGCACCAAAGCACCTCAAGCTGCTGGTAAAATTCACTCGGATATTGAAAAAGGCTTTATCCGCGCTGAAATTGTCTCCTTTGATGATCTACAAGCTTGCGGTAGCCAAAACGCGGCTAAAGAAAAAGGCCTTGTACGCCTTGAAGGCAAAGACTACGTTATGAAAGACGGCGATGTAACCCATTTCCGCTTCAATGTATAAACAAACTTATATAACAAAAACCAGTAAATCTCAGGATTTACTGGTTTTTTATTACTAATTATAACCTTTATATAATATTATTTATCGTCTTTATGAAGAACATTTTTGACGCCACTAATCGCACCATCTACAGCATCTTTAACATCTTCAGCTGCTTTTTTGAAATCTTCAGCAACATCATGTGCAGCGTCTTTAACTTTTGCAGCTGTATTTTCTACAGCACCTTCTGCTTCCAATTCTTTGTCACCAGTTAATTTACCGGCATTTTCTTTTAATGCACCTTTAGCTTGATTTAATTTATCTTCTAATGCCATAATTATGAATCCTTTCATATGAAATCATTTTTAGTTATGTTAGCTATATATGTTAGCTATACTTTTAAAAATAGATTACTATCCCTTTTTCCCGAAGAAAAAAGAAACAACAGCAACAACAATTACAGCGCCAAGAACAGAAGGAATTAATGCCATGCCAGCTAAACTAGGACCCCATGTGCCAAATATTGCTTGACCTACAGACGAACCAACTAAACCAGCAACAACATTGGCAATAATGCCCATTGCTCCACCTTTGTTAGTGATTGCTCCTGCAAGAAAACCGATAAAACCACCAACAATAATTGACCATAACATACGATCACTCCTTCCTATTTAATCAATATATTTATAATATCCTACCAAATTATATGGGCTTTATAAATATAATAAATAATATGTATATTTATAATATACCATTCATTTCTAAAGATTAGATGAAGAAATTTGATGTAGTTATAAAAGTCACAATTGATTAAACTACTGTAACAATTTCATTCATTGTACGACGTGTTTTATTTCGATGTGGTTCTTCATCACGATAACCAAAGGCAGCCATCACAGCAATGCCAAAATGCTTTGTATCAAAAAGACCTAATTCATCACCTAAGAGCACTGTCATCTTATCTTGATTAAAGCCTTCCAATGCACAAGAATCAAGACCTTCATAAGCAGCCATGGTCATCATGTTAGCCATTACAATGTACGCTTGCTTAGAAGACCAATCAAAGGCAGCACGATCAGACTCAAATGTTTTATAGTCTTCAGTTGTGAACTGAGCATATTTTTCTTTATAAATAGCATCGACTTCAGCAGGTAATTGTTTCACCTCTTCTTGAATATAGCGTACATAAGGAGAATCAAATTCCAAATCCACTTTTTTACGTGTTAAGAACACCACGAAATGACTCGCTTCAAGACCAGCTTGAATACCCCAACCATAAGATTTCATCTTTTCACGGATTTCAGGATTTTGAATGACTAATAATTGGTAAGCCTCAAAACCTAAGGAGGTTGGAGACAAGCGCGCCGCCGTTAAAATACCTTGCCAATCTTCATCAGAAATCTTTTTAGCGCTATCAAATTTCTTACATGCGTAGCGATATGTCATAGCATATTCTAAATCCTTACGATCAAATTTAGGGGCTGTTAATTTTACATTTTCTATTTCATATTTACTCATATATACCTCCATAATTAATATCTGCAATTGATAAAATATATCATGTTTCTATAGTACCACACTCATCGTTCAAGTTATATGAAGATGAACACTAAAGTAAAAAAGCCTAGACAACGTCTAGACTTTATACGGTACAGCTAGCTCGCCCTTTTCATACCAAAATAAGCCAGATGTACTAATTTTATGTTCTTTTAAAATGGTCTTTACTTGATCCACTATACTTGAGTCTATTGCAATAGATAAACCGCACATATCGTAAAGCTCTGGGGGGGTAGCCATCAACTGATGAGGCACCTCTAATTCTGTTAATACCTTATCCGCCTTATCTCCAAAATAATAAGAGGTAAAAACTACAAGTAATTTTTTTCGTTCCATTACCTCACCCCTCTGATAACTAGCAAGATCAAATTGCTCATACATTAAACATAAAGCTTGGAGATATAAAAAAATCCATCGAAATTGATAAAAAAAGATACTATACTACTAGAAATTATAGCTTAATAATATTATCCCCTACAATAGAGTCTGTAATAGCATACATATTAGTAATACTACCTACGCCCAGCTCATCTTTCACACCGAAATAATCAAGGCAAATGCCGCATGCTGCAATTTCTACACCAAGCTTAGCTAGTTTCTTTATATTTTCCAAATGAACCGAATCATTAACTACCATCTTAACACTACTATTGATGAAATAAATCTTAGAAGGTTTTACATCGGCTTCAAGCAAGCATACCCAGAAGGTTTTCATCAAATTTCGGCCAAGTTCTTCACTACCTTCACCAAGATAATCCTTCGTCATCAAAATAACCCGATTTCCATAGTTCATAGGCTCACAACGGGCTTCAGTAACTGGATTTGCATCAGGGGTCAGTGTAAGATAGAAATCCTTTCCATCTTGGCGAACTTCTACACCATAACCACGAGACTTCCCAAACTTCGCCACATTATCGCGACTCACTTCATTATCTACAATAGTTGTAATAATAGCACTTGGATTCGCATCACTTACCTTCTTGGTCTCGATAACAGGTTTTGGACATAAGCTACCGCGCACATCTACAGTTAATTCCTTTGTATTGCTCATCATACACCTCTACATACATTATATAATTTGTGAAAGTATCAGCTAATAATATTTTATTTAAATAGCTAAATCAATACCATACAGTACTTATCTTTTATGAGTTTATTTTGTTACTCGTACGGCAAGACCGCTAAAGCTTTCAACAGTGCCCACAATAGCAGCACAGTCAATCCCCGCCTTATAAAAGGCCTCGACAAGTGTCTCACTTTCGCTAGCAGGAACAGAAAATAGTAACCCGCCAGAGGTTTGAGGATCAAATACAATATCCGTCCATACAGGATCCAAGTCCTCATCAACTTGTACTTCAGTTATAGCCTTGCGATTACCATAAGATGCAGCCGGAATTAAGCCCATTTGAGCCGCCTCGATAACATCATCAAAAAGAGGGATATCGTAAGCTTTGATATGAATCGTCACATCAGAAGCACTTGCCATTTCTACGGAGTGCCCCATAAGGCTAAAGCCTGTTACATCTGTACAAGCATGAACTGTAAAGTTATGTGCCACCTCAGCCGCTACACGGTTTAAAGTACTCATACTAGTAACGGCCTGTTCCGTACCTACAGGAAATAAACCTGCTTTCAGAGCATTATTCATAATACCTGTGCCAATGCGTTTTGTTAGCACCAACACGTCCCCTACTTGAGCACCTTTATTTTTCCAAATCTGTTTTGGATTTACTTGTCCTGTCACAGACATCCCAAAGATAGGTTCCTTATTTTCAATGCTGTGTCCACCTACGATGGCTGCACCAGCCTCGGCTACAATCGAACCAGCCCCATTTAACACATCCGTCAAAACACCTTGCTCGACAAGAGGAACCGGAAAGCCTACGATATTCATCGCTGTTAAAGGGGTGCCACCCATAGCATATACATCGCTTAATGCATTGGCAGCTGCAATTTTACCAAATAAATCAGGATCATTAACCACAGGGGTAAAGAAATCTAAAGTTTGCACCAGTGCAAAGGTATCAGAGATTTGATATACTCCAGCATCATCGGCACCAGTCATATCAGCGAGAACATGCTTGTTAGTAACGGGTGTTACAGCTTTTAGCACACGGTTCAATATATGAGGCCCAATCTTACACGCGCAGCCTCCACTTGTAACATAATCAGTAAGTCGCACCATAACTCCTCCTTACTCATTTTCCGGCAATCTAGAGACGATTTTCTTAACAGCCTTTTCAAATTTAGGGCGCGGCATCAAGAGTTGATGACCGCAGCCATTACATACGATGAGAAAGTCTGTGCCGATTCGCTTAACTTCCCACTCGTCACTGCCACAAGGATGCGATTTTTTCATCTTCACTACATCTCCTACGTAATATCTAACAAATGCCATAGCGCCTCCTTTAACTTCTGTCAGTATTTATATATTTATTATACATAAAATAGTTACTTCTATAAATATACCCTAATTCTATAGTTCAATCTTCTATTATATATAACCATAAAATTTTCACCATAAATATATAATGTACAATTTTAATATATCTACTGTTCTTATAATTAAACCATAAATCAAGAGAATTATTATTTTATAACCACCAAAAGGTCACAGAAACTTTGCACTTAATCATTATATTTTATGGGAAAATATTAGTGCATACAACGAAATTAACATTAACAACTAAACAATAATGATTTTTCATTTAGTTATCATTCTCAATATCAAAACAGGGATTTTTTATAAACCCCATACTATTCATTCTTTATAAATCCGCATCTTTACTGCATTGATAATATTTATCATTTAGAAAATTTTCGAAATAAATTTTATAAAAAGACTTGCATTTCTCATTTAGTATGTTACAATATAGTCAACAATGATTATTCGTTAAGTATACGGATAACACATTGTATATAAAACTGTTAGGACGGCAAGTGCCGAAACACACAAATAAGTAAGTACTATTTTAAGAGTTAGGCAAGTGTCTATTTGATCTAAGAATAAGTTTTCTTAACTAAGGCGAAGTCGCCCTCGAAATTATAGAATAAGTATTCTATTCCATTGCATTCACAACCAAGTGGTTATGAATATATATGTTAAGTAACAATTTTGAAAATTATCGTAAGTACAAAGGAGTATTAAAATGGCAGAATTAAAAGGTTCTAATACTGAAAAAAATCTTCAAGCAGCATTTGCTGGCGAATCTCAAGCATTCCAAAAATATACATTCTACGCTAGTGCAGCTCGTAAAGCTGGCATGAACGAAATCGCTGACTATTTCGAAGAAACAGCTCACAACGAATCTGCACATGCTAAATTGTGGTTCAAAGCTCTTCATGGTGGCGATATTTCCGCTGATATCGAAGCTAACCTTCGCGATGCAGCAGCTGGTGAAAACTACGAACATACTACAATGTACAAAGAATTCGCTGACGAAGCCGAAAAAGAAGGCTTTGCTAAAATCGCTTTCCAAATGCGCGAAGTTGGTAAAATCGAAGCTCGTCATGAAGCTCGTTACCTTGCATTAGCAGCTCGAGTATCCGGTAACAAAGTATTCACTAACGACCAACCAGTAGCTTGGATCTGTGCTAACTGTGGCTATGTACACATTGGTGAAGAAGCTCCTAAAGTTTGCCCAGTATGTGCTCACCCACAAGCTTTCTTCCAACGTTTGGTTGAATCCTTCTAATCTGTAAGTGCGACACCAACTAGATTAATAACCTGTAAGTACAGATTTTAATGAAACTATACCTGTAAGTACAATCTAAACTTACAGTAAGTACTGACAACTTCCTTAACAAAAAGACGATGACATTTGTTTGTCATCGTCTTTTTTTGCATTCTTTTGCTAGATTTTTATTTTGTCTACTATATTTTATTCTATTCACTATAATATGTTTTTTATTTCCTTTGTATAGTGCTTATTATTTACTATCCTAGAATTATAAAAGACATATCACTTAATATTATCTACCAAGCATTTAAATTGTTGTGTTGCTTCATATGGATCATCTGCATGAGCAATAGCAGATATTACGGCTACTCCACTGGCACCAGCTTGCAAAACAGGCGTTGCGTTATCTAAGGTAATACCCCCAATACCAACGCACGGTAATGTTAGACCTTCTGCTCGTAACTCAGTAATACGATCTGGTCCGCATGGCTCTTGAGCATCAGGTTTGCTACTTGTGGCATACATAGGACCTACACCGACACAATCTGCATACACTACATCAGTCTTATGAAGTTCCTCCACAGAATGAATGGATATACCAACAACCTTATTTCCTACAAGATTACGAACGTCTTCTAAACGCATATCCTCTTGTCCTACATGAACACCATCAGCATTAACAGCCACTGCTAAGTCTACATCGTCATTAATAATATAAAGCACATTATACATAGCACAAATTTCTTTTAACTGCTGAGCTAATTCTAGTTTCTGTTGTCCTTCTAATGTTCCTGTGCCCTTCTCTCTAAACTGAAAGCATGTCACGCCACCCCGACAAGCAGCTTCAACAGTGTCCAATAAATGTCTTTCATTAAATCCTACATCCTGTGTGCCACTAATAAAATATACCTTTAATTGATCGGGTACAACTACGGGCCGTATTCTATTTCCAGATAAAAGCATCGCATCATCGAATTCATATAAGGCATCCATAAATGCCACACTAAAGCTGCCAGGTTTTACACCGCTCACCTTAACTGCACGTTCACCAGCAAGTCCATAGTAAGCCAGTGCATACGCAAGAAACTCACCGATAGACATGTTATGCATGAATGGATAATAGGAACTAAAGAATGCAGCTAAGACAGCCCCTAATAGACAGCCGGTCCCTGTTACCGCTGTCATGATTGGATGACCATGAGGAACTGCAAATACACGAGTTCCATCAGAAACATAGTCCTCTTCGCCCGTTGCGACAACAGAACAGTTAATTTGGCGTGCAAGACGATACGTTATAATTGCGCTATCCTCAACTTGTTCCCCATCTACGCCCTTACCAGAGAGAGAACTGTCAATCTTATGATTTGTATTAAGAGCATCATAGATGGCTTTGATTTCACTTTGGTTCCCTCGTAGCAACGAAATAGCATTAGTTTTAATCAAGTCTAAAACAACAGATAATCGATAAGCTCCGGCGTGACAGCCCACAGGGTCTAGCACAATAGGTACCTCATGAGCCTTCGCTAATTTAACAGCCTCTTTGTAATAAGTAACCTTATCTGGTGTAACGGTCCCAATGTTAATGAGTAAAGCCGCAGCATGAACGATAAGGTCTTTTAAGTCTTCGCTGCACTCACTCATTACGGGTGATGCACCGATGGCTAGTAAACCATTAGCCGTAAAGGTCCGCACCACATCATTGGTAATACAAATAACAAGAGGATTTTTTTTGCGTAGAGTCTCTAATATATTCAGTTCGGGCCAATTTGAACCATTTATATTTGGATTGTTGTAGATCATATAACTATCTCCTCTAGTCATTTTTCAAAAGTTCATCCATAGTTTGAGGGCCATTTACCAATAAACCATAAGCCATATGATTAACAGGTCCACAGCCATGACCAAGTGCAGGGTTATGTTTAATAGCTAGAGCGATATAGTCCTTTGCAATACCAATAGCATCCATTACATCACGTCCTTTAGCGAGCTCTGCCGTAATAACTGCTGAGAAGGTACAGCCCGTACCGTGAGTATGAACAGTATCATATTTAGGACTCGTCCACGTACGCACATCTCCATCTTTGGTGAAAGCATAATCCGTAGCATCATCTCCAATATGGCCGCCTTTTATAATAACCACTCGAGGTCCTAATTCATGTAAAATACGCTTAGCTGCTGTTGTGATATCACTTTCACAAGAGATAGACATGTCCACTAACACCTCTGCCTCGCTACGATTAGGTGTAATGACTGTGGCGACCGGAATGAGTTTAGATTTTAAGAAATTCACGGCCTCACCCGATACAAGTCGATCACCGCTAGTGGCAATCATAACGGGATCCATTACATAAGGTATGTTCTTACTCACATACGGATAGATGAGATCCATCATCTCTGGTAAAGCAATCATGCCCGTCTTAACGGCTTGTGGTGTAATATCTGAATATACATCGTGTAACTGTTTTTCTATGCTTTCTAGCGATAGATGTTCCACGTGGTGCACCCCCGTTGTATTTTGAGCCACTACAGAGGTAACCACTGCCATACCATATACGTTACGACTTTGGAAAGATTTTAAATCGGCCATAATTCCAGCGCCACCACTAGGGTCGGTACCGGCAATTGTTAATGCTGTATGTAATTTCATTATGCCTCCTTATGTAATAGATTACGTCGAGATAAGATTTGTAATACTACAAAGCCAATGCAAGCACCTCCGATAGAGCTCATGGAAAAGGATGTAATCAAGGTCAACAATGCCAATGGTTTGCCTAGTAGGAAATGAGCAATTGGATAACTTACAAGAGCACCAATAAGTCCAGTGCCAATGATTTCGCCTAAAGCCGCTGCCCAGATGGCGTTGTATTTTTTATATAAATACGCAGATAACCAAGCGCCAATCATACTACCTGGAAAGGCTAATGGAGAGCCTAGTGCTAGTACATTACGTAAGCAAGAAGTACTAAAGGCTGCGCCTACAGAGAATCTCGCCCCAACTATAACGGCTAAGATCACATTTATCATATGTTGAAATGGAAAAATTCGGGCCGGGCCAATGGGAATCGACGTAGTTGATAAGACGACACCTAAGGCTACACATATACTAGCAATAATCAGTTTTTTCATAATACCTCCAACTAAATAAAAAATGAGACCACCTCAAATGGAATGGTCTCGTAATAATTTAGTATTATGTTTCACTCCACTTCCCTACGCCAGTATTATCTGGATCAGGTCTAGGGTTTTGAATGGTCAATCTCAGCAAAAGCACCCCTAGTGGCCATATATTTTTATACTCTAGTTATAACATCATTATACAATCTATGCAACAAAAGAATTGACGGTTCCCGCACCACCTCGTATAATGAAACCATAGCGGGGTGCTCACAAGAGTGGGCTGAGAGTAAGCTAATGCTTTAACCCATAACCTGATTTGGATAATGCCAACGTAGGGAACATAGAGGATTAATAGCCGAGTTCCTGTGAGCTCGGCTTTTTCTATGACTTCCTGGCAAGGAGGACGTATGAAAAATACACACATCACGCAACCACAATTTGCCATGATATGGTTCGGTGCCGCTTTATCGATTGCGGAAATTATGACCGGTACCTATCTGGCTCCCTTAGGACTTACACAAGGTCTCTATGCCATCATCTTAGGCCATATCATCGGCGGTATTCTGCTCTTTGGAGCAGGACTCATCGGTGGCCGTTTGCGGCAAGGCAGTATGAACACGACAGCCTTTAGCTTTGGTCCCTTAGGGGCAAAGGGCTTTGCCTTTTTAAATATGATCCAACTCGTCGGTTGGACTAGTATCATGATTTACGATGCCATGCTTGCCTTACAAGAGCTGGCGCCCCTATCGCCTATGATTTGGACTATTGCTATTGGGGCGCTCGTCATTTTATGGCTCTTCATCGGTCTCCACAATACAGGCTATATTCAAGCTATCGTATCTGTTTTATTACTAGGCCTCACACTCTACATGGGAGTTCACATGATTTCTCAATGGCCTAGTGACAGTAGCTTCATGACTAATGGCAATATGAGCTTTATAGCAGCCCTTGAACTATCAATCGCTATGCCACTGTCTTGGCTACCTCTCATCAGTGATTATACTCGTGAAAGCAAAAGCCCTTTCTCCGCATCACTAACAAGTGCTGCCATCTACACCGTAACGAGTGTCGCCATGTACACCTTGGGCCTTAGCGCGGCGATCTTCGGCGGTGGGGACTCTATCATTACTATTATGATAAACGCAGGCCTTGGTCTTACAGGGCTCATCGTCATTATCTTCTCCACTGTAACTACGACCTTTATGGACGCTTACTCAGCTGGCGTATCTAGTACGACTATCTATAATGGAGCATCTAGTAAAGGCGTAGCTGTTATCGTAACCATTGTCGGCGCCATTGCAGCCATCCTATATCCGATGGACGATATTACAGAATTCCTATATCTCATCGGATCCGTCTTTGCTCCAATGATTGCCATCTTGTTGGCAGACTATTTTGTCAATCGCCAACAAGTGCAAACGCTATCGGCTTATCTAGTTCGCGGGTTGATTTGGGCTATAGCCGTAGGTTTATACCATTATATGTTGCATAGTGAAAGCTCCATAGGTGCAACACTACCAGCCTTTACAATAGCATTTATCGTAACATCCATCGTTGGATTCATAAGTAAAACTGCTAACACCTTACTATAAGCCCATCTTCACAGGTCCAGTGCCGATTTCCAACCATTTCGGCTTCGCTTTCATCATGGGTAACCCATACACATGGCACATCCCATTCGCGAATAATGGAAACAAGATCCTCTCGAACATGCTTACGTAAATTCCAGTCTAGTGCAGATAATGGTTCATCAAGAAGCAAGATGGTTGGTTTAGAGTAAAGAGCACGCCCCAATGCAACGCGTTGCTGCTCACCACCAGACAAGCTACCTGCTTTCGTTTTACGATATTTCTCAAGGCCTAAGCGTTTTAATAAGCTGTCACACATCTCTGACGTGCCTCGTTTACTATAGGTAATATTATGTTCCACCGATAAATGTGGAAATACGATATTACCTTGTGGCATATAGCCAACTTGACGTTCTTGAGCAGGTACCCAGATTTTTTTGTCGCGATCAACCCATATAGTTTCATCATATTGAATGCTACCTGTAGTCGGTTTCACAAGACCTGCAATGCACTTAATAAATGTACTTTTACCACTGCCAGATTGGCCTGTTAACACGGTAATACCAGAAGAAAGTACCCCATCGGCTTTCACAGTCACAGAAGGTCTAGCTATGGTAAAGGAAAATGTAATCATCGGACCTCCTAATTATTATCAATGTGATGGAACAAGGACCCCTTTGTGATGAAGTGAATTCCACTCAACAATGCCAATGTGAGCACACAAATATAGATAACTAATTCAAAAGCATCCATGTACTGCCCTGCCTCTACGTAAGAGTAGATAGCAAGTGGCATGGTGCGCGTTACCTTTGGAATATTGCCTGCAATCAAAATGGTAGCACCGAACTCGCCCATAGCACGACAAAATGCTAAGATACTGCCCGTCAAAATGCCTTTCCAAGCGAGTGGTACGGAGATAGTAAAAAAGATACGTAACTCTGAAGCACCTAATGTACGCGCTACGTCCTCCATATTATGATCGACGGATTGCAATGCTGAACGCACCGTTTGATAAAACAGCGGAAATGCAATTACAGAGGAGGCTATCACGGCACCGGATGCAGCAAAAACAACACTCATACCATGAGCTTCAAGCCAAGCACCAAACGCATAACCTGGAGTAAATACCATAAGTAACGCAAAACCAACAACTACCGGAGGCAGTACAAGTGGCAAGGTAATAAGTGCATCAAGAATGGCAATACCACCCCACTTACAACGGTTCATCCAGTAACAAGTCCCTAAGCCACTTAAAATAACTATGATAAGAGCTATACTTGCTACCCATAATGATAGCCAGAATGGACTCATGTCACGCCCCCTTTCTATACACAACAAATTTAAAATATTTGCGGTATCCATTATTTCTAAAATATTTTCAAATAAGATTTATGTCCTAAATCATATGCTAGATTATTAATCAGTCCCCACTCCTCACTACAAATGAGTAAAAAAGAGCATACAGTTAGAAATAATCTTATTAGTAATACCGATAATATCTCTATTGTATCATAAGAAAACGCTAGCCCTGAAAGCTAGCGTTTTACTCTTATTTAGAAGTAGAGAAACCGTATTTCTCTAATACTTTTTGGCCTTCTGGGCTCATTACGTATTGGTAGAAGTCTTTTGCCAATGCGTTGTCATATTTTTTGATAATACCAATTGGATAGATAACTGGATCATGGGAATCAGCCGGTGTTACTGCAGAGATTTCAACTGCATCGCCCGCTGCGATAGCATCAGTTTTATAGATGAAACCAGCATCTCCAGCACCTTGGCTAATGGAAGCTGTTACAGCTTTTACGTCTTTAGCGTATACTACATTAGGTTCAACTTGTTCCCAAACGCCTAGTTTTGTTAATACCTGTTTACCATAGTTACCAGCTGGTACTGTTTCAGGATTGCCCAAAACGATACGCTTTACTGTACCGATTTGATTTAGCTCAACCTTAGGTTGGCCCTTTGGAACTACGAGAACGAGTTCATTAGTTACGAATGGTTTTACATCAGTTACCAAATCTTTTTCTTGTAACATTTTCATATTTTTCTCGTCAGCAGAGATAAATAAGCTAGCAGGTGCACCTTGTTCAATTTGTTGACGCAATGTACCAGAACCAGCAAAGTTAATAGCAATTTGATCATCTGCTAAATTATGGCTTTTTTTGTAAGCATCAGCCAATTCAGTAAGAGCACCTTTAAGGCTTGCTGCAGCTTGTACAGTAATCTTTTCAGATGTACTTGGTTTAGCCGACTCAGTTGGTTTACTTGCATCATTACCACATCCTACTAAAAAGGCAAACATGAAAACGCTCATTAACACTAATAAAATTCGTTTCATAATTCCTCCTGTGTATCCCTTAAAACGCCACACTGTAAAAGCTATGGTAACACCTAGAGACACCTCGTGTACTAACAAATTAAAATATACAATATATTCATATTATACTATAAATCGATAGCTAAAGTCGTATATCCAAAAACACATATTGCATAGATATTTCTGATGATTATGATAAGTAATCATAATCAATAATTTTTTAAATCCCAAAAAATACATACTATGGTATGATAATATTATAAAGAATAAGCACATTTCGTAACGCTTATTCACTTTTAACTTATATAAAGTAACTGTATATTTGCTATATAGTTATACGATACATTAAAACTATGCCTTATATATTAACTAATATATTAAAGAAAAACTCTAGGTGAGATGATGAATCTATTCGAATTAGTAGGCCATATTTTTATGAATTCTATGGTCCCTATCTTAGTACTTATAGGCGTGGGATTTATATTAGATAGAAGATTTAAACTCGATCTATATACGCTGAGTAAACTAAACTTTTATATATTGTTACCTACCTTTATATTTCGAGCGATGTATGAAGCTAAACTTAACTCAGGTACTTTGGAAATTGTATTCTGTGCGCTCTGTGTACTCATACTAAACTCCATCCTTTCAGATGTGGTAGGTAAGATGCAAGGATATGATGTGGCTAAGATTGCAACCTTAAAAAACTGCGTTATGTTTAATAATGTTGGGAATATGGGTGTCGCCCTTGCTATCTTTGTATTTACTAATATTCCATATGTCATCGATGGAACCACACCCTATGCCAATTTAGGTCTTGTAAGCGTTGTATCTATCATGATCATCCAAACTATCAGCAGTAATACCTATGGGTTCTACCAAGCTGGAGCTGGACGACTAACCCCACGGGATGCACTAAAAGTCGTATTCCACATGCCTATGGTATATGCCATCCCACTGGCACTCCTTTGCCAGCTATTGCCCTTTGATTTACACGGGCTCTTCTTCTTTGCACCACTCAATATCTTTGCCAACGCCTTCGTTGGAGTTGCTATGATTGCCTTAGGTGTACAGATTAATAGAACACCTCTAAACTTTTTCAAGATGGATGTCATGCTCGCAACGACCTTACGACTCATTGTGAGCCCACTCATAGCCGCTGGTATTACCATACTATTTATAATGTTCTATGGCCCTATGCATCCAATAGCTGCGCAAACCATCATTATAACCTACAGCGTACCTACCGCTATCAATATGTCTCTTATTGCTATTGAAATGAAGAATAATCCTGAATATGCTACACAAATCGTAATGGGCACAACTATTTTATCCGCTATAACAATGCCACTGTTTATTACTATAGCCTATTTTCTCTTCCCATTATATTGATACGAGTACACCTATACAAAAAGGAGCCCTCTAAAAGGGCTCCTTTTATTATATTTTGAGGCTAAAATACTTATAAGTGTATCATAGGCTCATCTCTTATAATGAGACTTTAAATGATTACGTTCCTAATTATTGATGAGCTACGTGTTCCATCCCCATGCGAACTAAACATTCAACATGATCATCGTTTAGAGAATAATATGCTGTTTTCCCATCTTTACGATATGTAACAAGGCGTGCTTGGCGCAATACACGCAATTGATGAGAAATAGCAGATTGTCCCATCTCCATGGTTTCTGCAATGTGATTAACACACATTTCATTTTCTAGTAATAGCTCTACTATTTTAAGGCGTGTAGGATCACCCAAGATTTTAAACAGTTCTGCTAGCTTCAGCAATGATTCTTGTTTGTCGGTCATATAATCCCCCTTTTTTAATCCTATCCATTCTTTTTTGTAGCTCTTCTATGTCACTAATCGATACGTCTTAACGTATAACACCAATATGTATGGCATACATATAGACATTATATCATTTTTAACATAAAAAAGAGACTTTGAGAAACCAAAGTCTCTTTTTTTATCATATCTATATAAAATATAAGATATAAATTATTTAATGATTAATACAGGGCAAGTGGAGTGGCTAGTTACATAGCTACTTACGCTACCCATGAATAAGCCTTTCAAAGGGCCAAGACCACGGCTACCCATTACGATGAGATCAGCATTATATTTTTTTGCCACTGCAAGTAGTGCAGGTCCAGGGGAGCCAACTTCAAATACGCTTTTAACTTTTACGCCTGCAGGAATTTCTTTCACTACATCATTAAGAATTTCCTTACCAGTTTCTTCCATATCCTCAGCAATTTGCTCAGATACATATCCACCAGAAATTGGTGTTTGATCAAAATTGGAAATAGCAGACACAATATTTGCAACGTGAACAACAATCAATTCAGCTTGGTTGCGATCCGCTACAGCGAGAGCATGTTCCAACGCACGTTTAGCATTTTCAGAACCATCAGTAGGTACGACAATAGTTTTGTAGGTAACCATAATAACCCCTCCTATTCCTAATCCCTCAAAGGGGATATGATCAAATATCGTTTAGCCTATACTAATATATTCTAGACCATCAAGGAAAACTCCTCTTTTTTCTGAGGATTTATTACATTATAGCACAAATCGTACAGAATTATACAAATAAAAGAATATTATGCGTATATTAAAGAACCTGAGACGATTGATTTGTATTAAGTGTAGTAGTCAATTTAAAACCATCTAATATATCTATAAGTTCCTGAGTAGCAAGATTGCTAGTGGATGGACCAATCATTCGAGCTACTGCTACATTACCTTCATTGCCAAGAATAATTGTTGCGCCAAAGGATACTGGTTCCGCTACAGATGTATCAGATGTATTTGGATTTTTCATATGGCCCGCCAAATAGAACATCACATTACCGTCAATGATATGCGTTTCATAACGAGTAATCGTGGCCTTGTTCACATCAACCAATTGTTTAAGATAATAATCACCAAGCATCTGCTTAGCCATCATAGTTGGCATACCGGAGCTGACAGCTTGTACTGGAATTGTAAAGGACTCAATGTCAAGGCGTACATTATGTTTAGTAAAAGCAATCTTACCTTTTTCATTAAGACGGGTAAAACCTTTTGGATAGGTAAATTTGATACCTTCTGCAACACTGATATCGCTTGTGCCGGTTAATATTTTTTTTACCCCTTTAATAGCATTAGAACCGCGCTTATTGATCAATTCAAAGGATGGAATTGTATGCTCCATCAAACCTAGCTCCATAAACTCTGCACGAACAGGTGCATACGTACTAGACAAATTGTACCGATGAGTTGGATCTTTCTCCATGATAAATTCTGCTTCAAATACAGACTGAACCGGCTCTGTAGATGTCATATCTGCATAAGATTTTGGTGTACTCTTATCCCAGCGTGCGGAAACTGCACCTTTCTTAGCAAAGAACCCACCAACAATATCATTATGCTCAAAGTTATTGCTATGTTGGCGCCAAATATTCAAATACTCCTCATTAGACATGCCCTTAATAGGTACACCATACCAAGTTGTATTCCATTCTTTTTGAGATACTCCTTCTTGCGGTGTATTATTGCGCTTAGTAAAAGATACTGTATAGGAATCCTCTTGGGTAGGGCCCGCTAAATTAAAGGAATACCCTTGAATATGTTCGCTTTCACTACGTACATCCATATCTAGCATAACACCATCAGCTACACGCCAAGGAATCGAGAACATATAACCATTTTTGTAATCCTTCACCACCGTGTTCATCTTAGTAGCATAGGATTTGTATTGTTCTGGCAAAATAGATGCGGAATCCTTCTGAGATTCCACAATAGATAAAGGTGTATCAGGCGTCTTCTGTAAACCTTCCGCCATAATAGAAGTCGTTCCCAAAGCCATGACAGCTAAGGTTGCCGCAAATAAACGTAACTTCATAGAGCCTCCTATAACATATTATCCAAGAACGCTTTCGTTCTTTCGTTCTGCGGATGATTAAAAATTTGTTCTGGTGTTCCTTCTTCTTGGATAACACCATCAGCCATAAAGATAACACGATCCGATACTTCTCGAGCAAAGTTCATTTCATGAGTTACGATAATCATCGTCATGTGATCGTCTGCCAATTGTTTAATCGTCTTAAGAACCTCACCAGTAAGCTCTGGGTCGAGAGCTGATGTAGGTTCATCAAAGAGCATGATTTCAGGATTCATCGCTAGCGCACGGGCAATAGCTACACGCTGTTGCTGACCACCAGACAAGCGAGATGGATACATATTACGCTTTTCCCATAACCCTACTTTATTGAGTAATTGCTCTGCAATCGGTGAGATTTCATCATCTTTCATACCTTTTACCATACGTGGAGCAATCATAATATTATCTAATACCGTCATATGCGGGAACAAGTTGAAAGATTGGAATACCATCCCCATACGAAGCAATAATTCATGCTGAGTTTGAGGAGACGCGTATTTTACAACCCCATTTTCAGTACTAGCAAGAACCGTACCATCAACGGTAATAGAGCCTCCATCAATCGTTTCTAACTGCCCCAAGCAGCGTAAAAATGTGGATTTACCTGAACCAGAAGGTCCGATAATAGAAACGATTTCTCCTCTATTCATTTTGAGCGACACATCGCGTAATACTGATTGATTATTAAAGCGTTTTTCAATACGCTCCATATTTACAAATGTCATAAGTACCTCTTACGTCGTCATATTAAGTATATAACCAGCACCTCAAGTAAAGATATCTCATCTACAAAATCGCATCTATAGCATCAAATAAAAGTATCTCACCTATAAAACTAGCTACATCATTACATACGACAAACTATCATAGAATTAGATTAATCTTCGTATACAGCAAATCTTCGTTCTAAGTAGTTGAAGATATTCGTTAAAATAAAGGTAAAGATCAAGTAGAATAATGCTGCCACGAGGAATGCAGAAATATCAAAGTCCCGTTGTACGATAGATTTTGTAATACGCAAGATATCATTCATCGCTAATACATATACAAGAGATGTATCTTTCAATAAGTTAATCGTCTCATTCGCAAGAGGAGGCAATACACGTTTAAACATTTGTGGTAAGATGATTTTACGCATAGTTTGTGCATAGGTAAAACCAAGCACCTTCGCCCCTTCGTACTGACCTCGAGAGATAGATTGAATGCCCCCACGGAAAATCTCACATAAATAAGCTGCGTAATTTAATACGAAGGTAAGAACTGCTGCCGTGGCATCATCCATTTGAATAGCACCGTCCGTGATGATTGGTAATGCATAATAGACGAATAAGATTTGTAGCATCAACGGTGTGCCCCGCATTAAATATACGAACGCATCGACAAGCTTATCTACTAAAGGCAATTTAGATAGGCGTAACATAGCCATTAAAATGCCACCAGGAATAGATAAAATCCATACAATACAGAATAGCGATACGGTTACCTTTAAGCCATCAGCGATGGTTGGGATAATCTGCAATAAATAATCTAACATGAAAGACTCCTTCAAAACACGACTAGAGAAGGGCCATCTGGCCGCTTCTCTAGTGTACATTTCGTTCTTTAATTATCAGTTGTACCTACTGACCATAGTACTATTAGTATATCACGAATTGTACTATTTAGCATCGCTCTTATCTAAGTCTGCGCCTGAGCCTAACCATTTTTCAGCAATTTTATCAGCAGTACCGTCTTTTTTCATTTCAGCTAAGATACCATTAATTTTGTCACGCAAAGCAGTATCATCTTTACGGAAGCCAACAGCGAAATTATCAACACCGTAGTCAGTACCTTCTACGATTTTGTATTTACCAGGTTCTTTTGTCATAAGATAACGAGCGATTACACCGTCAGCAATAACCGCATCAACACGACCAATACCAAGATCCATGAAGGCACTTACAAAATCCGCATAGGATTTTGTTTCTTTAACAGTCTTACCGCTTGGATCGTTTTGCAATGCTGCTTCACCAGTACTAGCTTGTTGCACGCCTACTACCTTACCAGCTAAATCGGCTTTACCTTTAATGGAATCATCGTCATTACGAACAATGACATATTGTTTATCCTTCATATATGTATTGGAGAACAAAATATTTTTCTCGCGCTCAGGAGAAACTGTTAAGCCATTCCACAACGCATCAATTTTTTTAGATTTTAGTTCCGCTTCTTTACTAGACCAATCGATAGCTTTGAACTCTACATCCATGCCAGCACGTTTAGCTGCTTCTTTAGCCATGTCGATATCAAAGCCAACGATTTCACCTTTTTCATCTTTAAAGCCCATTGGAGGGAAACTATCATCTAAACCGATAACAACTTTCTTAGGCAATTCTGTATTAGCTTTTTTAGCGTCACCACCACAACCTGTTACAAATGCCATCATAGACACGGCTGCAAGGCCAACGGCCATCATCTTTTTCCAATTCATAACTATCCTCCACGGCGATTATCGCCCATTTACTACTTAATAATATGTTCAATACAGATTTAGATTCTGTACTTAATGATTGTATTATACTTTAGTTCATTAAAGTTGTAAATAGTTAATTCGATGAATTTTGCATTTTTTATTTTACAGACTCTCCACATATATAGTTTATGATTCTAGATTCATTTGCTTTATGTTTCTGTAGTCCTATATTTATATTTCTGTATGCCTATATTGTATGACGCTACGTACTTATACTTTATGACTGCGTATGTTTATGAATGGCCTCAATCATCGCCATTTTATCCTTGTACGCCACCTGATGCAGATCAAGTGGTATCACATAGATCCCACCATGACCATTCATCGCTTGCAACTCACGCCATTCCTCGGTGAATCCAATAATATGCTCATAATCAACAAAGACGAAATATTCATCCCCATAGAATAAACTGTGAAAGTATTCTTTCACAGAAAAAGGCCTACGTTTTAACACGAGGCCCTTTTCACAGATAAAAGCTTGACTTTCACCTAATCTATGAAGGGTCCATAATATCACGAGCAACAACAGATAATACCATACACGTTCCGCCCAGTCTGAGGGCATATATTTTACAATCAACGCACACACAACTAGGCCGATGATGCGACCGGTCCACTGTATACCGCGATGTATTTCTAAGCTCTGTTGTACGGCACCTGATGAAAAGCGTTCCATCGCCTCTTGTTTCGTCATGGCTTACCTCACAAATTGAAAGTCTACTATATAATTTTATTTACGGCACAAGCCCATAGCTTGTTCTACCTTACGATACATTGCACTTGCTTTAGCATGCGCCTTAGCAGCCCCTTCATCAAGGATTACATCCAGTTCAGGGCTTGTAATCAATTCATTGTAACGTTGTTGAATTGGTTCAAGGGTTGCTACTAAAAGGTCGGCAATATCGGATTTGAACACGCCATAACCTTTGCCTGCGTACATTTCTTCGATAGCTTCGTAGCTATCTTTTGTAATAGCACGGTAGATTCCCATCAAGTTAGAGATGCCTGGTTTATTTTCTTTATCATAGCGAACTGCATTATCAGAATCAGTTTGAGCTCGTTTCAACTTTTTCACGATTAAATCTGGTGCATCCAAAAGACGGATTGTAGCATTTTGGTTATCATCAGATTTACTCATTTTCTTAGTTGGTTCTTGCAAGCTCATAACGCGAGCGCCACCTTCGCCGACCTTGATATCAGGTACTACAAAAGTTTCACCGAATCTACGGTTAAAACGCTCTGCTAAATTACGAGTCAACTCGAGATGTTGCTTTTGGTCTTCCCCTACAGGAACATAATTCGTACCATATAGCAAAATATCTGCCGCCATCAACGGTGGATACGTAAGCAATGCAGTTGGAATAGAATCCCCTTGCTTTTGAGACTTATCCTTGTACTGAGTCATACGCTCTAATTCGCCAACATAGCTAATAGATTGCATAACCCAACCGAGCTTAACATGCTCAGGTACTTCGGATTGAACAAACAATGTTACCTTTTTAGGGTCAAGGCCAACCGCAAGGTACAATGCAGCCAAATTACGAGTGTTTTGAAATAATTCTTTTGGATCTTGCGGTACCGTAATCGCATGTTGGTTAACGATACAATAGTAACATTCTTCAGTATCTTGATAATCTAAGAAATTACGTAAAGCCCCCAAATAGTTACCAAGTGTTAACTCCCCACTTGGTTGGATGCCGGAAAATATAACTGCCATAATAGTCTCCCTATATTGAAATAAACCAACAGTGCCAAAGCACTGTTGGTTATATATATTATTCTACGGTTACAGATTTAGCCAAGTTACGTGGTTTATCTACATCTGCGCCGCGTGTAATCGCTGCATAGTACGCTAATAATTGCAATGGTACAACTGCTAAGATTGGAGCGATGAATTTATTCGCACGAGGAACATAGATTGTATGGTCTACGTGTTTAGATAATTCTTCGTCACCTTTCATACCAATACCGATTACAATAGCTTCACGAGCTTTTACCTCTCGGATGTTGCTGATCATCTTATCGTACACATCCTCTTGTGTAGCCAATGCGATAACAGGTACGCCCTCTTCGATAAGAGCCAATGTACCATGTTTCAATTCGCCACCAGCATATGCTTCAGCGTGGATGTAAGAAATTTCTTTCAACTTCAAAGCACCTTCCATCGCTACTGCATAGTCGATAGCACGGCCCAAGAAGAATGCATCAGATTTGAAACCATAATGTTTAGCAAAGGCTTTCATATCTTCGTCTACTTCAAAGATTTCATGAATCAAGGATGGTAAGTTTTTAACGCCGCTAAGAATTTCTTCAGCTAAGGCTGGATTTAATTTACCATTTAATTGACCTAGGTATACGGCGAACAACAATCCCGCTACTAATTGAGTAGTGTACGCTTTTGTGGACGCTACAGAAATTTCAGGTCCAGCCCATGTGTAAACTTTGTTATCTGCTTCACGAGAAATGCTGGAACCAACAACATTGGTAATGGCCAATGATTTGGCACCAAGGCGTTTAGCTTCTTTCAAAGCCGCCAATGTATCGGATGTTTCACCAGATTGACTAATAACGATACATAATGTTTTATCATCAGTCAACGGATTGCTGTAACGGTATTCAGATGCTATTTCCACATCAACTGGAATACGCGCCAAGTTTTCAATATATTGTTTTGTTACAAGACCTGCATGGTATGCAGTACCGCATGCAACGATGAGAATTTTATTGAAAGCTGCCACATCTTCAGCAGTCCAATTTAGCTCATCAAAGATTGCTGTCTTACCGTCTTCAGAAATATGTGTACCAAATGTATCGCGTACAGCCTTAGGTTGGTCATGAATTTCTTTCAACATAAAATGTTCATAACCGCCTTTTTCTGCTGCTTCAGCGTTCCAATTTACATGGAATACCTCTTTATCAACAGGTTTGCCTTCACGGTCAAATACGGATACATTATCGCGAGTTACGATAGCTAATTCACCATCACTCAAGATGTATGTATCGCGTGTGTAGTTAATGATAGCTGGAATATCGGATGCTACAAAGTTTTCACCTTTGCCAAGACCGATAACCAATGGGTTTTCTTTTTTAGTACAGATGATTTTATCTGGCTCATCGGAGCAGATGATTTCAAGAGCATACGCACCATCAACACGAGCTAGCATGCGGCGTACTGTGCCCACGAAATCGCCATCGTACATATCCTCTAACAAATGAGCTACAACTTCTGTATCAGTTTCAGATTTGAAATGGTACCCTTTTGCAATAAGCTCTTCTTTTAAAGGCATGTAGTTTTCAATAATGCCGTTGTGTACAACAGCAAATTTACCATCTTCAGATGCATGAGGGTGAGCGTTCATGTCGGATGGACGACCATGTGTAGCCCAACGTGTATGACCAATGCCTACAGTTCCTTCATTAGGATCTGCTTTCACAACTGCCTCAAGATTAGCAAGACGGCCAACCTTCTTTTGAATTTTAATTACATTTTCAGGGCCGATAACAGCAATACCTGCAGAGTCATAACCACGGTATTCTAACTTTGCCATACCGTCCAACAAGAAATCAGATGCTTGATTAAAGCCAATGTATCCTACGATACCGCACATACGTATATCCTCCTATAACTGGGGGTATTTCTAGCCCCAGCAAAAACTAAGGCTAACTAATTAATGTTCTAGATTAATATTCTATTTAATGTATTAAATATTAGTTCAATACAATTCATTCAGATATACTTTGTCCCCATCGTTACCGATGGGCTTTTTAATACCTGTTACGACATGAATATGCCGGAAGAGCATCCGCTGATGACTCGATCACTCTTCACCTCGTCTACCCTAACGACTGCCTTCGCGGGTACTTGCGCTATTCGCCTTTACGAATTTGGAATTCCTTTCTTTGATATACGGCAGAATCAGTACAAAATAAAATATGTACTGACGTATATTATACTAGAAAAATCGATAAAAAGTAAACCACCACAGATAATTCAAAAGGAATAAAAAAGATTGTTTCTATGCTTCACATCCTTTTCATTGTAAGAAATTATACTTCTATCATTCTAAATTTTACACAATTAGATTTTGTTGTATTTTCAAAATGTATGTATATAATTTGGGAGATGATAATCATGAATAAAACAACTATAAAGAAGCAACATAAAATTAAAAAGAACAGTTTGTCATATAGAAAATTGCGTCGTTGGGTATTACCTGCAGTCCTTGGTGCAGCTCTGTCGACATTAGCGGTTATCCCAACCTTAGCCGCAGAGACTCAAACTAGTACTAACGTAGCAGTTGTAACCTCAACAGAACAAACTAAAACAGTACCATCCGCACAAGGAAGCACACCTCCAAACGGTGCACCTCACGGCAAACCACCTGCAGGTCAATCACCTACAGGCACGTCTAACCAAATACCTCCAAATGGAAATCCTCCTTCTGGCACTCCTAACGGTATGCCTCCAATGGCTATGCAGAATGGAGCCCCTAATGGAATGGCACCACAAGTTGAAGTAGATCCTAGTACTTTTAAAGGCACAACTATCGTTACAGAAAACAAATCCATTGCTCACGAATCGATGACAAACACAACGGCTGATCAGAATGCTTTCATCGGTAAAAATAAAGCGGTAATTGATATTGAAAATAGCGTTTTCGATAAAACAGGCGACACTACAAGCGATGACAACAGCAATTTCCGCGGTCAAAATGCAGTAGTCCTCGGTATCGAGGGTAGCCAAATTAACATCAAAGGTAGCAATATTACATCTAATTCTAAAGGGTCTAACGCAGTCTTTGCCACTGGTGAAGGCTCTGTTATCAACGTAGAAAACACTAATATTCACACAAAAAGCGATTCCTCTCGTGGCTTAGATGCCACTTACAAAGGCACTGTAAATGGCAAAAATCTAACTATCACCACTGAAGGTGCTCATTCTGCCACACTTGCTACAGATCGCGGAGAAGGCACTATCACCGCAGAAGCAGCCAAACTTACAACATCTGGCGAAGGCAGTCCTGTTATCTACTCCACGGGTAATATTATAGTGAACAATGTCAACGGCATAGCGAATAACAGTGAAATTGGCGTCGTAGAAGGTAAGAACTCCATTACCCTTACAAACTCCAATGTAACAGGCTACAAAGATAATGGTTTCATGCTATATCAGAGCTTCTCTGGTGATGCTGAAAGCGGTATTGCTCGTCTGAAAGCAGAGAATAATACACTTACAACTCACGCTACAGGTGCGTTCCTCTATGTAAACAACACCACTGCTGAAGTAGACCTTTCTAACAATGCAATCTCTATGCCAAACACTTCTACCCTAGTGAAAGCAGCTGCTGACTCCCGTTGGGGCAAAACTGGTGAAAATGGCGGTCATCTTACACTCCGTACATCTAACCAAGAACTAAGCGGTAATATTATGGCTGATTCAATCAGTACCATCGCACTAGACATGACAAATGGATCTAGTCTTGTAGGCGCTGTAAACACAGACAATGCTGCTAAAGAAGTAACTGTGAAACTTAGCAAAGACTCCAATTGGATACTCACAGGTGACAGCTATGTAAAATCCTTGAACAACGAAGACTCAACAGGTAGTAACATTCACTTAAATGGATATAAACTCGTTGTGGCTGATAAATAATAATAAAAGCACTACTTTGAATTATTCCAATCCAAAGTAGTGCTATTCTTTTTCAATCAAAACTATAAAACTTCAACTATATAAATATTCTTTAACTCTATCACTATGAAGTTAGCGTATTATAAATTATGAATTAAACAGTCTATTAAATAGCAGCCATATATAGGCCACAGTTTTAATTCAACCATAGGCTTGTAGTTTTCATCTTTAATTTTATGTTCCAACAAATTTAGATTCTCTAAATCATCTTCCCAGCTTTTGATATAGTCCTGCTTTTCTTCTTCGCTATCAAAGTCTTCGTCCATTTTTGCATTTTCAATGCATGCCAATATTTCTGTTCGTTGCTTGTCCACTTCTAGATGGAATTGGTCATATTGGTTCATAGTCCAAAGGCCAAAATAATAAGGGCCGTAATTTAGGTCACAAGAGCTTTTAGCCTTTTCACATTCTTCTAAGAATAATTTGTACTCATCTAATACATAATAAGCATTAAAGATATCAAACTCCCAAATTTCATCATCTCGCTGATATGCAGGATCTCCACCAATCTTAATTTTCTTCAAATAATCAAGGGATTGGATTTTATTTCCTAAATACACATCACAATAAGCTATACAAAGAAGTAATCGCATTCTATTTGGACAGTTTTCAAGTAACTGCACAAAAATGGTCTTTGCTTTTTCATATTCTTTGAGTTCAAATAAACATACCGCATAGCCAAAGTTCATTTCATAATTATCTGATATGCTTCGTCCCTTTTCATAAGTCAGTAAGCTTCTCTCCAATTCCTCTACTGAGCCCTTTTCTGCATAAGATGTAAAATGATATAAAGCCAGCCCTCGGTAGGTCTCTATATATGGAGAGTTTAGCTTTACCGCTGCAGATAGATACTCATATTCTTTTATATTGCCCTCATCATTATAATAAAATGCCAAATTAGTATAAACTTTAGCTTTTTCAACATCATTTAATTCATCGCTATATTTTGCTAAGAACTCCTCCAAGATAAGCTGTGAATTTTTCTCTCTCCATGCTTGTGACTCAGCATCTGCAAGCTCACAAGCAGAATCAACACTATTCGGGCACTCATTAAGGAGAATCTCAGCCTCCCCTTGATTTATATTTTTCATATTACACCTTAACTATTAAACCAATACAATTTAAACTATATAGCTATAATAACATAAATCATGCCCTATGTACGTATTTGCAAAGCACCATCCCATCTCTTAACTATCTAAGAGATGAATTACATCATCTCTGCTATCGGCCTCTCCATACCCGAAATAACTCTTATGAGTAGAAATGACCGCGCAATAGTGACGGTTCCATTCGGTAATCATCCTAAATAAATATAAAATAAATACCCTCCTATATATGTTCCTGCAGCGACTTTACGTAGGACGGAGCAAAGGGACATATATAGGAGGGTATACCTTTAATATAAAAGTTGTAGAATGGAACCAAACGGAATGGTATCAAACTACTCATCAAGAGTTATTCAGCTAACCCTTGTTCTCTACCGATAATATCAGCGATTTCTTCACATAATGATTGTAATGTTTCTTGGTCTGGACCTTCTGCCATAACGCGAATGAGTGGTTCTGTACCAGAGGCACGTACAAGTACGCGACCTTCGTCACCAAGTTCTCCTTCAGCTGTTACGATAGCAGCTTTGATGAGGTCATTGTCTTCCCAGCCAGTTTTTGTAGCTACACGAACATTTACAAGAACTTGTGGGTATTTTGTCATAATGCCGGCCAATTCAGAAAGAGGTTGCTTTTTCTCCTTTATAAGAGCCGCCACTTGAACAGCTGTTAACATGCCGTCACCAGTGGTATTGTGATCTAAAAAGATTACATGACCAGATTGTTCACCACCAACGGAAAGATTATGTTCACGCATGTATTCCAATACATATCGATCACCAACAGCAGTGGAAACCGTTTTCATACCAAGTTCTTCTGCTGCTTTATGGAATCCGATATTACTCATAACGGTACCAACTATGGTATCACCTTTAAGTTTGCCTTCTTCTTTCAACTTAAGAGCGCATAACAACATAATTTGATCGCCATCGAGAACTTGACCTTTTTCATCAACCAATAAACAGCGGTCAGCATCGCCATCATTAGCAATACCAAGGTCTGCATTATATTGTTGCACAGCTACTTGCAATCCTTCGATATGCGTAGAACCACAGTGATGATTGATGTTCAAGCCATCTGGATTCACATTAATATTGATGACTTTAGCCCCTAGTCCAGACAAAATTTCTGGACCTACACTAGACGCGGCACCATTGGCACCATCATAAACGATAGTCAACCCTTCAAGGGACGTATCAATTGTGTGACGTACAAAGTGAGCATATAAATGAGCCAAGTTACTATTAAACTCAATTTTACCTATACCATCCCCTGTAGGACGTGCTAATTCATTATCTGCACTTTGACGAACATATTTTTCCAATTCATCTTCCACTTCATCAGGTAATTTATAGCCATTGCTATCAAAGAATTTAATGCCATTATCTGGATATGGATTGTGAGATGCAGAAATAACAGCACCCGCATCAAACCCTTGTTGACGTACAAGGTACGCTACTGCTGGAGTTGGGATAACGCCTGCAATCACTACATTACCGCCAACAGAACAAATGCCCGCTGCTAATGCACTTTCAAGCATAGAACCAGAAATTCGCGTATCGCGACCAATCAAGAACGTAGGATGTTCCTTTTCCTTACCAAAATGCGTTCCTGCCGCACGACCTAAATGATAGGCTAATTCTGGCGTTAAAAACTCATTAACAACACCACGTACACCATCTGTACCAAATAAACGAGCCATAATTATCCTCCTCTAAGGATTTGTGAAAGTTTCACAAGTCTATATATCTACCGTGTGTATCATTTCAATAATTACTGTTGTGTATTATATCACAATATAGAAAGCATACCTACTATAAAGTCACATCTATATTACATAAATAGTATGAATCTATACTGTAATTCAATTCATCAGTATAATTCCCCACTAATTAGGTTTAGCGTATTTTGCCATACATAAAATGGCTGTTTCCGCGCCATCAAGGGCAGCACTCATAATTCCCCCTGCATAGCCAGCCCCTTCACCCATAGGATAGAAACCTCCTACAGTAGGAGAAATGCGTTCTTCATTGCGTCCCATACGAAGCGGTGCAGAGGTGCGCGTTTCAACGCCTGTCATACACACCGCAGGATTATCGAATCCACGGATACGACGACCCCAGTATGGCAAGGCCCGCTCTAATACGGATGTGACGAACGGTGGCAAGCAATCATGTAAATCGCAATTCACGACACCTGGCTCGTAGCTATATATACTATTTTGTACACTAGGTGCTTGTGAAAGCCCTAAAAACTGCCCTACTGTTTGTGCAGGTGCATGGAAATTAGATCCGCCCAACTCATAGGCCTTTTGTTCCCATTCTCGTTGGAATGCAACGCCATCTAATGGATGAGTACCAAAGTCATCTGGACCTACGTTAACCACGATAGCACTATTAGCAACACCGCTGTTCCGAGCGTATAAGCTCATGCCATTTACGACAACGCCACCTTCTTCAGAGGCAGATGCTACTACTTGACCTCCTGGGCACATACAGAAGCTATACGCAGTACGGCCTGTTTCTTTATCATGGTACACGAGGGAGTATTCTGCTGCACCGAGGCCCAAGCTAGATGGTTCCACGCCATATTGGGACTCATCGATTACAGCTTGATCATGTTCAATACGAACACCGATAGCAAAGGGTTTTGCCGTCATTTCCACATTGCGTTTATGAAGCATCTCGTATGTGTCACGCGCACTATGTCCTACACCAGACAAAACAACAGTCGTATCAATACGCTCACTACCATTAACTTCAACGCCTACGATACGGTCATTTTCAATAAACAAATCCGTTACCTTAGAACCAAAACGGACTTCACCACCCCATTCGATGATGCGCTCACGCATGGCTTTTACCATAGTACGCAATTTATCTGTACCTACGTGAGGTTTATGTTTATATAATATTTCTTCAGGCGCACCAAACTCAACAAAGTATTTAGATATCTCATGTAAACGCGGATGGGTAATGCGAGTTGTCAACTTACCATCGGAAAAAGTTCCTGCGCCACCTTCCCCAAATTGTACGTTGGATTCAGGTTTAAATATGCCCTTTTTCCAAAATGTTTCTACATCATGACTACGTGTATCTACATCTTGACCGCGTTCAAGCACGATTGGGCGATAGCCTTCACGAGCTAGGTAAAAGGCTGCAAGCATCCCCGCAGGGCCAAAGCCCATAACAACAGGACGATGAGCTAATGGTACGGACCCAAAAACAATAGGTTCTGGATCTTCTGCAGCAAATACAGATACATCCTTTTCTTTACCAAGCTTTTTCATGACTTGAGCTTCATTATGAACCTCAATGAATAGAGTATATACAAAAACAATGTTTGGCTTCTTACGAGCATCTACGGCACGTCGAACAACATGAATCGTTTCGATAGCGCCACGTAACGGGGGATATTTCTTTTCTACAATACTTTTGATATCCGACTTAACCGTAACAGCTACGCGGAGATTTATTATTCTAATCATATCTTTCCTATTAAAGCCTCCCTTTTAGGCGAGCCTACTTCTTTAATCTTTGACCAAAATTCTTTACCACTTGATCTGTAAGAAAATAGTTATACATCTTTATTATACAACACTACTATAAAAGCTAATATATAAATCATAAAAAGGCCCTAATAGAGAAATATTCACTCTATTAGGGTCTTCATCGCAAGATTTCAAAGCCTCATAAAAAACTTATCATCCATTAAGTACTTTCTTTTGTATTTCTACTTTCACCCGTACCGTTGTGGTATTGCTATTAACACCATTCGGTAATACTAAATTATAGTTACCCTGTACAGTTTCAGTAGCACCCGACACATCAATAGGTTCTGTTTGTATTTCTGTAACGGAATCAATCATTTCTTCACGACCAGTAACCGTTAGTTGCGTTGGTGTAGCAGACGTAGATTTAACTTCATAACCCTCTGCTACTGTACCAACAGTCGGAACAGTAATAGGAACCGCCTTTTCTTTACGTAATAAGTTAAGTTCATATTGTGCTTGACCTTGGTTTGGATTAATATGTACATCTAGTACATTACCTGCCGTATCCCAAGCTTCTAAGGTACTAACAGCGCTAAAGTTCTTCGTTTGACCAGCCACATTGACTTTCATGACAACCTTGCTCACTGCATTAACTTGTTGCTTACGACCAGAAACAGTTACCTCTTTCGGCACAATCGTTACCGATTTCAAAGCAATATCATCAGAGAACTTACCGATTGGAACTATTTCAACAGGAATCGTTTTCTCTGCATATTCATCAACATTGATGGTGATGGTATCTGGTTTAACCTCCACAAGATTCATTCCTGCCGGAGGAGTAAAATTAATAGTTACATTATTTTGACCTGGTTTTACACCGGATGCATCAATATAAGCTCGTAAATTATCTGATTTCATAGACATAATGGTATCTCGTGGACCAGCCAGAACAACACGGACCACATCTGGTGCATCTTCTATGATATAGCCAGAATTGAGATTTTGAACCTGTACAGGTATTGTGTAGGTTACTTCCATCACAGGGTTCTGATCGCGCATAATAAAGAACCACATGACGATAGCTGCTAACAAGGATAATAATTTAGCAGGCCAATTGCGTTTCAAATGAATCATCATTTATTTGCCCTCCATTTCCACATACTAGTAATGGTTTGACGAGGGCGTTCCATAAAGGTGCGCAATGCCTCTTTAATTTGATCCTCTGGTAAATGGCGATAAATATGACCGCCATATGTATAAGAAATGGTCCCTGTTTCCTCACTGACAACTATTACAACAGCGTCAGTTTGCTCAGACAAGCCAATAGCTGCACGGTGACGTGTACCTAGTTCAGTACTCAATGTGCGGTCCTCAGTCAACGGCAGCAAACAGCCTGCTGCACGAATTCGCCCATCACGAATAATCAAGGCCCCATCATGAAGCGGTGTACTAGGAACAAAGATATTTTTAATCAACTCGCGGCTCAATACAGCATCGATAAGAATACCAGTATCTACAAAGTCATTGAGACCTACTTCACGTTCAAAAACGATAAGTGCCCCCGTATGTTCACGAGACATAACGCGAGCCGCAGCCATTACTTCATTAATGGCCATATCCATTTCTTCTTCGTTTACATTTTGTGCCTTGCTGAAAATTCGTCCACGCCCCAATTGTTCTAGAGCACGACGCAATTCTGGTTGGAATACAACCGGTAACGCAAAGAGAAGAACGGTCATACTTTGTTGCAAAATCCAGTTGATAACGTATAGATTTAATAAATGACTCAATAAATTTAAAATTGCCAACATGACGAGACCTTTTAAAAGAGAAACGGCCCTCGTATCTTTAAGCAATTTATATAAATAGTAAATACCAATGGCAACGATTATGATATCAACAATATCAAGAAGCCTAAAGGTATGTATAAGTGCGTCAATATGCATAAAAATAGCTCCTTATACAAAATAATAAGGTACAATCAATTCTTTGACTGTACCTTATATTTTAACTCATTTTGAGAGTACTGTAAATTTATAAACAAACGCTGAATGAGATTTTATTAGATGTTTTGTGTTTCAATCCATACATCCATTTGGCCCCCACAGACCATGCCTTCTTTAACAGCTACGTCATCATCAAGGAGAACATCAATACGACGGTGAGCTTCTTTTTTATTCAAGGAGTCCACAGCACTTAGGCGGATTTCATTTTCTGCACGACCGCCGCCAATAGTGCCAAAAATAGATCCATCAGGAAATACAACCATAGATGTACCAGCTTTACGAGGTGTGGATCCACGAGTATATAAAATAGTCGCTACTGCTAAGGTTTCGTTTTTACGTTCACTAAGATATTCAATAAACTCACGATTCATGGATCACTCTACCTTTCCGCAATGAGCCGCCTTTTTTACCACGTACCACTGCCAAATATTCACTAACGATAGATAATGCAATTTCCTCAGGCGTTTGAGCTCCTAAATCTAGCCCAATAGGCGCATATACCATATCTAACTCATCTTGAGTCCATCCCTGCTCACGCAACACTTCAAAAGCGTGATGGATGCGTTTTTGGCTACCCATAACGCCCATATAGGTAGGCAAGTACCCTCGTAATTGTTCTAAGCATATATTATCGTACTCATGAGCACGTGTCACAATGATAAAACCAGTATATTCATCAAGAGGTAAATCGTTCTTGAAGTTTTCTAAAGGTAAGCATTTACGTATGACACGTTCATCAAAGAATTCAGGAACTACATATTCTGGACGGTCATCTACGACTGTAACACGACATCCAATAAACAACAGCAAATCTGTAATAGCTCGGCTAACATGACCTGCGCCTAATACGAGAACTGACGGATCATTTTCTACAGGTTGTACGAAACACTCCATTTCGCCTACCATGCATAGAGAATTTAGCTTTGCTTTATCTACAGTAAACCCTTCAATAGGAGTTCCGTATAGAACCCTTCCATCTTCAGCATAAATAGTCTTATCCCCTTGACGAGGACCGGATAGAACGGTAACCATCACAGTAGTTTCAGTAACCTGTAGACGATCTTTCATCACATCATAAATTGTTTCCATCTAGATTCCTTTCATAATCCCAAGCGGTAACAGCCTCTAATACACCTCCACCGACAGCAAGGGATTTATCTGAAATACTATAGCAATGAGACTCTTCACAACGAGCATCCACATCAGCCAACTTAAAATGATCTGATACGATGAGCCCACTTTTTAAAATGCCTCGTAGAATACCTGTAATTTTCGCTCTTACTGGTTCTTCATCAACATAACCAATTACTTCATTAGCTTGTACAGAATCCCCAATATGACGTTTTGCTGTAAATAGTCCAGCCTTTGGAGAATGAATAACACGCTCATGAGTGTAGCCACCTACATTTCCAGGGATACCTGTATTAGGTTGAGCTGGTCCATCATAGATACAGCGACCTAATGAATGACCACGCATCGTTTCAATGACTACATCTACATCTTCTCCAGCAATAAATCCAGGGCCCACACCGATAACGAGATCTGCATCATCCCGTTTTGTACCAAGATTCTTTTTACTCAAAATAGCATCGACTACAATCTCTGGTTTTAAAGTGTCCAATAATTCCTCATATGAGCTAGTGACAACGGGGATGATTTCCTGTGCCAATGTATCCTTCACTTCACTAAGAGACACATGACGAGCAACAAAACGTTCCAAAATCATTTCTCCACGATGAACCGCATTACCGTAACATACTTCGCGGCGAATCATGGTAGGAATCGCTATTTCACTAATTACAACGGGATAGCCCGCCCGTCTCAATCTATATACAGCGCCGGAAGCAATGTCTCCGCCTCCACGCATGAGTACCAATGGTTTCATAATGCCTCACTTTCACGATGTTTCAAACGCTCAAAATCATCGGGTGTATCGATATCGTCGCCAATATCATCACTAATCCATAATTTCACGACATGGGCTTTACCATCACCATGAATAATGGTCTTCCCCCCTTGATCCCCTTGAATCTGTTGTAAATAATCAAACCAATGAGAACCAAAGAGAACGGGATTTCCCGAGTGATAATTTGCCCCATAATGTGGAACGACGATAGTTTTCGGATGAAAGTTTTCATTAAACGCACGAATGACCTCGTGTACAACAGCACTCGTCAGAAGTGGTTGATCTCCTACTGAACAGAGAATACCGTCTAGCGGTATGGATGACGTATTCATCAAATGACGTACTCCCATCGCTATGGATACGCCTTGCCCTAGTTCAGGATGGTCATTTCGAATGGCTTCAAAACCATAGTTTGTGACAATTGGTTCTAATTTCTCATGATCATCACCAGTAACCGCCACAAAAGGTAGCCTATACGATACAGTAGAAGCCACCTGTCCACCCCATCCACCTTGAAGAGCCCCACAGACCGCATCTAGAACAGTCTTACCACGCCAGGGCAAGAGTTGCTTATTACATCCCATACGCTTGGATTGTCCTCCCACAAGGAGGACAATGCCAATATGCAAAGGATGACGGTCTATGGGGTCTCTCATGGGACTAAAAGCGGTGTTACAATTTGCTTTCATAATAGTCATGAGTACCTACCGACATTGAATAATGCGACGGATTTCACAACTTGCTTTATATCCATCAGCCAAAATGATAGCCGTAATATCACTATCAACAATATGATCAATAAAATCATCGATAATGCGATGTTGCACTGTTTCATAACCAGTACAGAATAATATTTTCTTACCTTTACTGTATTGGAATAAACCTTGCCTATGCAAAACAAGATCAGCCAACATACGAGGAGTTACAATAGCCCCCATATCACGTTTTACAATATCTTGAACCAGCTCGATATTATGTACGTGCTCATCATCTAATGGGGCCCCTAGCATTTGTAGATTCACGAGGCCAATCGTAGTCTTTGTAAGAGATGGAATGACAGGTTCGGTCATCTTAGGTGCCTTGAGCCATTTTTCCTTCGCCCCATCTGCTTCTACAACAATTTGCCAATTGGGATGTAACTTGGATAAACCATCGATGAGATCACAATCTAAAGAGTCTACTTTTGTTCCTGTAATTCCAGCGAACCACGCACCACAATAGCCACGTAAAAGTCGGTCAGTACAATACTCATCAGCTTCATTAATATTACGAGTATAAATCGGTTCATAATGAGCCACCTGAGACTCATAAAGTCGAGTCGTAGTCGTAACTACGATGGGCTGACCTTTCAGCCGTCCATATTCTACTAGTTTTGAAAGCACAGTCGTTTTACCGCCTGCCCCAACAAGGGCAACAATTCCCGGCTGAATCAATCGATTCCAATAGGATGTTTGTGATGTCATAGAACCAGGCCTCCTTAGAAAGTAAAAGGAACTAGAAATCTCTATACTTTATATTTCTCGTCCATAGCCATAAATACCTTCTCAGGTGTCATAGGTAATGTACGAATATCCGCACCAACTGCATTTTTAATGGCATGTTGGATAGCAGGGCACCCCGTATTGATGACAACCTCACCAATAGATTTAGCTCCGAAGCCACCTGTAGGCTCGTAAGATTCTACAAAGTCTGTATGTAATTCACCAATATCCTGACGGGTTGGGATTTTATAAGTCATAAGATTATTTGTTTCCAAACGACCATTGTTGGAATAGCGTACATCTTCATATAAAGCCATCCCGATAGCTTGTACCACACCACCCTCAACTTGAACGCGAGCCAATTTAGGGTTGATAACAGTACCGCAATCAACACAAGAATAGAAATGAAGAGGAATAACCTTACCGGTTTGTTTATCTACCTTTACCTCAGCAATAGATGCCATAAATGGAGGTGGAGACGTATGACTGCCCCATGTAGCGAAACCAGACAATTGCTCCGCATTAGCACCAACTAATAATTTTGGTGCCAATTGATGGATATCCATTGTTTTGGAGCCGTCTTTCGTGGTAGCTACAACGCCGTCAAAGTCAACGTTTTCAACGTCGGTTTCAAAGAATTGAGCAAATTTAGCAATAATCTTAGTGCGCAATTCTTCTGCCGCCATCTTAGCAGCAGTACCTGTTACATAGGTTGTACTAGATGCGTAAGACCCTGGATCGAATGGTACGATATCTGTATCTGATTCAATAACAGTCATATATTCCATAGGACAGCCGATTACTTCACAGGCCATTTGAGTCAATACGGTATTAGACCCCATGCCCATATCAGAAGACCCAGTATACAATGTATAATTACCATCGTCACCAAGGCGAATTTCAACAGACGCTACATCGATATTTGCGACACCAGAGCCTTGTAATGCTAAAGCCATGCCAAGTCCACCGCGATAGCGCTCATTGATATCCCAAGAATGAGGGCGTTCATCCCAACGAGCCATTTCTTTTACGCGATTTACAGTATCTTGGAAAAGACCAGAATCAAGATATTCATCTGGAGCATATACTAAGCTTTGTTCACCTTCCGCTATTAAGTTCTTCTGACGTAATTCAGCGGGATCAATCCCCATCTTATCAGCTAACTGGTTTACTGCACATTCTAATGGCCACAATGCTTCTGTTGCACCATACCCACGGAAAGCACCACCCGGAGTTTGATTAGTATACACACCTTCTGTACCATAATGAACAGCAGTCGCTTTGTTGTATAAAGGTACAGATTTATGTTCGCCAGCCGTTGTAGTAGTGAAGCAATGAGTTGCATGTGCACCAGCGGCTGTAATGGAGTCCATATCAATAACTTTAATAATGCCATCTTTTGTAGCACCTACACGGATTTTCCATTCACGAGCATGACGTGTAGTAGAGCAAGTTTGTGCTTCTGTACGATCGTATAAGAGATAACAAGTTTTTTTCAATGTCCACGCTACAAAGGCCGTCATAATTTCTGTACAAGCCGTTTGTTTAGAGCCGAAACCTCCACCGATACGAGGTTTAATAACACGGACTTTTGTAGCCGGAATACCAAGTGCACGAGCGATATGACGGCGTACATGGAATACGATTTGCGTAGAGGATACGATAACGACACGACCTAGCGCATCTATATATCCAAAGCTTTGGAATGGTTCCATCGCTGTTTGGCGTGTGGCCTGGTCAAAGTATGTACCTTCTGTCACGTAATCACATTTAGCAAGTTCTGCTTCCACATCTCCTACCCGTTTGTGATAGGATACGCAAATATTACGTTTGTAATCTTGACCTACAGGGATATTGTTATGAATATCATCCTCAGGATGTACTATAGTTTCATGATCGATAGCAGTGTGCATATCAAGTACAGGTTTCTGTACTTCGTATTCAACCTTGATAAGCGGCATTGCTTTAAGCGCTGTAGCCTCATCTTTTGCTACGATGAGAGCAACTTCGTCTCCAACATAGCGAACTACAGGGTCCAAGATGAGCGCATCATAAGCGGATGGCTCTGGATATGTTTGACCTGCTAATGTGAATCGCGTATTAGGCACATCTTCATAAGTAAAAATAGCTTCTACGCCAGGAATCAATTTGGCTTTAGATGTATCAATAGATTTGATGCGCGCCTGAGCATGAGGACTACGAAGAGCCTTAATAACGAGCGCATCTTTGGGAACAAAATCGCCAGTATAAGACGGTTTACCAGACAAAATACCTTTGGAGTCAACTTTGTCATAGGACTTACCAATATGCTTGTTCATCATTATAGGCCTCCTTCTAAGAATTTACGAACTCCTCGAAGTTGTGATTCATAACCAGTACAGCGACATAAGTTACCTATGAGGTATTCGCGAATCTCATCATCGCTAGCCTTTGGATTTTTGCGTTTCAAATTGATAGCACTCATCATCATGCCGGTTGTACAAAAACCACACTGATCTGCGCCTTCACTTGCGATGCAAGCCGCCAATAATTCAGCTTCCTCTTGTAAACCTTCTAATGTAGTAATCTTATGGCCTGGCGCACGAAATGTAGGATAAGCACAGGACAAAATAATTTCGTCATCCACCCATACAGTACAAAGGCCACAGTTTGTGGTATCACAGCCACAGCGGACACTGTAATAGCCAAGATTACGCAATGTGTCTAGTAACATCTCATCAGTTGGCACATTAACAGTTACATTTTTGTTATTAATATTAAGTACGAGTTCCATTATTGTGCCACCTCCTTAGCTAAGCGTTGAACCATTGCTTTTACCATTTCCATGCGATATTCTTTGGACGCATGAGAGTTAGATTGATACACTAGTTCTTCAGATGCCAATTGACCTGCTTCTTTTGCGGCAGATAATCCTTTTTCTGAAAGCAAAGCACTTGCTTTAACAGCTAATTGAGGTACACCAGGTCTTGTACCGATATACAATTCAACGCCTTTTTCATCATGGCGAAGAGCACCTGTCAACAACGGGAAATCACCACGAGAGATGCGAAGTGCTTCAACAGCTACAGCTGCATCTACTTTAGGGATGCGAATCTCCACGAGAATATCACGTTCTCTATATGTCATATAGTCTTGCATGGACATACGACCACCTTTAAAGGTAACGATGTCTGCATGCACTGCCAATAAAGCAGGAATGATATCTGAGAATCCAAATTTACTTGCTACAGAACCGCCCATGGTAGCAGTATTTCTAAATTGAACACCAAGAATCTCCTTAACGCCTTTAACTACGGCACCGCCGCAAAATTGTTGTAAAGGCTCAAAGCGTTCCACATCTCCTTGTGTCGCCATAGCGCCAATTACAAACTCCTTATCTTCTTCACGAACATAACGCAAATCAAGACTCGCCATATCAATCACCGATGGCCAAGTTCGTCGTCCTAGACGCAGCCAACAGCCGCCTGCTAGCATAGGAGCAGTTTTGTTCTTTGTGGCTAATTCATAAGCCTCTTCCACCGTCTTCGGTTGTAATACTTTCATAAATGCTAACATAATCTGTCCTCTCAATGGTATACTAATACTAACAGAATTACGGTGCTAACTATAAAAATACAGTTGTCACCAAACTACAAACCTAATAAAAATCTATAGAATCCCACGCATTTCTTATACTTTTATTTTACCAATTATTTACCACTAAATCTACGATGAAAGATATAAATTTACAGGAAATTTGCAAAGAATTACATATTTATGAATTTGGAATTGCCTCATGGCCACTGCCTGAACAGGCCAAAACTATTTTATTTGAAAGCAACCCATGCCCCTTTACTACGGCAGATGTAGAGGCAAGACTACTAGGAACGACTCGGTTTATGCCCAAAAGTGCCATCGTTTGTCTATTCCCGTACCATGTACAACACAAAGGCCATGCCAATCTATCGCGCTATACATGGTCAACAGATTATCACCTGGTCATTAATGAATATTTAGAACGTCTTATTGAAAGATTACAAATAATTGATGACTCGGCTCAGTTCTCCATTCATTGCGACACCTCTCCTTTAGCAGATCGGTACATGGCCTACTTAGCAGGTCTCGGCTTTTACGGAAAGAACAACTGTTTTATCAGCCCTAAATGGGGTTCTTATGTCGTTATTGGTACGATTTTAACAACACTAGAACTCAAACCAAATACCCCTCTTGAGCAGTCCTGCATGGGATGCAATCGTTGTATTACAGCGTGCTTAGGTCAATGTTTAGGCCATGACGATTTTAAATACAACACTTGTAAAAGCTTCTTGACGCAGAAAAAAGGAGAACTCACCGATAAAGAGGAACATATTCTCGCTAAAACACCACTCGTATTTGGTTGTGATGTGTGCCAAGAGGTATGCCCCCACAACAAAAATATTCCAACTACGCCCATCCCAGAATTCCAACAGATAGAACCGTATGTCAATATAGACGAACTGGAAGCACTAACGAACAAAGAATTCAAAGCAAAATATGGCCATCGAGCCTTCTCGTGGCGAGGTAAAAAAATACTAATGAGAAATCAAGAGATTATAGATAGGAAAAGTAAACTATAATATTCAATAAGGGATAATAATTAACAAATACGCTTATAATAATTATTATTAAACAAACTAACAAAAATTTGATAAAGCATTAGCAACATAATCTACAAATCTTTAGAATCAAAAAGAGACGGCCCAAATGAACTATACCTTCAAAATTGTGTCCAATTTTTGGGGTACAGCTCAAGAAGTCGTCTCTTTTAGTAGTTATTTAATTTCGTAATAGTTCAACTCATCCAAACTCTTACCAAGAGCAGGGATATATAATTCAATAAACATATCTACCTCAGGCATATTTAGAGTTTTCAACTTAGCTAAGATAGAGTCATGTGCCTCTTTAAACTCATCATTCCCTGCCTTGAGCTCTTTGACGCATTTCATATAGGCTGAAATTGTATCGGCAGCCTTAACGAGAGGCCATTCTGGACTAGTTTCTGCATCAACAAGTATAGGCTTATAAACAGATTGTAACCGGTCTGGCAAGGTTGATAGCATTTTTTCTTGCGCCAAAGTTTCAACCTCACCATACAGTTCCCGCAACTTTGGATCAAAATACTTGATTGGTGTCGGCATATCTCCTGTAAAGATTTCGCTCACCTCATGATACATAGCTATGACAGCTACCTTATTGATATCTACATTCCCACCGAAGTATTCATTTTTTATGGCCCCTAAGTTATGCGCTACCATAGCCACTTCAAGGCTATGTTCTTGAATATTTTCTATTTCCGTATTTCGCATGAGGCTCCATCGATTGATAAAGCGCATGCGTTTTAAAAATGCAAAAAATGAACTCATATGTCCCCCATTACACAATAGGTCCTTAAATTACCCCACGGAGTTTAAATCCATAATCAAGGAATTGTACAGCTTCTTCCCAACGATTATCATCATTAAGCATAACTACAATCATAGTATGTCCCTTCCGTGTGGCAGACGCAATCAAACATTCTCCTGCTGCGTTTGTAAAACCTGTTTTCAAGCCATTCGCACCTGGATATTTATTGCGAATAAAATGGTTTGTAGTACGAATTGTTTCTGGTGCACGGTTTTGATACGGCACCTTGTAATAATCATTAGCAACCTTGTCACGGAACATTTGGTATTTCATGCCGTACGCTGCAATCATCGCTAAATCACGAGCCGTAGAATGGTGACCCTTTTGTGTTAATCCATGAGGATTCAAGAACACACTATTCTTTGCACCCGCTTTTGCAGCAATACGAGTCATATCCTTAGCAAATTTATCTACAGAACCGCTTACATTTTCGGCTACTACAACGGCCGCATCATTGCCACTAGCAACCATCATACCTTCAAGAACACCTTCCAATGTAATCTGATCGCCTACGCGAACCCCTAGGTTTGATTCTTCCATGCTCGTTGCATAGCTACTTATCGTAGCTAATTCATCAAGCTGTGTTCCCTTTAGTTCTAAAGCAGTTAACAAGGTAACCATTTTCGTAGTACTAGCTGGATGCATCCACTTATCTGGATTCTTTGCAAATAAAATTTCTTTTGTATCTGCATCAATAAGGACTACGGCCTCACCAACAGTAGAAGGAGGTGTAATGTATGCAGCTTGAGCAACACCAGCACCTATAAATACGATTCCTATAAAAGTTATGGCCAATACCAATTTCTTATAAAATATATGAATATTCGTCGTTAAAAGTGTCATCACTCTCGTTCTACCTTCCAGTATCCTAACTTTCAAGACTATTATCTATTTCTACATTTGTAGTAGTTGCTTTTTTCTTTGTCCCTTTAATTTCACCTGTCGATGTATCTACATTTTGAATATATACTACATGTTGAGGATCATTTTGAATATATACTACACGCTGAGGATATGGAATGTCGATGCCATATTTATCAAAAGCATCTTTTACATCAGACATAATGCCGTATTGAACAGCGAGGAAATCCTTCGACTTAACACGAGCATAAGCGGCAATTCGTACAGAATTATCTCCAAATTCAGAGATACCTATTTCCATATTCTTCGGATTAAGGACACGTTTATCTGCTGCAAAAATATTTTTTAAGATTTTTATTGCTTCATGATGATCATTATTATAACCAATGTCAAACGTAAATGGGATAACCCGTTCTGTAGTATAAACAATGTTAGTTACAGCTTGTGATGTAAGAAGAGAGTTAGGTATGTATACATTCTTTTGATCTTTTGTAGTAATAACTGTATACATAAATTGGATTGATTTAACACTGCCGACTACATCACCTACCTGAATAACGTGACCCGCTCTAAAAGGCTTGAAGATAAGAATTAATAAACCAGATGCTAAATTAGAAAGGTTATTCTGTAAGGAGAGACCAATACCTAAACCAAAAGCACCAAAAGCAGCTATAAAAGATGTTGTAGGAACACCAATTTGGTTTAAGCAAATCAATACTAACCCTACTAGCAAGGCGTAATTAATAATTTGAGTGATAAAGCTCATTGCTGCTGAGTCATAGGAAGCTTTTGTCATAATGCGAACAGCAAAAGCTTTTACCCATTTAATAGCATATCGCCCTATCCAAAATAAAATTAACGCTAATAAGATATTTCCAGCTTGTGCAAAGAACCAGTCCCTCATTTGAATTAATATATTAGCGTCTTTAAAAAGAAATTCAGAAATAGCACTTAAGAAATTAGCCATAATAACCATCCATAATATAAATCTATACAATAACAAATATACGTCTCAACATAATGTCAATATAATAACAGTAAACATATATGCTATAATTTTACATATGCATTCGCAATACGATAATAAAGATATTATATCGTTATATTCCATATATAACAATCATAAAACTAGGGAGACTTACATGTTCAAAAATCTATACGAAGCACCCCAAGAGCTCGCTACTGGAGGCTATGTAACTAGAGAGTTACACTCCGTTACGGTACACTTTGACGATATCCACTATTCTCTTTCGAGCGGACAATTAAATGGTGGCTATCACCATACGCTAGCGGTACGCAACCAACAGCTAACATATCAAATCGAAACAGAAAAAGATTTACCCGGTGGCTCTGTAGCCGATTATTTGGCTCAAGAATTTGAACATATTGATACTCCTGTTCATTTTAGTACAGCACTTCTCACGTCTGCCACAATGCATCTACACGCCTATGCCAAAGTTGAAGAACATGATACTATTGTGGAAACTATCGTGACTGCAGGCTATGAAAAAACGGCACATCGCGCAGGTACAGGCTATTGTTACGAAGAGCGTGATGGAGACTTCATAGTGCCAGGCACAATCAATATCCTCGTATTTACAAATAAAGCTTTAACAGATAGCGCTATGGTAAAAGCTGTTATGACAATTACCGAAGCAAAAACCGCAGCCCTTCAAGATTGGAATGTTGAAAGCGTACGCCTCCATCCGTTTATTAATGAAGACATTCCTGATGCAATTACAAAAGAACGAAAAACATCTGCCACAGGTACCTCTACAGATGGTATCATTCTCACCATTGATACAAATGGAGATATCTTAACAGATGCTGGTTCCTTTTCACTATTTGGAGACACCTTAGCCAAGGCCGTCTATGTAGGCGTACAAAGAGCACTAGAAAATGCTATCGGCGCTGAATAATCCTATTTTGTAATATACAAAAATATCTAGAATGATACCCCAAAAATTATTATTCAATACCCCACTCATATATGAAAAATATAATACAAATGAAAAACCGCACATCCTAGGCGATCGGAATGTGCGGTTTATTGCATATAAAACTGTTACATATAGTATAATTTTTGAAAATGAATATCAAATTAAAATTTGAGATATTTTCTCAAATTTTTCAAATTAATTATTAGATTCAAAGAATTATTATGTTTCATATGTTCCATGAGTATTATGTGCCTTTAATATTCATGGAAGAATTGTTGTAACTTTTTAAGATTTTTAGTTTTTGTAAGCCCTAGCATCAATAAAATACGCGCTTTTTGTGGACTTAAAGTATCACATACTAGATAGTTTGCCAGTGCATCTTGTGGCACTGCAGATACCATACCACTACCGGTACGAGAAGCACGTACCGTTGGAAACTTTGTATTCTGTGTGATTTGACGTACGTTTTGTGGGATTGTACCATGACCAAGACCTGTTAAAATTAAACCGTCAGGATTTGTAGCAACTACACTCATAGGCACCATATCATCCATACCACCATAGCAGGTCATTATAACTACACGAGGTAACTCAGACAATTTACTCACATCAAATACAGAGTCTTGAGTATGACGTCGAGTAGACACTTTATAATAGTGGGCAACACCATCTTGTACAATACCAAGATGCCCCACTAATGGACTATCAAAAGTCGCTACATTAGTAGTGTTGCATTTAGATACATCCCTTGCCCCATCAATGTAGCCATTTAATACGACTATCACACCTTTACCTACAGACGATGGTGTTCTCGCTACTTGGATAGCTTGCAATAAATTAATTGGCCCGTCTGCACTAATAGCACCTGCGGGTCTCATAGATCCAGTAATAACAATTGGCTTGTCTGTATGAACTGTCAGATTCAGAAAATATGCCGTCTCCTCCATGCTATCTGTGCCATGAGTAATAACAACACCACCGATATCATCTCGATTAACCAATTTTTGCACCAACTTAGAAAGTTCTAACCAGTGATTTACGGTAATATCGGAGCTTTCAATATTACTAAACTGAGTATATGTATAAGGACCATACGGTTTTGTACCAGGTACGGAGGCTAAGATTTTGTCAAGTCCTAACACCCCTGCCGTATAGCCTGTTAAATCAGTATTTGAAGTACCTTTTCCTGCAATAGTTCCTCCAGTACCAATCAAAGCAATTTTTGTATCCATATTACCTCCACTATAAAACTATAAAATAATTATTGTTATTAAATTTAAACTAAGTACGATTCAATAAGGCTGGTCAATAATGGCCAGCCTTATTATATTCTAAAAAATTATTTTATCTTATTTTATGGCTTCGCCCCTATAGATTCATGGATTCATCTCTATAAATCGAGATTTCTGCCTTATCAATTAAAGCTTTGGGTCAAATGATGGCATCAACTCCAATTTATGTTTATTAATTCGATTCAGATAGTCGATTCGCTCTTTTGTTGGCTGATCTTCAATTTCACCAGTTCTGATATAACGATCCAGTATAGCATAGGTAAATCCCAATTTATCCTCATCGGACTGACCACTAAGACCATCACTTGGCACCTTATCAACTAGGTGCAATGGAATATCAAGAAGTTTTCCTATTTGACGAACTTCTTCTACTACGAGTTGTGCGAGAGGGCTAAAATCACCTGCACTATCTCCGTATTTTGTAGAGTATCCTACGTAGTCTTCAGATCCATTACAAGTATTTGCTACACGAGCACCATTTGGTAAATTTTGTCCTACTGCATAGAGAGTTGCCATCCGGAGACGAGGCGGCGTATTAATGGCAGCATCTTTAGATAAATCGGTTCTCCCCGTTACAACATCATACCCCTTAGCCTGAACGATAGCATGAGTTAGCGCCTCATAGGCAGCACCAATATTGACCGTCATGTGCGGAATTCCTAAATAATTTACCACTGCCTGAGCATCATCAATATCCGATTGCACTCCATTTGGCATAAGAACACCAACTACGCGATCTGCACCGAGAGCTTCTTTGCAAAGAGCTGCCACGATAGTCGAGTCCTTACCACCTGAAATACCAACTACAGCACTACAGTTAGGACCATTTTTACCAAAATAATCTCGAATCCATTGAATGAGGGCATCCTTTGTAGCTTGTGGATTTTCTAACATAGGCCCTCCTACTTTTTCCGATAAATACGGTTCAATAAATCCATCTTCAATTGATAGTAGCTAGGACTCATATCAAGGTAGTGACGATGTGGATTTTCAAAGCGTTGCTCTTCAGGCCAAATTTCATTAGCTAATTGATCTTGCACATATGCTCGAATTTCCTCTAGTGTTGGTAAGTCCACAACTAATTTACCATCCTTGATAATAAGCTGCTTCATCTCTTTAAAAGTACAATTTTCAAAATATAATTCACGCCAAGGTTGCTCAGGATCGATATAACGATATGGTTCCTCTGTATCAGGTACCTCTCTCAACAATGTTAATAGATCTGCAATCGCACGACCTTTATCATTATAAACACGATATACCTTTTTAAGACCTGGATTAGTAATTTTTTCTACACTTTCAGAAATCTTGATACGAGGTTCCCACATACCATCTTTCTCGATGCTAGCAATTTTATATACCGCACCAAATACGGGGTCACTCTTAGAGGTAATGAGGCGTTCCCCTACACCAAAAATATCAATAGGGCCACCTTGTATGAGCAAAGATGTGATTGTATACTCATCTAGACTATTAGATGCCATAATTTTACAATCTTCTAAGCCTGCATCATCTAGCATGCGCCGCGCTTTTTTCGCCAAATACGCAAGGTCACCAGAATCTAGGCGAATTCCTTTTAAGCGTTTCCCCATTGGCTCTAATACATCCTTTGCTACCTTAATAGCATTGGGCACGCCAGAGTTTAACACATCATAAGTATCAACAAGGAATACTGCATTATCTGGATACACTTCAGCATAGGCTTTGAAAGCATCGTATTCAGAGCCATAGTACATGACCCAACTATGCGCCATAGTACCGCTGACAGGAATGCCAAATTGTTGCCCTGCTAAAACGGTTGCAGTGGACTGAACACCACCAATATAAGCGGCTCTTGCACCGTATACGGCTGCGTCTACATTATGTGCACGACGAGCACCAAAGTCAGCCACAATACGCCCATCCGCAGCGCGAACGATGCGATTAGCTTTTGTGGCGATAAGAGATTGATGGTTCATCATAGTAAGCACTGCAGTTTCTACGATTTGTGCATCTATGAGAGGCGCCACAATTGTAATTACAGGTTCATTAGGATAGATGATAGAACCTTCTGGGAAGGCATATACATCACCGGTGAAAGAGAAATCTTTTAGATATGCTAAAAATTCTTCACTAAAAATACCCTGACTCCGTAAATAAGAGATATCACTTTCATCAAAGTGTAAATTTAAAATGTACTCAACGATTTGTTCGAGACCACCAAAAATAGCAAAACCGCCCTTGTCTGGATTACGTCTAAAGAAAACATCAAATGCGACGCGATCCACATTTTTTAATTTTGTAAAGTAGCCATGTGCCATAGTCATCTCATAAAAATCCATAAGCATGCTAATATTGCGGCTTTCATGTTGCATTGGTTCACCAACCTTCTAAGATCTATAGAAATTTAGTTAATTGTTATTCGTTATTCGTATACCCTCATTATACAATATTATTCCTATATAGCTAGCACCTAGCATAAGCTATCCTAATAATCTTTATTGTGATATAACTATATATATACAATAATAATTTATATAGTTCGTATGTATGAAAGGACCTAGTCTAGACTGTAAAACAAGCGACCATTACGCTATAATATTTTATTTTATATTGTTTTAAAAGCTTTCAATAATACATACATGTCTATTTTACATGAGAATGAAAGGTACCATTATGGAAACAATCGTTCAAGCAAAACGCGTATTAGAAATTTTTAAAGAAATGAGCCAAATTCCTCGTGAGTCCGGCAATGAAAAAGGCATCAGCGATTACATCGTGAACTTTGCTAAAAATTTAGGTCTTGAAGTTCATCAAGACGAAATCTTTAATGTAGTTATCAAAAAAGCTGCATCTCCAGGTTATGAAAACCGTCCATCCATCATTTTACAAGGTCATATTGATATGGTTTGTGTTAAAGACCATGACTCTAACCACGACTTCTCTAAAGATCCAATCGCTAATATCATCGAAGGCGAATGGATGCACGCAGACCATACAACATTAGGTGCCGATAATGGCATGGGTGCTGCTATGATGCTTGCTCTCCTTGAAGATGAAAGCCAACAACATGGACCAATGCAATTATTATTCACTACCAACGAAGAAACTGGTATGGATGGTGCCTTTGCCATTAAAGAAGGTCAAGTAACTGGTGACTACTTACTCAACCTAGATACAGAAGTAGAACATGACTTCACCGTTAGTTGTGCTGGCGGTTGCCACGTACATGTAAAAATTCCATTGTTACGCGATAACAATCAACCAGGCTATGATGCGGGCTTATCCATTACAGTAACCGGTCTTAAAGGGGGGCACTCCGGCATCGAAATCAACGAGCAACGAGCTAATGCAAACCAAGTACTAACCCGTGTACTCTATGATATTCAACAACAATATCCTATTAGCTTAGCGTCTTTCGAAGGTGGCGTAAAACATAATGCAATCCCGTCTAAGGCAGTAGCTGTACTATCCGTACGCTCTGAAGATGTGGCAGCCATTAAAACATTGCTCGCATACCAAGAAAAACAATACCAACACGAATATAGCGTACAGGATCCAGGCCTTACATTTGTAGTTGAAGATGTTCCTACTCCTGAAATAGTATATGCAGAAGACACAACAGAAGCACTTATTACATATATCTATCTTGCACAAGATGGGGTTCATTCTGTAAGTAAGTCTATCCCAAACCTTGTAGAAACATCTAATAATATTGCTATCGTACGTGAAAATCAACATACCATTGAAATACTCATTTCTATTCGTAGTTCCAATAGCAATAGTCTTGAATTCTTAACGAAAAAAATGATGCTTCTTGCAAAAGCACTTGGCGTAGCTGCAGAGCGTACAGGTGGATATCCAGCATGGGAATACGACAAAGGCTCAAAATTGGAAGAACAAGCGATTTCCTTGCATAACGAAATGTTCGATACACCAGCTAATGTAAATGCTATTCACGCAGGTCTCGAATGTGGTTTGTTAAAAGGCGTATTGCCAAATACACAAATGATTAGCTTTGGGCCTACTATCGTAAGTCCTCATACACCATCAGAACGCGTTCATTTACCTTCTGTTGAAAATGTATATGTGTACCTCAAAGCATTATTAGCAAAATTACAATAAAATAAATAATTACTATATTTTTGATGTATAATTTGTTATACTATAAGCAAATAACACATCAAGTTACGAGACCCATGTAATAGTGACTCTCCAACCCTCCTACAAGTAATTCAGCCATCTCTCCAACTGAATTATCTTGTAGGAGGGATTTTTTTCATAAAAATTTTTCAACTACATAAATAAATATTTATTCATATAGGAGTATTCTTTCATATATGAACAACATGGAATGCATCGTTTTATTTATAAATAATTATGAATATCAACTACATGTGCCAGTATACTCATATATAGTATATAATCTATAAATTTCAAAAAAGGCTGTTAAACTCTGACTCATTCACTAGTCTCCATATACCCCATAGAGTATTTTCTGTGTTATCCTATAGGTGTATACTGTGTTTACATTACGCAGGAGGTATATATGATTCCAATAGTTATCATATCCGGATTTCTAGGTTCTGGAAAAACAACATTCTTACAACATATACTAAAAGAACATACATCGAAAGATAAAATTCTTATTATAGAAAACGATTTTGGTGAAACTAGCCTCGATGCTGCTAATCTTGCAAAAACAGGGGCCACAGTCCGTGAAGTAACATCTGGCTGTATTTGCTGTAGCTTACAAGGAAATTTCCAACAAGCACTACTTGATATTCTGCAAAATTACAAAATCGATATGATCTACATCGAGCCATCAGGTGTCAGCAAACTCAGTGAAATCATCCATACTTGTAACGACGAGGACATTGCAAAATCTGCTTACATTCACGCATCAATAACGACTGTCGATGCTATGCAAGCACCAATGTTTATCAAAAATTTTGGTCTTTTCTTCAAGGATCAAATCACTCATAGTGATGCAATTTTTTTGAGCCATACAGAAGATATTCAACAGACAAGCATTACAAAACGTATGATTCGCGACCTCGCGCCACATACACCAATTCATGAAGAAGCATGGGATACCATTGGTTTGCGTGATTACATCAAGCGCCTGTATCATTGTCATGATGATCACTGCTTACACGATGAACATTTATTTATGAGTCATACCTTTAAGGATTTGCGCACCCTTAGTCTTGCACAATGGAAAACCATTTTAGAAGGCATGCCTGATACGGTGCTTCGTGCCAAAGGGATTGTACCAACCACGGAAGGTCCTCACGAACTCCAATACGGCACTCATTACTGTTCGCTTTCACCTAGTGAAACTAATGACTATAGTTTAGTCGTTATCGGCACAGATTTTAATGTACCAATGGTACATAACGAAGTGTGTCAATCATGATACCAGTTTATATCGTTACAGGGTTTATTGGATCCGGTAAAAGCACGTTCATAAACGAACAATTACAATACCGTAAAAAGCTAGGCGGTACCGCAATAATCAGCGCCGAAGAAGGCAGTGAACCTCTCATCAAAGAGCCCTTACAACTCAATGCGGATGAACTCAATGCCATTGTTCCTAGCGATATCAAGTCTTACGAATTGATAGCCTGTAAAATCGGGGATTATTTAAAACGACTACAGCCAAAAGAGCTATGGATTGAGTGGAATGGCATGGTAAGCTTTCATCAACTAGAAGCCTTACTATATAGCGATATATTAAGCCACCTAGTACAAGTAGAAAAGGTATTGTATATTTGTACCGATCAATTTGTTTCAACCATACTCCCTGGTTTAGGTAATGATGTAATGAGTCAATTGTATAGTGCAGATTGTATTATCACAGAATCCAATACACATCACGCTTTACTACGCACCTATAATGGAGAAGCCAAAATTATAACAGCTCCTACACCAGAAAAAGTAGAACAACTGAGCCGGAATTCCACATGGGGACTCATTCCTAATCTATTAGTTATTGGTATTACAACCTATATACTGTTGGTCACAGCTTTTCGCCATGACATCCCCTATTCCATTCACCAATGCTTCGCCATAATCACGGGCCTCATCATCGAGGCCATTCCATTCCTTTTATTAGGCACGGTAGGCTCGACGATTATTCGCTATTTCGTGCCACAACGAGTGCTACTAAAACTATTAGGTGACCATTCTTTGAAAAGCTATGGGGCTGCTATGGTCAGTGGCTTTGCCTTGCCAATTTGTGACTGTGCTATTATCCCCTTATTCAAGGCACTAATAGATCGAGGCATCCCTTTATCAGTAGCTCTTTTATTTATGCTCGCTAGCCCGATTATCAACCCTATCACCATTCTTTCTACATGGTATGCGTTTCCTGACAATCCCATGCTCTCCGTATGGCGTATCGTTTTAGGACTAGGTGTTGCCTTGTTAGTAGCCCTATCGTTCCGATTTTGGCCTCCAGCCACATCTATTTTGAAAGCAAGAACACCACAGAATCTTAGCTACGAAGAAATCGTTTTAGAAGCAACTAAAACTAAACATATCGATAAAAAAAGATTGTTAGTCCATATGGAACAAGAGTTTTCTCAACTCTTATTCTATTTTTCCATGGCGGCAGCTGTACTATCTATAGTTCAAGTCTATGGCAAACCTTGGCTTCTCAACGCAGGATTAACCTTACCAGAATTTACGGCCATTCCAATTTTGCTGATGTTAGCATTCTTCTTCTCTATTTGCTCTACATCAGATGCCATCATCGGTAAATCCTTGAGCACCTTATTTCCTATTAGCTCTGTGATGGGCTTTCTCATCTTAGGTCCGATGCTAGATATCAAAAACGTATATATATTAAAACAATATATGCCTACCTCATTTATCATACGATTAAGTATAACGATTGCCGTTATGTCCTATATAGCAGCATTAGTATTCAAATTCTTTCTTAGCTAATTTACAAACTTTTATAATCACTATCTCAGTTCTTAATTAATTAAAAGGAGATGATTTCATGACATTAGGACTGAAAGATCGCTTTTCTATCGTGAAAGGTCTATTGTATCTCATCTTAGGTATCTGTTGTATTTACCTCATTGTGACAGGTCGTTATTTGAACTATATTGCACCGCGTTATGAACTTTTACTAGGTATTAGTGGCGTTGCCCTTATTTTAGGCGGTCTAGCGACGATTATTTGGGCGCCGTCAAAATACTACAAGCATAACTGGAAATCTATCGTTCCGATTATTATTCCTATTATGTTGCTCATCGTTCCTCCCGTTCTTGTACCATCAACAGGCGTTCATGGTGCCGCTCGTGTAAACGATGATACTAACAATTTTGACTTTACAAACGATGCTATTGGAGAGGTTGTCACTGTTAACAGTGAAAGCAAAGAGCCAGGAATTTCCAAGGACAAAAAAGAAATCGTTTTGAACTCAGACAATTTCTATCAAACCATTGTAAAAGTTGGATCTAATGCTGAGCAATATAAAGACTACACCGTTTATATGACAGGCTATGTGAACCGCGAAGATAATACATTAAAATCTAACGAATTTACTATTTCTCGTATGGCTATGGCTTGTTGTATTGCTGACGTTGCCCCTATTGGCATGACAGCCTATAAAACAGATGGTGATAGCTTACAAAATGAACAATGGGTATCGATTGAAGGAAAGGTTTCTACACGAGACTTCCACGGTCGTAAACAACCATATGTAGAGATTACAAAAATCAAATCTGCAGAACCTATTTTAGGCTATGTATACCCTTAAGAATTACATAAAAAACGAGGCTTAACGCCTCGTTTTTAATAGGAATGATTCTGTTGAATAAAATAACGTATATTTCATAATTCAATATCTATATGAATCTACAATAGATTGATTCCTTATAATAGTTATAATAGTTATTATATTTTTTCTAGTTATTCTAATTATAATAGTTATTAAAAAATAGTTATTAAAACGTTCTATTAGTGCTGTAATTCTTTAATAATTCTCTTGCCAAGAGATGCTGCTACAGCGCACAAGAAAATATCTGGGCCAACTGGGATTAGGAAGCAAGTAATAATGACAGCTTCCACACCAATCGGTTTACCTAAATACAGATTCATAATAAAGTATAGGTACACCATGCCAAGTCCATATACAATTAATAGATTTAATATGGATCCAGCTAGCAAACGTTTAAACGATAGTGTATCCATTGTCTCTGCAATGCGTCCTACTACATACGCACCAACCATAAAGCCAATTAAATAACCAAAGGTAGGTTGCAAAATATAACTAGGACCACCACCAGATGTAAAAATAGGAACCCCAACAAGGCCTAGTACAATATAAATGCCAACACTAGCGGCACCTAAACGACTACCTAAAACAATGCCCGCTAATGTAGTAAATAAGATTTGCAATGTAAACGGACAATTCGGTAATGGGACCCGTATGAAAGCACCAACCGCGATTAGCGCCACAAAGAGTGCTGTCATCGTTAACTGACGGGTGGTAATGCGAGTTTGTTTTGATACAGTAGAGCTCATGGTATACCTCCATTCATAACAGACCTAAGCAGGAATTTGTGCTATCAATGGAGAATAAAAGTCCAAGATAACACGGAAACAAACTACTAACTATCTAAATTAAAGCACTTGTATTTTTAATTGTCAACTATAATGGTTGACTTTTAGTTTACTATATAGTCTAATACTATATATACTATATTTTTAGTACTTTTTAATTTTGACTATAGCTAATAGTTATTACCAATAGTTCATAATAACTAAAAGATATACTCATCTTCATACAAAAATCATCTAATTTCACCTTATTTTCATATAACAAGATTAAATTATATATAAGTAGATTGAGTAAAATCTACTTTCACAAAATCGTAACTAAACGAAAATTATAATTTGGTATCAGGAGGCATTGCTTATGAAAAATGTTAAGAAAGTATCCAAAGTACTATGTGCATTTGGCGTTAGTACAGTATTATTAGCAGGTGTAGTTGGTGCAGCTAGCAACCATGGTTACAACAACCATAGCAACTGGAATGGTGTTGGTAGCGTTGCTCCATCCGCACAAGCTAACTATTCTGTTGACTATATGGGCGCTGTTACAGTATTCCAACAGCAATTCCCTGGCGCTACTGTAAAATCTATTTCCTATGATGCAAAACACAATCCTTACTATGAAGTAGAAGGTTATTATGGCAACCGTGAAGTAGAGCTTAAAGTAGACGAAGCATCTGGTCAAATCGTTGGTAAAGAAGTAAAAGGTTACTCCAAAGCTTCTAAAACAATTAACGTTCAAAACATCATCATTCCTGAAGTAGCTGAAACAAAAGCTATGGAAAAAGTTGGTTCTGATTTCCAAACTATGGATTGGACCGTTGAACGTGAAAACGGCAGAGTTGTATATGAATTCGATATGACAACTGGCGGCGGTAAAAATGCTGAAGTAAAAGTAGACGCTACATCCGGTAAAGTTATTAGCGCTAAAGTTAAAAACACAAAATACTAAGATTTTCATTTCATCAAGTGAAACCCTATCCTAACCCACTTAGATGACACACTACACATATAACACACATACTATACACACTGTATCCTTTGGATACACTCTCTAACACACTCTCAGAGAGCCCGTAACACTAACCACGGACTCCCTAAATCCTATCTCACACAATAGGAAAACGGTCTGTGCACACACCACAGACCAAACGTTACACACACTATACTCCCTTAAAGACCTTGGATCATTAAATCCAAGGTCTTTTTATGCCCATTCTATCAAGATTATATTACACCTACACAACATTTCATTCTTATAAAGACAACAACACACTAATAACAAAAAAGCCTCCCTGCGGGAGGCCTTTTGTATAAGTTTTATAGGTTTGATAGTTATGTGTTCTATTTCTTAAGCAAAGTTCAGCTTAAGGATGTCATTTGTAAGTTTTAAAGGTTTGATCTATAGTTTTCCAAACAAGAGGTACGAAAATTATGCTTTATCTAAAGCTTGTGCCAAGTCTTCGATGATATCATCGATATTTTCAAGGCCGATGGATACACGGATCATATCTGGTGTTACGCCAGCAGATTTTTGTTGTTCTTCGTTAAGTTGTGCATGTGTTGTGGATGCAGGATGGATAACAAGAGATTTAGCATCTGCTACGTTGGCAAGGTTGGAGAAGATTTCCAAGGAGTCAACAAGTTTAATACCTGCTTCTTTACCACCTTTTACACCGAATGTGAATACTGCACCAACACCTTTAGGGAAGTATTTATCAGCTAATGCTTTGTATTTGCTGTCTTCTAATTCTGGATAGCTTACCCATGCTACCTTAGGATGTTTGCTCAAGAAATCTACTACTTTACGAGCATTTTCTACGTGACGTTCTACGCGCAAGGACAATGTTTCAATACCTTGTAAGATTTGCCATGCTGCAAGTGGAGTAATGCATGCACCAGTATCACGAAGTAATTGAGCACGAATTTTTACAGTGAATGGGATTGGCAAATCACCAAATACTAATCCATTGTAGTGTTCGTCACCTTCGGAGAAGCCAGGGTATTTACCAGAACCTTTATAGTCGAATTTACCAGATTCTACAACTACGCCAGCCAATGTTGTACCGTGACCACCAAGGTATTTAGTAGCAGAGTGTACAACTACGTCAGCACCATGTTCTAATGGACGGAATAAGTATGGAGATGCAAATGTATTGTCTACAATCAAGATGATATTGTGTTTATGTGCAATATCAGCTATGGCTTGTACATCGATAAGATTAATACCAGGGTTACCAATAGACTCGATATAAACGGCTTTAGTCTTTTCATCGATAGCTGCTTCAAATTCTTCCAAATGATCCGGATTTACGAATTTAGTTTGAATCCCCAAGCGAGGCAATGTAGCAGTAAACAAATTATAAGTACCACCATACAATGTGGATGCAGCAACAATATTATCACCAGCATCTGCTACATTTAAAATAGAGTACGTAACCGCTGCAGAACCAGATGCTACTGCAATACCAGCAGCACCGCCTTCAAGTTGTGCAACACGAGAATCCAATACATCTGTAGTAGGATTACCAAGGCGAGAGTAAATACCACCAGGATTAGTCAATGCAAAACGACCTGCGGCTTCCTCAGCATCTTTAAATACGAAAGATGTAGTTTGATAAATCGGTACTGCACGAGAACCTGTTGGATCCACCGTATGACCAGCGTGTAATTGTAATGTTTCAAATCTGTATTGTTTACTCATTATAATAACTCCTTTATATTAACTATATTTTAAGTTCGTTCTTTATGCCTAGTATATTACTATGCTTTAAAAGTTATGTCTACTATTTTTTATATTCTTTTCTCCATAACTTTAAACTATGGTGGACAAAGGAGGATAAAAGCTTTTACCAAAACCGCTAAAGCGAACTAAGTCATTTATGAGAAATAAAATCCCCTAATTACTTCCAAAGAACTAGCTCCCTTAAGAGATGTTAGAAGTAATTAGGAGTACATAGTACTATCAATAGATTAGAAATAAGTACTTACATTTAGATGTAAGCGCCTAAATTTTTATCCCGTTCAAATTTCATTTTTTGGATTTGTTCAATGATGTACGGTGTTTCTTGGTATACATAGTAGTTCAACCAGTTTGTAAATAATAGTGTACTTACAGAGCGCCAGCGCACGATGGGACGTTGTTTCGGATCATTATCTGGGAAGTAGTTTTCAGGAACTGCAATATCCATACCTTTTTTGATATCCCGCACGTACTCACGGTTAAGTGTGTCCCAATCGTATTCGGCATGACCAAATACAAAGATATGCTTATTATCTAAACTACGAACGATAGCAGCACCTGTTGGTTCAGACCCAGCCAAAAGTTCCAAGTCACGATTTTCCTTAATTTGTTGCAAAGAAACTGTAGTGTGACGAGAATGTGGCATCCAAAACTTTTCATCAAATCCACGCATGAGCACTGGTCGATCATTATAAATATCGTGTTCGTAAACACCGAATAATTTCTCATCCATAATAGATTTGTTAATACCAAAGTGATGATATAAACCAGCTTGAGCTCCCCAACATATATAGAAGGTCGAATATACATGTTCTTCGCCCCAGTTCATGATTTCTACGAGTTCAGACCAATAGTCTACCTCTTCAAAAGGCATTAACTCTACAGGAGCACCGGTAATAATCATACCGTCAAAGAACTGGTCTTTTACCTCATCAAAAGTGCGATAGAAAGTTTCTAAATATTGTTCATCTGTATTTTTAGCCTTACGAGATGCGGTGTGTAATAATGTTAAATTAACTTGCAATGGGCTATTACTGAGAGCACGCAAGATTTGCGTCTCCGTCACTTCTTTAGTAGGCATCAAATTGACAAGCAAAATTTGCAAAGGTCGGATTTGTTGATTTTCCGCCCGCTCAGTATCCATAACGAAAATATTCTCTTGAGCTAATTTCGTTATGGCCGGTAAATTTTTTATTACTTTAATAGGCATAATGTCACCTCTACATATTCTACAATTTGATAACCTAATCTAATTAAAAGCCCTTAGCCTCATAGGCACGGCGCCAAGATTCGAGCCCTTCTTCTAATATTTTACGAGGACAAGCAACATTAATGCGTTCAAAGTCCTCCCCATCGATGCCAAACATAGAACCCGTATCGAGCCATAACTTGGCATCATTAACGATCCATTCATCTCGCTCTTTAGGGCTCAGCGGCAATTGAGAACAATCTAGCCACATGAGATATGTCCCTTCAGGCCGATACACATGGATTTTTGGCATATATTTTGCTATATAGTCGATGGTAAATTGAATATTGTCTTGAATATATTCTTTCAATTCATCAAGCCAAGGAGCCCCTACTTTGTAGGCCCCTTCACAGCCCACAATCCCCATCGTGTTCAATTGGCTATAACCAGCACGATCGATTTCTTTGATAAAACGGCGGCGTAAGGAATCATTAGGAATGAAGATATTACTTACTTGTAAGCCTGCAATGTTGAAGGTCTTACTAGGTGCTGTACATACAATACAGTGTTCTGCATAGCTTTCACCAAGAGCGGCAAAGACCTTATGCGTATGCCCTTTCCATACAAAATCTGCATGGATTTCATCGCTCACAATGAGCACATTATGTTTAATACAAATATCGCCGAGGCGTTTCAACTCGTCCTCAGTCCACACGCGTCCTACCGGATTATGGGGGTTACACAAGAGGAATAATGTAACATTTTCCTCAACGATAGCTCGCTCAATGCCTTCAAAGTCGATAGTATATCTCTCTTCGCCTTTAATGAGTGGCACATTGATAAGACGCCGATTGTTGTCATCAATAACCATGCTAAATGGGTAGTACACTGGTTGGTTGATGAGCACGCCCTCACCTTCCTTGGTGAAAGCTCGAACCGCCATCGCCAAGGCAAATACTATACCTGGCGTTTTAACGAGCCATTTTTGTTCTGGAGTCCAATTGAAACGTGTGGCGAACCAATTTTTCAACACATCGAAATACTCATCATCAGACTCGGTATAACCAAATACGCCATGGTTTACGCGGTCCAATAAAATTTGCTTCAATTCAGGGGGAATTTCAAAATCCATATCCGCTACCCAGAATGGCAACACATCAGCTGGTTTACCGCGCTTAACAGCAAAATCATATTTTAAAGATTTCGTGTGCGTTCTATCTAAAATTTGATCAAAATTATATTGTCCCATAGGAACTCCTTTATTTATTAAAAGCTTGTTCCAAATCTGCAATCAAGTCTTCTGTATCTTCAATCCCTACAGATAAACGCAGCAAACGACGTGTAATACCTTTACGTTCAGCATCTTCCGGTTTTAAATCTGGATGTGTTTGCGTTACAGGGTATGTCAACAAGGATTCTGTACCACCAAGACTTTCAGCGAATTGAATAAGCTTAATACCTTCTAATACTTGTTTAGCCGTTTCTTCGCTGTCTACTTCGAAGGATAGCATGCCTCCAAAGCCTGTTGTTTGGGCTTTATTGATTTCATAACCAGGATGTTCTGGAAGGCCTGGGAACAAAACTTTAGTTACTTTTGGTTGTTTTTTTAGCCATTCAGCAAGAGCAATGGCATTCTTTTGATGTTGCTCCATGCGTAGAGCCAATGTTTTTACACCGCGAATGACGAGCCAGCTATCCATAGCAGATAAACATGCACCTACGGTTTTATATATTAAACGCAATTTTGCAGCGATTTCTTCATCTTTTACAATAGTAAAACCAGAAATTACATCGTGATGACCACCGATGAATTTTGTACCACTATGAACAACAATATCGGCACCCAAGGTCAATGGTTTTTGGAAGTATGGGCTCAAGAAGGTATTGTCGATGATTACTAGCGCATTGCGTTCGTGAGCCAATGCACAAAGTGCACGAATATCGGTTATCTCCATCATAGGGTTTGTTGGTGTTTCAATATATACAGCCTTTGTATTCGGTTTAAAAGCTGCTTTCACCGCATCAAGATCAGAAGTGCCTACATACGTAAACTCGATACCATTTTGCTCGTAAATATTCGTGAACATACGGATAGAGCCACCATACAAGTCATCACCTAAGATGATATGGTCTCCTGGAGAAAATAAATGGAATACTGCATCCACCGCAGCCATACCAGAGGAAAATGCCAACGCATCTATCCCCTCTTCAAGGCCTGCCATCAATTGTTCTAAGCGGTCACGTGTTGGATTAGACTCACGTGAATATTGGTAACCTGTTGTATCACCCAACTTTGGATGAGAGAACGTACTAGACATATAAATTGCAAGGGAAATCGCACCGGTATCATCCGGTTTACCACTGCCATGAACGCATTTTGTATTAAACTTCATTCCAATCAACTCCTCATATTTGTATACAATATGTTAATTATAAGAGTAGACAATGATTAAGGTCAACAAAAATGGGCACTCATACATCCTGAGTGCCCCTAAAAAGACATATCTATTTTGAATGGGTTGTCATAACTATAAGTTAAGTTCACCTAATTTTTAGTGCGTTTTGTAATAAGTAATGCCAAAATAATACCTAATGACGAAGTTACCAATTGCGGCCAACTAGATACGAAAAGCATGGTATTTACAATCTTTGGTGGAAATTGGAACAAGGAGAAAAACAAGGAATACCCGCCAAAGAGTACGCCGGCTTTTACCAAAGCCGCCACAATAATAAGTAAAAGCTTTGGCTTATGTTGTAACCAATGTGCCACAAATACATACGCTGTCGTGCCAAGAGCCGTAATCAAAATGAACGGCGGTAGCGGTAACATACCTTGTAAATGCGCTACTACCGGAGCAATCCAAGCGATAACGAGACCATTCTTCCAACCATAGCGCCACGTCGCTAAAACAAATGTAGCAGATGTAATGGAACCGATGAGGAACATACTCACTTGGTTTGGAATAAATGGAAACATAAGGCGCAAGCTTTGCGCCAATAAGGCTACGGCCAACAAGAGACCTGTGCCCGTAATAGATTTTGTAGACATAAGAACCTCCTACTATACGATATAGATTTTACAAGAGGTACCTACCTCACATTTAAAATTAAGCCTCTACAAAATATAGACGTGCTCGATCATATACCCAATTATAAATATAAGTATAACCTAATATGACTAATGTCATCGTTATATCTGTAGCAAAGGCCATCCAAAAACTCATATGCATCATGTACATAATAATAGGCACTGTGGCAAGCATAAACAAACCTTCAAACAACACTGCATGAATTGTGCGGATTACAGGCCCTCGCGCTAATCGGTCACCTGGTACTAGTTTATCAAATATCCAGTTAAACACAAAATTCCAAACCATCGCCAACAAGGAAAAAATAATCATCAAGACCAAAGGCTGCCCCTCATGAGGAACAAACTGCATCACCGACCAGCCAATCATAACACAGCCCAACTCATATAAAATCGACTGTACAACACGCTCTGTAGCAGACATAATAATAAACCACCTCCATCAGAAACCCCAAATAAAGATATTTACTATCACATCAATATTATATTTATTTTTTTAGATTTGTCGAGTATTGCCATTTTAAGATAGAAGAAGCCGCCACATGTCTGTCCAGCGACTTGCCCGCCCGAAGTGAGTTATACCATTTTCGGATATAAGGAAAGCCCCTCGTAGTGTTCTGTAAGCTCGACTTGCTACTCCCGAAGTGAGTATTGCCATTTTGAGATAGAAGAAGCCGCCATATGTCTGTCCAGCGACTTGCAGCGAATGGAGCGCAGAGAGACATATGGCGGCGGAAAGCTATCCTAAAAGTGGCATTACGAACTGAATCCATGGAATACCCACCACAATGAATATAGCAAGGTAGATAATCCCAAAGATAGCGCCCAATTTCCAGAATTCAGGGCCTTTGTTATAGCCACTGGCAAACCAGATTGGGCTGTGACCAGTACCATACGGTGTGAGGATACCCATAATCCCCATTGGTACTAAAAGAATCAACATAACTTGCGCTGGATCAACGCCAGGAATTTGAAGAATTAGAGTAGCAAATAAGCCTACCATAGCCGTTACATAAGCAGTACCAGATGCAAAGAAGTAACGAAGCAAGCAGAATGCTAACAACAAGCCAAGAACTGCCACAGTTGGATCTAGAGAAACTAAAGAACCACCAGCAGATTTAGCAAGCCATTCCAAGAAACCTACATTTTTAAGGCCAGAAGCCATAGGCACGAGTGTAGCGAACCAAGTTAAAACATTCCATGCTGGTTTATTAGCAAGGAAGTCTTGCCATGTCATGATTTTAGTGAAAATCATCAAGATAATAACAATTAAAGCTGTTGTAGTTGGGTTCACTTTAAATGTAGAAGCACCAATCCACAATACAAGAGCCAACACGGAAATCAAGGCCATGAAGATTTCACTGCGTGTCATGGAGCCTAGTTTCTTATACTCATCCTTTGCCCATGCTGCAATTTCAGGGGAACCTTTTACCTCTGGTTTGCAGAATACATACGTCAACAATGGTGTAATGATAAATAGAATAATACCTACTGGCAAAAATGCTAAGAACCATGTACCCCAGTTGGCAGCTACGATACCCGACTTAGCAGACAATTCAAGAGCCAATGGATTTGGCGCCGCACCAGTCAAGAAAATAGAACTAGATACACAAGTTGTTGCCAATGCTACCCAATTTAAATAAGAACCAATTTTACGAGGATTCTTATCTGGATAAGAATCGAACATCGGACAAATACTGGATACGATTGGATAAATCGTACCACCAGAACGAGCCGCATTACTTGGAATAAATGGAGCCAACACAAGGTCAGTAATAGCAATGGCATAACCAAGGCCTAAAGAGGACTTTCCGAGCTTGGCTACGAGGAACAATGCAATACGTCGGCCAAGGCCAGAATTTTCATAACCGATACCGATCATAAATGCTGCGAATATCAACCACACGATGGCATTAGAGAAACCGCTAAGCCCCCAGCTGATAGCTTGAGCATCCGTAATAGCCTTTGCTACACCAGTTGCTTTATCCACAATAGGTGCTGGACCAACCTTAAATAACATAGATACGGTAACAGCAATGATACCGATAAAAGCGGGTGGGATTGGTTCTAAAATCAACCCCACCACGAGGCCTGCAAAAATACTTACATAAATCCAAGAATTTGGACTAAGGCCTTCAGGCGCACCGATGAGCCATACAAGAATAGCTACTACAAGCGGTGCGAATAATTTCCAATTCAACTTCATTAGGAACACTCCTTACTAAAAATAAAACTACAAAATTGCAAATACAGTATAGCAGAATATTTTTAGTGAAAATATAATATTCGTCATAATACTTATTGATTGATACTAAACTTTTAGTAATAGTTTTTACTAGATATTTTTGGTTTTATACAATATAATATAAACATCGAAAATTACTAATATATCGAAAGATATGTCGAAAGGATTGAAATGCAGTTAATTTCTAGTTATATAAAACCTTTATGGTTCTCTATTATCATTGTGTCACTTCTTTCGTTACTCAATGTAGCAGGCACTTTATATATACCAACCTTAACAGCTACCATCATCAATGACGGTGTCCTCCATGGTGATTTAGAGATGATTACTAACTCTAGTGCAACGATGCTTATCGTTGCACTATTAACAGTATCGTCTGCTATCCTAGGTGTTGCTATGAGCGCTCATATTTCAGCCTCTATAGGCAAAGTATTGCGCGACAATTTGGTGAAAGCTATACAAGCCTTTTCACTACGCGACTTTACACACTTTGGTACAGGCACCATACTCATGCGGACCAGCCGAGACGTTGAGAAAATTCAATCAGTTCTAGGAGAAGGTTTAAATATGATTCTCCCTATGCCTCTCATGATATGTATTGGTCTAGGACTAACCTTCTATAAGAGCTGGCAACTAGGTCTCGTCATCCTTGCTGTTATGGCATTCATGATACTGACCATAATTTTTATTGAAAGTCGCGCCTTACCTATTATTAAAGCGTTACAACTAAAACTAGATACTATTACCGATATGGTACGTGATCATATTGTGGGCATGCCTGTTATACGAGCTTTCAATAGAAGACATTACGAAAATACTAAAGAAATAGAAATTTTTACAGAAACAGCTCAACTTAATAAAAGATTACGCCAAACCTTTGCTATTGGTTTACCGACTATATTAATTCTCTTTAACATGAGTACCGTTGCTATCCTTTGGCTCGGAGGCTATAACGTAAGCATAGGATCCCTACAAATAGGTGACATTATGGCCGTTATTGAATACGCTAACCTTATCCTCTTAAGTATGCTCATGGCTATTTTCGTCATCATAGATATACCCGAAGCTATCGTATGTTACACCCGTATTCGAGAATTATTGGAACACGAAAACTCTGATACATTCCCTGAACCATATAATAAAAATACAAATTTAGACACCTATTATATAGTTAACCAAAAAGATAGTAAAAATTTTATAGATTTGGCATCGGCATCGGCATCGGCATCGGCATCGGCATCGGCAAACGATGATACTCCACTTCTGGAATTTCGCAATGTTACGTTCCGTTACGATAATGCAGAATCGCCGGCTTTAGAAAATATTTCCTTTACCGTTCATCACGGTGAAACATTGGCTATTATGGGTGACATTGGTTCTGGTAAAAGTACGATTACAAACCTAATCCCTCGCCTATTCTCCATTGAGTCTGGAGACATTCTCTTCAAAGGCAAATCTATCTATGAATGGAATGTAGATGACTTACGCTCACGTATCGGTTATGTCCCACAAAAAGCCTACTTATTTACAGGGACTGTAGAAATGAACATCCGTTACGGTGCTGCACCAAACCAAGATGTTTCGGTTCAAGATATAGAAAATGCATGCCGATTATCTAAGGCGGATGAATTTATTAGTCGCCTTGAAGGTGGTTACCAATATATCATCTCCCAAGGTGGCACTAATCTATCTGGAGGTCAACGCCAACGTCTTGCCATGGCTAGAGCGCTCGTGCGCAAACCAGATTTATTTATATTCGATGATAGTTTCTCTGCTCTCGACGGCACCACAGAGCGTGCCGTTCGCACCGTATTACATGAGGAATTGCAAAAGGACAATCGCCCCGCTCTCATCTCTGTAGAGCAAAAAGTAAGTGCTGCCAAAAAGGCAGACCACATCTTAATCATCAACAGAGGTCAAGTGGCAGGGTATGGCACTCATGATGAGTTAGCTGAAAACTCTACCGTATATAAACAAATTTTAGCATCTCAGGAGGTGACAGCATGAACCCATTACATCGTTTCCTGATCGATTCTAAAAGCCAATGGGGGTGGCTGGCACTACTCATCTTAGTCCTTATCACAGCAGCTATGTTTGAGGTATCAGCTCCAGTATTACTTGGCAAGGTCGTAGATGCTATTATTAGTGGATTACAAACAAACCAAGACATTAATACCATATTCGCCTCTATTGATACAATCATCCTCTGGCTTATTGCCATCTATGGAGGTCATGCTTTATTCACGTACTTCGGCGAATACATGATGGCCTCTATTGGATCAAAAACAGTGCTCGCCTTGCGTACACGCATGAGTACTCACTTATACTCATTGCCTATCGAATACTTTCACGATCACCAACGTGGTGATCTTCTAAGCCGTCTAACCTCTGATTTGGATGCCGTTGCTGAAACGATAGGTGAAGGTGTGCCCGGTCTCGTGTCCGCCATTATCGGAATCATCGGCGCCACTGCAATGATGCTCTGGATCAGTCCAATTTTGGGAACATCCATTATCGTCATCATACTGATTGGTATCGTATGCTTAACGTGGCTATCTAAACGAGCCCGCCGCGTGTATCTTAGAAATCAGAATGCATTAGGAGCTTTCAACAGTGGCATAGAAGAAATCGTTGTAGGCAAGCCAATTATTCAAACCTTTAGTCTAGAAGAGACTACAACTCGCCAAGTAAATATACTGAATGACAATCTATTTAAAAGTATGCGAAGTGCTGCTTTCACCAGTCAGCTTGTAGAGCCTCTCGTAAAATTTTTAAATCAATTTACCTATTGCCTCGTCGCTATTCAAGGCGGTCTCATGGTATTACGTGGGTCCATTTCCATTGGGGATATTCAGGCATTCTTCCTCTATGTAGGTCAGGTATCCGATCCCCTATCTCGTAGTTCCTATATTATGACAAAATTCCAAGAAACCGCTGCGGCCTTAGGCCGTATTTACGAGGTAATTGATGCCCCATCTGAAATTGATGATGGAAAATTGACATTATCCAACAGCTCATCAAAAACTGATAGAGACGCTATTAGTACTAACACATCTATGACGGCCAATCAACCAAGTAATCAAGCTCATATGGGGACAATTGATTTTGAACATGTTGATTTTGGTTATACACCGTCCAATGTGTTTATGAAGAATATTAATATTCACATTCCAGCTGGCTCTATGGTAGCCATCGTAGGTCCTACCGGAGCTGGCAAATCTACATTAGTGAATCTCATCATGCGCTTCTATGACATTAAAAATGGTCGCATCACTATTGACGGTGTAGATATTCGGGATTTGTCTCGTGAAAGCTTACATAATACGGTAGGAATGGTATTGCAAGACGCTTGGATTTTCACGGGTACTATCGCCGATAACATTGGCTACGGCAAGCCAAATGCTACACGTGAAGAAATCGAGTATGTCGCAAGGCTTGCCATGGCAGATCACTTTATTCGTACATTACCCAATGGATATGATACGATGCTCAACCGAGGTGGTGATGATCTCTCCCAAGGTCAACGCCAATTAATTACCATCGCTCGGGCTTTCTTAGCCGATCCTAGCATTCTCATCCTTGACGAAGCAACGGCTAACGTAGATACCCGTACCGAAGTAGAGGTTCAAAAAGCGATGAACACACTCCTCAAAGGTCGAACCAGTATCGTTATCGCCCATCGCTTATCCACAATAAAAAATGCGGACTTCCTACTAGTGGTAGAAAACGGTACCATTGTAGAACAAGGGACACATGATGAACTCATGGCACTTAACGGATACTATAAAAAACTATATGAAAACTATGCTGAAGGAATGACAGTATAGAATAATAATTTTATCAATCTTACACATGGAAATCTCCTGAGATTATTCTGTAAACGGCAAAATAACCGCTGACAAGTAGTAACTTATCAGCGGTTATTTTATTTGTGCACATGTATAGTACGTTTTTCTATCAATTATTCACCTTTTGGTACAAACCATAAACCGTTATTATTTTTTTCCATGTAGTCCTTAAATTCTTGAGAATGATAAGCTGCTACAATATCTTTTGCCCATTGAGCCTCTTTGTTTTTCTCGTTAACTACAAGTTGTAATAACCATTGTGGCAATACATCCTCATTTGCCAATGCAGATTTAGGGTCAATTTTTGCATTATAAATGATAGCTCCTGTAATAACAATATAATCAAAATCAGTACGTACAGAAGGAATTGTAAGGGACTTCATTTCTGTAAATTTAAGATGTTTAGGATTTTCAATAATATCTGCTTGTGTGACTGTCGCTAAGTCTTTATTAGGATCAAGTTTAATCCAACCGATTTTTTGCAACAACGCATAGGCACGAGCCATGTTAGATGCATCATTAGGAACTGCAATAGTATCGCCATCAGCTACTTGATCTAAAGATGTCTTAGAACCACTAAAGATACCAGCTGGCACTGTTGGAATTGGAGTCAATGCTACAAGATGACCATTTTGTTTTTCGTTGAAGTTTTTCATGTATGCTGTATGTTGTTCAACATTAAAATCCACTTCACCATCACTCAATACTTGGTCTGCTTGTACCAAGTCAGACATATCTACACCTTTGAAGGTATAGCCTCGTTTTTCTAAAATTGGTTTTACACCTTTTTCAAACAATTCAGAATAAGGGCCTTGAGATTTACTATAGGTTAATTCTTTTTTTGCACCATTATCACTATTATTAGAACCACAACCTGCGATAAAAGCTACGCTAAATACTAATGCCACACCAAGGGCAAGGATTTTTTTAAATTTCATAGTACATTCTCCTATACTTTCACAATCCATATAACTAAAATCTATTTCATCAAATTAGGAACGACGCGCACGACGTGCAAAGTAGTTACCTATTGTTTGAATAATTTGAACAAAAATAATTAAAATAACAACGGTAAATAACATCAATGGAAAGTTCAACCGTTCATAACCATAAGTAAGGGCCAAATCACCTACACCACCAGCACCAATGGCACCAGCCATAGCAGTAGCACCGATAAGACCTATGGTACCTGTTGTAATAGATAGAATAAGCGAACCCTTTGCCTCTGGTAAAAGGAAATGCCAAATCACCTCAAAATGAGAGGCCCCCATCGACTGTGCAGCCTCAATAATGCCTTTATTGACCTCTAAAATAGAGTTTTCAAAGAGTCGAGCAAGATACGGCGCAATGAATATAACAAGCGGTACGATGGCCGCTGTTGTACCAACACGAGTACCAACAATCATCTTTGTTAATGGCAAGATAAACACCATCAAAATGATAAATGGTACAGAACGCACGATATTAACAATTGTATTTGTTATAGTATAGACCACACTATTTTTAATGATGCCATTAGGATTTGTCACCACTAGTGTAACTGCGATAATTAGACCTAGTACGGTACCAATGAATAAAGACAGGAACACCATATATAATGTCTGTTCTGCAGCTAGTACTAACTGTGAACCTGGAACTCCAAGTTCTTGCATAAAGAAGTCCATTATAGTGTCACCTCCTGCCATTTGATGCCTTGTGTCACAAGATACTCTTTTACCTTGCCCACTTCCAAATCATCACCAATGAACTGAACAATGAAAATACCAAGTACCGTATGCTCTAACTCTGTTACCGTAGCAAACAACACACTCGTTTCTAAATCAAAAGTTTTATTAATATGATATAGCACATTATCAGTTGTATTATTTCCTAAGAAGTGCATTTTAAGTATTGTGTAAGGCCTTTTATCACAAGCCAAGGTATGTTTCACTGTAGATGGGATTTCATCAGGAATAACAGTCCTAACAAATCGTTTTGTTGTTTCATGCTTAGGTTTACTAAACACCTCAAGTACAGAACCTCTCTCGATAAGCTTCCCATGTTCCATAACTACAACGCGATTACATATCTTTTGGATTACATCTATCTCATGAGTTACGATAACGACTGTTACCCCTAGTTCACGATTAACGCGTTCTAATAATTGAAGAATAGACTCTGTTGTATCTGGATCAAGAGCACTTGTTGCTTCATCGCAAAGCAGAATTGATGGATCTGTAGCCAACGCACGAGCAATACCAACGCGCTGCTTTTGACCACCAGATAATTCTCCTGGATAGGCATTTGCCTTATCACCTAAATCAACAAAGTCTAACAAGGTTTTAACCTTGTTATCAATCTCTGATTTAGAAACTTTATTTAGAATTAATGGAATCGCCACATTATCATACACAGATTTAGCATTCAATAAATTGAACTGTTGAAACACCATGCCGATGCGCTTACGAACCTTTCTGAGCTCGTTAAAACTTAAACCATTGATATTCACACCATCTATTTCAACATGACCAGAGGTAGGTACCTCTAAAGCATTAATCATGCGTAACAGTGTAGATTTACCGGCTCCACTAAAGCCAATAATACCAAATATGTCGCCTCTTTCTATGGTAAAGTTTACATCAGATAATGCAGTAACCTTTTGCTTATTAACATCAAACTCTTTCGTTACATTTCGTATAGCAATCACTGTACCGCCTCTTTTCCTGCAATTTAGTAGGAATTAAACTTAAATTTAAAACATATCTATAAGGTATGATTTAATTATGTACTTAGATTACTACAATTTATAAGGACTGTCAAACCAAAAAAGAACCTCACCAGTTACAAGGTTGAGGTTCTTTTATTATATAACTCTTATCTTATAAGGGTTTACATCCCTATTTATCTAATTTTATATTTTTACATCAAGCTGAACCGATTCAGACACTAACAAATAACTTATCTATATCGATTAAAGAGATATAGGGATCCTAAAATGACAGGCGCCCCTATATAGAGCCCCATATTAGGTATTTCTCCCAATAAGAATGCTGCTACAATAGCTGCCACTATAGGCGAGATATACATAAAATTAGTTACATCAGAAACCTTTTCAGCATGTTCCAAAGCATAGCTCCAGAATACAAAACCTAATGCACTGGATAAAAATGCTAAATAGGCCATAGCAAACTTTGCGCTAATCGGCGATACTACAATCATTTCCAGGGCATGTTCTGCAAAGGGCAATGCCATAATAGCACCTGTAAACATAGACCACATGGCGATAGTGATAGGCTTATATCCTTTTAAACTAAGTCCACGATTAAGGATATTATAAACCGCAAAGAGTGTCATTCCTAGCAAGGTCCATAATGCACCTGTAGGAATTGTAAGGGTCGAATTCCATAGAATGATTATGGCTACACCTATAAATGCAGTTATGGTAAATAGCCACCCTATGGGGCGTATTGTATCCTTATAAATAATCATGGCCATCAGTGCTGTCGTCATCGGAGTCAAGGCCATAATAATACTGGATGTGGCCGCTGGAATTGTGCGCAAGCCTTCATTAAAAACAACTTGGTAAAGAAAATTCCCTGTAGCACCTAATAGAATATATAGTCCCCACTCACGCCATGTTGTCGGTATATGTAGCCCTTTTACAACACCGATTACCAGCATAAGTAAAGCGCCACCCATGACCCTTGCCACAGACAATGTCAACGAATCTACTGACTGTAATGCGATTTTACTGAAAGGAAATGCAGTAGCCCACACCGCAATAGTAGCAGAAGCACCTAAAAATGCTTTCTTTCGATTTGTCATTAACATCCACCTTTCAACAGTATTCGCTATACAATCTATTATACCTTTTACCTCCTATGAAGGAAACGATTTCTTCCTTACTGGGCCTACAAAATGTACAACAAATTTGTAGGAGCAAGTAATGAAGTTTTATGAAAACTATGCTGTAGAAATGTCCCTGTAATTAAGGCAACTAGTTACTTAGCTTGACTATCGTGAGTTCACTATTGATTCCATTAATTTCAATTTGATTTTCTGATTCAGACACAGAAAAATCGTCTACAAGATGTCCACGATCTTCAAAGAGCAATTTAGTGCGAATACCTTTTTTCACCGCTTTGAAAGCATACTCGTGAGGGACATGCAGCCGAGATTTCGCCGATATCTGATTCACATCAATTCGCCCCGTATAATCCGCTACATATATCTCCATTGGAGAGTTGTTATCCAGCTCTATATGACTGTTACCGCCGGCAATATAAATTTCTTTAGCCGCTCCGTCTAGCTCAAACTTTTCACTAATAATATCAAATAGCTCTAGTTTTTCACAATTGGTCGCTAGCTCCGTATCTCCCATATATTTTTCAGGCAAATTTATAAAAATCGACAAATGTTCTTTTACAAGCTCTTCAGATAAGGATTTGGAACGATTTACATCCACATCGATACGCCTTTTTATATCATCGATTTTTACTTTCACCAGTTCCGTCAAATTTTCAATAGTATCACTGACCAGTTGAACCTTTATCTTCTCACCCTCTCCAGCTCTCATTTTTACGCGATTAACAGAACCCAGTTTAATGTCGAAATGTTTTATCTCATCGATATCGTATTCTACAATACTTTCATAAGGATATCGAAGTTTAACCGCTTCTTCTGAAAGTAATTCATCCACAGAAATATTGAATACAGCTGAAAGGGCCTTTAAATTTGAAATATCAGGCATCCCATTGCCCGATTCCCATTTTGTTATGGCCTGTCTCGACACATTGAGCGTTTCCGCTAATTTCCCTTGAGATAATCCGGATTCTTTTCTATACTCCCGTAATTTTTCATTAAAATCCATAATGTGACCTCCTATATTAGGCAATATCAATTACTCTTCAACAAGAGCTGCTCAAAGTATAGTATATGATGTCAGCGAAGAAAAGAAACGCTTGTTTTCCTGGCCAGCAACGTTCCGTAGCATTGCAATATGTGTGCATTTATAAAGACTTACAGGCTGATTCTGTACAAGATATAAACGGCCTCCGAACAGTACACAAATATAAACTATCCGATCATACTATTGAATAATCCGCCTTCATCCTCTTTAATGAAATTTTTATTTCCCTAAATAATATTGATATGCAATTTCATATTATTATGTATACATCAAGTGAGATCACAAAAAGAAAAAACTTATATAATCCTCTATATACAAGTAAAATTCAACAATTCGACTTATGGAAATTTATAAGATACTTCACAAAATCGCATAGTATGTATTGAAAATCTATATCATCTATTCATTGTGGAATTGTTACAAACATTGTACACTATAGGCATAGAAATCTATAGTTATATCCTTTTATGGAGGTGCAAAATGCAACATACTGCATGGAAAGATTTTAACACAGGTGTGTGGGATAAAGCCGTTGATGTACGCGACTTTATTCAAAGAAACTATATTCCCTATGAAGGGGACGATTCCTTCCTTGCTGGTCCTACAGAACGAACAACAAAATTGTGGGAACAAGTAATGAAGCTTTATGAAGAAGAACGTGAAAAAGGCGGCATGCTCGATGCTGATACTTCTGTGGCCACACACATTACTGCCCATGCGCCAGGATATATCGACAAAGACCTTGAAACAATCGTTGGTTTGCAAACTGACAAACCTTTGAAACGCGCTATGTTCCCATATGGTGGTTTGCGTACGGCAAAATCCGCTATCGAAGAATACGGATTCAAAATGGATCCGCAAACAGAGGACTTCTTTAAGAAACATCGCAAAACTCACAATGATGGCGTATTTGATGTATATACTCCAGAAATGCGAGCTGCACGTACAGCTCACATTGTAACTGGTTTACCAGATGCGTATAGCCGTGGTCGTATTATCGGTGACTATCGTCGTATCGCTCTTTACGGTGTTGATTATCTCATTGAAGATAAAAAAGAACAATTTAGCATTACAATGGGTGACATGCTAGAAGATGTTATTCGCGACCGTGAGGAAATACAAGATCAAATCCGCTCTTTGAAAGAATTGAAAGAGATGGCAGCATCCTATGGCTATGATATTTCCAAACCAGCTAAGGATGTTCGTGAAGCTATGCAATGGATTTACTTCGGCTATCTTGGTGCTATTAAAGAGCAAAACGGTGCTGCTATGTCCATTGGTCGTAACTCCACATTCCTCGATATCTATGCGGAACGAGACCTTCGCAACGGCACATACACAGAGGAACAAATCCAAGAATTCGTAGACCATTTCATTATGAAATTGCGCATGGTTCGCTTCGCACGTATCCACGAATACAACAATTTGTTCACAGGTGACCCTGTTTGGACCACTGAATCCATCGGTGGTATGGGTACTGACGGCCGTACATTGGTTTCTAAGATGTCCTTCCGTTACCTACATACATTGACTAACCTTGGCCCTGCTCCAGAGCCAAACCTCACTGTATTATGGTCCCCTCGCATGCCTATCGGTTTCCGCCGTTTCTGTGCGAAATTATCCATTGAAACATCTTCCATTCAATACGAAAATGACGAATTGATGCGTCCTAACTCTGGTGATGACTACGCCATCGCATGTTGCGTATCCCCAATGCGTATCGGTAAAGAAATGCAATTCTTTGGTGCTCGTTCCAACTTGGCGAAATGCTTGCTTTACGCTATCAACGGTGGCGTTGACGAAAAGTTGAAGAAACAAATTGGTCCTAAATACCGCCCTATCACTTCCGAATACTTAGAATTTGACGAAGTATGGGAAAAATTCGACGACATGATGGAATGGTTGGCAGGCGTATATGTAAATGCCTTGAACATCATTCACTACATGCACGATAAATATGCTTATGAAAAACTAGAAATGGCATTGCATGACCGCAAGGTAACTCGTTGGTTTGCAACTGGTATCGCTGGTTTATCCGTAGTAGCAGACTCCTTATCCGCTATTAAATATGCTAAGGTAAAACCTATCCGTGACGAAAATGGCATCGCTGTTGATTTCGAAATCGAAGGTGACTTCCCTAAATATGGTAACGATGATGACCGTGTAGATAGCTTGGCAGCAAAGGTTGTTTCCACATTTATGAACAAGATTCGTAAACATCCTACATATCGTCAATCCGTTCCAACTATGAGCTTGTTAACAATTACTTCCAACGTAGTATATGGTACTGCTACAGGTTCTACTCCAGATGGCCGTAAAGCTGGCGAAGCTTTCGCTCCTGGCGCGAACCCAATGCACGGTCGTGATTCTCACGGTGCTGTATCCTCGTTGGCATCCGTAGCTAAAATGCCATGGCGTGATTGCTCCGATGGTATTTCTAATACCTTCTCTATCATTCCGGACGCATTAGGTAAATCTGGTGAAACATTTGTTTCCGTCAGCGATTTTGATATTGAGTTAGACCCTTCTCAATTGCCTAACAGCAATACAAACTTCGCATGCAGCGAACCAAATGTTACTATAAAGGAAGATAAATAAAATCTTCCACAGTATCGGACTGCTTTCACCGGCACCGATACGAGTGTTAGTCTTGGTTGAAAGGAGGTTATACCCATGAGCAACCAACAAGTTGATAACTTGGTAGAGTTATTGGATGGTTATTCCCAAAAGGGCGGCCATCATTTGAACGTTAACGTGTTTACTCGTGAAACATTGTTAGACGCTCAAAAACATCCTGAGTTGTACCCTCAATTGACGATTCGTGTATCCGGTTATGCGGTGCACTTCAACAAATTGACAAAACAACAACAGGACGAAGTTATTTCCCGTACATTCCATCAACGTATCTAATCGAGGTTTCCTATGACTGGACGTATTCATTCGGTTGAAACGATGGGTACGGTTGATGGTCCAGGCATGCGCATGGTGGTATTTCTTCAAGGATGCCCCATGCGCTGTGCTTATTGCCATAATCCTGATACATGGGATGAAACTAGCGATAATGCTAAATTCATGACCGTAAAGGAATTATGGGACCAGTACGAACGTAACCGCCAATTTTATACTAATGGTGGTATCACCGTCACAGGTGGGGAAGCTCTTATGCAAATCGACTTTGTTATTGAGCTTTTCACATATTTCCGTGGAAGAAACGTCCATACCTGTTTAGATACAAGTGGAATTTGTTTTGACCCCCACCAAGAGGTGGCATACCGTAAATTACTCAGTGTAACTAGTCTCGTCATCCTAGACATTAAGGAAATCGATCCAGCCAAGCATTTATGGTTAACGGGTAAACCGTTAGAGCCCATTCTCGGGTTTGCTCGATTGACGGCAGACGTGGAAGTTCCGATTTGGGTTCGTCACGTAGTAGTCCCTACGATTACAGATAATGCCGATCGTCACTATCGTCTAGGCTTTTTCCTAGGATCTCTGAAAAATTTACAAGCCGTTGATTGCTTACCTTATCACGTTATGGGTATTGCTAAATATAAGGAGTTAGGTATTCCCTATCGCCTAGAGGGCATCCCAGCTGCAACGAAAGATATTGCAGCTAAAGCGACAAGAACCGTGGTGGAAGGCATCAAGGCCTATAGACGCCATTGGTGGAGTCCCATCAAAACACAACATCAATCATAATCAAGTTTGAGGATAACTACCTCCCTTGATATATATAAATATATATACCAAGACTTGATCTATGATAGCCCTAATCAATAGAGCCGCCCCCATACAACCGGGGACGGCTCTTATTGCATTTAAATAAACTTTCTATCATACAAACGGGCAGCGATGAGGACCACTAAACAAGATCCCACATTATGCACTAATGCACCTGTAGTAGGCGTCAAAACCTCAAGCAATGAGAGAATAATAGCGATACAATTAATGACCATTGATAAAGCAATACTAAATTTTATAGTTTTAATCGTAGCATCTGATAATCGTTTAATATAAGGAATTTTACTAAGGTCATCACTCATCAAAGCAATGTCTGCTGTTTCTATGGCAATATCACTACCAATAGTCCCCATTGCAATACTCACATCAGCAGTCTTCATAGCCGGTGCATCGTTAATTCCATCGCCAACCATACAAACCTTATGATGTTTCCCTTGCAATGATTCGATAATACTTACTTTTTCTCCTGGTAAAAGCTCCGCATGTATTTCGGAAACGCCAGATTTCTTTCCAATATATGTAGCTGCTTCTTTACTATCACCAGTAAGTAATACTGTTGTCATATCTAAGCTTGAGATAGCAGATATCATATTTATCGCATCATTTCGCATTGTATCAGATAATGTAATGATACCTATAATATGCTCTTTATCTGCAATAATGACAGATACCTTTCCTTCACTTCGATATACATTAATGGCTTTTTGAATAGAATCACATACAATAATATTATGCTCTTCAAGAAATCGTTCATTTCCACAATATAATTCCCGACCTTTTATTACGGCTATAATCCCTTTACCTACAGACATCGTAAATGAAGTAGTATCAAGTATTTCTAAATCTTGCTCTATGGCATGAGAAACGATAGCCTTGCCAATAGGATGTTCGCTCTTAGCCTCTACAGATGCAGCTAATTGAAGAATATCAATCTCACTATAATCTGTATCAACGGCTAAAATAGATTGAACTGATAACTGACCACGTGTTAATGTGCCGGTTTTATCAAATGCCATGGTATCTACTTTTCCCATAGTTTCAAGAATTTCACCAGATTTAATAATAACGCCATGTTTAGTAGCTTGACCAATAGCGGCCATAACCGCAGTAGGTGTAGCAAGCACCAATGCACAAGGACAAAACACAACCAACACAGTAACACCGACGATGATATTACCAGTTACTAAATAGCCTATACATGCAATCATCAATGCAATAGGAACCAATCGACTAGCAACAGTATCAGCTATGCGCTGAATCGGAGCCTGTTTCTGTTCTGCATTTCGAATAAGCTGAATCATTTTTTGAATAGAACTATCTTCGCCCACTTTAGTAGCTATAATATCTATGGCACCAAAACAGTTAATAGTTCCACCAAATACATCATCATCAATTGTTTTATCAACAGGTATAGACTCTCCTGTCATAATGGATTGATCTACCGTTGTTTCACCGTTAATGATTCGCCCATCTACAGGTATCGTTTCGCCCGGAAGGATTCGTAAGTAATCACCACGGTGTATAGACTCTACGGAAATCATTATTTCTTTGTTATCTTGTATTTTACGACCCTTAACAGGTGCTAACGAAATTAACTTTTTTAACCCTTTTTTTGCTCGCTCGGTAGTTGATTCTTCAAGGAGAGCGCCTAAAGCCATAATAAACGCTACCTCACCAGCCGCAAATATATCTCCGATGGCAACGGCTGCAAACATAGCCATGGAAATCAATAGAGCTGATGAGATTTTACTAATTCCCTTATTATATACGATCCTTCGAATAGATAAATACACAAGAGGAAAACCACAAATAATAACGGTAACCCAAGAAGGCTCAAAAGGGAATATATTTTGAAACGGACTCTGTCCACCAAACTCCTCTATCAAATGCGGAATCCCATCAAGCAGTAAAAATAGCCCTGCTAAAATCGTCATATATAAACCAGATAATATATCATGTATTCGATGTACCATACAGCAATCCCCTTATCAGACTTTCACTATCAATATGAATTGAATTATAACTATACTTACAGTACAATAATTACGATAGCGAACACTTTGTTCACTTTAATTGTATCAACCTATGGTTTTAATACAATATATAAAACATCATATATGTTCATTACGGAACATATATGATGTTTTGTACTAAAAGTATGACAGGAGTTAATATGGATCGTAGACAGAAAAGGACTCGTAAAGCCATATTTATAGCTTTTAACGACTTATTATCTAATAAGGCATATGACAAAATCACCGTTCAGGAAATCATTAGTGCTGCAGATATTGGACGCACCACATTTTATGCTCATTTCGACACAAAAGAGGCATTGCTAGAAGCACTCTGCGAAGACTTATTTTTACATATAAAAGATAGTATTAATCACTTACCGCATGCTCATGGGCTGTATCAACAAAGTATTTACCCTGTCTCAGTATTTGGTCATTTATTACAACATTTACAGCAAAATGAAAATAAAATCCTCGAACTACTAGCTAGTGATAATAACGAAATCTTTTTGCGCTATTTCAGGGATCATCTAAATGAGTTGGTACAAGGATATTTTATCAACCAAGACCGTAAAGCAAATACAAATCTACCGGATGACTTTATTATTAATCATATTTCAGGTAGCTTTGTGGAAATGGTGTTATGGTGGGTAAAAAACGGCATGAAAGAATCGCCTACAGAATTAGACAATTACTTCCATGCCGTTATAGAACCTATTATATAATTAGGGTATTCGGATTTTATGGTGGAAAAGGGCTTATAAATCACCCTTCTCCAAATTCTTAATAAGTGTGGAAAAATCGACACCTAAGTTGTCTGTAATGTCGTGATCATTCACTTCATACCAATTGAAAGTATCGTATAACATAGCTTTATTGAAAGCACTTGAATTAAATCGTGGCTTACGCTTTTTATGGAGCTTCTCATTGAAAAGGATTTTGGCTCGTAAGGCATCAAACGAGTAACCTCTACCCATTCGCTCTACCTGCCTAATAATGCTGTTAATTGACTCCGTATAAGCATTAGTTAGCCTTTTATCAAAGTAGTTGAATATTTCAACATGCCAGTTGTCTACGGCTCTCACGAGGTCTTTATATGCGTCTTTAGAGTTGCTGGACATACAACGGTGTCTCCATTGACTATAACGAAGATGACCTTCATCTGGATCAGGAGTATCCCATATCCAGTAAAACTCTTCTTTGAGTTCATAGGCTTCTTTTAAAGCAGGAAGATTACCTAACCAAGTATCTAAGAGGAATGATTCACGTTCATTTAGATCGTGTTTACGCTTTAGAAGGATAAACCTTTCACGCATAAGGGTACGTCTTTCTTTTTGGCTCATATGGGCTTTCAAAGACTTTCTGACGTTATCTCTAAGGCTTGATTAGCCATTCTAACTACATGAAACTTATCTACGACAACTTTAGCGTGTGGAAGGATAGTGTTCACTGCGTCTTTGTAGGGCTTCCACATATCCATTGTGACGTACTCAATGTAAGTCCTGTCACTGATTTCTGAAAGACGTTGGATGACTGTTTCCTTGTTACGGTTAGGCTTGATGTCATAAATAGTCCTGCGTTCAATATTAGTCAATACAAGCCGAGGTCTACGGATAATATGTATCTCGTCTATCCCAAGCCACTTAGGAGTTTCAAACTGGTATTCACGTTCTTTGAGTGCCACATAGTCCTTAAAAACGTTCCTAATGGTTTTCTCGTCAACACCAACGCTTTCTGCGACTTCTACAAAGGTCTTAGACATGGATTGCTCTTGAATGGACTTTAAAAGCCTTTTGGTCATACTACGCTTTTCATCTACAGATATAGGCGTTCCCAGAAGGTAGATCCGCATTTACGACACTTGTATCGTCTACGGTTCAATTGTAAGCCCACTCGCTTTAAACGAATGGGCAAATCCATAATTAGTTGATTTCTTGAACTGTGTTTGTACAACTTGTCAAAACCACATTCAGGACAACGTTCAGGTGGTCCGACTGCTTCAACTTTAAACGTCATATCGGTTTCATTTTTTTGTGGCGGTTCTATTGTTTTAATGTCTGGTAGGGATAATAAGTCTGACATATTATTCATCCTTTATTACTCAGCGGTGTTAAGGTATCAATTATAGATTTGATGTCGAAATCATCAGTGTTAAATTATTTTTGTGACCACAAATGCACTTAGAAAATCCCTTAAAGCATTAGCTGGTTCACTTGAATAGGGAGTTGTAAAAAAGTTCCCTTAGCCTGCACAACAAGATAATTTCGAAATATCTTTATCGAACGTAAGTGCAACTAATTTTAGCCCTTCAGCCATTGTTAAATATGGTGCTAGGGTTTCTGTTAAATCTTCTATCGTTAAGCCAAATTTAACAGCTAATGATGCTGCATAGATGACATCTCCTGCATTTTCAGATACAATATGAACCCCTAATACTTTTAGTGTTTCTGCATCTGCTACTAGTTTAAATACACCGGTTGTTTCACGGTTTACAATTGCTCTTGGAACAGCATCTAAAGGTAATACAGATGTCTTCACATCATACCCTTTCTCTTTTGCTTGTTCTTCTGTTAAACCAACCGTTGCAACCGTCGGATTCGTAAACGTAACAGCAGGAACTACCGATAAATCTATTTTTTTGTTTAATCCACCAATAGCATTATCAGTAATAATTCCACCTTCATAGGCTGCTACATATACAAATTGTGGTCCTAAAGTCACATCTCCTGCTGCATAAATCTTTTCATTACTTGTTTGACCAAAATCATTGATCAGGATTTCATTATTTTTTCCAGTTTCAACACCTGCTGCACTTAAATTTAAAGAATCCGTATTTGGTTTTCTTCCAGTGGCAACAAGTAACTGATCTGATTCAATGACTTCTCTACTGCCATTTACTGTTACGTAAACCCTTTTTATCTCTCCACTTTGTTCAACACGCTCAAAAGTTGCCCCTTTGACAAGGTTTATACCCTGTTCAATTAACGCTTTTTCAACTGACTCTGAAATCTCAGGATCATACTCCTTTAAAAGTCGCTCACTTCTTTGCATAAGCGTTATTTCTGAACCTAAATGATGAAATAGTTGTCCAAGCTCCATTCCAATGTATCCTGAACCAATTACAGTTAATCGTTTTGGTATTTTCTTTAACTCAAGAAGTGTTGTACTAGTTAAATAGTCCATTTTTTCAAGTCCTGAAATTTGGGGCAACGAAGGCGATGCACCTGTTGCAATTAAAAAGCGTTTTGCAGATAACTTTGCCCCATTGACCTCAACCGTACTAGCATCAACGAATTTTGCTTCACCTTTAATTAAATCAAAATTATATTCATCAATTAAATCCATATATTTTTGATTCCGAAGTTCGCTCACCAATTTATCCTTTTGCGTGATTAAACTAGCTAAATCCACTTCTCCAGCGGATGTTTGTAAACCTATAAACGGATTGTCTTTTGATAAATGATTGATTTCCCCTGCCCTAAGAAGAGTTTTTGACGGAACACAGCCAATATTCACACAGGTTCCCCCAACCGTTCCACGCTCAATCATTCCAACTTTTGCACCGTATTCTATAGCTTTAATTGCCGAAGAAAAGGCAGCAGCACCAGAACCAATAATAAGAAGGTCATAATTGTCTTCATTAATTAACGCCACGTTTTCTAGTGATGATACTTCTTCAATTTCTCCGGCTTGGTAATTTGCTTCATCAATCGCCTTTATTGCACTTTCAACCTCAATATCATCGGGCAGTTCAAATACTGCTTCACCACGACGATAACTAGACTCAATATTTTTAGCACCTATCTTTTCAAGTGCTGATTCTACGTGTTTTTCACAACCCGTACAAGTCATTCCTGAAATGTTTACCTTAAATTTATTCATAAAAAAGCTCCTTTCGTTAATTAATCTCTCATGTTAATGTTTCTATTATTGGACACGAATGTAATTGCTTTTCATCTGGACATCGTTGTTTTAAGTCGTCTAACATAGTTTCAATTCGTTTTAAATCCTCTATTTGTTTTTGCACTTCCTTTTGTTTTTTAGAAACAAATTCGAACATATCTTGACAACGAACTTCATCTTTATCTACAACACCAAGTAATTTATAAATCTCGCTTAAAGAGAAACCAAGTTCCTGTATTCGTTTAATAAACCCAACACGCTTAACGTCATCATATGAATATATCCGATAACCAGCTTCCGTTCGGTGAGGTTCTTGTAATAAATTTTTTCGCTCGTAATATCTGATCGTTTCTTTATTAACTCCACATTTATCTGCAAACTCACTAATGCGATAAATCATCTTATTTCACCCCCTGAATATTATAAACCATGTACCATAGTACACGGTCAAGTAAATTGGACTATTTTATTTTTTCCCCAAAGTATCACTCGTATGTGATTGATACTTTTATATAATACTATTGATTATCCTAACATCCCACCAGAAAATCCGATTTAAACACCAGTTGTTTTTAAACTATTAAGAAAGTAATTCCACTATATATTCCGAAGACCCTATAATTATTAAAATTCTATCAAGATACAACATTGATTGGTTCACCCTTAAAGAAGGCTTGTACATTGTCACGAATGATTCCTACCAAGCGTTGACGTGTTTCAAGGCCTTTCCAACCCATGTGTGGAGTAATGATAACATTATCTAGGGTATAAAGAGGGCTATCCTCAACTGGTGGTTCTACCTCTTGTACATCGAGACCTGCACCTGCAATGCGTTTGGCTGCTAATGCTTTACAAAGGTCTGCTTCATTAATAAGAGGACCACGCCCCGTATTCACGATAACTGCATTAGGCTTCATCTTACCAATTGTTTCTTTATTAATAAGATGTTTAGTTTGGTCATTCAATGGGCAATGCAATGTAATATAATCACTATTTTCAAGTAATTCATCAAGACTTACATAACGAATACCATCCCCATCAGCTTTTGGTGTACGTGTATGAACCAAGATATTCATGCCAAGTGCTTTTGCTACTTTGATAACTTCCATTCCGATGTGACCAGCACCAACAACACCTAATGTTTTGCCATTCACTTCTGTATGACTCACTTGCAAATATTTTGTAAAGTTACTACGATCACCTTTAGCAAGCATACCAATTTGTTGTTGCATAGTGGACGCAAAATTAAGAATCATCATGATTACCGTATGTGCTACACGCTCTGTACTGTATGCTGGAATGTTGCACACAGTGATACCCTTTGCCTTTGCTGCATTGAGGTCGATATTATTATAGCCTGTGCCGGCTTCTACGATGAGCTTTACTGTATCTGGAAATTGTGAAAGTAACTCAGCAGTAACAGAAATCTCTTTTGTTACTACTACGCGAGCACCCTGAATGCGTTTGATAAGCTCAGTATTTGTGCTGTTATCATAAACCTGTACATCATTAGATAATATGGAGAAATCTAATGCATGGTCATAATTCATTTTACTTGCGTTTACAACTACTACACGTTCACTCATGAGAACCTCCTACATACATGTTGTATTCCATGTGTCTTGTTTAATACATGCCAACAACTCTCAGCCCTTTGCCTGTAAATTTATTTCTTACTTTCTAGTAAAGGCAAATAGCAGATGAATTGAATAGCCTCAAATATATCTAATACTACTTCTATATAAATTATACTATTTTTTATATAATTTAATACTATGAATTAGTACTGTAAGTAACATATCTATTCATATCAATTAGTATACTTTCACAATTATTGTATATAATATATGCAGAAGAGCTATAAAATTAAAAATATAACTAATTTTTCTGTATAAAACTTTCACAAAAGTATTGTGTAATTCCCCAAAAGTTATAAAATAAGAGTAATGTTATATAGAATTGAGGAATACCATGAGACCCACCTATTTGACCATAAATACAAGTCTCGTTCGCGAGAATTTGCGTAAAATTAAAGATAGTTTGCCTGAGTGGAGCACATCTACTGCGGTTATCAAGGCCAATGGCTACGGCCACGGCAGCGTTATGATGGGCCGCATTGCTGTGGAGGAAGGTTACGAATCCTTAGCCGTTGCTATTCCGGAAGAGTCTGTACCGCTTCGCAATGCAGGTATTATGGTGCCTATTTATCTATTAGGTCTCACAAGGCCACAATCTTTTGAACTTGTGGCAGATACGAATTCCATTCCTGCTGTTTGTGAATCTACAGACTTGGAAGCACTCGATAAAGTAGCCGATAATCACGACATGATTATTCGCGTTGCTGTTGCCGTTGATACAGGTATGCATCGCATCGGTATCAAGCCTGAGGATGCCATTGAGTTTATCAAACGCATTGAGTTCTACGAAAATTTGGAAATAGACGGATTCTTCTCCCACATGAGCAATGCTGATGCAGCGGATCAATCACACGCCCATAGCCAAACGCAAAAATTTCATCGCATGGTAGATGAAATACGGGAATTCCGTCCAGAAGCAGATTACCGCTTCTCTCTCGCCAACAGTGCAGGTCTCTTATCTGTCAAAGACAGCTTATTTACGGATGCTCGCCCTGGTATTATTCAATACGGTATCATGCCATCCCTTGATGTACCAAATCGATTGGGCTTAAAGCCAGTTTTATCCTTCCATAGTGAAGTTGTTCATGTGCAACATATCCCTGCTGGCGAAGGTATCGGATATGGGTCTACCTATATCACAACTGAGCCAATGACGATTGCTACTATCCCGGTAGGCTATGCGGATGGTTATCCTCGGAGTTTATCCAATCGAGGTACCGTACTGATTCATGGTACGCGTTGCCCTGTAGTAGGTCGCATTTGTATGGACCAATTCATGGTCGCCGTTCCGGATACAATCACGGTAAAGCCTGGCGATAAGGTGGTGCTTCTAGGGTCTCAAGGTCATGAAAGCATTTCTGCTTTAGAAATTGCAGCCCTTGCTTCCACAATTCCTTATGAGATTTTTTGTGGATTCTCAGAGCGCGTACCACGACAATATATTTAACCTATGTAAAATAAAGAAAGCCCGTATCACATGTAGAATTCTACATGTGATACGGGCTTTCTTGCTCTCCTATACCCAGCGTGCTGTAAAGCAGTTACGTTCTTATTGTGAGAGAGAGTATATATACCAAGTATATAATCTTATGATTCGGAGGGAACCACAATTCATAAGGGGCCCTCTGAACGATAGATGGCATAGGAGAGAGTCAATGTTTATCTATCCAATCCAGAGGGCTGTGTGTAATTGTTTATTGTGTGTGTTGTTTATTGTGTGTGTTTTTGTGTGTTGTGTATGTGTGTGTAAGTGTATTTATGTTATGTGTGTATAGTTTTGAGTGCTTAGTGTTCGTTTTTGAAAGGGTTTGCTTTACAGCGCTATAGAATAGGAGATCAACTTATTTTGCTACCGTCCCTGTTTTAGCATCCAATACAACGGATATCGGTTTATTTTGTGCATTATGGAATTCTATGGTATATAGTGGTTTACCATTTTGATTAGCAAGAGACCACGCATTAATACCAGTCGCTACCTTGCCAGACTGTACGAAAGCTGCATTAATTGCCACATGTGGAGGTATTACTGTTCCAGCATCAATAGCACTAGCTTCCATAGATGCATCATATGCTTTAGGAGTACCATCCGTTACATTACCAGTAGCCACATCTAGAGTCATAGAATGAGCACCACTAGTATTAAAACCAGCTACTTCATAGATGGCAGTTTTACCTTGAGTTTTGAAGGATACATTAGTGATTTTGGAGTTTCCAAATTTACTTTCGAATTGGTCAATTAAATAATTAGCACCAACTACGAAAATACTATTTTGGTCTACTACGCCTTCTTGCTGATTGGTTGTGCTAGGTTGTGATTTTCTACTTTTAGAGTTTTTTTTTCCTCTTTAGTAGGCTCTTCTTTATCAGCCTTTTTTTCGTCTTTCACAACTTTTACTTTAGGCGCTTTGTCTACTGCAGCTTTTTTAGTATTTTTAACTTCTTTATCATGCTTTGCTACAGATTCTGATTTTTTATCGCCACCGCGTACTACTCTTGTTTCACTAGGAGCTTTAGCTACAGATGCAGTTTCAATAGTAGGAACTGCTGCTGCAGGATTTTCTGTACTAGGTACTACAGTTTCTTGAGCTACTGGTGTTTTAACATCTTGTGTAGCTGTTGGAACTGGTGTAGTATTACGAACTGCGGTACCTACTTGATTACCGTCTGCTACAGGAGCTACCGGAGTTTTAGGTGCAACTGCAGTAGTAGCCACATCTGGAGCCACCGCTGTAGTAGGAACTACTGGATCAGTAACTGGTTGTGCTGGAGTCGCTGCACTCGCTGTTTCTTGTGTAACAGGCATTGGAGTTACTGGTTCAGCTGCTGTTACAGCTACAGTGGCACCAAATACGCCAGCCACTGCTAAAGCAATACTACTTTTTAAAATAGATTTTTTCATCTTGTCCTCCTTATTAATTCATTTACATGCAACTTTACGCATGTATATTTCCAGTCAACTCAATGTCATCATGTAAGTTCCAAAACATATATCTAGCATGGACTTGTAGATATATAGCTTGGAAATTTCAGATATACTTGAGTTTGTCTTTCGACTGGTACACATACTATCGACAGTCTATGAAGTCAAAATGTAGAAGCATTATTAAAAGCTTATTTTATAGTGAGTTTAGAATGAATTTATATATAATTCCTATGAAATCCTATGGGATTTACTTTATACTTAAAAATTCCATGAAAAACATATCAAAAGCCGTTTATCCCATATATAAGGGATAAACGGCTTCAAAATATACGTATCGATATCTAAAATTTCACATTCATGAGCAAACTTTCACAAAAAATGCCTCAATACTAGTTATTTTTTTAAGAAAAATAGTATTAAGGCATTTAATTATTATATTCAGAATAAAATAACTAGGCACTATTAAGATATAATAACTAGTCAATCATATATTAATCGTCAAATTTAACAGATAGCAATTTACCATTCATTGCATCCATACGCACATGTACCTCTTTATTATCTGCTGTACCAAAGCTAACTTTGTACACGATCTTACCTTTATCATAGCGCACAGCCCATTCATTAAGGCTCACAGCTTTACCTTTTGTTTGGGCGTAAGCAAAGTTCACCACAGCTGCAGGCGGTAAGATTTCCCGAGGATCAAACGATTTTTTCTTTAGTGATTTATGGAAGTCCCCTTCGCGCTTTTCAAAGATTTGATTAGTAGCATAGATATACGTTAACTCATACTTGCCAGATTCATCAAAACCTTCAACATCATACTTAATTTGACCTCCATCCGCATCAAAGGCGATTTCCGTAATTCCTGCATTTGGATGATTTTGGATAAAGGCATTTAATAAACCATTAGCGCCTACAATCGCCGCATGGTTGCCATCAACAACTGCCACAGTTGGCTCTACAGCTACTAAAGGGGCTGCACTTGCATTTGGCATGCCAAATGCCGCTGCCAAGGCCAATACAAGGCTACCTTTTACAAAAAATGATCTCATTGGTTCCTCCATATCTCAAACAGTTATCATAACAATATATATACAATTATACACTAAATCAACGCGGTTTATAATCTTTATTTATATAATTAGTGCATGTACCTACGCCCTATGATACAATGCACATAGATTCATTTTTGTAACTACATGTGAGCTAACTATGATTTCAATTTACCCCACTATATATCACGCATTTCAATGCAAGGCCGATCAATGCGAAAATACATGTTGTCAGCTGTGGACCATCGATATAGATGAGCCTACTGCTAAACGTTACCATGCTATGACTGGCTCTCTTGGTGAAAGCTTACGCCAAGCCATCACTGTTGATGATGAAGGCAGTCATTTTATCTTTTCTAAAGCACAATCTATGTGTCCCTTACTCAATGAAAAAGGTCTATGCAAAGTAGTTCTTGAATTAGGAGAAGAAGGACTTTGTGACACCTGTCATATGCATCCACGCTTTTATAAATACATTGAAGACTTAGAACTATGTGGCGTTGGATTATCTTGTGAAGCATCGGTTGAACTATTAGCCCAACAAGAACCGATGGACTTTCTCCTCTTTACAATTGAAGATGACCATAATGAATTCAACTCTGAGGAGCGATTAACACTCCACAATATTTTTGAATTATTAGCCTTTGATTTAGATCCTAATCTATTCCAATATACGCCAAAGCCCTCAAAGCAGTCTTTCAAAGAACTATTAGACCTATATAAACAAACGGAACCCATCGATGAGAATTGGACAGCACAAGTTAATACATTATCTAGTAAACTAGACCAACTCATCGCATCCGTACAGACCTATATACAGCAAGAGGATATGAGCCTATTTAACAAAGTGTACCAATATATATTGTATCGCCAAATCGATATGCTATCAGATTATTCCTTGGAATCTATCTTAGCCTATGCAAAGGATGGTACTGACTATATACTTATAGCCAGCGCCTTAGAGGGACAACCATTAAAACAAATTGCTAGATGGTCACAACAAATCGAATACGACGAAGATAATGTGGCGCTATTATTACAACACTACGAAGCCCAACTTATTATAGAGTGAACAAAAACCGCAAGAATTTTATCTTGCGGTTTTTTTAAGTCTTATTATAATACATCATTTGAAGAGAGTATGAACAAAGCGAATCCATTGAGGTAATACAGAGACAGATAATAATGCCACAATAAAGATAACAATATAGGTTTTAATGATACCTAATTCAACATAACGTCTCATTAATTGGGCTACAATGAACACGGCATAATACTGGCTGAACATCGTAATAAGATAAGCCATATCCCCTACATATTTTTGAAGAGACAAAGAGAAAAAAATAATCCCTAGTATATGAATTAATACTAAGACAACCGTGCGAAGTGCATTTGTATAAGCTAATCCATATATATAATTGCGCAATACCCCACCATAAGTACCACGACCACCTAATAAAACAAGTAAGCGCCATATAACAAATGAACCGATGATAATTTGAAAAATTAAAAATACAGAACTTGCTAAAATACTAATTACATCAAAATGAGTTAACCCAGTAATCCGTTTAATTCCGAGCATTGGAGATATAACTTTCACCATAAACGGTAAGCTATAGGTCATTATATATAATACAATAGTAGATACAACTAGATTCAGAATGGCTCTCGTATGAGATCCGTAATTGATAATATTTTGAAATGATTGTTCGCTAAGTTTGGTAAATAAATGTAATATATCCTTATACCATGTCATAAATGCTCCTTTTAGTTTAAAACTAGTAAAAAAGGACGAGTCATGGCTCATCCTAGATATATCATATGTATTTTATCGAGTCAACATATAAACCCATTCAAACACGTGTGCTCCCAAAAGAGCAATCAACATTAAAATCAGACCTTCATAAGGGGTCCCATTAATACATGCTCCCGCAATACGTCCCATAGTTTGTAACAATAATACGGTACTTAAAATACATAGCACAATCATACAGAAGCCAATGATCGCTTGCAGTATTAATGGTACCGAAGTTAGAATCAGCATAATCCCTGCTGTAAAAGTAATCAGTGCCACAACAAGTTGAGCAAATGACATGATATGCAAAATACCGGTTGTAACAGTTCGAACATAGAATTTACGCTGTTGAGCAATCGCATAGACTATAATGATACATGCCATGAGAATTACTTTTCCGATTACCCATGCAAAGCGACCTATATTCCAAAATTCTCTAGGACTACCCATCTGTTCCCAAAAAAGTTGTATTTCATGTTGACCGACTGGAAGAGATAGCGATTCCCACCTTACCAATAACGAAGAATTACGTATAAACGCACGTATAGCATCTAAATATACGCCTTCACCTACAATAGTAAATTGATAGCATATAAGTGTTAATAGCAACATGCCTATGAGTTGCCCATAGGCAATATCAAAGTGATACATACGAGGATTATTCTCTTCAATAGGGTTTAATAAACGATAGATAAACTGCATTAAACCTACCATCATAAGTATCACCACCTTTTACACAATATACATAACATTCAAGTTTAAATACTATAACATACAACACACCAAAAGAAACTATAAAAAATAGTTACTTTTCATTTTCCGTTCATCATTATAGCACAAAAGAGCCTATAAAAGAATGTGGTTTTACCATATTCTAATTGCGATTCCTTTAAAATATAAAAAAGGGGCTGTTTTGTTACAGCCCCTTTCATATTTTTCATGTTATGTAATTATCTGGAAGTAGCAAGTGCTATCATGCCAATCAAGATACCTAAAACGATTATGGGAATTAAACTCGTAATAATAGAAATACCAAAAGTTGCTAAACGGGATTTATTAATTTGGCGACTTAACAATGTTAAACATACCCAGAATGTATAGACTGCAAAAGCTATCGTTGCGAATATAATAATAATTATCCATACGATACTACCTACTGTAGAATCAGGATTAGATCCTAGTAGCAACAAAAATGGCAATGATAGTAATAGAAAGCCCATGAAATATACTAGGCCCATAATCTGATTATAAGCTTGTTCATACCACATGATCTTTAACACAGACTCATATGTAGTATTCGCATCAAATTTATTGGCGACCCAAGAAAAAATAGCAGAATAAATAGCAATACCAATAAAAGCAAATAGCAAGCCAACCGCTAGGCCTAATAGGCCGACCCCAGAAAGAGCAGCCGCACCAGTAAGTGCAACATTAAGTTTATCTACAAATATCATACCCACAAGAGCAGGTAGAATATTTGAAAATACGAATGACATTAATGCCAAAGCTACTGTAGCATAGAACCCTTTTCGACAAGATCCATGTTCTACGATCTGTGGAATACCACGTTTAAAGGGAGCTACCATAAGCTGCCAAATATCTGAATACCATTTTGTTTCCATAAAACCTCCAAAACACCTATATTTTTCTAATCGTAACACAAACTATATTTAAACCGTCATGGACAACATTATACCTCCCACACCAAAGATGAAGGATACTATATAAAAAGAAATACCCGTTATCCAAGGATTTAGGCCAAATTGCTTATAGGTAACTTGCCCCTTCAAAATAATAATTATGGTCAAGACCTTTCATCAGCAACCCCTGATTTATTAATGATAACCATATCAAGTCTCCTTTTTATTTAATCTGATAATATATTATACTATATAATCTAACTTTGAAGATAATATATTATACTATATAATCTAACTTTGAAGATATTATTTTAGCCTATTATAACGCAAAAAAGCAGCCCTTAGGGCTGCTCTTTCGTTTATCTTATTGCAAAGATGCTGCAATTTTTGTAAGGTTTTCATCCATACGTTCTAAGTATGTTTTATTATCTTCGTTACTTTCGATAGTGTAAATAGTTTCTACCTTAGCCCCTACTTCTTGTGCCAAAGTTTTGGATACTTCTGGGCTAGCCATTTCTTCTGCAAAGATAGTAGTAATATGGTTTTCTTTAGCGTATTCGATGAGTTTAGCCAATTGTGCTGCATTAGGTTCGCCTTCAGCAAATACATCTTCCACACTATTTTGTTCTAAACCAAAGTCACGGCATAGGTACGCAAACGCTGCATGGCCTGTAACAAAGTTTTTATGAGGAGCTTTAGCGAATTGCTCTTCATATTTTTTAATCATTGCATCTAATTTAGCAACGTATTCAGTATAATTCTTTTCATAATAATCCTTGTTTGCTGGGTCAACTTTTACAAGGGCATCCTTGATATTTTTCACTTCAATTTTAGCATTTTTCAAAGATAACCATGCATGAGGATCTTCTGCACCATGTTCTTTAATTTCTTCTGGATCAGTATTTTTAATAGCTTCAACGCCTTCAGTAGCTACAACAGATACGAGTTTATCATTCTTAGCTGCTTCGATAGCTTGTTTTGCCCAAGGCTCCATACCAAAACCGTTATACACAAACACTTGAGCTGTTGCCAATTGTTTCATATTTTCAGGTTTCAACTCGAAATCATGTGGTTCCACGCCATCTGGTATAATAGTAGATACCTCTACCTTGTCACCACCAATAGCCTTTGTAAACTCAGCCATTGCATTAAAGCTTGTTACCACTTGGATTTTTTTACCTGCTTGCTCCTTCTGTGCATTCGGTGTATCGTTGCCACAACCTGCAAATAAAGCAGCCATCATAATACCTACAACTAACAAAATCAGTTTCTTGATCATCGTAGTCCTCCTTTGTAAAATCCTGATCGCTATGCCTATACAGAATACACTCTATTCTTTAGTTGCAGTTGCGACTCAGTTGCATTTGTAATATAGTTATAGTATAAACTTACTTAGAATTTTGTCAATCAGAAATGTGGTTTTCATATGTTATCAATAGAACATCTTTATTTTTCCTATCAAGGTCAACCTCCTTATGTGCTAAACGACCTTAATTTACATATTCACAGTGGTGATTATATATCCATCGTTGGGGATAATGGGTGTGGTAAAAGTACCTTACTCCGTCTTATTTTAGGTTTTCTTACACCGGTAAAAGGTTCTATCAAGCGAAGCACCAATAATATTCGGTATGTGTCTCAAAAAAATGACTTCTCTCACGCAGGCTTTCCTATTACGGTAAAAGAAATCCTCGATTCCTACCGAAAACTTTTAAAGATTAAGGATAAGCAGGAAGTCAATCGCGTATTAGAGCTTACCCATATGACGGAATTTAAAGACCGTCTCATCAGTAAACTTTCAGGTGGACAAGCTCAGCGTGTATCTATCGCCCGTGCCCTCATCGGTAAGCCAGATCTTATCATTCTCGATGAGCCTTCAACGGGTATCGACAGAAAAAGCCAAGAGGGCATCTATGCTCTACTTCGCAATTTGAACCAAGAGCACCATATTACGATTATCTCTGTTGAGCACAATATCGAAATGGCCTTAGCCAACTCAACTAATATCTACCATATTGCAAATGGTCAAGGTCACCTTTGCTCCCCTGAGCAATATGCTAGTGAAATCATGCACAGTACAGATCGCAATCCAATAGATCACGAAAACTGCTCCTGTTTCACAGATGTAACAACAGAGTCTCAGGCTCAGGCCGATGATACCACAATTGAGGAGGTGCACCATGTTTAATTATGATTTCATGCAAAATGCCTTCTTCGTAGCGATTTGTATTTCTCTTTTATGTCCATGTATTGGTATCTTCATGGTGCTACGCCGTTCCAGTATGATTGGGGACACCATGAGTCATGCATCTCTAGCAGGTATTACGCTAGGTTTATTGACGAATACTAATCCAATTTTAGGAGCTTTTATCTTTACTGCTATCTGTGGTGCACTCATCGAGTTCTTGCGAAAATATTTTTCATACCATCTCGATTTGATTCTTACTATAATCTTATCCCTCAGCATTGGTACAGCTATTACGCTTATTAGCTCAGGCAAACTAAAGGCTAATGCAAATGTATTCTTTTTTGGTAGCATCCTAACGGTAAACGCAACTGATATGATTAGTATTGCTGTGCTTACAATCTTATCTGTACTCACCTTATATTTCCTATACAACTCACTTCTTTACATCGCCTATGACGAAGAGGCCGCTCGTGTAGCAGGTGTTAAGGTAGATTTTATTAACTATATCTTTGCCATCTTAATGGCTGCAGCCGTATCAATTTCTATTAAAATTGTTGGTGTCCTCGTATTGAGTGCCATGATTGCGTTACCTGTAGCATCTGCATTACAATTAGAAAAAGGATTTAAAATAACTTTATTATGCTCCATTGGATTTAGCTTGCTCGCTATGATCATTGGACTCTTTGGATCCTACTTCCTTAACGTAGCTCCTGGTGGCTTCGTATCTCTAACATCGGTAGGTATTTTACTAGTAGTATTAGTCATTAAGAATATTCGAGCTATCATACGACGCATGCAGTTTAGCAAATAAACTAAAACAATCATTAATATGTTTAGATATAAACAACATAGCTAGTTAGAATAATATAATTAATTAAATAAAAAAATACAGCTAACTAAATCCGATAGTATATTTGATATATTATTAGCCATATAAATCATCTAACTATACAAGTGTATAACAGTTTTAGTATTAAAACAGAATCGAAAAAGAGTTATGAATACAACAGCTTGGCCGGAAGGCATAAAAAAGACCAAACAGCGCGAAGCCATTTGGTCTGTATTAACAACTACAGATAAACCTATTACAGCCCTTGAAATCGCAGAACGCTTAGGTAATGGTAGTACTACTTGGATGTCTACTATCTACCGTACACTTGAACTATTAGAAACTAAGGGTATCGTTACACGTACCACGCTCATGGGTAGTGAGATGGCATATTATGAAATTACCCCTCATACACATCGACACTATGCTGTATGTACGAGCTGTGGTGCCATGATACCGCTCCATGCCTGTCCCGTCGTAGAAATGCCACAAGAACTTAACGATGCAGGATTTACTGTAACGGAACATCACCTTGAGATCGCAGGGATTTGTAAGAAGTGCAAAAACAAGAAGTAGAAAATAGACAACTAATGTTTAAACAACAAAAAGGACGCAACTGATAGTTACGTCCTTTTTAGTTTTAAAATATATTTTATATTAACCTTATTTAGCTTTCACCAATTACAGCATCAACGGAGCCACTACGAAACCGAGTGCTACAGAAATGGCGATGGCAAGTACGCCTGGAATAAAGAACGGATGGTTAAATACAAGCTTACCGATTCGCGTAGAGCCCGTATCGTCCATTTGTACAGCCCCCAAAAGTGTTGGATATGTAGGCAATACGAAGAGTGCAGATACAGCTGCGAAGGATGCGATAATAATATAAACAGATCCTGTGTTCTCTGGTGTAATACCGAGAGCTAGAATTACAGCTGGTACCAAAGCTTGTGTAGTTGCCGCTTGGCTATACAACAATGTACTTGCAAAGAAGAAGGCTACCGCCAATAGGAACGGATATGCTGTTACCATGCTAGAAGCGAGTGCTTTAATTTCAGGAATATGACCTTTTACAAAGGTATCGCCCAACCATGCTACACCTAGTACGCAGACACAAGCGGATAAACCGGATTTAAATGTGCTTGTATTAACAAGTTCTGCTGTATCAAGCTTACAGAAGAATGTTATAGCAGCCGCAATAATCATCATAAAGCCGATGATAGCATCGTTTCGACCAAAGATAACTGGTTTAATAATACCAATATTTTTGGAAATTGCTGTTGCGTAGAATACGATACAAATGATACCAATCAAGAAGATTAATACAGAAGTTTTTGCGCCTGGTTTTAAATGGAAATCAGTGCTTTTTTCACGAGGTGGCGTCACGTGACCTGCCGCCAAACGTTCTTGATATACTGGATCAGAAGATAAATCATTATTCGCAAAGGTAGACATGATAAATGCCGTAATCATAACCCCTACGAATGTTGTGGAAATACAGATGGCAAGCAATGTAGGATAGTTAACACCATATGGTTCAAGGAATCCACTCATAGCAACTACTGCTGCCGATACAGGACTCGCTGTGATACCAATTTAGCTTGCTACAACGGCGATGGATAATGGCACAGATGGCTTAATGTTTTCACTTTTCGCCACCTCTACAATTACTGGAATCATAGAGAATGCTGTATGACCAGTACCCGCTAAAATAGTTAAGAAATACGTAACAGTTGGTGCTAAGTAGTTGATATGCTTAGGATTTTTACGCAAAATACTTTCAGCAATGCGCACTAAATAATCAAGACCGCCGGCTAACTGTAAAGCACAGATGGCTGCGATAGCAGACATGATAATCAGAATTACATCCCATGGAATCTGTCCCGGAAACATCCCCATACCAAGGCTTAACAACACAACCCCAAGGCCGCCAGCGTAACCGATGCCCATGCCACCTAGGCGAACACCGAGGAAGATGGCACCAAATAAAATAATAACTTGCATAATTACATAAATGTCCATACGATGACCTCCTTTATACATATATAGTATCATAGATATGCTAAATAATCATCGAATTTTGGCAATGTATAGTCTATAGTTTAAAATATGACGAAATTTCGATATGCTATACCAAAAAAACTACACCCCATTGCCTTAAACTACTAACAAAAGACAATAGGTGTAGCTTTCCAATAATTAATTTAGCATTATAAAATAATTGGGCGCATATCTTCAAGTATCCCCTCTTCCTCAGTTGCACGTTGGATACTTTCACCCACAATATGAACCATATCCTCTAATTGTTCCACAGTGGATGCCAATGGAGGCATGAGAATAACCACGTCACCGATAGGACGACAGATAAGCCCTTGCTCACGGGCGAGGATTGCCACCTTAGCACCGACCGCATCATTTGGGCGATACGCTTCGTGAGTTGCCACATTTTTTTCAAGTTCAATACCTACGATGAGGCCTCGCTGACGAACCTCTTTAACATGCTTCAATGACTTAATAGGTTCTAAAGCCTTTGTGAAAGCTTCTACTTTAGCAGGCAATTGTTCAATTACCTTTTCATCACGGAATACTTTCAAAGAAGCCAACGCAACGGCACAGGCCAAGGCATTACCGGTATAAGAGTGACCATGATAGAAGGTTTTCTTTTCTTCAAAAGTGCCGAGGAATGCATCGAATACGCGTTTTGTAGTCAATGTTGCTGCTAATGGAAGGTACCCACCAGTGATGCCTTTGGATAAGGTCATAAAATCTGGAGATACACCTTCATGTTCGCAAGCAAAGAATTTGCCAGTTCGGCCAAAGCCAGTAGCTACTTCGTCAACGATGAGGAATACATCGTGTTGTTCTGTTAACTCACGAACCCGTTTCAAATAACCGTGAGGCATTACGAGCATCCCTGCCGCTGCTTGCACCAATGGTTCCATAACAAGAGCTGTAATTTCATCGCCTTCTTCGTTAAGGATGCATTCCAATTCAGTCAACGACTCTTCAAAAGCTTTATCTCGATCTGCCAAATCTCTATACACACCAGGGCTTGGCAATGTTAATGGTTTAAATAATAGATTATGGAATACTTGGTGGAATAATTGAATACCACCTACGGATACGGTACCTAATGTATCCCCATGATAGCCTGCATTGAGGGCAATAAACTTAGTCTTTTTCGTTTGCCCTACTTGTTGGCGGTATTGGTACGCCATTTTAATAGCCACTTCGATAGCCGTACTGCCATCATCAGAGAGGAATACTTTATCTAAGCCTTCTGGAGCAAGCTCTACAAGCTCTTTACACAATTGTGCAGACGGAGGACTTACGAGGCCTAATAATGTGCTATGTGCGATTTTATCGATTTGATCCTTCAATGCTTGGTTCAATACAGGATGGTTGTGACCATGAATATTAACCCACAAGGAGGATACGCCATCGTAATACTTTTTACCGTTCTCATCGATGAGGTATACCCCCTCACCGCGTTCAATTACTACTGGTTCTTGTGCTAGCCAATCTTGCATTTGTGTAAATGGATGCCATACAAACTCGTGGTCCCATTGTGCTGCTTGTGAAAGCTGTTTCTCTGCCATTTTGTCACCTCATACTTACTAAGTTTTACAAACTATAACTCTCTATTACATATACCTTATATAAACTAAATTAAATTGCCCTATCTAAGGTATGCTAAATTACAAATTCAATATGTCTCAAAATCACTGTTAATATGTATTCAATATCACTTCTAACATATATTAAATTACTATAGCTAATATATTCAGCCAATTATTATTTATAGATCTAATACTGTGTTCCATAATTCCTTAGAATCAATAAAGGAGCGAGCCCAACCAAGTTGAACCTTTTGAATATCCGGACCTTGGTATGGCGGCACTACAGCAACTACAGGAACACCTGTGTAACGCTCCATATCTGCCACATTTGTTTTCAACAAGAACAAATCTACAGCTGTCGTATCATTTACGATAATAGCTTTCACCTCGATACCATGCAACTTAGCATATTCGCAAGTCAAAACGGCGCGATTAATAGAGCCAAGACGACCATCTGCTACAACAATAGCTGGTAATTTGATATCTTTCATAAAATCCGTGAAAGTTTTATCTCCATAGAGAGGGGTCGTGATACCGCCTGCACCTTCTACAAAGGTTATGTCATAGCGACTCACTACATCTAATGTATGTTCTACAAGGCCATCATAGTCAATCTCGATACCAGCCAATTCCGCTGCAAGGCGAGGAGAGAAATCACCGGCAATAGCATAAGGATTCACTTCATGACGACGAGATTCAGGAATACCTGCCGAGCGCATCAAATGTGTTGCATCTTTACTCTCAAGGCCAATATTATAATTATCCTCATCCATCGTCACACATTCAGGGAAAGGAACTGCACTAGAAGACACAGGTTTCACCATACCAACAGCAAAGCCATCGTCTACAGCCATCGCCCCCAATAACCCTGTCACAAACGTCTTACCTACATCTGTATCTGTACCAATTATAGAAATACCTAACTGCTTCATACAAAGCTCCTCTCAAGCGAATACTTACTGCCGCATAGGTTAACTAATTTATATGATTAAGTTTACAATCTAATTACAATATACAGCGAAAAGGAATATATAGTCAACCTATTATTACTATTCAAGTTTACGATTCTATGACTCTATGGGGCCCGAATACATCGCTACATTTTAGCTAAAAAGCTGTGTCCCTAACCTCCGCGCTCCATAGTAAACTAAGTCGCACTTCGATTAGGAACACAGCTTTTTATAACATTATCGCAGTATTAATCCCATAGAGTCACAGACCGCTACTTTGAATACGATAATAATAGGTTGGCTATATAAGAAAAGAGAAAGGGAATGGCTAAGCCATTCCCTTTCTCTTTTGATACAGTGAATTTTGTTTTATTAATTTATGGATAGACTCGATGGGACGAGTTCACAAATACAGTTATAAAAAGAGTGATGACTAATCGATTAGCGACTTAGCTCGCTTTGGAGCGTAGAGGTTAGTCATCACTCTTTTTTACCTAAATGTAGTTATCTAATGGGGCCCCATCGAGACCACCGCTAAATCTCAATATAACGAAATTCGCCTGTATCAGGATCCATCATGCCTCCATAGAACCCCATTCCTTTTGGAAATAGTGGATGGTGGCGTAGGAAGTTAACTGTATAAATTACATTGTCTTCAGAGATATGGAATCGATCCATCCAGTCGATAAGGCCCGGTTCAATCATGCGAATAGCATCTTCACTAATACCTTTCGCTTTCATAGATTCCATGAATGTTGTAGCAGAAAAATCAATCATACCGCAGTTTTCATGACCGATGATTAGCACATCTTCAATTTCCATACCATAGGTAGCAACGAGCAAGCTTTGCACAATGTTATCGATAGGTTGTGTTACACTATTTCCTGCAGTTTTGATGACAATTATCTCACCTCGATTAAAGCCTAGTGCTTCTTCTAGCATACCTACTAAGCGGGTATCCATACAAGTTACGATGCCTAACTTTTTTGTAGGATGGCTTGTTAGCCCCGCCTTTGGTAGCTCAGGGTGTTGTTTCACATATTCTTTATTGGTTTCAATTATTTTTGTAATATCAATCATAAGGGTCCTCACTTTATATACTCTATTTCCACCTGAAATAGATTCTATTCATTATATACACCTTATTCATCACAAAACAAGTTTAAATTTCAACTTATAAATTATTATTATGAATTTTACGATTATACAAAATCTTTAACTCAATAATATTAACTTTTATCTTATAATTTGTTTTTATTTATATCAATCATATAAAAACTTCAAAAATGCGATGAATATTCTGTATAATTCTGACATATATAGTAGATTTAAAAACCCTTCCTATGGTACTATTAACACTATAGAAAGCAAACGCCACATGATACCGCATATGACGTGAACTGTATGTACAGTAAGGAGGTTTTATAATGGGTATCAATCAAAAAACGTTGCCAGGCATTTTGCTCTGTGCCATTCTCGCTATTCCTTGTTGGCTACTAGGACAGCAATTTCATCTAGTAGGTAGTCCAATCTTTGCCATCATTTTAGGTATAATTATTGGTTCTATCTTTACCTCTTGGAAACGGGAAAAAACAGGTGCTGGCATTGGATTTACATCCAAAAAGATTTTACAGTGGGCCGTTATTTTGTTGGGCTTTGGTCTTAACATTACACAGATTCTACATGTAGGTTGGATTTCTTTACCTGTCATCATTTCTACCATCGCTACATCGTTAATCGTATCCTATGTTATTTATCGATTAACCCATATTGACTCTAACTCAGCTGTTCTCATCGGTGTTGGTTCATCCATTTGTGGTGGTTCCGCTATTGCTGCAGCGGCACCAGTTATTAAAGTAGAGGATCATGATATTGCACAAGCAATCTCTGTTGTATTCTTCTTCAATGTGGTAGCCGCCTTCGTATTCCCTCAATTAGGCGACGCCATTGGGCTCTCTAACATGGGCTTTGGATTGTTCGCTGGTACTGCAGTTAACGATACTTCTTCTGTAACAGCAACAGCTGCTGTATGGGATAGTATGAAAGGTACGGGCACTCAAGTTTTGGAATATGCTACTATCGTAAAGCTAACACGTACCCTAGCTATTATTCCTATATGTTTAGGCCTCGCTAGTTATCAAGTATACAAAGCCAAGAAAAATGCCTCTCAGACAGATGGTGCAAACGTTAGTATTGCTAAGATTTTCCCAAGATTTGTTTTATACTTTGTACTTTGCTCCCTTATTACAACAGCATTATCCTATGCTAATGTAGATATTCAATTCTTGAGTATCTTCAAAACAATTTCCAAATACTTTATTACAATGGCCATGGTAGCAATCGGCCTTAATACAAATATTGTAAAATTATTAAAATCCGGCGGCTCTGCTCTAACCTTAGGTGCTTGTTGCTGGATTGCTATTTCTGCCGTAAGCCTTATGGCACAACATATGATAGGTTTATGGTAGAAAATATACATATATTGTATATTATGTTATAATTATATATGAATAGAATAGTAAGGACCCCTCCAGTAATGGAGGGGTTTCGTGCTACTATTCACCTTATTAGTACTTTATCATACCATAGTCAGGAGGGTTAATATGTACTTCTTACAAGGACTTCTTGTCGGCCTCGCTACGTTTGCCCCTGTTGGCATGCAAAACCTCTTCATTATTAATACGGCCTTGGTGCAACCTGTCCGTCGCATTATATTGACGCTAATCATACTAGCGTTTTTTGACATGAGTTTAAGTGCTGCCGCCTTCTATGGTATTGGTGCCGTTCTTGAAATGTGGCCACTCACAAAGCTCATAGTTCTCCTCTTTGGGGGCCTCCTCATTGTTTATATGGGCTTTAATATATTTAAAACTGAACCAGACATGCGCAATGTGGACACACATATTCCAATTAGAAAAATTATTGTCTCAGCCATTGCGGTATCATGGGGCAATCCTCAAGCCATTCTAGATGCGACAATGATGCTCGGTGCTTTTCAAGCTAATATTCCAAAAGAAAGCATCTACCACTTCTTCGCTGGTTTCTTAGTTATGACACCAATTTGGTTTGGTTCTCTAGCTACTACAATGCATCTACTAGCTAAAAAAATTAAAATTACTCATATGGCATGGATTAACCGTTTCTGTGGTTCGGTTCTCGTCATTTATGGTATCAAACTATCTATTGATGGCTTCATGATGTTAAGAGACTTTTTGTAAGGTTATACTCATAGATACAAAGAAAAGTCTAAATCACTAATACCATCATAACTATATAAGAAAAATACAAATAAATGATGTACAGAAAAAGAAAAAAGTCGTTAACAAGTTGTTAACGACTTTTTCATTTATAATCTCATTTATAATTCTTCAAGTACCTGCCGGAACATATCTCTAAGAGCTACAATATACGAATTATTTTGATTTCGTTGCGATATAAAGTAGTAGTGGCGTTCCATAGGCTTACCATGATTCGTCAATACCTTACGCTCGATACCTGGCATAGGATCTGTTAAGTATTTAAAACAATCTAATAGTAATAGCCCTTGCTGCCCTGCAACCAGGTATCGTGCTTCTTCTAACGTGCGAGCATAAGCGAAGGCGCCATTATAACCTATGGCTTTGCGATAGTGTTCCTCTTCAGACAAGGTATATTTCCCGCGACACAATAAAATAAGTGGTAAATCATCGATATGCTTTAGTTCTACACAATCTTCATTAGTATATCCTTGTGGTACCTCTATAAATGTAGTGGCTTTATCAATTAAATGACTTTCAAAATCATCAGATAAAATTTGCCATTGATCATTAAATACTACATCTACACGACGATCACTAAGCATGCCATATAGCTCTTCATGGCTGCCGCTGTACATACGAATATCTAAATTTTTATAACGCTTTGCCATGCGAATCACAGTTTGCTGCATAGCAATCCCACTATAACGGTTCAAATAGCCAATGCGCAAACTCACCCGTGCATCTGTACCAATGCGCGTCGTTTCTACCTTAATATCATGGAACCGTTCTAATAGCTTCTTACCAGATCGATATAAATATTGTCCTGCTGGTGTTAGATGAAAACTTCGTTTCTCTCGAACCATTAATTCAACACCAAGGCTATTTTCAAGAGCTTTGATTTGCTGAGATATAGCAGATTGAGATACATATTGCTCTGTTGCAGCTTGTGTAAAACTATTATTATCTACTACACATACAAAATACTCTAATTGTTTTAATAACATAACGATGCACTCTCATCTCTCTTACGGATTAGACAAATCAATACCTTTGAAACATTTCGCAACATATAACCCCATATCGGAGTTTGCTATACGTTTTCTCTACATAGTATCTTACATAGAATCTATAGTATCTATCGATCCTCTACATAATACTAAATATATTTAACTATGTCTAAAACGGTGAAAGCAGATCAGCTATGATGATTAACTTTCACTAGGAATAACTAAACTACGATAAATAAACAGGGCCGCTACAAAGAATATAGCTGCTGTAGACCAAAAGACCGCCCCATACCCAAAGGCGCGAGCAATCATACCACTAAGGACAGGCCCCAATACATTTCCCATCATGGCTACACTGGACACCGCACCAAATACGATACCTCGGCGCTCAATAGGAACGGCCTTGGATATGAGCGTATTGGCAATCGGTGTAATAAAGCCCATGAAGAATCCTGCAATGGCACGGAATATGCCAAGGCCCCATATACTAGGCATTATATATTGAAGTATAAACAAAGTCCCTACAGCCCATGTAGCAGTAAAAACAATACGAGGCATGGTTAAACGTTCTGTTATCTTGCCAATGGAGATTGAAGCTAAAGCACTAAACAAACCAGCGCCAAAAATAATTATACCAACAATGGTGGCTACAAACTCATCATTCATATGCATATAATGCTTAATGTATAGTGGTAAAATAGGGCCAATACCGGTAATACCAAAATTACATAAGAACAATAGCCCTACCAAGAGGCGAACTCGAGGTATGACCAAAAAGGATTTAATTAGAGACAGCTGCGACTCTCTAGCATCTACCTTATGCTCAAACTGTAGATTAGGCATGAATAGATAAATCCCCAACATACAAAGCCCTGTTAAGGCTGAGAACATGACAAATGGTGCGCGATAACCTAATAAGTCCGCTGCCAAACCACCCATGAGTGGTCCAAATACGAGGCCCATAACCATGGAAGCTTGGTATAAGCCCATTGCCCAAGGTACCTTATCCTCAGGGGTTACGAGAATAATAATAGCCAATCCTATTGGAACATAGCCCCCTACCACACCTTGCAAGATACGTAACATCAATAACTGCCATGGTGTTTGTGTAAAAGCACAGGCGCCAACAGTCACCATCAGGGTAAACAAAATGAACATCATTACCTTACGCGGACCAAGCTGATTTGCCTTACGCGACCAATAGGGTGCACTAAGAGCCACCATACAAGGCGTTACACCTGATACAAGACCTGCCCACATAGCCGCTTCCCCTGGATCATGAAGACCTAGCTCAGCTAAAAATAACGGAAGGAAGGATAATACACCGATAATTGTTGTACCCCCACCAACCTGTATAGTACAGATTAGGTATATAATTCGTTTCCAAGAAGAATCCATAATATCCTTCTTTCCTATTTGAGATTACCTATAAAGGTAGTAATATACATATCGATATGAGCTAAAGAATACTATAATACAAAAGAAATGTTTATAGAACAGATTTTTACTCTTACCTCAAAAGAATGCAATAGCATATATTTGCATAAATCCATAGAATATATACTTATGATTCTATTGTATCTCAAACGACAAAAAAAGACCATCGCTTATACCCATAAGGGCCAGAGATGGTCTCTTTTATCATGTGGTTCCCCTACTTTTACTAAAGAAAGAGATGCCTACGATATATTATTTTTGTTTGAACATCCAATAAATATAGTAAATAACAAGCGCATAAGTTACTACGTCAAATACAGGCAAGAATGGTACCATTTTAGATAAACGGCCAAATCCATGAACATGGATATTTGCCGCAATAATGGCAATTAGATTCAAGCGATGAATCCAGATTGCTTTTTTACGGGATACAGATTTTGCCATATTGCCTACCCAAGGTGTTAAGTATAATACCGCAAAGATAAGAGCAATAAACATAGCCACAAGAGAAATATAGCCGCCCCAGAAGCCTAAGAAGGATTTCAAAGCTTTCAAGAAGTATACATACCAGTGTGCACATACGAGAACAACACTAACAATACCTACGATGCGATGAACTTCAAACATTTCTTTTGGATTATATCGTTTGATAAACCATTTTGGTTTTGTTGCAATGTATGTTAATACAAGCCATGCCACATAAGGAATAAGTCCTAAGTGAACCTTCCAGTTGCCGAATGGTCTACCACCTGTTACATAACCATATTCCACCATACCCATAAATATTAGGGATAAAACTGCAATCCAAATTAAAATATGGTATTTACTCTTAAACTGTTTTTTTACAACTTCTGCCATAATAAACCTCTCTATGTCCTATACGATCTACAAGTATACATCTAGTTTGGCCTAATGTAGCATGCTAATAAAACACTCTCACCCTATAGCATTCTACTTAGAACTAATTACTGATTAAATTAGAATCCAATTATTACATTAGAATTTGAAGTTAAGATCCGCACGATAGTAATCATTTACGCGATTGCCTTCTTGTGTTTTAGCATTGAAACCGTAGTATGCATTAATGCCAATATTTTTCTCTGGTGCATAAGATGCGCCCAACTCCCACGCCTTATAACCTTCAAAACGCGTTGTTTTTTGTAAATCATTAGATTCGTATTTTTGTGTTTTGAAAATCGGTGCATTTTTAGCTTGATCGTAGTAATCTAAGCCTACTGCCCAAGAATTCTTTTTATCAATTTTGTAGTTGCCCCATTTAGCGCCTACATTCCAAATATCAGAATCACTCAAGCCTGATGCTTTAACCCACTCACCATGAACATCAAGTTTACCTACATTATATTTCGCATTGAAGCCATATACATTATCAAAGTCATTATTTTTCTTGCCATTACCCATGCGTACATTCGCTGTACCTACATGAGCAAGCATACCACCAAAGCTAAAGTGATTATTTACAGCCACATTAGCATTCACAATGCCCACATCACCGTTATTTTCCTTGGAAACTTTTGCAAAACGGCCTGCTGTCATATAACCATAGCCACCATTTAATGTCACTTTTTTACCAAGCTTGGCTGTAGCGCCTACACCATCAAAGTTGGAGTTATAAATGAGACCACCGCCAAATTTTTGAGTATAGCGACCCGCATCGACCACAACATTTTTACCGAACTTGTGCTCTACGTATGCTAAATCCCAATTAGCTTGTGCCTCTTTAGAGCTATCACCTAACTCAATAGAACCTGTAGTAATACGCGCTTTAACAGAGGTATTTTTATTAACCTTTGCATCGAGACCTAGACGTACACGAGCTGTGATCTTATCTTCGTAATCATAACCATCGCCACCCTCTTTACCGATGTAGTTGATACGAGCATCACCAGTAACTTTTACATTGCCTACACGGTCTTCCAATTTAGCTACACGCACACCAAGTGTATTCAATTCATTGGAAAATTCATCCGCCAAGCGATTTAACATAGCTTGTTGTTCCACATTTGCACGATCTTGATTAGCCATACCTTTCGCAATCATTTGAGCCATTTCATAACGCGTAATATTATTTTGCCCTTTGAAAGTACCATCAGGATATCCATTGATAATACCAGCTGTAGCCAATTGATCTACTGCTTGATAAGCCCAACTATCAGAAGGAACATCAGAAAATGGGTTAACAGCAAAAGCTGTAGCCACACCCATCATGGCAGCCACTGCAAAAGCACTGGTCATTTTACGTTTAATCATACTAAACCTCACACAATAAAATAATAGAAATAAAAATAACAAGAATAAAAATGAACAGATAATGAATTTACGAACCTAATTATCATTATCATGTTTAACATACAGATAATAACAATTTTCATTATACGAGTAAAGAGAAAATGTATATCAATCTCACAATCATTTATGACTCAAACTGATACTATCCTATGTTAAGATCCTATGTTAATATCCTATGTTAATTTACTAGAAACTATAAATGTAACGAAAAATCCCTTCTGCATGATACAGAAGGGATTCTAGTAATTCATATTATTTCTTTTTAAACATCAAGTAAATGCAGTAAAGAACGAGACCGTATGTAATGATATCAAACACTTGTAAGAATGGCACCATTTTAGAAATACGATTAAAACCATGAATATGGATATCTGCAGCAACAAGTGCTACAAGATTTAATCGATGTAACCAAATACCTACATTACGACCAGATGGTGTAACCTTTCTAAGTTTTGGAGTTAAGAACGCAAGGCCAGAGATTGTAGCAATACCAAAGGAGGTAAGAGCCACATATCCGCCCCACCAACCAAGGATGGATTTAGCCGCTTTACCAAAATAGAGATATAAATGGAATGCAATAACAGCTACAGTGGCAATACCTAATGCACGGTGTACCTTATACATGTCACCTAAATTATAGCGGCTTGTAAACCATTTAGGGCGAGTCGCTAAATAGGTCATGATGATCCATACACACCATGGCACAAGACCCGTATACACTTTATAATTACCAAAGGCACGACCACCGGCCATGTAGCCCCACTCTAATAAACCGATCATAACTAAGGAGAAAATAGCAATCCATACAAAGATATGGTAAATACTTTTTTTCTGTTTTGTTTCAACTTGATTCATCATATACCTCTCGAAAATAATACCTAAAAAATTCAATCTATATGATATAGTTTATCATTTAAATCGAATTTTGTAGATTACTTATATTAGATACATAGTATATATTATAAGAATAATTCTAAATTAAAATACCTATTATAGTCATTCTAAGCTTATTACAATGAATAAATTTCTTCTCTACAGGGAATACATTGTAATCTACTAATACAGAATCGGTAAATAAAAAGCCCCTCATAGTTGTGAGCATAAGCTTTCACCACTACAAGGGGCCATAGATTGATTAATCCTATTATATCTAGGCGTACAAATCAATCATCATCCTAATTATTTTTGATCACGTTTACGATATACGATGAACGGACGTGTTAAGTAGTTGAGTGGAACACTCAAGCAGTGTACCAAACGGCTGAATGGGAAGATAATAGCCACTACCATCCAAGCCAACATGTGGAATTTAAACATGAATGGTACGCCTTCCATCAAGGATGGATCAGGCATAAAGGATAGCAAGCTACGGAACCATGGACCGATGGATACACGGTAATCAAAGAAGCCGGATGCATTAAGTAATGTACCGGCCATACCACTAAAGATAGCCAATGTTAAGAATAAATATAGCCATTTATCAAAGCCAGATGTATTTACTTTCATAGCAGGTACAGTAAAGCGGCGTTTCATCAAGAGCAAGAAACCAACGATAAAGATGATACCCGCTACAGCACCCATATACAATGCACCTTCATGGTACATATGGTCATTAATACCCATAGCTGCAGTCCAAGTTTTAGGTACTAATACACCTACTACGTGACCGCCGATAACGCATAGCAAACCAAAGTGGAACAATGGATTGGCAATACGTAATTGTTTTTTCTCTAAAAATTCACTTGATTTTGTAGTCCAGTTTCTTTCAAAGTAGAAGAAACGAACAAGTGTGCCTACGATTAAGAAGGTAAACGCAATATATGGCAAAGCGCCCCATAAAAATAGATTCATCGTGCACCGTCCTCCAATCCATTTGCAACCGACAATATGATATCAAATAAGAATGCATAGGTCAGTTTTGCTTCGATCAATCGATCCCTAATATATTCTAACTTTGGTTTACAATAATCATACACTTCACGAGCCTTTTCAGGTTCGATAACTGCACATAACTCTAAAATAGCTGGAATATAGTCAGGCATCTCCTTTGGTAAATCATAGCCATTTTCTAGAAAGAAGGCTTTATATTTAACGAGTTCCTCTGCTTGTTCCCCTGTACCTTGCAATTCGTAAGTCGATAAGTACATCGTCGTATTACGGCTGAAGTCAAAGATACGTACGTATTGGTCTTCAAAGGCCTTACGATCCGTTTCTTCAATGTAATCAAAGAACTCTAGCAATCCTTGGCGAAGCTGAGGATGCTCAACAGAGTAAGTATCCTCTTTCCATTCACCAAGTTCATTGTACCAAGATTCATCTGGATACCGAAGCAAAAAAGAAGCAATGAGAGCTATTTTTTGTGCATCATCCATTATGGCAACCCCCTGTCGGGCATGCAAAACCACGATTGTGTTGCATTTCTAAGCGACCTTCGCGAGATACATTAACATCGGATGGGATAACAAAACGATCATTATATTTAGACAAGGCTAACAATTTGTACATAGCATACATTTGCTCTTCTGTAAGATCTACTTCATGAGCGATTGCTTCATCACCTGTTTCACGGCGACGCATGTATTCACGCATATCGAGAATGCGTTGTAATACACGAGCTAAAATATCTGTATTACCAGCAGTAAACATATTAGCTAAGTATTGTACAGGCACGCGCATTTCATGTGCATCTGGCAAGTATACATCAGATGTAACACGTTGTAAGATTGGGCTGAGCGGTGGCACATACCAAACCATTGGCAATGTGCGATACTCTGGATGCAATGGCAATGCAACGCCCCATTCTTTTACAAGCTTGTAAACAGGAGATTTTTTAGCTGCTTTCAAGAATGCTTCAGAGATACCTGCTTCGCGAGCGGCTTTAATAACCTCTGGGTCATTAGGATCCAAGATCAAATCTACTGTATTTTGGTAAATTTCTTGTTCATCCTTCGTAGCTGCCATTTCTTGAACTTTGTCCATATCGTATAAAACTACACCAACATAGCGCATACGACCTACACATGTTTCAGCGCAAATTTGAGGCAAGCCATTTTCCAAACGAGGGTAACAGAATACACATTTTTCAGCTTTATTTGTTTCCCAGTTATAGAAGATTTTTTTGTATGGGCAAGATGGAACGCAATGTCTCCAACCACGGCATACATCTTGAGAAACAAGTACAACACCATCTTCATCACGCTTGTAGATAGCACCGGATGGACATGCTGCTACACATGCAGGATTCAAACAATGGTTACAAAGACGTGGTAAATAACGCATGAATACTTCTTCGTAGTCAAATACGATATCATCACCCATCTTAGCCAAATTCACATCTTCCCGTGCATGATGACCACCAGCCAAATCATCATCCCAGTTAGGGCCCCATGTTACTTCCATTTTTTGCTTTGTTAACAAAGAACGAGGACGTGCTACAGGTTGATTATTTTTACGACCGGTATGAATTAATGTTTCATAATCGTATGTCCAAGGTTCAAAGTAATCCGTAATTTCTGGTTGTTCTGGATGATAGAACAACTTCATCAATCGAGAGCCTTTAGAGCCTGTGGAAAGCGCCAAATTACCGCTTTTATCGAGAGTCCAGCCACCCTTCCATTTCTCTTGGTTTTCCCAATTACGTGGGTAACCCACGCCAGGGCGGGTTTCCACGTTATTAAAGTACATATATTCCGCGCCTTCGCGGTTCGTCCATGTATTTTTACAAGTAATAGAGCATGTATGACAGCCTAAACACTTGTCCAAATTTAGGACCATGGATACTTGAGCTTTAATCTTCAAGCCAATCCACCTCCTTCAATTTACGAGCCACAATTGTCATATCACGTTGGTTACCAGTTGGGCCATAGTAGTTAAAGCCATAGCTCAATTGACCATAACCGCCGATCATGTGTGTCGGCTTCATGTGAATATGAGTTGGCGCATTGTGTGTACCACCGCGACGATCTTTCTTAACTTGCGTACCAGGAACGTTGATGTGACGGTCTTGGGAGTGATGCATATAAGAAATGCCACGAGGAATACGTGGAGATACAACTGCACGAGCTGCAACTACACCATTTTTATTGAAAGCTTCTACCCAGTCGTTATCTTTAACACCAATTTCTGCTGCATCATCTTCGTTAAGCCAAATTGTTTGGCCACCGCGGAATAATGTCAACATTTGTTGGCTATCAAAGTACATACTATGTGTAGACCACTTATTATGTGGAGTTAAGTATTTCAATGTAATTTCTGGAATACCTTCTTGTTTATAATCACCTTGTACTGGTTTATATGACAATACAGGTTTGTACAATGCCATAGCTTCGCCATAGTCGCGCATCATTTCATGATCACAATAGAACGATTGACGACCTGTTACAGTACGGAATGGTACCTTATCTTCTGTAGATGTTGTAAATGGAGAATAACGACGGTTTTTATCGTTCTTACCAGTACTTGTTACAGAGCTAATGATAAAGCGTGGTTGACGAACCATGTCATCGAAGGTAATTTTTTCTTGTTCGCGACCTTTTGCATTCTTTTCAAGCCCAGAAAGACCTGTTTTTTCTTCCATCGCTTTCCAAGAACGAACCGCTAATTTACCATTTGTACAAGAAGATAATGTTAATACAACATTACAAGCTTCCTTACATTCGTAAATGCTTGGACGGCCATGAGAAATGAAGTCTGGATTATCAATCGTACCATTTTGACCATACAATGTTTGATATTCGTCAGATACATCCCACGCCAAACCGTGAGCACCCATTTTATTTTCGATATTAGGTCCTAAAGCAATGTATTTTTCAAAGATCTGACTGTAATCGCGTTTTACATGAACGAGATTCGGCATTGTTTTACCAGGGATTGGTTCACATTCGCCTTTACTCCAATCAAGAACTTTACCTTCTGGTTGCGCTACTTCGCCTGGGCTATCATGGCCAAGTGGAGTAGCTACAATATCTTCATATTCTGTAAAGCCAGATTCTTTTGCTACGCGAGATACTGTTTCTGCAAGGGTACGGAATGTATCCCAGTCAGATTTAGTTTCCCATGCGCAATCAACAGCAGCTTGGAATACATGTACATATGGATGCATATCTGTGGAAGACAAGTCTTCTTTTTCATACCATGTAGCTGCTGGGAACACGATATCAGAATATAAACCTGTAGACGCCATACGGAAGTCGATATCAATTAAGAGATCAAGCTTACCCGCACCATCTGCTTCGCGCCATTTAATTTCTTCTGGACGCGTAGGAGCATCATCATCTTCCAATACGGCATTTTTTGTGCCTAATAAATGTTTCAAGAAGTACTCATGACCTTTAGAAGAGGAGCCGATAAGGTTCGCACGCCATACAAACAGGTTGCGAGGGTGGTTTTCTTTAGCTGCAGGATCCTCTACGCAGAATTGTAAATCTTTATTTTTCAAGGCTTGTGCTACATATTGGTTGATTTCCGCTTCTGTACTAGCACCGGCTGCGCGAGCATCATTAATCAATTCTTGGCTACCTTTATTGAAAGTAGGATAAGATGGCAACCAGCCTAAACGAGCTGCTAATACATTGTAATCCCCAGGATGACGATAGCGAGGTTTAGCCAATTTAGATACGCGGTCTGCCAAATCGATGCAGTCAGAACGATATTGCTCTGTAGCAAAGTAGAACCAAGATGTACCATTTTGCAAACGAGGAGCCTTACTCCAGTCATTGGCAGTCATGATACCACCCCAACCTTCAACAGGACGAAGTTTTTCTTGACCTACGTAGTGGGCCCAACCACCACCGTTAACGCCTTCTGTACCACAGAACATGATAAGGTTCAAAATAGTGCGGTAAATAACATCGGCATGGTACCAGTGGTTGATACCACCGCCCATGATAATCATGGAACGACCTTTCGTTTTTTCAGCATTATCTGCAAATTCACGTGCTGTAGCAATAGCAATGTCCGCTTTTACGCCAGTGATTTTTTCTTGCCATGTAGGTGTGTATGGAGTGTCATCAGTATAGCTTGTAGCCACTTCACCACCGATACCACGGTCAATACCGTAGTTAGCAAGAATGAGGTCATACACTGTAGTTACTTTCACAGGACCATCTGCAGTTTGTACCGTAATAGTAGGAATAGCACGTTCAATAACACCTTCGTGCTCTTCATCACCAAAGTACGGCAATTTAACAATCGTCACATCTTCCCGTTGATCAAACACGGATAAGCGAGGATCGATTTTAGCCCCTGTATCACGATTTTCAAGTCGTAAATTCCATTTTTGTGGGTTCGTGTGACGTTCACCCATTGTACCATTAGGTACAACGATTTCATTTGTTAATTCATCAATCAATACCATTTGGAAGTCAGCGCCTTCCTCTTGGCGACCTAAATCCTTGGCATTCAAGAAACGGCCTGGTTGAACTGTGCCGTTGATATCTTCAACGCGTACAAGGAATGGCATATCTGTGAACTCTTTTGCATACTCTTTAAAGTATGGAGTTTCTTTGTCGATGTAATATTCTTTTAGGATAACGTGACCCATTGCCATTGCAAGAGCCGCATCGGTACCAGCTTTTACATTGAGCCATGCATCGGAAGAAGTTGTAGATTCCGCATAGTCAGGAGACACGGATACTACTTTAGTACCTTTATAACGAACCTCTGTCAAGAAGTGAGCATCTGGCGTACGGGTCAAAGGTACGTTAGAACCCCACGTCATGATGTAACCAGCATTATACCAGTCACCAGATTCAGGTGTATCAGTTTGTTCACCCCAAACTTGAGGGCTGGAAGGTGGCAAATCGGCATACCAGTCATAGAAGGACAATGGTGTGCCACCCATCAAGTTAAGGAAACGAGCCCCTGCTGCATAGGACAACATGGACATCGCAGGAATTACAGAGAAGCCTGCGTTGCGGTCAGGGCCATATGTTTTTGCTGTATATAGTAAGGATGCTGCAGTAATTTCTGTTGCTTCATCCCATGTGGAGCGCACAAAGCCACCCATACCACGGGCTGACTTATATTTTTTCGCTTTTTCAGGATCTTCTACGATAGATTTCCAAGCTTCGATTGGATTCTTAGCATGCTTCTTCGCTTCTCTCCAAAGCTCGACCAATTCGCCACGTACATAAGGATATTTTACGCGCAAAGGGCTATAAAGATACCAAGAGAATGTTGCACCACGAGGGCACCCACGTGGTTCATAATCTGGCATATCATCTGGTGTTTCAGGGTAGTCAATTGCTTGATTTTCCCAGGCTACAACACCGTTTTTAACATAAATATTCCAGCTACAAGAACCAGTACAGTTTACGCCATGCGTTGTGCGGACAACTTTATCGTAAGACCAACGGTCACGATAATAATTTTCCCATTCACGACCTCCATCTTCTGTGATTTGATGGCCGTTTGGAGATACTTCCTTCTTGCGAAGAAACTTAAACTTTTGAGACAACAAGCTCATCTCGTGTCCTCCTTCAAAACTACAAAAAAATCCCTTGTGCTAGATGTGCTAACACAAGGGAGAAAATCCTGTTATTCGATATTACTAATATTAGGGTCAATACTATCAACCTCTAAATCAAGTAATCCGATTAAAGCGTCAAAATCACAGATTACTAGATGGTGTTTGTCATAGGCTACATAGCCTAACTTACGTAACTCACTTAACATGCGATTTAAACTTTCTCTTGATGTGGCAGCAAACTCAGCCAATTCTTGATTTGTTAGGGCAATATCAATAAAGATACCATCCTCGCGCTTTACACCATAACTATTGGCTAAGCGCAACAAGGTAGAATAGAATGCTCCCTTCTTGCCGTAAAGTAGCAAGTCCCGGTATTTTGCCTGTTGACGACGCATATGCAAAGTGTAGATTTTCATCATTGCAATAGCCAATGAATGGTCTTTTGCAATAGCCCCTTCCAACACATCATAGCGTATACAATAAACAGAGCAATCCTCCCGAGCAATGGCGTTGAACACATATGTTCTAGTGTTCTCCTCATACAACGGAACCTCACCAATTACATTATTCGGCCCTACTAAACGCAACGCAAAAATGTGTCCGCTAGCTTCGAACTTCTTAATGCTCATTCTACCTTTTACTACTACGTAAAAGTATTCTGCCTTGTCCCCCTCACGGAAGAGAAAATCACCTTTTTTAAGATGTAGTTCCTCACCCGGCAAAGCAAGCAATTGGTTAATTAATTTTTGATCCATACCATTATCACTCCACAGTACTTTTATAACAAAATCCATTAGTTATACTAATCTATTTATAGTAAAAGTACCTATACTATATACTTTTTCGTATATATATGATTATTATAACTTATTAATTTCAGAATATGTGTGTTTTACATCACATTCACAAAAAAAATTACACTATATAATATATCTGTGATGTAAGACATTGAAAAATATTAATGCTACAATAATTATAACGCAGTTTTGTAAGTAAATCGAATGCTTTCTATGGAAATTCTTTAGATTTTACTATTTATATATATATATATATTATATATAATCTTATATATTTTTCTTGTCTACGTGTATAGTTGTTACAGTAAGGAGAAGTTCAAAATGAACGAACTAAAAATGCCTCAAGTAGGGGCAAGCCGTAGCGAAATTGTGGCTAATTGGCAACCAGATAATCCAGAATTTTGGGAAAAGTTTGGTAAAAAAATTGCTAAACAAAACTTGGTTATATCCACAATTGCATTAACCCTTTCATTCTGTGTATGGTATTTATGGGCAACCATTGCAGCGCAACTCAACGGCGCAGGCTTTAATTTCACAACCGATCAATTATTTACCTTAGCTGCATTGCCAGGCCTTGTAGGTGCTACATTACGTTTTGTATATACCTACATGCCAGCCTTAATCGGTGGTAAAAACTGGACATTTATTTCCACACTTATTTTATTAGTTCCTGTTGTATGGCTCGGCTTTGCCGTTCAAGATACAACAACTTCTTATACGACATTCATGATTTTGACTGCCCTTATCGGTTTAGCGGGCGGCAACTTCTCGTCCTCCATGGCGTACATTGGCAACTTCTTCCCTAAATCCGAAAAAGGTACTGCTCTTGGTATCAACGGCGGTGTTGGTAACCTTGGTATTTCCGTAATCTACTTCTTGGCTCCATTCGCTATGGGTTCTGCTGCACTAGGTAGCGTATTTGGTGTAACACCAGCTATCATCAAAGGAAACACAGTATACCTTGCCAATGCAGCTTTCATGTGGATCGTACCACTCGTTGTTATCCTTGCACTTATGACACGTTTCATGGATAACTTACCTCTAGAAAAACCAAATCCTAAAAATCTAGTACAAATCTTTGGTAACAAACACACTTGGGCTCTTACATTACTTTATACATGTTCCTTCGGTGCTTTCTCTGGTTATGCAGCAGCACTTGGTCTATTAGTAGGTAAAGAATTCCCAGAAGTACCATTTGCTTCTATCGCATTCGTAGGTCCACTTGTATCAGGTGCACTTCGTCCTGTAGGTGGTTGGTTAGCAGACAAAATTAACAGCGGTACAAAAGTTACCTTCATTAGTCTTATTGGCTTATGTGCTTCCACTGCATTGATTGCGGTTGGTGTAGATATGCACAACTTCCCATTCTTCTTCGCAATGTCCGTATTAACCTTTGTATGCTGTGGTTTTGCTACCGGTGCAACATTCCGTATGATTCCACACGTATTTGGCAATCCTTTGCTCTCCTCTTTAATTACAGGTTTCGTAGCCGCTGTAGCTGCATACGGTGCCTTCATTACACCTAAGATCTTTGGCTTTGTATATTCCATGTTCGGCAATATTCACCCAGCCTTTGCTGTATTACTTGCATTTAACATTGTAACTGTGGCTGTGTGCTACTGGTTCTATGTGCGTAAAGGTGCAAACATGAACGTATAATTTTCTGGAACAGAAAATTTACGTTCACTGAACAGTACTACAAAATATAATTCACTTTTCTATACTAAGTGATAAAAGAAACCCCGCATCTCTCCTCCATACTTATCAGGTCTGCGGCCTAGGGCCTTGACCTCGTAAGTCGGATCGATGCGGGGTTCTCTTTTATGAGAATATAGTTGCGAGTGCGATACTCATATATTGTGAATTATATTTTACGAAGTATAGTGCGTATATTAACTTTTCTCCCCTCAAAATTATAGCCTTCATTTTGAGGGGAGAAAAATGGACTGCAAGGCAGTCCATTCATTATAATTTGACGATATATACCTTTATCTCTATAATATAAATAGATAGTCAGACGAGTAGGAACGTCAGACGCATCTCAAAAACTAATTATCTAGAAAATGGCCTTTCTGTTTATCTAATTACACTTGGTAACGGAGGGCTATTTGCTTTTTGTGAGGCAAATAAGCGCTATAAGTGCTCCAAAGGAAACGACTAGCGTCAAGATTCCAGTAATAACTGTAATAAGTTCAAAGTCACTCATAAGCTCACCCCCTTCTATAACGAAGAGAGGCCCAACCTCGCCGACTACCTTAACAACATTATAAATTGAACAAATATACGATACAATAAGCAGTTATTTATCGATATATATGAATTAAATAATCAGAACCACCCGTAAAACGGGTGGTTTGCTCACGGGCTATAAGCCCGTAGTACTAGGCCAGCGTCTAAAGGCGCTGGCTTTCACTACGTTCAAGCCGCATAGCCATTGACTCGTAACCTTCCCCTCAAAGGGGATATGTATTACTTGCTACCCTTAAAAGGGTCCTCATATTCTTTTACACTTAACTTATCCTTCATTTGGTCATGTAACTCTTGCTCACGTATATATTTTTTTACTGTTGCCTCATTTAGACCTACCGTACTAACATAATATCCCTCAGACCAAAAGTGTCTATTTCCAAATTTATACTTTAAGTTTGCGTGTTTATCGAACATCATAAGTGCACTTTTACCTTTTAAATATCCCATAAAAGATGAAACTGCTATTTTAGGTGGGATTAATACTAACATATGCACATGATCTGCCATAAGCTCCCCCTCTATAATCTTGACGCCCTTATATTCACATAAACGCCTCAGTATTTCACGTAAACTATTTCTATATTGATTATATATAACTTTACGTCTATACTTAGGTGTAAATACTATGTGGTATTTGCATAACCATTTTGTGTGCGCAAGACTCTGTGTCTTTGTTGCCATATAAAATCACCTTTCTTTTGCATATAATGCGGCTTGAACACCTACATTATACTTAAGCAAGGTGATTTTTTTGTATAACTTTCGTTGCCGCACCCGCATAGCGGGTGGTTTTATGGTTCGCGACTACGTCACGAACCAGTCTAAAGACAATAATAAAGAAGAGCCTGCATTGCAGGCTCTTTTATTATCCAAAGATTTCTTCTAGTAGTGCGTCGTCGATGATGGTACCAACGTAGAAGTCGCTGAAGATACCATATTTTGCACTGGCTACTTCAAAGCGCATATCGTATACGATTTTTTTGAATTGGATATCGTCGTTACTGAAGATGGTAATACCCCATTCCCAGTCATCTAAGCCACAGCCACCTGTGGTGAATTCAGATAAAACGTCCAAGTATGTTTTACCAAGTTCACCGTGAGACTTCATCAAGGCTCCGCGTTCTTGCGGTGGTAGCATGAACCAATTATCATCACCTTCGCGTTTTTTACTCATATTATAAAAACAGATATATTTATCGCGAGGTACATGAGGATATAATTTTTGGTTAACTTCCTCTGTATCGAGCTTAGCCTTAACATAGGTGCTTACTTCTGTTACAGATGTATAAGAGTATGTTTGTACTAATACGCTTGCAATGGCAAGACGGCGGAATTTGCGTTCTACTTGCGCCAAGTATTCAAGGGATGGACCAAGAATCCATAGGATTAAGTCCCCTTTTGCTCCATTACAATCATAGAATGCATAACTTCCTTCTTTAGCTTGATGTTTAGCTTCAAGGTCTGCTAAGAATGCTTTTAATTCATTGCGCGCTGCTGCTTTTTCATCCTCTGTGAAGCAGTTCCATGCGCTGAAATCCATGGCGAATACCATGTGTTGGCTATGCCAACCTTCTACTGTAGGGATTGCTTTTCCCATTATGATCACTCCTATCTACGGTGATTATATCAAAATAATAATGTATCTATATAACTAAGGAAATCAAAAGACTCTACTTACTATTATAGCATATAGAGTCTTTTCAATTTAGTTTCTATTGAGATTTTTTATTAGTACATTCTTTAGTTAAGACTAAACTTCTACTTTTATGCTGAGGATAATCCTATAGCTCTTAATACTAACTCTTTTAAGCAAGTCACTATTTTACTTGTCATTCACAAGTTTTTCTACCAGTTCTTTTGCTTGTTTTACACCATCAGGGATTCCAATGCCATCAAAGGGCGTACCGATGAGATGTAAATTTGGATAATGCTCCGCCACATGTTCACGAACAGATTTAATGCCTGCACGATGGCCTACATTATATTGAGGCATGCAGTGAATGAGGCGATTGATACGTACCCACTCTGGCTTGACAGAGAAACCCATGATATGTTGAATTTCTTTGACTGCCAATTCTGAAAGTTCCTCTTCACTGAGTCGTTCTACTACATCATTGCCAGGCTTACCGATAAAGACGCGCAATACCACCTTATCATCTGGCGTTGTTTGAGGCCATTTTTGATTAAGAATAGTACATGCTGTAAGAGGCGTATCTGTGTTTCTAGTAATGAGCAAACCCGATCCCTTGAGATCACCATCAAAGGTGCTTTTATCAAAAGACATAATAGCAATGGCACAGCTAGATTGCTCCATAGAACGCAAGAAGTCAAAACCCTGATCATCCTTAAACCATTGTGTATACGTTGCCGGCGGCGTACTGATAATCACATGATCTGCCATAGATTGACAACCACAAGAATTGTTATACTGATTGGCCACATCGATTGCGTACATGCCTTCAACATATCGAATATCAGAAACTAGTGTACCTGTATGCAAGTGTACATTACTAGGCATAGCCTCAACGATAGCGGTAATCACGCTTTCAAGGCCGCCTGTCAATTGACGAAACATACCGGATTGAGCCGCTGTTCCCTTCCGACTTTCCATATCCGTTTGCGCCTTAGCAGACTGATGATTTGAACTAGTCTTTGTTACATGGTTAGAACTGCTTGCACGATTACTAGCAAAATTAGCTTGACTAGACTTTGCTTCGTGGCTTTCAAATTGACGGTCTGTCATAGTACCTTTACCAGCACGAGGCACATCGCCTTCTGCTACAGCATCTTTAGCTGCTTTAGAGACACCTGCTTTGGAATGACTCATCTTAGCGGCCATCATACCTTTTACCATGTTCCCATATTTTTGTTCTACTTGAATAAAATGAGGGAATGTCGACAATAGACTAATTTTATAAATATCCCCACCATAGATACCCGCTAATAAGGGCTCGATGAGTTTATCCATCATTTCTTGACCTAAATGGTATTTGAAGAAATGACCAATGGATACATCACCATTTTCATCGAGTTGGTATGGTTTCTTAAAATAATCTAAACCCGCACGCAATTTACCAGACCAAGAAATGAGCGTTGCTTTCACAAAGGGCATCATTTCCGTAGGAATGCCCATGATGGAGCCGCCTGGAATTGGGTGGATAGAACCCTTATCATATACAAAGGCTTGGCCTGTTTCATTAGACACAAGGGTATCCCCTAGTCCAAGATCATGCACAAGATCTGTCATTTCTGTTTTACGACCCAAGTAGGAGTCAGGACCGAGTTCCACTACGAAGTCATCCACATGTTGCGTTTGTATTTTCCCACCAAATCGTGGTGCTTGTTCATAAAGAGTAATGGTCCATTCTGGCTTTGCATGACCTAGATAATAAGCCGCTGTTAGCCCTGTTAAGCCACCGCCCACAATTGTTACGTTCACGAATGAATCCTTTCTATTATTGCACTCGCCATTGCTTGTAAAAATATTTCATTACAATTTGGCATGGGTGCACGCATATATGTTGCGCCCTTTGCTTCAACGAGTTCTTTACACTCCACATCATTATCGTACAATACCTCAACGTGATTGCTTACAAATCCAAATGGTACAAAAACAATGCGATCAGCACCAGTTTGTAAGGCTTCGTTGATAGCATCCTCTACAGTAGGGCCCAACCATTGTCCATGAGGAGCTGCACTTTGCCACGCCACAGTCCATTTCGGTAATTTACAATGTTCAGCAATCTCTTTGGCGCTTTCCTCTAAAGCTAACGCATACGAATCGCCACCATGATTATTGATAAGAGGTATACTGTGAGCACTAAAAATAACAAATAAATCTTTATTAATATTCACACACTTTGAAACTGCTTTTACCCAGTATTCCTTGAAAGTTGGTTGATCCCACCAGGAACGGATAAAGTCGAATGTCATATTATCATGGTTGGAAATAGCTACTTGCACTTGTTTTTCATAAGCTCCAGTACCGAGAGCGGTGAAGAATGGAGCCGTTACAATAGCGATAATATGCTCCACTCCTTGCTGGACTAAGGAGTCAACTGCATCTGCAATGGACGGTTTCATGTGTAAAAAACCAATAGCGGAAGGCATAGTCGGCAACAGAGTAAGCAAGGTTCTATATTGGCACTCTGCCATAGTTTGAAGTTCAACATTTTCCCATTGACCGATTGTATCATAACGCTTAGTAAGATTAGCAATCTCTTCTTTCGTTGGTACACGGCCACGACGAATACTCGTCATATAGGGTACTAAATCATCCTTACTTAAAGGGCTACCATAAGACAGGAATAATAATCCTTTTTTTTCTACTTTCACTAATTTACCTCTCTTGAGCCCAAATTTCACGACTACGTTCATGCACATAGTCCGTTAGCCAATGGAGTTTTTGAGGATCTGCCTCGGGGAATACGCCATGACCTAAATTAAAGATATGGCGACCATAGCGAACTCCTTCGAGCAAAATACGATCTACTTCGTGAGCCAATGTTTTTTCGTCCCCGAACAGATACGCTGGATCCAAGTTACCTTGCACGGTTTGCGTTACACCCCGTTCATTCGCCATAACAATGGAACTACGCCAATCAAGGGCAATGACGTCTAATGGCAAATGAGACCAAATAGACACCAAATGGTCAGTGCCAACGCCATTCATGGCCATTGGTAAATGAGGATATTTAGCTTTTACAGCCTTAATGATTCGTTCCATATGAGGGTAAATCCCTTGTTTATACTGATCTGCATTAACAGCCCCTACCCAAGAGTCGAAGATTTGAAGTGCATTGGCACCCGCTTCGGCTTGCATGGATAAGTACGCAATGGACATGTCCGCCAGTTTAGTCATCAATGCATTCCACACATGAGGAGCACCGATGAGCATGCCACGAGTCTTATTGTAGTTCTTCGTTGGTCCCCCTTCGATAAGGTAGGATGCAATCGTAAACGGCGCACCGCAAAAACCAATGAGTGGCACGTCGAGCATGCCAGATGTTAAGAGTGTAATCGTTTTACCGATATACTCTACCTTGGTAGGATCAAAGGAATCTAGAGCCTCTACATCAGCCATAGAACGGATAGGCGTGCTAAACACAGGACCCACACCGGCCTTGAGCTCAACATTTACATTCATAGCCACCATTGGGCTCATGATATCTTTGTAGAGAATTGCCGCATCAACGCCGTATTCCTTAACAGGTAATTCCGTAACACGAGCACATAACTCGGGCTCTTTTGTAATTTCAAATAATGAATATTTCTCTTTGATTTTGCGATATTCCGCTTGGCTACGACCAGCTTGACGCATATACCACACAGGCGTTACACCAGGGTTCTTCCCTTGGATCATGTCCAAATAAGCTGTGTTCAAGTACTCAACCCCTTTCGTTCTAAATGTATACTAACACACTATGGTAACTAAAACAGTTACTTTGGTTACAATCACACACATTATTTATTCTTTAATAATCCCTAATAATCCCTGTGAAAGCATGTGCCTCCACAGGGATTATTATTTCATTACCACTTTGATTTAACTAAGACTTTAATTCAAGTATGTCGTTAAATTTACTAGTACTGTAATGTAACCACTACTTTAATTTGACTGAGTCTTTAATTCAAGTCCGAAATTTATTTAACTACGACTTAGTCTATGGCAATCGATGCCCATAATAGATTGAGCCATATCATATACAGAGCGTTGACAGGTAAAGAGCCAAATCTGTTGATTCTTTCCAAGCTCGGCCAACAGTTCCAAGGCACTACGTTGACGGTTTTCGTCAAAACGCACCAAAATATCGTCCAAGATAATCGGCAAGGATTCTACTTGATAAGAGAATACCTTGGCTAGGGCAAGACGCAATGCCAAGTATACTTGGTCAGCTAGACCACTAGACCAGAATTTAAGTTCTAGTCGTTCCCCATTGTTGTTGATAAGTGCTACCCCTTTATTGATACCTAGAATATCAAGCGTATACCTCTCACCAGTTAGTCTTTCAACATAAGAGGAGGCAAGCTCTAACATATGAGGTTGTTTTTCTTGTTCATATGATTGTTGAGCCTTATCCATACAATGACTTATCAATACTTGCGTAGCCCAATCTTCGAGAGCAGACTCTAATTCACTTCGTAAAGCTTCACGTTCTTGCAACATTTGGTGTTGTTCCTGGTCAGATCCAAGTGTACGCATGGCTTCAACGATTTGACCGCGACGCTCGTACAAGGTAGCCAATTTATCTTCGATAGAGGCTATTTCACGCTCAGAATGAGCCAGTTCATCCAACCAGTTATCCTTGTTGCCTTCACGCAAACGACGGTAGAACAAGTCTTTATTCTCCGCGTCAGGAGCAAGCAAATCAAGCTGCACTTGACTTTGCTTGTAGATGGTTTGCCACTGTTTATATTGGTCCTCATCGATAAGATGTTGACGATACTCATTGGAACTTTCCATACCCGCTTTATGGAGCAGTTCTTGTTGACGAAGTAGTAACTCTTTTTCCTTGCGATGCCAATTATCGTATTCATTGCGGAAGCTTTTACGTTGTGCTTCCTTTTGTTCCCATACAATTTTATTTTGTTGGAAGTTCTTATATTGGTTATAAATGCGTTTTAGCTCTGTTGGAGATACTGGCGCCTCTATCCCAAGGTTATACCACAAAGCCATCGCTTGGTCTTCAATAATACGTAGACCTTCTTTATGCTCCGCTAAACGCTTTTCATAGCCTTCTATAGTACGTAGTTGCTCATGATATTGATCATATTCATGTTTGAGGCCAAAGAAATCATCTTCATCGAGACTCTTAGCCGCCCCTTGTGGTAACCAGTTTTGCCATGCTGCGAGAGCTTCATCGTAAATACCTTGTAATGTATGCCCTTCCTGAATCCAGCGTTCAAGATGTGCCGCCCCTTCTAAGGATGGTACAGGACTTGCTGTAGGTGTAGCAGCCTTGATCAAAGCCTCTAGCTGATGCTCTACATCGGATTTACGGGAGGATAAAATTTGTAACTCATAGTTTAATTTAGACACTTCAGAGTTACCATTATGAAGCCTCCTTGTAGCATACCAGAATAGCCCCATAGATAGAATCAAAAAAATAAAACCACCTATAGTATATAATGCCGATTCAAGAACCAACAGGCCTGCTAATACTACCAATACAGCAATAACAGCGCCTATACCACTAATGCGTTGTAGCCATTTTGGCAGAATTGTAGGCTGTGCATCTGAACCAGGACTATTCCGTCTAGCCTCTACTCGATCTATATCCATTAAGATACGATCTAATTCACGTTCTAAATATTCTTTTTTAGCTAATTCTTCTTCACTAAAGTTAGGTAAGGATGCCCCTTTAAGGTTCGCCGTCGGCAACTCATCGGTAGCCTCTGCAGGTTTGCGGTCTTGCCAATGTAAAAGTTGTTCTTTTGCGGTGCGCAAACGACTTGCCAAACGTTCTCCATCAAACCAATTGATGTCTTCTGCCATTGGCTCATCATGACGCCACGCAGAATGTAAGGTGCGTGAAAACTCCAATTGTTCCCTAACCTTACGGATGTACGCATCGCCTTCTTCGCACTCACGGCGTAACTGCTCCCATTTAGCACCTTGTTGAATAAGATCTTCAATATCTTGGCCATAAGTTCCAAATGGGCTATCAGGACTAAAGTTAGCTGGCATCAATGCCGCTTCCTTTTCCTGCCATAATTGCATATTGTCACGAGCCCGTTTAATTTCTTCATCAAGGCGAAGAAACTCATCACGACTCAAGGCGAGCTCACTATTGTACTGCTGCATGTGCATACGTGCCTCTTCACTGCGACGATACGTATCCCACGCACGCAATACTACATCGATACCATCCCGATATTCCTTCCATTCTTTCAACTGATTTTGCAATTCCATTTCGGTTTGCTCCGTACTGTGAAAGACGGTTTGTAATTCCACATATTGCGCTTCATGCTCCGCCAACTGACTCAGCTTTTGGCGGTTTTCTTTAAGCTCATCCATCAATACATTGATGCGACGTTTACCATTCGAGGATGCTACAAGTAGGTCTGTAGCCCCTTTTTCAACATCCTTAACAGCGCCACCTAAGTGTTCTCCCCCTTCAGCGCCAAAGAATCGGGAACGAACCTCTACCTCTTGTAATACATCAAGGCCTTGTAGGTCGTCTAATGTTAACGCAAATATGCGGTTATATGTTTTTTTATCGATGCCATGCCACCAATGTTGAGCCGGCTCTTCATGGATGGCAGGATTACCAGGACTGTAAAAGTCTAACTGCTTACCCTTACGACCGATATAATAGCTTTCACCATTACGGTCCACATCAAGGGCCCCCGTCATAGGACCATAAGCCTTATGAGTACCACCAAACAACAAGGTGCGCATCCCTTCGAGCAAGGATGTCTTACCACTTTCATTAGGGCCATACATGAGTTGAACCCCATTGTCACCCGTAGTGAAAGACCAGTCGCGATACGGGCCAAATTCATCAAATCGTATGCGTTTAATGTTCATCATTAGCCCCCATCAATACAGTAACACCCTCAATTTCACAACGTTTCAAAGCTCGCGCCAATAATTCATCACTCAATAAATCGGCATATGCGCCTAAGCGCTTAAATTCAGGACGATCCGCCATGATTTGGCGCGCAGTCTGTATCGCATCCCCATCTACCATATCATCATAAGCACGCAAGTAATCACCTACTACATCTGTTAATAGACGTCGTTCAACTAGATTAATACTAGGTCTTGTATTAGAAGTGATACGGTAAGGCATAACAAATATAGATTTGCTTTTCTCTTCATTTTGAGACTCTTGCAACCATAGTTTTCGAATCCCCTCTTGCGTACATAGGCGATGTAGAGGTCCTGTACCAGACAAAACAATGGATAGCAAGATGTTTTTCTTATGCTGCTTTCGCAAATTTTCTTTTTTACGGCGCAAAATCTCTAAGAAATCCGTTTCATTTTGCATGCCAGCAATATCGATTTTGATTTCCTCAAATCGGACAGCACAGGTATCGATAAATCGCAAATCACAATGACCATTATGAGATACGGATACAAGATAACATCCCTTTGGTCCATGTTCTTTACGATGCAATCCTTGCGAATTACCAGCATAAACTACGAGAGGCTCCTCGCTAAGAACTTGAGATTTATGAATATGGCCCAATGCCCAATAATCCATAGCGGCCTCTGTTAAATCAGTTAAGTTACAAGGTCCTATTACATTATGATTTTCAGAGCCTACACTAGAACCTACAGTACCATGCATAACAGCAAGAGAAAACTCATCCCGTTCAAAAGCTCTGTATTGACGAACATAGTTGTCGCTTTCATTACCATGACCACAACTAATACCATATACGCCACCAATTTCTATATTGTTAACGATGAGCGGGAAACGCTGTACCTGTTCGCTAGAAAATACATGTACATTATCTGGCATCTGTAATTGTGCTTTCCAGCTTTCAGCAGGATCATGGTTACCTTGTACCATATAGACATCAATACGATGCTCCGCCAAGCGATACATGGCGCGCACAAAACGGACTTGAGCCTCTAAATTATGGTCTTCGCTATTATAAATATCACCAGCTATTACAACAGCATGAACATGTTCTGTAATAGCAGTATCAATAATTTTATCTAAGGCTACATAGGTTGCTTCACTTACAACGCGATCTACAGCGCTGCTAATACCTGTAGCATATTGAAAGGGTGCCCCTAAATGCAGATCACCACAGTGTATAAATCGAAACGGCTGCATCTATATCCACTCCTCCATTAATATTCTTATTATAGTTATATATAGTAATTACAATAGTTTATTATACTACAAAACCTTAAAGATAAGTTAAAAATAACTATCATTTACCATCAAAAAGATATAGTTAAACTAAACTTCTCTTAACTATTAATAAATATAAATTATAAGATAAGCACATTTTCTTTCATCATAAGAGATAAATCATAATATGTTATTATTTTTGTTAACCAATTCACGCATTAAGTTGACAATTTATACGCGAACGTTTACAATCAAATTGTCAATATATTATGTTTTTATTAAGTTAACAATTTCCTGGAGGCTATTATGGCTTTGCCTATAGATCAACAACCATCCCAAGTGGGTACATACGAAAAAATACTTACCATTGCAAACCGCATCATGAACGGCGGCGAAATTACAAAAGAAGAAGCAATCGAGCTAATTCATACTTCAGATGATGATACTATGATTCTACTCGCTATGGCTGATAAAATTCGCCAACATTTCAATGATAATTCTGTAGATGTATGCGCCATTGTTAATGCTCGATCCGGCAAATGTCCTGAAAACTGTAAATTCTGTGCTCAATCCGCACACCACAACACAGGCGTTCAGGAGTATCCTTTCATGGATGAAGAAAGCATTCTCCAAGCAGCACGTAAAGCTAAAGAGGCTGGTGCCATTCGTTTTTCCATCGTAACAAGTGGTCGTAATACTAATAACCCTGATGAATTTGATCAAATCATCCACGTATTAGGCCGTATCAAAAACGAAATTGGCCTTGAAATCTGCTGTTCTCTTGGGTTGTTAACTTACGAACAAGCACTCAAATTAAAAGAAGTTGGTGTTACTCGATACCACTCCAATATCGAAACGGCACCTAGTCACTTCCCAGATATTTGTACTACACATTCCTACGAAGATAAAATGTTTACCATAGATAATGCACAAAAAGCAGGCATCCGTGTTTGCTCTGGTGGCATTCTTGGCCTTAACGAAACATTAGAACAACGCGTAGAAATGGCGTTCGAACTTAAACGTTTACATATTGACTCCGTGCCATTAAACATTTTGAATCCTGTTAAAGGGACTCCATTTGAAAGCAACGAAGCTTTACGTCCATTGGATATCTTACGTACCTTCGCCGTATTCCGTTTCATCTTGCCAAATGCATTGATTCGTACTGCAGGCGGTCGCGAAGTAAATCTACGGGACTTACAAGCTTATGCTCTAAAAGGTGGCCTAAACGGTATCATGGTTGGTGGCTACTTAACCACTGGCGGTCGTTCACCTCAAGACGATCTCCAAATGATTCAAGACTTGGAGTTGACTCGCAATACAGCTCAAGTCTAAAAACCTCATATATACCATTCTCCATATCTAGAGGATGTAGTATATAAATTATTCCCTAATGCTTTATAAATATTTTACACATAAAAAGAACCATCTAGTTTGCTGTACTAGATGGTTCTTTTATTTCCATAATAAAATGTAAATGGCTTGACCATTTGTGTTACCCGCAATGGGCTCAGGATTCTCATTAAATTCTACATTCTCATACGGCGTCCCGTCTGACATGTACGCATCTACCTTCAATGTTTCCATGGTTCGATTATATCTACTGATATAAACTTTATATCGCAATTCGTCGCCACCCAGTTCATTAACTCGCAGCCACAAAAGTGCATCGTAATCACTCTTCTGTACACTGTCATTGTCAATAAATAATTGGTTTCCTGATGCATCTGGTCCAACATAGTACCAGTCCGTTGCGTTAGTAGTCCCCCCTATACTGAGTAGCCACAAAAGTGTTAATATGGTGAATATTTTACTCATATGACTGCCCCTCTCATGCTATCGAGCTGTATATTTTATAAAAGCTTAATGTGGATAAACCTTTATAAAATATACAACTTCTCCTTTATATAATACCAAAATTGTCCCATATTTATCAACAATAATTAAAATTAATTACCATGTTTTTTACAAATATAAGAAACTTAAAGAAATTTATTAAATTTCTTCATTTTTAACTCATTTACCCTTCCTATAATGATAATGTCAAATGATAGACAAAGGTAACAATTCCCTGGTTACCGTACGTGTATTTATCTCCCGACAAGTAATACTAACCCCAAACCTACTACTTGTTTAAATACATGTTTCATTTGATATTAATACTAACACTCCCCTTACATGAAAAAAGGACTCTATATAGAGTCCTTTTTTCGTTGCTTCATAAACTTATACATATTGTTAAGTCTATATACATATTACCATAAGGGTTAATAGTAAAGGGTTTGTAAGAACTCACGAATTAACAAGTAACACTATACTCTTATATAAAGAAAAAAGCTCAAAAGCTTAAGGAAATACGATAACCATTACGCTTTTGAGCGTTTCTTATTATAAACTATAATTTACTAATTACTATTTTACTTCAGCCCAACCTAAAGCAGCGCGTTTTTCATCGATATCTGCCAAGATTTTCTCAGCTACTTTAGCAGGATCTGTATTAACATACATAACAGAACCTAAGATGTCTTTAGTATCTTCTTTCAACCATTTTGTTACAGCATCAGAGCCTTGTGTAGGTGGCTCAACGCAGTGGTAAGAGTTAATACCCATTAGGCGGAAGCCAAGGGATGCATCGATACCTTTTTCGTTAGACCATTCAGGGCTAGACATAGCAAATGGCAATTGAGGTAAGTTAAGTCCAAGTTCTGCAGCAATACCGCCGAAGATACCAGAGGAACGCGCATTATCTACACATTCACCCACATGCCATACTGGTGGTTGATCGTCGCCCAAGAACTCTTGCAATGCAGGGCTACATTTCTTGTTAGCATCTGTATTACAATAGCCAAGTTTCATCAATGGGAAAGATGCACAACCGTTTGTAAGGATGATACAGCCATTTTTAATAAGTGTATCAACAATATCTACAGTTGCCTTTTCATAGATAACGCGAGGGTTAGAACAACCTACTACGTTAACGATACCGCGAACTTTACCAGATTTTAAAGCCTCTGCCAATGGTTTGAAGGAACCATAATGTTTAACAGTGGATTCTGGAGAGAAGCCAACTTCTGCTGTGATTTCGTATGGAGGAATGAATACAGGCATACCTTTACGCAATTCATGCGCTTCAAGAGCACGATCTAAAATTTTGCGAGCCAAATCTTTTGTTTCAGCCAAGTTAGTGTGATGATGATCGTAGCCGATGTGTTCAGCACCCGGTAAACGAGCTGCATCAGACGTAGTGATAACCTTTGTGTTGAAGCAACGTGCTACGTCCATGATAGCAGGATACACGTCTTGAACGTCAGCTACCCAGCAATCAAGAGCGCCTGTACCAAGTACAAGCTCAGCACCGATAGCATTACACAATGGAATAACATTTTCATAACGGTACATACTGGACAAACCAGAGCAGCAAATGCCGTAGAATTGGATACCTTTAGCGCCGATAGCTTTTGCTTTTTCTAAATATTCTTCAGAGGCGCCAATTTTACAAATTTGGGATACCAATGTTGGTAAATGACCATGAACAGCGATGTTAACATACCCTTTTTTCAAGGCACCGATGTTAACTTTGGAAGTACGACGACCACCTTGACCGAACAATGCATCTGTAGCAATGTCTGCCGCTACTACGCCTGTGAATGTGAAAGCAAGACCACAACGCAAGAATTGTTTCATATTGCTTTCCCAATCGCCATCTGTACCTACGGTTGTACGATGATATGCATCAAAGGCTTCATTGTATGCGGAAACAGGCAAGATATCCAAGTTTTTCCAAACTTCGCGACGCTCTGCAGGAGCCATGGCTGTAATTGTTTTATATTCACCTGGCAATGCACGGCTCAAATCTTCGAGCAATACATCTGCTAAATCATTAGCCACTTCTTTCAAGGAACGACCTTCTTCAGGGATGTTGAAAGCCTTACATACAGTACGGATTTTTTCTTCCCCTAAAATTGGAATGTCCAATTGGTCATTAGCAGCAGCTTTCAAAGAAATCAAGATTTCACGAGCATGTGCACCATGTTGAGTCAAACCACCTGCAGCAGCACGTGTCATATTACGAGCTACGATGAGGTCAGCATCCGCACCGCAGACACCACGAGGACTCTTAGGTGTAATTTTACAAGGGCCCATGAAACAGATACGACAACATATACCAGCAATACCAAATGTACATTGTGGTTGTTGTTTATCAAAGCGGTCAAATACCGTATCACAACCGATTTGCTCCATACGAAGAATCATTTCACGCACAGCAGGATCTGGTGTTTGTTCAATTACATCTTGTTTTGTAGGCCATGTTTTACGATACTCAGCAACAGCTTTCATGTAGTCATTTACACCATGTTCATGAGGTACCCCTGGTTCATGAGTGTGTGGCACCCATTTATCCGTCGGAAGAGCCTTTGCATGACTATGGTCGTGACCATGATCATCATGACCGCCACAGTGGCAATGATGTTCATGATTATGGTCGTGACCATGTTGTTCACCATGATTGTGTTCATGGGTATTTTTATTTTCCACATCTTTACTCATTTGAAACCTCCTAGGGGCCTACATAGGCCAACCAATAAAAACAAAAAACATATTCTACTTTTAATTCACTTTAAATCCACTACAATGATGGGTTTTAAGTCCTATCTCCTAAATATGTTTTAAATCACTTTAAGTATATTTTCTGAAAAGACATTTGTCAATTAAAATTTGAGAAATTTTTGACGCATCTATATCTAAGAATATGATAATTACTATATTTATTAAATTCGATTTTTTCAGTTTCTTTTCATAAATAAAAAGAGACTAATTCCTAAACTTTACAGGAATTAGTCTCTTTATTTTATTGATTAATTGATTGATTTACGTATTAATTTATGTATTAATTATTAATTTATTAATATGATCCTCCCCTCAGGATATGCCACCTAAATATCTTTATACCTATGCACTACAAAAATTGCTGCATGATATGTGCTACTTCAGATAAATGGAAACGTTTTGCCCGATCAGACCTTGCCACAAGAACTAATTGGCGGAAACAAAGTTTCGATGCAAGAGGATAAAATTTAACCTTATCGTCATCCCCCTTGCTATTGAGCGTGCTCGGCAAGAATGTAATACCATAATCATCTTCTACCAAGGACCGGCATGAGTCTAACGTTTCAGAGCCAATGACGGCTTTTGGCACAAAGGACTCCGCTTGGCATAGACGGTTAACCAACGTCCGCAATTTGAGACCTTCTCTTAGCAAAATAAACGGAAATGCTCCAAAGGGTCCAATTTTTCGAATTCCATCACTGGTCATGAGAGAATCTGCAATATCTATGGCCTTCTTGTTTTCCACACTAATGGCCAATAAAATCTGCTCATCTAAAACGGGATAACTTTCAAGGTCCTGAGAATAAATCGGCGTTGGAAATAATCCTACATCTACTAAGCCATCACAAATTTGCTGTTCCAAAAAGTGAGATTCTCCCTCTACAACATGGAACTCCCAAGAAGGTTCAATCTGTTGAAAGCTTTTCAATGTTTTCCCAAGCATATGATGTCCATAGAATTGAGACAAGCCGATACGCACATGATAGGCTACATCTGTGCCTTGATTAATGATAGATTGCGTTAAAGCCTCCACCTTTAAAACTAACGGCATGCCCTCTTTTGCAACTTGTAACGCCGCAGCAGTTGGCACGACTTTTGTGCGATCACGAACAAACAACGTAACGCCTAGCTCTGCTTCAATACGACGAATCCCCTGACTCAACGCCGGCTGAGAAATATATAATTTTTTAGATGCCTTTGAAAATGATGCCATCTCAACGATGGTACTAATATATTTAATGTCTTTTATGTCCATATAGAAGTCCTTATAACTATGTCCGTATACAAGTCTTATAATAAAACATTATTTCTATTATAGCTATACATTACTAAAATATATGTTACATATACATGGGGAAAAATAAAAATACCAAGAAATTTAGTGTCTTACAATGCTAAATTTCTTGGTATGTCTTATAAGGTAAACGAACTACATATAGGATGCGATAGAGCCACATTCTATTACAGCCCTTTTTAATTTTTAGATCACATTAAGGATTTAAGTACATCCAATACTTCTTGAGGTAATTCGTTTTTATGACCTTTAAGTTTTTCCACATAGTCATAACGGAATTCGAAAGCTTGGTGTAATTGGTGATGGTATTCACGTACTTCGAATGGAGGTTCAAAACCTGGTACCTCTACATAGGAAAGATTTTCGTATTCACAGAATGGTTTGAATTCCAATGTACCTTCCACCAAACGCTCTAACAAATCAAGAGTAACTTCTTTAGGAATTTTATTTTCCAAGAAGAAGCCTGTGTTCATGATGTAGCATTCAACGCCACATTCGCAGAACAATTTTTTATAGCTTTCATAGTCACGAACCAATGGATATGTACGGAATGGATTTGCGTAAGGTTCGATAACGAGTGCATTTGGATCGACATGAGCATCCAGTTTTTCCGCTGTAGAACGACGAGTTGCCAGCGTTGCACCCATAGTAGATGCCAATACTGGATCATCAATTTTAAGAATAGGTGGCAAAGTTTTATCTTTCATAAGCCATACTATGGCATTAACAGGTTCACCAACGTAGTTTACACGGTTATCTGTCCAGAATTGAGATTTGATAGCACGACCATTGCTATTACGCACATCTTCGGCCAATACAACCTTGCGACCATCTTCATCCATTGTTACGCCTACATTTTGTAGTGTTAACAAGAATTCATTAGCAGGATGTTCCACCGGATAATCTTGCATTTTATCAAAGTACGTAGGTTCAAGAGCAATAGAACTCAAATCGTTTGTATTGATAACATACGCGTCGTCATGCAAGATAGAAATATCATATCGACCACCATGTTTTTCATGAGTCAATGTGGATTTACCGGAACCGGACAAACCGAATACACCGATAGTGTATGTTTTACCACCTTCAAGGTTGTAACGTTTCATACCGCCGTGGCATGCAACATAGTCGAAGCGATTTGCCAAGGACCACGCAAGTGTAAGCGTACCTTTTTTATGCTCCCCGAAGTAACGCATACCAAGAATCATGGCACAGTTATGAGCAGGGTCAAAAATAGCAAGACCACCTGGATGACCTGGCACAACATAGTCAGGATCAGAGTAAATATAGATATCGCCTTCTGGAATGTCCACACTATCGTTGTAGAACTCTTTTACAGCCGCATCAAAGAACTTAAAGTTCATAAGCCAAGAATACAAAATAGACGCGTGATCTTTTGGAATCATCAAATGAGCACGAGCTGTGAATTTTTTATCAAGACCAACGATAGCTTCCGCAGAAATCCACTCTTTATTGCGGCTATCATATACTGCATCGCGTGCAATGTTAGCGAGTTCAACTTCATCTATGCCTTCATCGCCAATAATACGGCGAGCTTTAGCATAACGGCCAGTAGTTTTACCATCGTTTGTAACAAGAACCTTTGCATCAGCTGGCAAACCTTGCTCTAAAGGTTTAAATACTGGCATATCGAGGACGATAACACCTGGCTCTTCAGAGGCTAATTGATACGCTTGTGCCACAGATGTTACAGGAGTTACATTGTTCCCATAGAATGCAGTTTCAATTGTACTGCGCATCATAGAAAATAATGGGTTTGTTTTGATTTCACTTTGCTTCCAAACGCGTCTTGTAGACATAGTATCTAGATCCTCACCTTTAAATATATTAGTAACTTCTCTTGTAAAAGTAATGTTGTACATGAAAACACTGCTAAGGCAAATACTTTCATTATTTTCTATTTTACCCTTTTCAATCAAATTTGTATACATAAAACAGATAATTTATAGGAAATTAATGTATGTTTATTTCGAATTAGTGCAACACATTTGTAATGTAATAAATTAATACCTAACGGCATGAAACTATTAGTATTCAATAGAACACCTTAAAAACTAGACAGAGTTACAAAGTAACTAGTTATAGTTACAAATCAACTAGTCAAATAGCAAAACGAAAAAGAGGCAAGGTCCTAAGCACTTGCCTCTTTCACGTTTAAAAAATGCAATTATTTCTTATCTTTATTGATAAATGCATCGATTTTACTAATTAGATCATCTACCTCAAAATCGCCACGTTCTGCCATCATCTTAATTGTTGCTACCTTAGCCATTACTTTTACCATAGGTGTTTTTAATTTCTCAAATTTAGGATTCAAAGAAATCAAATGATCTACAATATCTGGACGATGTTTAATTAAATTAGACAATGTTGTTTTTGCATCGATGTGGAATCGACCATCTGCATCAGTTGTTAATGGTTTTTCTTCTACCTCTTCTGCTGCCTCTTGAGCCAAGGATTTTTCTTTACCACCATCGCCTACAAAATCAGTTTTATCCCAAGTCAACAATGTACGAGAACCCTCAAGTTCACGGATATGAGTACAGTCTTGCATCATTTCCAATACGCCGCGGAATTTACCATTTTCATCGCGCACCGCTGTGTAGATAACATAGATGAACAAGCCTGGTTTATTGATCCAGAATTCCGCTTGGCTTTGTTCGCCAGAACGGAACTTCTCTACGATTTCCTCTACTATATGAACGGATTTTGCGGGGTGACAATTCTTCACCTCACGGCCGATAACGTTCGCACTGCGAGGGAAAATACGATGTGCCGTATCGCTGTAGAACTTCACTAGTTCATTTTCATCTACATAGGATAAATCTACCGGTAAATGACGGAACAACAAATTAATTTGCTCTAATGTCAATTTACCCGTTGCTACATCGAGGACTGCATCCTTACTAGCGGGCGCCCCACCAACAGGACCTACATATTTAGATAGCAAGCCGGCTAAATCATTTAAAAATTCGTTAGATACAGCACCACCTTGAGCTGAATTATTGCCATTCAATTGCGCCGCAGAATCATTAATACCTGGCACTACATATAAGCCTGGCGCATTGATGATAGCATAACCAATTTCATGGTCATTTTTACTCATCCGAACAAACTCTTCGTCACTCAACAATTTATAAGACGTTGGCAATAAGACTTCTAGTTCTTTAGAATTCAAATCCCGTAATTTCGCCAAAGTTTCTGGCACAGACGCTAGGAATTCTTCATACTTATCTTCCCGAAGCAATGCATAGGATGCAGAGATAGCATCGCGCACAGCATCATCAAAGGTCCACATAATGCGCGTTGGACGATCAAAGCCGTGGTCCTCAAGCATCGGATAGAGTTGATTTTGCTTACGAGATAGATGAGTTCTCCACTCTGCTAAGGAATCAAAAACGCCGAGCCACGGATTTTTGATAAACTTCTCTTGCTTTAATAATTCATCCGCTTCTAGTGCTACCTTCTCAACAGCGTTAATTTCTTCCAAGTATGCCCACAACGGATGGTTTTCAGGATACTCATTTTCGGCACGTACCAAAACGCCATCAAATAATTCTAAGAGATCATCCATTTTCTCTAGGATTTCTTCGTCCTTGTAAACACCTTTCAAGCTTTGCTCTGCGTAAGCAAATTCATCAGGCGTACAAGTACCTAATTTTTCTTTTAAAATGCGATTGCCCTCTTCTAAGGACAATTTACCATCTAAATAATCTTCTTTAATGGACACGATAATTCTGTAACGTTCATTATTAATATCTAGCTTTTGTTTTAATGGATTCATATGCTTATACCTCCACGGGCTAATCTATAATTATAGTTTTATTATATCATTTTGAAAGTAATTTTCAGTTGCTACAGATACAATTTTGATTAATTTTTAAGATTTACGAATCAAATATTATGAAAATAAATAACTTTACTTTATTTTTAAGAATATTTTGGCATACAAAAACTGCACCTCAAAAGTTGTGTCCAAGTTTTAGGGTGCAGTTCTCTATAAGTGTCTTTAATTAGTTTTTAAAATCAATATATTCAGTTTTAGAAGATGCTACAGGTCTACCATTGGAATCTGTAGCAGGGCTAAATCTCCATTTAGAAATAGTATCAACAATGGCGGCATCAAGCGCACTAGAGCCACTAGATGAGACAACTTCAACGTCCCCTACAGAACCATCTTCCTTGATGGTAAAACGTATATCCGCACCATGAGCTGCTTCACCATAGGCGGCGAGCAGTGCTCGGTCAATAGGTGGTGTAGCTATAGCTACTGGTGGATCGTATGGAGCTGCCAACACAGAAGCTATCATACTCATTACAAACAATGAGCTTAAGATAATACAACGCAACACTTTATTCATCGTTTTCTCCTTATTTAGCTTTCACAGCTTGCTTAGGCAGAGTAATTGTCATCCCAATAATGGATTCGTGTGCCTTTTGATCTGTGCCAATAGCAGGGGTAAACTTCCACTGCAAAATTGCTTTTTTTACTGCTTCATCAACGGGAGCATATCCAGAAGAGCGCTCTACGAAAACATTTTTAACATTACCTTTTTTATCAATCAAGAAGCGTACGCGCATATCAGGCGCTACCGTAGCGGTTTGAGGAATCTCAGGCAACTCAGGTTTTACAATAGTAACCTCTCTTGGAGATTCTAAAAACTTTGCCGCATCAGCTGTATAATCACCTAACATGCCAAAAGATGCAACAAGTACTGCTGCAGCAGCGTATCGGAATAATTTATTCATAAGAAGCCTCCTTATTAACCTTTTACCTATGCATAATATCATACTAAATAAAGATGAATATTAAAAGAATAAATTCTTATTGATAAAATTTCTCATTTATGATATATTGAATTCAAGATAACTGTCCGGACTCACATATCTAGTTGATATGACAAAAAACTACACAAAGGAGGTTCATCATGAGACGTAGAAAGCGTATTCAAATGAAGGTCATGATGGTACTTGGTATCGTTGCCCTCGTTGGGCCTAGCCATCTACAAGCACTTATTCCCTAGATTATTTTGACCTTAGCAGAAGACTGTATAACTGTCACTAGCCGCTACGTTAGTAGCGGCTATTTTTCCGTTTAAATTCAGAGAGATATTTTCCTTCTTCAAATTATTTCATTATTAGAACAAAATATTTCCCTCAAACAAAGTCATTAATGTTTTTAAATTTAGTATCTATAAAAAAGGAGGCTTATTATGAAATTTAATCGAATTTTATTAGTCGTCGTATCATTAGCACTTATAGTATTTGCCCTTGCAGGCTGCGGAAAAGACACAGCCCAAGATAGTCAGAAAAAACTTAATGTCGTAGCTACTACAACGATGTTAACGGATTTAGTAAAAGAAATCGGCGGTGATCATGTAACCGTACAAGGTCTCATGGGACCTGGTGTAGACCCTCACCTATATCAAGCGAGTGCAGGCGATGTAACAGCTATGTCTAAGGCGGATGTTGTAGTATACAACGGCATTCACTTGGAAGGTAAAATGGGCTCCATTTTCGATAACCTAACAAAGCAAAATAAAGCGACCATCCGCGTATCTGATGCCATTGATCCAGCTACATTGCTCGACTTTGACGAAGAAGATGGTGTAAAAACAAAAGACCCTCATATTTGGTTTGACGTTGCTAACTGGAAACTGGCAGCAAAAGCAGTATACGAAGGTCTTGCTAAATCCGATCCGGCTCATAAAGAAGATTACAAAAAACGCTATGACGCATATCTTACTAAGTTAGATGAAACTGATGCGTACGTTAAAGCTCAAGCAGAATCGATTCCGAAAGAATCTCGCGTACTTGTAACAGCACATGATGCATTCCAATACTTCGCTCGCGCTTATGGCTTTGAAGTAAAAGGTTTGCAAGGTGTAAGTACTGCTACAGAAGCAGGCACACAAGATGTGAATGAACTGGTTCAATATATCGTAGACCACAAAATTAAAGCGATTTTCGTAGAGTCTTCTGTACCACATAAAACAATTGAAGCCGTTCAAGAAGCAGCTAAGGCTAAAGGCTGGAATGTTGCCATCGGTGGCGAATTATATTCCGACTCTCTCGGTTCTGAAGGCACTGAAGGCGGTACATATATCGGCATGGTAAAAGCCAATATTGATACAATTACCAAAGCACTTAAATAATCAATTGCTAGATTTTCTTAATTAAATAAGACAAATTAAATTTACGTATACTAACTTAAATAGACTCAAATTTACTTTGTTATTGTAAGTACATGTGCTACTAGCAATATTAGCTAGTGGCACTCATTAATACAAGGAGGTTTCCATGGAATGGGCCGTTGAAGTTGAAGATATGACCGTAGCATATACGACAAAACCCGTATTATGGGACGTAGATATGAAGGTACCCATCGGTTCCTTAGCGGCCATTGTCGGCCCTAATGGGGCCGGTAAGTCCACATTATTAAAGGCCATGCTCGGTCTACTAACAGTTATCTCAGGAAGTGTAAAATTTTATATCGATCACCACTTAGCGATGGACAAAAACGATTACAAAAAAATCGCCTACGTCCCTCAAAGTGGCAGCGTAGACTGGGACTTTCCCACTACCGTACTAGATGTAGTACTCATGGGTCGTTATGGTCATCTAGGTTGGTTCAAGCGACCTAGCAAAAAGGATAAGGAACTCGCCCTCTCCATGATTGAAAAAATGGGCATGAGCGACTATGTAGACAGACAAATTCGCCAGCTTTCAGGGGGACAACAACAACGCGTCTTCCTCGCAAGAGCTCTCGTCCAAGAGGCAGATATTTACCTCATGGACGAACCCTTCAAGGGCGTCGATAAAACCACAGAGCATGCTATTATTTCGCTTTTACAAGAGATGAAAGCTCGAGGCAAAACGGTTATCGTCGTCCACCACGATTTAAATACAGTGCCCCAATATTTCGATTGGGTAACGATGGTAAACAAACAAACTATCGCCTATGGCCCCGTAGGAGATACATTTACGGACGAAGCTATTGAGCGCACCTATGGGAAGGGGAGGATTGTATGACCATACTCCAATCCTATACGACGCAGATGGTACTGCTTGGCACGGCTCTATTAGGCCTCGCTAGTGGTATCGCTGGCACCTTTGCGGTACTTCGCAAGGAAAGCCTCATCGGTGACGGCCTATCACATGCGGCATTACCCGGTGTGGTCATAGCCTTCTTGCTGACGGGCATCAAGGACATCGAAGTTCTCATCGCAGGTGCTGCTCTATCCTCTATCACTGCGGCTTGGCTCATTACCATCACCGTAGAAAACAGCAAAATCAAATTTGATGGCGCTTTAGCCACCATACTCTCTGCCTTCTTTGGGCTCGGTATGGTATTGCTCACCTATGTACAAAGCTTAAACAATGCTGGTCAAGCAGGGCTTTCAAAATTTATATTTGGACAGGCAGCCACCATATTAGCGCGCGACGTGTACATCACATCTGCAGCAGCGCTCATCATCATCGTGTTAACCGCATTATTCTGGAAGGAGTTAAAGCTCATCTCCTTCGATGTGGAATACGCCAAAACACTACAAATTCCCGTCACTTTCACCCTTATTTTATATCGTTCATTATTAATCATGACCATCATTATCGGCATTCAATCGGTAGGGGCTATCTTGATTAGCTCCCTCCTCATTGCACCCGCCGTTGGGGCAAGACAGTGGACGAATAAACTGGGCACCATGTGTATATTAGCAGGATTTTTCGGCATGATATCCGCCATCGGCGGTACTATCTGGAGTACATCAGTTCCAAAATTACCGACAGGTCCAGCTATCATCGTCATTTTATCGATTCTCGTATTATTGAGCCTCATCTTTGCTCCTAACAGAGGTATGCTCTGGCAGTTCCGTAAAAATAGACAGTCAAAGCACGCATTATTGTTAGAAACCACGAGGGCTCCCAAATCCAAGGCACAGCAAAGTATTTGCGTAGCAGAGGACGCACAACCTCGCATAGGAGGTGCCCCATGACAGTTCATACAGAGATATTGCTCATTGCCATTGCGGTATCCATCGCATGTGCCATCCCTGGGGTCTTCCTCGTATTGCGTCGCATGTCCATGATGGCCGATGCCATTACGCACACCGTATTCCTCGGCATCGTGCTCGCTTTCTTTATGACGGAAGATTTAAACTCTCCATTTCTACTCGTCGGGGCTACCTTAGTTGGTGTAGGCACCGTATGGCTTACAGAAATGATACACAATACGGGGCTTGTCAACGAAGATGCGTCTATCGGCATCATCTTCCCGCTTCTATTCTCTATCGCCATCATTCTAGTCAGCCTATACAGCGGTAACGCTCATCTCGATGTAGATACCGCATTACTCGGCGAAATAGCCTTTGCCCCCTTTGATCGATGGATTGTGAGCGGCACCGACTTGGGGCCTATATCGCTATGGATTTCCCTAGGCGTGGCGCTCATCAATTTAATTTTAGTCATGCTGTTCTACAAGGAATTGCAATTATCTACCTTTGATCCGCTACTAGCGGGGCTCTTCGGCTTTATGCCAGCCCTCATCCACTATGTACTCATGACCATGGTATCCCTCACCGTTGTAGCCTCATTCCAAGCGGTAGGTGCCATTCTCGTCATCGGCCTCATGATTGGGCCTGCGGTCATCGCTTATTTATGGACGGACTCTGTGAAAGCCATGCTTACTAGCAGTATCATCATCGGTATTATCTGTGCTGTCGTCGGTACGGAAGTATCTTTCACCATGGACGTATCCATCGCGGGTTCTATTGCAACCACCATCGGTATTGCACTAATTATCGCTGTTATCGCAACACCGAAGACAGGCTATATCGCCACATACCGTCGTCAACGTCATTTACGTCGCCACTATCGGGAAACGATGATGCTATGCCATATTTATACACATATGGATACACCTATCGCGCACGTTGAAAACGGCATTGGTACCATTCATGAGCATTTGAACTGGAGGCCTGATTATACTCATCAAGCTGCTTCACAGCTAAAGAAACAAGGTCTATTATATGTGACAAATGGACACTACGTGCTTACTGATAAGGGTATAGCACAAGTTAAAGAGATTATTTAAATACAATACCAATACTTTTCCCAACAAAAAGAAGCTGAAATCAATGCTGCTTGCAAAGATTTCAGCTTCTTTTATTTTTAACTAATAGTCTTACATCCTATTAATAACTGCATTCACGTCAATGACTATCTATAAGAAATAGTACCAACATTATAATAAGCTCAACACAATCACAAAGAATCCTATTAATTAATAATAGCTTCTAATGGAATTACATGAGGTAGCCCATTGTCATCCATATAAATTTTCGTTTTAACACGGTATACATCTTCCATCATGGCTTCTGTAAAGATGTCTTTCGGCGCGCCTTGAGCGTATACTCTACCCTCCTTGAGCACGATGATTTCATCTGCGAACATAGCCGCCAGATCAAGATGATGCAATGTTACGAGCGTTGTAAAATCATTTTCTTGAGTCAGATTTTTTAGCAATGTTAATAAGTCAAATTGCTTGTGCAAATCTAAAGCACTTGTCGGTTCATCAAGAATTAAGATTTTAGGTTCTTTTACAAGGGCTTGCGCCATGAACACAAGTTGGCGTTGACCACCGCTGAGCTCCATGATGCTGCGCGATGCAAAGCGCTGTAAGTTCAACCGTTCCAATACCTCTTGTGTGGCTGCAATATCCTCATCACTTACGCGGAAGGACATGGAGCCCATGCGCCCTAGCATAACGACTTCAAAAACAGATAGATTGACTTTACAGTCATTATCTTGAGACAAATAGCTCACTGTACTACTAAAATCCTTTGTAGAATATTGAGATACAGGTTTACCATTAACGGAAATCTCGCCCTTGCCTTTCAAAATACCCATGATTGTTTTTAAAAGTGTAGATTTACCAGCACCGTTAGTACCAATGAGCGCAGTCAATTTACCTGTTTTGGCAGCAAAATCAACGCCCTTTAAGATTTGTCCGTCTTCCGTAGCGGAATAACCAAAGGTTAGATTATGAACTTCAATCATTTGAAATAGCTCCTTTTCCTAGTTAATACCAACGAGAAGAAGAAAGGTACACCGATGATTGCTGTTACAATACCGATTGGGAACATCGCCCCAGGAACGAGCATCTTACTCGCAATAGATGCGAGAGACAAAATCGCCATGCCACACACTGCAGATAAGGGTAAGAAATACCGTTGATCCTCACCCACAAGCATACGTGCAATATGTGGTCCTACAATACCGATAAAACCAATGGTTCCAACGAAAGAAACGGCAACGGCTGTAATGATGGAGATGAAAGCAAACACTTTTACTCGTAAGCTTTCAACATTAACACCAAGACCAGAAGCCTTTTCATCGCCTAATTTTAATGCTGTTAAACGCCAAGATTCACGCATCATAAGCGGAAGCATGATTGCTAATACGATAAGAACAATAGAGATGTTCACCCAATTTGCCTTAGCTAAACTCCCCATAGTCCAGAACACGATGTTTTGAAGGGCCTCAGGAGATGCCATATATTGCATCAAAGATTGAAGCGCTTGGAACAAGAACATCATGCCAATACCGGCGAGAATCATCGTTTCAGAGGAGAAGTTCTTAATCTTATTGATGGAATAGATAAAGAAACTCGTCAAACTAGCGAATACAAAGGCGCCAAATGGAACCATAAAGACACCTAAAAACTCTAATGCACTAGCGCCTACAACAACCATAAGAGATGCACCGAAGCCAGCCCCTGCGGATATACCAAGTGTATACGGGCTAGATAACGGGTTATCAAGAATAGTCTGCATGCCAGCACCAGCAATGCCCAAAGAAGCACCTACGAGCAATGCCATAATGGCCGTCGGAAGACGAATCGACCAAATGATGACATATGCGTTTTTGGAAACCTCTGCAGGATCTGTTAATGCGAGCCACACATCACTTAACGTAAGTGATGCAGGGCCTACAATAATATCGGTAACAAAACTTACCGCACAAATGATCAATCCGATAATAATGAACAATAGTTTTTTATAACTCTGTTTCTTATAATCGTACTGGTTGTTAGTTTCTGTCACTACGAAAAACCCCTTTTTAGTTCAAATGCATAAACCAAACGCCACCGTAAGAGAATGGAAGGAATTTGTCATAGAATTCCTTAAGTGTGCCTTCAGGATCTACATCCTTGAATTCCTCAGGATAGAATGTTTTAGCTAAGTATTCGAATACTGCAACGTCATATACTTCACGAGGTAAACCATGGTGAGTAGAGAATACGTTTTTAGATTGAACGGCTTTCAATTCAGGCCAGCCTTGACGTTCTGTGGTGAAAGCTTTCAACAATTCTTGAGATTTTGCTTCATTTGTATCAAAACCTAAACGCATAGAAGTCGGTTTCTTAGGCCAGTAGGAACCGATGATCATTATAATATCTGGGTTTCTTTCTAAAATAAATTCTGGGTTAACAGGGCCTGCTTTTTGAACTACATCTTTGGTAATAAGGTCGCCACCAACTTGCGTTGCTAATGCGCCCCAGGCTACGTTTGCACTATACGCAAAACCTAAACCTTCTGGACCTTCGTTACCTGTTTCAATGTAAACAGTTGGTTTTGGTTTATTGATTTTGCTAATGCGGTCCATAACTCGTGTTAAACGGTCAGTATAGAACTTGTTAATTTCTGCTGCACGCTCTTCTTTACCCAATGCTTTACCGATAGCTTCGATAGATTTTTGGTGATTTTCAAGCTTTTCAGCATGGTAATCGATATAGATGGTAGGGATACCAGCTGCATCGATTTTAGGTTTGTAATCAGCTTCGTATTGATCTTTAAAGTATAAAGGCATGAAAATAACATCTGGGTTTAAGGAAATTACTTTTTCCACATCAAATGTTTTGTCATTTACGTTACCAATGAGAGGAATTTTTTCCAACTCTGGCACTTCAGATTTGTAGCGATCCCACATATCTGTACGCAATTTGCTCAAATAAGGGTCCATCCCAACAATAGTCTTAGCCACATCCTTGCCTTGCAACGCAGCCATAGTCAAGAACGCACCACCAGAAGCACTCAATTGAACTACTACGCGTTCTGCTGGTTTTTTCAAGGTAACCTTTTGACCAGTTACGTCTGTAATCTCAATTTGTTTGCCAGATTGTGCCGCATCCTTTTTCGTATCTGCAGGACCACCACAAGCTGTCATAATCATGCTCACAACTAGTAGGAGCACCGTGGCAAGATAAGCCATAAATTTCTTTTTCTTAACCATAAAAGCACCTCATATCTAAAACACAATAATTTCAAATGATAACATCAGAAAATAACTTTCAAAACCTCGGTCAATCAACCCCTATCGACACGACACAAAATCCTAGTTCATATGCATAAACCAGATACCACTATAAGAGTATGGCAAGAATTTGTCATAGAACTCTTTAAGTGTAGCTTCTGGATCAACATCCTTAAACTCTTCAGGATAGAATGTTTTTGCTAAATATTCGAATACGGCCGCATCAAATACTTCGCGTGGAAGACCATGATGTGCAGAATAAACTTGTTTATTCTCAACGGCTTTCAAATCACTCCAACCTTGACGCTCTGTAGTGAAAGCTTTCAACAACTCTTGAGATGATGCTTCGGTTGCTTCAAAACCTAAACGCATAGAAGTTGGTTTCTTAGGCCAGTAAGAACCCATGATCATGATGATATCTGGATTTTTTTCAAGTATAAACTCTGGATTAATAGGAGACGTTTTCTTAATAACATCCTTGGTGATGACATCAGCACCAGCCATAGTAGCTAATGCCCCCCAAGAGTAATTACTACTAAAGGAGTTACCAAATTCTTCCGGGCCATTCATACCAACTTCAAGGTAAACAGTTGGTTTTGGCTTATTAATTTTACTAACACGGTCGAGAACTCTTGTCACGCGATCCGTATAGAACTTGCTAATTTCTGCAGCGCGTTCTTCTTTACCCAAAGCCTTACCGATGGCTTCGATGGATTTTTGATGACTTTCAAGTTTTTCAGCATGGTAGTCAATGTAAATCGTTTGTACACCTGCTGCATCTAGTTTTGGTTTAGCATCGGACTCATATTGTTCTTTCAAGTCAACAGGAATGAAAATAACATCTGGGTTCAAGGAAATAACTTGCTCCACACTAAATGTTTTATCACCGATAGTCCCCACTACAGGAATCTTAGCTAACTCAGGCATTTCTGCAGTAAAGTGCTTCCACATATCCGCTCTATATTCCTGTAAAGATGTATCCATGCCAGCAATAACCTTCGGTGTATCCTTGCCCATAAGTGCGGAAATCGTAAAGAATGGACCACCAGCGCCACTCCATTGTAAAACAACTCTCTCCGCTGGTTTTTTGAGCGTTACCGTACGCCCTGTTACGTCTGTGATTTCGATAGGCTTGTTACTTTGCGCCGTATCTTTCTTTGTCTCACTAGGACCTCCACATGCAGCGATAAGCATACTCACAATTAGGAGAAAAACCGTGACTAAATACGCCATAAACTTCTTTTGTTTAAACATAAGTATCCCTCTTCTCTCAACTAAAACTATCACTATAAGTGCACATAAAAAGCCCGTTTCCCCACGAAGAGGAAACGGGCTGTCATCTCAGTTAGACTAACTACCACGCCTAATAAGCTAGCATATAGTATGAGCTTTCAACTATGCATAGCTAGTATAAATCCATCTATATCAATCCCCATCCCTGTCTGTCGCAGGTCAATCGGCAATTGTTAATTAGGCAGTTCTCCTGGCTCCAGTTTAACGTTACTTTGCGCCTTCCCAAAAATTTCAGTGACCGAGAGCATTTCACCCTCTATGCAAAGTACCTCGCTGTTACAGTGGCGTGACCGCTTTGGCTTGTACCAAATTCTCTATTAAGTCAATAGACACCTAACCCAATCATATGTGATTTTTCTCATCGTAGCATGAGGGGCATACCATGTCAATAAACACATAGGGGTACTGCTATAGTCTAATCCGCATTTGATACCATTTAGCATCGCCATGATCAGACTCTGATTCACCTTCATTTACAAAGCCAAACTTGGCATAATAGGGAATCTTTTCCGCCTTACAAGTTAAAATTACGCCCTTTCGCTTTTCTTTTCTCGCCAGTTCTATGAAAGCCTCAATCAGTCTGCCTCCTACGCCACGGTTCCGATACTCAGGCATTGTATTCAGACCAAATATCATCTGCCAAGCACCACTTGGGTTATGTAAGGAAGCATCTGCGAACATCTCATCAGTTAAGATTTCATCATCAGACACAAAACCATCTATAAAACCAATAGGTGTGTCTCCATCAAAGGCAATCAAAAACTGACCTGCGTAATACTTTAACCGTTCCTTAAAAGCCTCACGAGATGCCGCCTCGGCAGGAGGAAAACAAGTTGCTTCAATATTCGTTACTAGATCTAAATCATCAACTGTAGCTTTTCTTATTAACATACTTCTGTACCTCTCTATCTCCTTCTATATGTGTATGAACTTATCATACATATTATTTTTAGTATAATTTATTTCTCATATAAGCCTTATTCAGTATAAACGCTTTACGCCATAAAGGCTACACGTAGAAATCTTACGTGTAGCCTTTTTCTGCTGAACCTTATATTTACTATGTTTACTTTTTCGTATACTTAGGCACATTGCGATACTGCATTGGTAAGGAATTCTCTTTTACTTTAAAACCATGTTTCTCGTAAAAGGTCGCATTCTTGCTGTCGCCAATCATAACATTAATATACAGATACGACTTGTAAGCATCTTTTACCATTTCTAACAAATGACCGGCAATACCTAGACCTTGATAATCAGGATGAACCAGCACATAATTTATAAAGCACACAAGTTCGCTATCATCCATGACTCGGATGAGTCCTACTAAACGGTCCCCGTCCCAAGCAGAAATCACGCGCGACGAATTCATCAAAGCCTTATGCAATCGGTCAGGATACTTGCCTACCACCCAGCGAACAGACAGAAACAACTCTGCTACCTGTTGGGGTGTAAAAATCTTTTCTTCGGTATACGTAATCGCCATAAAAGCTCCTCCAACGAATCCCGAAATATTCACTATCAAATAGATATATCTATCATTTAAATAGACTATAAAGCTAAATAATCACTATTAAACTAAATACTCCCTATTAAACGAGTTCCTTACTCATATAAATAACATCATCCATAGGATTATGATAGTATGGTTCACATTCAGTAAAACCATGCTTCTTATACAGATGAATAGCTGCCTTCAATGGTTCTATTGTATCTAGCACCATTTCCGTATATCCAGAAGCCTTAGCATGATCCATAATACTTTCAATAAGACGATCACCCAAAGCATATCCACGTCCCTCAGGGCGTACATAGAGGCGTTTCATTTCACAGCGCGTATCACTATGCTGATAATAGGCCACCATACCTAGCACTATCTCATTTTCATCAATAGCTACCAATAACTCACCATTGGGCGCCGTATATTTCTCAGCAATATCTGCCAATTCTTTATCTAAATTTTGAAAGGATAAATCGCGGCCAAGCCATTCTGTATATTCTATAATTAACGCTTTTACCTGATCTAAATAAGGTTTTCCATCAACAATCTTAATCATTTAAACTCCGATAATAGTGATTACTTTAACTTTCGCATCTCACGGATAAACGCCTCTGCTTCTTGTAAGTTCTTAGGGAACTCAAAATAAATGCAGCTTTCATGACCACAATAAGGATTTCGGAAATCATAACCGCTCAATAACAAGTACTCTATAATCTTCCATTCTTTGTCATTAGATTTTTTAGGAGCCTTGAACTTCTCGTTCACAAAGTACATTTTACCTTTACAGGTAGGGCAGGTTTTATTCCTGTTAAATAACTCGTAGTTTGTGCCCTCCGACAAGGAGATCCGGCAATTTACACATACATTTTTATAACCCATAACTATTTACTCCCATATGGTTTATGTTGAAAGATAGCTTTTACAATCCCTTCACCAACAATATTGCCACCTTCCATGATAAGGAACTCTGCGCCTGGCTGTATAGCAGAATAATCTACAGTTTCATATACAGGTAAAGCATTGGCTTGAATCGGTTTATCAAAGATGACGTCTTCACCATCAATAAAATTGATACCAAGATACTCCTCAGTACCTTTTATAACAATATGAGGATAGTACATTCCATAATTTAAATTCGGCGGACTCGTTCTCTTCTTGCTGAAGAACGTAACGGTGCAGCTAATAGTAAAATCTAAATTGCTCATCTCAGGCCTCATTCAATTACATATACCATATCACCCTTAAAGTATATCCGAGGAAAAACTAAATTGCTCTATGTTAAGATTATCTAATCAATCTAGAACCTTTTTAAAAATTTCCTTATCTTCTAAAACTATATTATATATTTTAACCAAAAAGACTTTTATAAAGCCCTTTAATTTCTCGTGCGTATTTCACTGCACCAGGAAGATGCATTCGTTTATAGTAATCTCCTAATATTTCTGTATGATTTTTCAAAATATCAAATTCAATCATATACATAGCAATACTCGTTATAGAATATTTTCCTATCTCAAGTATAGTTGATTTATCTTCTATATCTAATTCCTCGCCTTTTGGAAATTCACCATCAGAATATTCTTCCCAAGTTTTATCACTGTATTGCCAAAAGGCTTTACTCCAAAGAATCAGTTCTTTACGATTGTATTCTATTAATTGCTCGAAAAACTGCACTAACTCTTTCTCAGAATATAACTTGCAATTAAACCCTTCTAATAAGAATTGCCTTTGATTCAATCGATTTCTTAGTTCTTGAATTTCTATACTTTGTAGTTCTTTATTAAAGTTATCAGCCCCTAATTCCTCTATAATATCTAAATATATAGGGCTATCTAAAAATTCTTTTAAAGTTTTCATATTCTTACGTCCTTACAGAATTAACATCTTCCATAATAAAGAACTCCGTATCTGCTTTTAGAACAAAGTAATTTACAATTTCAAAAACTAACAACATATTACCTCATATTTGTTTATCAAAGATGACATCTTTACTACCATAAGGTTTATACCAAGACTCAGTACCTTTTATAATGATATGAGGATAGTACATTCCATAATTTAAATTCGGTAGACTTGTTCTCTTCTTGCTGAAGAATGTAACTATGCAGCTAATAGTAAAATCTAAATTGCTCATCTCAGGCCTCATTCAATAACATATACCATGTCACCTTTAAAGTATATGTTCATTATACAATGAACTGGATTCCCCTCGGTCCATAACCAACCTTGCAATACAGCGTGTCCCCAATTATAGGTCTCTGTAATGACCTCAAATTCACTTTCACTATAATCCTGTTGATACTGAGGTAACTCAATTCTTTTACCTGTGAAAGTATCTAGTATTGTATTATTAAACACGAGAATTTCAAAAAAATCTATATCGCACGTCTCAAACACGACCTGAGCCTTATGAGTTTGCTCAATACCATTCTCATAAGAGAAAATGTACTCAAAAATAAGGATCAAATTATCGTCTGCGTATTCTATTTTCTGTACCCGCGCATCATGGAGAGAATACTTGGAATACTCGCCAAAAGATTTTGTTGTTTTCATAGGACCTCAAATTTACAAATTAATCCACAAAAGATATATTCCCAACCTAAAATCAGTATATTAAGTTTAAAGAGTAAATCATAACCACTCGTAAAACGGCTTGTTTGTTATAATTTTGTAAGAGTCAATCTGTTTTAATGGTCTAATTAAATAAAGCATCAAATAATCTTACAAATGTGCTATTAGCACTATCTCCCCCTACTCAAAGGCTTTTATGTTGCATTTTTACCAACTTACTTAACGGGCCTGTATATTTATTAAACTGTATAAAAAAAGTCGAAACCTCGGTACTAGCACGTAGATTTCGACTTCTCATAACAATACTGCGCTGGGACTGTTACATAATCTATAACATATTTTATAGGTTAGTGACTATTATATCAGAAAGTAATACATATTTAATACTATTTTACGCTACTATGATCAGTGTCCGATTCACCTTCATTTGTAAAATCAACCTTATATAATAATAATTTTTTTATTTCTACAATTCATACTAACACCAGTTTAATTTTTCTCTCTGGTAACCCCTATAAAAGACTCCATCAATACCACCCACACATCAAGACTGATACTTAAGCATTGTATTTATACAAAATATAATCTGACAAACATCGTTTGAATTATATAGCAAAGTGTCAGCCATCAGTAAATAACTCATCATTTAATATTTCAACCGTAGACACAACTCTAGCAATAAAACCTAAAAAAATATCATCATCAAAAGCAATCAGAACCTACCGTGTATAATCTAATTGCTTCTTAAAAATCTCACAAGCCGTTACCTCAGTATTAGGAAAAACTCACCTCTATAAATATAACTAAATTAAAATCATCAACTGTAGCTTTTCTCCAAATACATAGTCTATTTTTTAATTTCATCCATTAAATTCATGACTCGTGATTTTATATTCTCTAGTTCAACTGATAATTGCTGTTTTGCGGGTTCCGTTATAATTGAAGTATGCCCAACTGCGTCTCTAACAGGTTTATATACATCAGAAGAACGACTCAAAGCTGGGTCTTTATTCTTATCTGGTGCTTTATCAATGAAATTTGATAGATATTTCATATCAAGATAATAAATATCATCCGTTGATTTCCTGATTGCATAACTGATATTTGCTATTGCTTTATTATTCTTTTCTCTTTCTCGCCATTTTTCTGCTTCTTCAATAGCATTATGTGAAAGCTGCATTTTATTGTGTTTTATATATTCCCGTAATAAATTTTCTGCAATAAAACATTCTGTATATGAGGGAAGATTATATTTCACTTCTTCGGATAATTGTGTTATCCAACTATCTACTATATTACTAACTTTTCCTTTATGATTTTCTTTCATCTCTTTAAAGGTTTTATTAAATAACTCCTGAGCTTTTCTTTCTTTAGGCTTAATTTTCATATTATCAGGATCACCATCATCCCCTTTTTTACGTCTTAATTCATCCCAGTCATCTAATATTAACTTAAACAATCTTTCAAATTCCCGAAGAAATTCTCTATAACATGGCTCATCAGAAATAATACCTTCTCGACTACTCGTAAATATATCTTTACCGTCCCCTGAGTCCAAATCATCAAAATGAATTTGACCATAGACATAATTCTCAACAATTCGAGATGTTGGAACGTGCCTCAAGATATCTTTTTCTCTAAGTCTTCCATTCACAAAAAGATCAATAGTTACTTTCTCTTGTGTCCCACGTATTTTAAGTTTTGAAGGTTTATCAACCGATGCAATATAACCACTCATATTCATCTCTGATTTTAACGACTCTAATGGACTATCAAGCGATAAAGATTTAATAAACGGATCATCTATATCATTAATTTTCCAAAGAAATTGAGTATTTTCTGCTAAATCTCCCAACATCTTTTCATCAATCTTTACATTATTAACAAATATATTAAAATTTTCATCTAACAACGAAAACCTAAAATATAATGCAACTGATTTTTTTATATAATCTAACGTATTAGCAATTCCTTCATTAACATTTTCAAAATAAATATATGTTCCTTGCTCTTTTATATCTGCAGATGTAGAGACTTTAGATGTAAGCTCTTCTAACTTATATTCTTGTGAATTCAAATCATCTGTAATGGCTTTATCTAAACTAGAATTATCAATCACCCCTCCTACGAGTTGCGTCTTCTTTGTTTTAGATGCTACATGAACTCTCTTTGCACAAGACAACAAAGCCAATTTGCCGATTCCTTTTCTTCCTATAAATGGCCTTCCACTCAATGTTTTGTACATCTTATTTTTTCTTTTTGAATAACCTATTTTCAAAAATTTATTTTGAAAATCATCAAAAGTCATCCCTTCTCCATCATCCACAATAGTCATACAATTATGCTCTTTATCAATTGTAATCCAAACATTACTGGCATCGGCATCCCAAGAATTTGATATAGCTTCCCCTAAAACTGTAATGACATTCCTATATAAATTTCTCCCCAAATGATTTAATACACTTAAAGAAATATTAAAAACTAAATCTTTCCCCATATCGTGCACTCCCACTTTCATTAAAAACAATGTTTTTTTATACTTAATCCTATAATTTCTCCTAATCTTGGGGGAACAGCATTACCTATATGTCGAGCAATTATTTTTAGAATAACCTCCTCTCCTTCCGGAACAAAAGAGTAATTTACTGGAAATGTCTGTAGCATTGCGCCCTCTCTTAATGTTAATGCACGATCTTGCTCTGGATGTCCAAATCTCCCAGTCCCATATCCAATAAATTGTGTGGTAATAGTAGGGGCAACATCATCCCATTGCATTCGCCCATAAACAGAAGAATAACTCCGTCCTGTTTTTTTCTTATGACAATTCAAAATTAATTCTTCCGGCCAATCTCTCCAAGTTCCTCCTGGAATAGAATATCTTATACGCTCTAAATTTATCTTAGAAAGAGATGAAGCTACATGGAGCTTATCTCTGTTATTAGTTTCACCCGCTCCAATATGGGAAAGACCAAATATTACATCCCTTACTGTAATTTCTTTTTTATGTGTAGGCTCAATTAGTTTGATTTTCTTTTCACTTGATGCAAGAAGTAATAATCTTTTTCGTCTTTGGGGAACCCCATAATCAGCAGCATTAACTACTTTATACGTTACATAATAATTTTGTTCTTTTAATGTGTTAATAAAGTCGATAAAAACTTGTTCCTTAGCCAACTCCGGAACATTTTCCATCGAAACAATTTGAGGCTTAACCTCCCGAACTAATCGTGCAAATTGATAAAGCAAGTTCCAGTTTTTATGCTTTTTTCTATTAAGTTTATCTTTTTGATGATTCGAAAAAGGTTGACATGGAGCGCATCCAGCAAGGATCTTCACATCATATCCTCTCAATAGTTTTTTTATCTCTTCTCCATCTATATTTTCTATATTCTTATGAATAAATTTTGCATTATTATTATGACTGTATGTATATTCACATGTAGCATCTAAATCATACCCTGCGACTACAGTTAAACCTGCTTTTTCAAAACCACATGTTAATCCACCCACACCACAGAATAGATCAACAACTCCATATGTCATAAATTTCTGCCTTTCCTTACATATACTTTTCAATGATATCTAAAAAAGTCATACTATATTCTTTGGAAAAAATTCTTAACCAAAATTTAAATTACATATCCAAAATCAATATCAACTTAAAATCTTTATCACATTATTCCCACTCAATTGTAGCAGGTGGTTTGGATGTAATATCGTACACAATACGGTTGATGTGTTGTACTTCGTTTACGATACGACGGGAGATAGTGTCCAATACGTCGTAAGGGATGCGTGCCCAGTCAGCAGTCATAAAGTCTGTTGTTGTTACGCCACGCAATGCCAATGTGTAGTCGTATGTACGGAAGTCACCCATAACGCCTACGGTACGTGTAGATGTTAATACGGCAAAGTATTGGTTGATGCTGCGATCAAGGCCAGCTTTTGCAATTTCGTCACGGAAGATGTAGTCCGCATCACGCAAGATGTCAAGCTTGTCTTTAGTGATTTCGCCCATTACGCGGATTGCAAGACCAGGACCTGGGAATGGTTGTCGCCATACGAGGTAATCAGCCAAACCTAATTCAGAACCAAGTTCACGCACTTCGTCTTTGAAGAGGTTGCGCAATGGTTCGATAAGACCTTTGAAATCTACCACTGCAGGCAAGCCGCCTACGTTATGGTGAGATTTGATAACTTCAGCTTCCCCAGTACCAGACTCGATAACGTCAGGGTAGATTGTACCTTGTGCTAAGAAATCAACGGAACCGATTTTACGGCCTTCATCTTCAAATACGCGAATGAACTCTTCACCGATAGCTTTGCGTTTAGCTTCTGGATCTTCAAGGCCAGCCAATTTATCTAAGAAACGTTTTTCAGCATCGACACGGATGAAATGCATCCCGGAATCTTTGAAAGCTGCTTCAACTTCGTCACCTTCGTTTTTACGCATTAAACCATGGTCAACGAAGATACAAGTCAATTGATCACCTACAGCTTTAGAAATAAGAGCTGCTGCAACAGAGCTATCTACACCGCCGGACAATGCCAACAATACTTTACCGTCGCCTACAGTGTTACGGATGTCTTCAATCGCAGTTTTTGCATAGTTTGCCATTGTCCATGTGCCTGTGAAGCCACATACTTCGTACAAGAAGTTGTGAAGCATTTCTTTACCATGTTCAGTGTGCAATACTTCTGCATGGTATTGCATAGCATATAGTTTACGTTCTTTATTTTGCATGGATGCAACAGGGCAATCCTTAGTATGTGCTACGATTTCAAAGCCTTCAGGAACTTTTGCTACATAGTCAACATGGGACATCCAAACAACTTGGTCTTCTTCCAAGCCTTTGAACAATGGAGATGTAGTGTCCACTTTAGTAGGTGTTTTACCAAATTCACGGTTATCCGCTGATTTAACTTCGCCACCCAATGTATGCGCCATAAATTGCATACCATAGCACATGCCAAGAATAGGAATACCAAGTTCAAAAATCTCTTTGTCAATTTTTGGAGAGTTTTCTTCATACACGCTGTTAGGACCGCCTGTGAAGATGATACCTTGCGGTTTTAATTCCTTAATTTTATCCAGCGCTTTGTTGTATGGATATACTTCGCAGTATACGTGATTTTCACGAACACGGCGCGCGATCAATTGGTTATATTGACCACCAAAGTCAACAACAATTACAAATTCCTTGTTTTCCATGCCTTCCTCCATATGCATCTATTTGTGAAAGTATATTCACTATTTTTTGCCCATACGTTTCTGTACTGGGGCGCGTTTTTCCAAGCCAAACGCTAATTTTCATTACATTTTATTATACCATAGGAAGTATAACGACTCCATATATTCCGTATTTAGATTATAAATAAATCTTTAATGTTCGGATTTCTAACTATCACTCTTTAGGAACCTTCCCTATGTAAGTCAATTTGCTAACCATGCTAAAATATATAGCTATCACTTTTTAGGGGTCTCTCGCTTATACATTTTTACAGCCCCCACAGGACAGATGGAATAGCAGTCACCACAACTGATACAACCTTTCCCAATGATAAATCGAGTCTTACCTTCGGTGATGCATTGAACAGGACAATCCTCAGCGCAAGCACCGCATTTAACGCAAGTATCGTCAATATTAAACTTTAGATTTCCCATTATACATCACCTCCTATGCATTCTTTATCTGTGCCAAGCTTAATATTATCTACTTTTAAATAGTAGAATTCATATTTTAAATATATAAGATCACAAACATCACGCTAGCTCAAGAATATATTCAAAATATTTCAATACAAGAACAGCTATTATAATTGTTTTTTCTTATTTAATTCACCATTATACGCAATAGCAGAATAGATTGCCTTTGCCACGCCTTGGTGGTTATTGTCTGTCGTTTCGTATCGTGCCACTTCTTTAATGTTCGGCTTGCTATTGCCCATGGCCACGCCAGCGCCCGCAAAGCGTAACATAGATAGGTCATTTTCGCTATCCCCTAGTGTCATTACCTCGTCAGGGCTTAAGCCCCAATGTTTTGCCAAGGCTTCTACGGCTGTACCCTTTGTAGTGTGGGGCAAGACAAATTCTAAATTACCTTCACTAGAGAGCAGCACATCATAAAAGCGTTCTCGACCTGTACCGTCGTGAGATAGCCCTTGGTATTCATCGCGTAAGTCTTGCAAGATACGTTGACGCATCGGTTCATCACCGTAGAAGATTTGAATTTTCTCAGGCCCTTCGTCTAAGGATTCCATATGGGCTAGTAGATCACATACCATTGTCCGCGTAGCCAAGATAAATGGGCGAATATTAGGTCTAAAGAAGAAATTAGATTGCTCTATTTCACATTCAGACATCTTTACCTTTGCGGCTTCATTACCTTCTGCCAATGCATAGTGATCGTACGTTGCTCCAGGCAGACGAGTGTCCCCTATACCAGAAATCTGATTTTTAGTATTAGGCAGATGATTATCTAGTATGCCATATACAGTCTTTTTATCTTCCTCATTGCGTTCGCTAGCACATACACCTAAGCGCTCGCTAGCGCATACTCCTAAGCGTTCAGGTGTAATACATCTAGATGGAGGATACATGCCAAAGATTTGGTCTTTCACATAGGCCTCTACATAGACACCATAGGTTAATAGTTTGCGCAATAAATGTAATGCTTGTTCTTTATCAAAACTTACGTGGAATAGACTGCGGTTTTCATCCTTATCCATCACGTAAGCGCCATTGGTGCACATGAAATAGCGCAAGCACGGCAGTTTTTCAATGACATCATTCATCTCATTCCAAGCGCGGCCAGAAGCAATGGCTACGAGAATGCCACTTTCACGAGCGGCACGAATCGCATCAATGGCATCCTCAGGAATCGCCTTTGCATCATTTACCAAGGTACCATCTACATCTGATGCGATGAATCGAATGGGCTTCTCCCCAGTGAGGCCTATATAATTTTTTATTTCTAATGTTTCAGTCGTGGCCATACATCCTCCTTCTATTCCTTCTATTACTTTTATTTAGTATTATTAAATTCGGCTACAATCTCTTCTAAGATTTTTGGTTTTTCTACCAATCGCAATACTGTGCCACCAATGATGTTTGCACCGTCGATGATGGTCTGTTCAATGGTAGGCTCTAACATGGCAGCAGCAAATTCTTTAGAATGGCACACCTTTGGCTCGCCGACCAAACGTAACTTAGGGTGGAATGCTGCACATTGATAGCTTACATTGCCAATATCTGAACTACCTCCAAGGGCTGCTGGGCCGGGCTCAAAATCAAGGCCCATGTCGGTCATTACCTCTTCGATAAGCGCTGTGCCACGATTGTTTTGGTTCATATCATCATAGGGATTTCCATAAAACTCAACATCCACAGTTGTACCTGTACAAAGGGCCGCCCCTTCAAAGATTTTTTTGATTTGCTCGGATAAACCATTCAAGTACTCCCGTTCTGTGTGACGCACGGTGACCTCTAATTCACCGAAGGCAGGTATCACATTGGATGCAGTACCTCCCGCAATGATCCATGTGCCAATACGCGTTTCAGGGCGCACTTGTTGGCGCATCATATCCATAGCATGGATAGCGAGTTGCACACCATTCACCGCATTGATGCCATTCCAAGGCTCGCCAGCTGCATGAGCTGGCTTACCATGGTACTTAGCACGGAAGCAGTCGAGTGCCAAGAATTGTGAGTTAGGACGCGTTTCCTCGCCGTCAAGGTGGACCATGATGGCAAAATCGTATTCTTTGAACACCCCTGCATTGCACATATCCACCTTGCACCCCATCGCTTCTTCGTCTGGTGTACCGATAATATCGATGTCCATGTTGAAAGCTACGCCCTCTTGTTGCATTTTACGTAGTGTTAGTGCAGCTAACACACTCATAGAGCCGCTAGCGGAGTGACCGCACGCATGGCCCACCTCTGGTAATGCATCATATTCACAGAGGATCGCCAAACGACCTTTTGGATTGTCTACTTTCACGGCAGACGCCTTGAAGGCTGTTGGCAAATTACAGAATTCATAGGTTACATCCATGCCATATTTCTCAAGAACAGCGCCTATGGTTTTAACGGACTCAAACTCCTGACTGGAAATCTCAGGATTCTTGGCTAATGTGTAATTAATGGCAAACGCATCAGGTGCGAAGCTTTTACAAAGATCAGCAAAAGTAGTTGTAAGGGACATATTGCCTCCATGTATATAACCACATTATTGTAAAGGATTATGATACTCTACAATAAAGAATAAAAAACTCGTTTACTCTTAATTATACAATGTTATTGCCTATTGGTGTAAAATTCCGTACAATATAAACAGAAATGTATAAACCATGTATATGGATGTTTGAGGAGGATACTATGTTTAAGTTCAAAAAATTGACAGCCATCGCCCTCGTAGCGGTAGCAGCAATGGGTTTATTGGCTGGTTGTGGCAACGACAAACCTAAAATGACACAACAAGAAGGTGTATTGCGTGTAGGTTCTGAAACTACATTCCCACCATTCGAATTCACTGAAGGCGACAAATACGTTGGTTTCGACGTTGATTTGTCCGAAGCAATTGCTAAAAAACTCGGTTTAAAAATGGAATTCAAATCCATGGGCTTCGATGCTTTGATTCCAGCAGTTCAATCTGGCGATATCGACATGATCGCAGCAGGCATCAATGCTACACCTGAACGTGAAAAAGCATTGGACTTCTCCGATGTGTACTTTGATCAAGGCGGTTTCATCACAGTTGTTCGTAAAGACAACACAACAATCCACAACATGGATGAATTAGCAGGTAAAACTGTAGGCGCTCAAATCGGTACAATCCCGGTTGAAATGGCTCAAAAAATTCCTGGTACAACAGTAAAACAAATCGATTCTAATGCTAATATCTTCATGGAATTGAAAGCTGGTACAATCGACGGTGCTATCATCGATAACGCTGTAGCTATGTACTACCTCAAACAAGGTGCTGATCAAGACCTTAAACTTGTAGGCGAACCTACTAAAGCTGAAGGTACAGTTCTTGGCGTGAAAAAAGGCAACAAAGCTTTACAAGAAGCTGTTAACAAAGCTCTTAAAGAACTTAAAGAAGACGGCACTTACCAAAAAATCTACGACAAATGGTTCGGCGATTACAACAAAAAATAATATGTATTCCTAAGAACTAGGATACATAATAACCCCTCTGAAAGATTGCAGACATCACATAAAATTTGTGACAGCAGATTTTCTTCAGAGGGGATTTTTTTATCATTTGAATCCAATACATGCTGAAGGCTCTGTATTATGCATAGATATAAATTAGAAATAGCTTAGTATATTGTGAGAACAGGTAACCGATAGCAGTATGATATCAATAGAGAACATACAGATATACTAGTATTTTCTCTTTTACGGTACCTCGCGTTCGTTATATAATAAATATGTATTTACTGTATACATGTATAAAAGGAGGCCTAATGGCACAGTACTTTACGGAACGCCTGCAAAAGGTCTTCCACATGATTTTTACATCCTATAATCAAAACATGGCTCAAAAAGGCTTACGTCAATTGGAGCTCATCATCAATAATCAGCAAAATCCCAGTCAACTAAAAGATAGAGCCTTACGAAACGACAAGACAAGCCGTCTTGAAAGTGATATAGACAATAAAGAGGACGCTCTGAAGATAGCCAATGATCCAGAGGCTCGAGAGCTAGGTGATGCGTATGCCCTCTTGGCGCGCGTCTATGCAGGGCCTCGCTTTACCTGGGAAGAATCTAACTTCCCAGAGGATAATATGCGCACCTATCAATGCTTGCATGATAGCATTCGCCGCTGTAGCCCTATCGGCACATTACAAGCTTTGCGCATCAAAGGCTCCATCACCCCTACCGTGGAGAAGGATATGCAAATTTCCTTCGACGAAGCATTTCGCATTGTCTATGATTACGCAAACCAAGGCGATGCATATTGCCAATATGTTATAGGCAATGTCTTTTTCTGGCGTGATGACAATCGCATCAGCTCCGCTGAAACTATGCTAACACCTCCGCCTATGAGTTGGACTAAACGCATTCAAAGAAGCCTCACAGCAAACTCTGTGCAGGATCGCATTGCCGCTTTGCAAGGCACTGTGCCAGATGAAACATTGCAAGAAAATGCATCTAACCTTGCGAAAGAGTGGTTTAACAAGGCCCTCGACAACGGTCTTGCTATGTTCCAAGGGAACTTGCGCAATATCTATATCGACGAAGCCGACTTTACCAATGCGCGCCGTGTTGCTAGGACTGCGGCCGAACTTGGTAACCCCGCCATGATGCTATATACAGGCCTCGACTGCCATGAAAATGGTAAATTTGAGGATGCTTTCACGTGGTTCACTAAAGGTGCCGCCTTAGGTCAATCTGAAAGTATCGCAGAATTAGCGGATTATTACTATCATTTCTATGATGCTAAAGCGTTACGTTCTACGATTCCCTACGATCCGGTAAAAGCTATCGGTCTCTATCGCCGTGCGGCAACAAAAGAGTTTAGTGATGCAGGATATACCGCCTTACAGGCAGCCTTTGGGTATATCTTTCACATAGGCCACCTGCCTCTCGACTGGGGACTCATTGCAGATTTAACACATATGGCGGCCACAAAAGATCGTTTCATATTCGCCTTGCCCTATATCGGATACATGCGAATCCACGGTTTAGGGGTAACGAAAAATATACGCTTTGGTGTGCAATCATTACTGCGTGTCTTAGACGAAGAACAACGAGCCTTTGAAGAGGAGAATCGCGTTCTTTTCTACGACATTACGCGCGCTTTAACACGTGTTGCCTTAGGTTATGCCTACGAAAAAGGCTATGTAACTGGCAAGCCAGATTTAGATCAAGCCGTATCCTATTACGAGCAATCCCATCAATATATCTTGTCTCACAAAGCCAATTTGGATCCGGAGCTAAAAGATATTCCTATCGACGACGAAGCAGAAGAACGCTTAGCAGCCTTCGAGGAGGTCGATGGTCATTGGCAATACAAAGAAGGCGTTGCCGAATCCACTACTACGGTACGTCCTGCGCCTACCACCTGGCCTCAAAATGCGGCCCGCTTATCTGTAACTATGGACGACTTCCTATGGGATACGACCTTGTACGACTGGCAAACCATTGAAACCGCCATAGAGTCACAGGAAGAAATGAAGCTCAGCTTTTACAATCATTTCCTATCCATTCCAGATGCATTGCGCAATATCTTCAAGCTCGATGTAACGCGGATGCTACGAAATCATTATCAAGTAAGGCTGCACGGCTATGATCCAACAGAAGGACAGGAAATCGTCTATAAGGCCGTATACAACAAAGAAGATACCTTAAGCCTATTGAAAGAGCTTTACCATAATCATCAATTGCCTAGCCTCGAGGATAATTGGACTATCGAAAAAAACGAAGAAAAACCAACCTGGCATTACGTGCTCGATGTGGATCAACAGCCGTTCTTGCTAGAGGAATACGATGATGCAAACGCTATGATTCAGGCTGCCTTGCAAGGATTAAAAGAGAAAAAGTACGAACAAATTAATATTCGTACTCATGACTTTGTGGGCCCATCCTATTTCATTTTTAAAGGTAATCAGTCGGCCCCATTTAGGGTGCAGCTCTATCTGAAAGAGTCGGCCCGTCATACCATTGATGACGATGGAAACCAACAAGACACGCCTGGTAAGACCTACTTATTTGAACAATATGTGGGAAACGAAGTTTCCTTAAACTATTGGATTCAAAAAACGATAAATACCTTGGAAATCCCTGAACTAGATAATTGGAAACAATTAACAGTGCCAAAGGATTTACAAACATAAAAAAGACCATCCCCAGTGAACTATACTCCAAAAATTGGACATAATTTTTGGAAGCAAAGTTCAGAGGATGGTCTTTTTTTATTATAGTGTTTTTACAACATCGGCACAGCGTGCACAAAGTGTAGGATGTGCGCTATCTTGACCTACTGTATCGCGGTGGATCCAGCAGCGTTCACATTTTTCGAGACCAGAGGCAACAACAACTGTGGCAACGCCAGTTTCTTCGTCTTTGACAGCCTCTGCCGGTGCAGCGCCGTTCACAATGTGAGCTTCGGATACAATAACGAGTTTAGCCAAGCCTTCTTCACCAAGGGCGTTCAATGCATCAAATGCAGCACCTTTAGCGTATACTGTAACGGATGCATCTAATGGATGACCGATTGTTTTGTCTTGACGAGCAAGTTCCAATGCTTTTTGTACAGATGTACGCAAGTCTAACAATTGGTTCCATTTGTCAGCCAATTCTTGGTTGAAGTGTTCTGGATGACCTTGTGGCCAATCTTGAAGCATAACGGATTCGCGCATGCCCTCTTCTTTAGGCATGTATTTCCAAACTTCTTCCGCTGTGAAAGAAAGTACTGGAGATACCATGGCTACCAATGTTTTCAAGATTTCGTACATCGCTGTTTGAGCAGAACGACGAGCTACATTATCTTTGCTTTCAGCATACATAGTATCTTTCATTACATCAAGGTAGATGGAACTCAAGTCTACTGTACAGAAGTTATGAATTGCATGGTACAACATGTGGAATTCATAGTTTTCGTACGCATCAGTAACTTTTTGACGTACTTCTTCTAAGCGCAACAATGCCCATTTATCGAATTCGGACATATCTGCGTAAGCCACTTTATCGGTGTTTGGATTGAAGTCATCCAAATTGCCAAGCAAGAAGCGGAATGTATTACGGATCTTACGGTATACTTCGGATAATTGTTTTACGATGTCTTTGGACAAACGTACGTCTGCTTGGTAATCTGCGGAAGATACCCACAAACGCATAACGTCAGCGCCGTATACGTCGATAATGTCGCTAGGAGCTACTGTATTACCTACAGATTTAGACATTTTGCGACCTTCGCCGTCCACTACGAAGCCATGAGTCAATACGGAGTTGTACGGTGCTTTACCTGTTGTGGCTACTGCAGTCAACAAGGAAGAGTTAAACCAACCGCGATGTTGGTCAGAACCTTCAAGGTACATAGCACATGGTACATCAAGATCATTTACTTCGAGCACCCCAGCCCAAGAGGAACCAGAGTCGAACCATACGTCCATGATGTCTGTTTCTTTTTTGAACTCATCATGACCGCAATGAGGACATTTGAAACCTTCTGGTAATAATTCCTTAGCGCTGTGAGCCCACCAAGCATCGGAGCCTTCTACGGCTACTTTTTCTTGTAATGCTTTGATAGTATCATCGTTGATGATGTGCTCGCCACAGCTTTCACAATAGTAAATAGGAATTGGCACGCCCCAAATACGTTGACGGGAAATTACCCAGTCACCGCGATCGCGCACCATGTTGAAGATACGGTCATGGCCCCATTTAGGAATCCATTGCACTTGATTGTCGATCGCATCAAGCGCTTGTTGACGGTAACCATCTACAGAGGAGAACCATTGTTCTGTAGCGCGGTAGATGACAGGATTTTTACAACGCCAGCAGTGAGCGTATTGGTGACGCAAGCTAGATTTGTGAAGTAATGCATTGTTATGTGCTAAGATTTTGATTACAGGCACTTCTGCATCGTGAATTTCTACGCCAGCTAATGGGAATTCAGTATCGCCATAACGGTTGTCGTCTACTTGTTTAGTGTAGTTACCAGTTTCATTTACAAGGGATACGATAGGAAGTTCAGTTTTACCTTCCTTGTTATAACGCATAACGATGTTAAAGTCGTCTTCACCATGTGCAGGAGCTGTATGTACGCAACCAGTACCGGCTTCAAGTGTTACATGGTCACCGCATAATACAGTGGAAGTGCGTTCTACGAATGGATGTTTGAATTCAGCCAATTCCAAATCTGCGCCGGAGAAGCGGTTTACGATTTCATAGTCTTCGATTCCGATATCTTTCATAGCTGCGTCAACAAGTTCAGTAGCCATCAAGTAGTATTCGTCGCCTACTTTTACCCAGCCATATTCAAGCTCAGGGTTAACGGAAATAGCTACGTTGGCAGGCATTGTCCAAGGAGTAGTTGTCCAAATAACAGAGTATGCTTGTTTTGGATCTACGCCAGCTGGCAATGTAACTTTTTTCTCGGATACATAAGGGAATTTTACGTAAATGGAGAAGGATTTTTTCTCAGCATATTCGATTTCTGCTTCTGCCAATGCAGTTTCGCAGTGCGTACACCAGTATACAGTTTTAAGACCTTTATAGATGTGACCGCGTTTTGCCATTTCGCCGAAGATGCCAAGTTGTTTAACTTCGAACTCAGGACGCAATGTCAAATACGGACGGTCCCATTCGCCTAATACACCAAAACGAATGAAGTCTTGTTTTTGTGTTTCTACGCACTCCAATGCATATTCCTTACATTTATTGCGCAAGTCCAATGGAGCCATTTCATGACGGTTAAGACCAGTGTTTTTAATAACCGCATGTTCAATTGGCAAACCATGCGTATCCCAACCAGGAATGTAGCGAGTATAGTGACCAGTCATTGTTTTGTATTTCATGATGATGTCCTTTAACGTTTTGTTGAGGGCATGACCGATGTGCAATTTACCGTTTGCATATGGAGGGCCATCATGCAAAATGAAAGGTTTTGCGTCTTTACGCAATTCCAAACGTTTTTGATAAATTTTGTTGTCTTCCCAGAACTTTAAGATTTCTGGTTCGCGCTTAGGCAAATTGCCGCGCATAGGGAATTCTGTTTCAGGCAAATGTAACGTCTTACCGTAATCCATGCTGTGCTCCTTTTACATAAAAAAATCGCCCGTCCCCGAAGGGACGGACGTCATATCCGTGGTACCACCCTACTGACTCTCGTTACTTGTGAAAGCTAGCGCCACCGCATTTCTGCGATTGTCACACCATGCTAGCACATGATTGTAACACATAAGACGCAACTCATCTCTCATATTGTGAAAGCCACTTAAACATATAACGGTGTTCACCGGCGGCATTGCCGCTTGCTCCAAAGTGATCCGCAAATCTCTAGATTTCCAAACCTTTCAGCCCATGAGTTTGGTCTCTACTAAATCCGTCTGAGACATGCCGTCTTTTTCAACGCAATATTCATATAATAGATAATTATAGGACTCAAACGGGGAAATTGTCAACTAGGAAACCATGACTCATCAAGAAGATAACAATTAAATTTTATCGATAGCAATCAAACATCTCAAAACAGAATACGTCATCTAATTAAATTCTATCAAATCCATCATATGGTAAACTATACGTCTTATAATCATATCCAGTAATCCGCCACATCTTATTATCCATTTGAGTCATTTCTATCGGAAATACTTTAGTTTCATTAGTCTTAGTATCCAATGCACGAATTTCTATATTAACAACTCCATCATTCTTATTTTTTTCTTCTATAGAAATTAATTCATATCGCCCTATCTCTTTTAACGTCTGTAAATTATCTTTAAATGGATCTTTGGGGTCAGCTCTATGAGGTATATGTGTTCTTAAATCTTGGTTAAGTAATACCTCTTTTACATCTAAATAATAACTATCTATTGCTGTAAACAACAACGCTTCTCCAAGATTTAAAATCTTAGTTTCTCCTTTTGAATTAGTTTGAGATATATTCCGTCCATCAGATTCTTTTAACAATTTTTCAATATACGGATCATATACCTTATGCAAAATTCCTTCACCATCAACCATCATAAAAAATGTATCCGTATCCCCATCTTGAATTGCTTTATAAAGTACTTGAAGCGAATATTCTGGAGATTGCTTATACACAAATTGATAGTACAATCCATATCCAGCACTCACAAGTACGCCAATTACCACCATAATACTTAGTATACTTTTTGCAATCCCAAGTTGTTTAAACTTCATTAACATTTCATTAACCCTTTCCGCACTATATATTGCCTATAATTATATAATTAATGTACAATATATCACGACTAGCATTTTATAGATAGTTAAAATTTGTAGTGTGAAAGAGAGGAATACTATGAGACAATTATCACTTATGATTCTAAGTTTATGTATGTTACTACTATCTGGATGTGCCACAATAGATTCAGATGTAAAAATTGACAGTGATGGTAGCGGTACTTGGAACGCTCAAGTAAAATCACAAGCTGGCCCGTTGCCGAAAGACTCTATTACGGAGATTATAAACGAATACAATATTCAAGACTATACAATCAAGGCTCTTGACGATCAAGGAAAAGAGATTACTGTAGATGATGGTGACAAAACACCTTATAATGTTTGGACCGTTAAATCAAAGTTCAACAACGTAGAAGAACTCAATAAAGTTAGAGATGCCATGACATTGAGAAATAAAGATCAAGGGCCTTTACTCGCCTTAGAAAAAACAACTTCTGGTAGTTATATTGTAGATTTAGGAACTTCTCAAGGCAAAACGACAGTTACCGTATCTGGTGTAATTGATCCAGTAAGTGTTCAAACTGGAACATTAACAGATAAAAACACTGTTACCTTCACTCAAAATAGTCATATTCGTTTTATCTTTAAACCAAGCCACAGTTGGTTATTCTATATTGGCATCGGCGTAGCTATCATTGCTGTCATTGGTGGTGGATACATCTTCTACTTACGTCGTAAATATTATGGCGATGCAGCATAAGGAGACTATATGAAACGTAACTTTATAATTACACTATTACTCACTTTTACAATGCTCTTCGTAACTGCATGTGGTAGTGATAATAATGACAAAAACAATAATGCTAACAGCAAATTTGAAGGTACTTGGATTGCTTATAATAAAACTGATGATAAAGATGATATTCAAGAATTAATCATTGAAAATATCGATGGACAACTATTGGTATCTTTATATGATTACTCCTATTATCCTTTAATGGATTACTTTTCTAGTGGACTCGATGAAGCCGACAGCACTAAAGGCGGTGGGGATACAGCTCCAGCTAATGCAGATTACATCTTAACAAAATCTAATGATTCTTTACACAACATGCTTATTTCTGCCAATGAAAATAAATTAGACGTAGGTCCGAAACCTATTATTTATAATGAAAAAGATGGTACCTTAGTTTTCGACAAAGTAATCTTCAAAAAACAATCTGATGATAATTCTGTTAAAGCATATTTACCAGACTTAAAAGAAGATATGAAAAAACTTGTTGTGGAAGAACGTAAAAAAGATACATTTGGTAGTTTCAAACCAAAGCCAACAATTCAATTTGATTTTTCCTTTAATGATTCTATTTTAGATACCGCCAAATAAGGAGATATAGCATATGAAATACATTCTTAAACTCGGCTTAATTATGGTTATGCTGTTATCTACTATTATTATTGTAGGCTGCGGCAAAAGTGAAAACGAAAACAAGTATTTAGGAACTTGGGTTGGCTATGATGGCAACAATGTTATGTACCGTATAACATTCCAAGAAAATGGCAAAGAATATATGGTAACAGAAGATAAACTAGCTTATAAATCAGAGAAGAACTATCCTAAACCCCATGGAAGCCTTTTCCCATCATTTGATGATAGTGTAAAGCAAGCCAATAATACGTATAACATCAACTTTATTCTTCAAAAAGACTCTCGAACAACAACAGCTAAAGAGATTACACCCAAAAATGAAAAAGATGATAAAGAAAAAAATAAGTATAAAAATCAACTCAGCTACGATGAAGGTCGTACAATCATTAGATATATCGAAAAAGACAATACTTTATTAATTAATGGTATTCGATATAAAAAAGAAACATCTCCAGATGTAACTAATGATATTTTAAAGCAAATGCAAAATGCTAGACGGATTGAATTAGAAACAAAATTCCATAAATATGGTAATCGTGCTATCGGTTCTAACCACAATCTTGTCATTATTGATAAAATCACATTTGATGATAGTTTGTTAACTAATAATAAATAAATCCTACTATTATAAAATGCACCCCAAAATTGTATCCAATTTTGGGGTGCATTTTATAATAAGATTATTTTTTATATAGTATTTTTTTACATCGCACTAGTCATAAGTAGTTTATCCACCAAGAACCAGAGCACAAAGATAGCGCAGAATAGTCCTGCAGTTAGTCCCATAGATGGCGTAGTATCAATAAGACCTAATTCACGGGCCATTTGTTTTGTTACAACCACTTGACCTGTAGGGGGACCAAAGCGATTTGGTTGGCTTTCACCAGGCAGAGCCATAAGGATCAACAGGATAATAGTCCCTATTACAGGGATGAATCCAATAAATACAAGGCCCCCTGAGCGGCCTTGATCGTGTAGACGTCGTACTGAAACGGCCACGCCAGGGATAACCATAATCACGGACAAGAGGACAAGGATGACCAAACCAAAACCTACGCCTACTACGCTAGATAGTGGGCTAATATAGCTCAAAAAAGCACAAGTAAATAGAATGGCCACAAACAACAATTGATAGACTAACAAGAAATGCCAATATTCACTACGACTTGCACGACCATCAAAATCAGCATATTTATAAACCAAACATTGTTTAAAGTTTTCAATCAAGCCTAGATTGTATTTATCTAACGAGATTTGTGGTCTACTAACATGCCCACATTCTGGGCAGTAACAATCTGTTTTCAACACTGCATGTCCACAATAGGGACAAGATTTCATAATAAACTCCTTCTAGCTACAAACAGAAATCAGCAAAGATTACGATGTCCTGCTGTACTTAACACATATAACAACTAAGATATTCTTTATTTATTAATATCTAAGTTTTTAAATTCATCTGAAATTCATTTTACTATAAAGTGTTATATTGTCTATAAAGGAGATGTTAAACTTTTATAAAATAAAATAATGAGATTGTTAATAAATATAGGTATCTATTACATGTATCCATTCCCATTAATACCATACCATAATATCTCTCTAATGATATCGGCAATAATAATAGATTGGATAATAAAGATGGCAATCCCCATCGCCCAATCTTGACGACGGGATGGAGTTTCTTCTAGTCCTGTAGCCTTGCTAATCTCAGGAGTGATAGGTGTATAGCCGGTTCTTTCACCATATGAATTCTCTCTTTCATCGCCACGACGCAATTCGTAAACGAGGAATATAAAGAAGCCTATAACAGGAATAAATGAGATTAACTGCGTCCAACCACTCCGGCCAATATCATGCATACGCCGTGTTGTGATAGCTATATTGGGAACTATAAAGAAAAGGGATACCCCTACAGTAACATTATCGATAAGCGCTTCATAATTAGGAAAGCCCAAGTTACTACATAGTAAAGCCAAAATCCCAAGTAATCCTTGTATCAACGTAACGCCTGCCACGAATCGCCAATATTCACTACGACTAGCACGACCATTAAAATTAGCATAGTTTCTAATGCCTAATTTGAAGGCATCGGTATAATTCAAATCATATATATTTATGGTTGACATAACCTAATCCTCCTCCGCGGCTTCAATAGCAACAATGCCCCAGCCTTTGCCTTCATTATGCAAACGAACTAATACGGGCTCTAGATTATCTTCAAAGGTAATGGTAAAGCCCATATAGTTTACAACAATATCATCATCTTGGTCTTGGGAAACATAGTCAAGCTGTATCGCTTTCACCTTAGGAACCTCTTCCTTAGTCATGGCTTGTTCCCATAGTTCAAAGGTACCATATCGCTCCATAGCACGAGCACTCAAATAACGATATGCACCATGATAATCCTTTTTGTTGAGGGCTTCATAATAATTACTTACCACAGTACGCCCCTCTGTTGTAGCCGTTTCACTTTGTAAAAGACGATTTGCTTGTTTCGTTAACGAACTAGGTTCCAAATTGCCATAAGCAGTCTCTTCTACCATAAAATTATGATTAATCATTGTACTACCTGCACTAGTGGCTAGGCATCCTAATACTAATATGGACACAATAAAGAGGCCCGAAACGGAACGTTTTTCCTCTAATTCATTAGATACAGGCGATGTGCGCTTACAGAATAGATACAATAATGCAAGCCAGCCTAAAATAGGAACCAATAGTAAAATCATCAACGTTGGATCATTATTAGAATCTCGTAACCGTCTTGCCATTAACATAATCTTCGGCAAGCATAACAGGATGGACAATACAAATAATACGCCGCCACCGATAGAGACAGCATAAAGAAATCCATACGGTATGTAGGTTGCAAGACCTGTAATACATATAATTAAGCCATATACAAAGGATATAGCACTTATGGTGAGCCAAAAATCGGCTGTATTGGTACGTCCCTTACTGTTCGCATAGTTTTCCACTAGCTCACGATAGAGGATTTCGTATACTCTCTGTTTCATAAAGCTCCTACTATAATCTTAGATAATATTAAATAATAAACATATATAGATATTCCTATTATACTATGATTTATCAACTTAGTTGATTCATTTTTTGTTCATGAAATATGCCTATACTACAGATATATTTCTTACAACTAAAATTTGTACAATCAATTATACAGGAGATAATTATGAAAGCTAAATTAATGAAAGCAGTAGCCTTGGCCAGCTTAGGTGCCTTCTTAACAGTTGGTATTGGTACTAATGTAGTCCAAGCCAAAGATTACCACTTCAAAATCGGTGAAAATCATCGCATGATAAAAAATGATGATGGCACAGTAGATAGTAGCGATCATCCATGGTACAAAGTAAATGATAAAAAGAAAAAGCACAGAAAGCATAGAATATCTGAACGTGAAAAGCATGATAAAAATGCAACAGCAAAACGCAGTGAACAACATCAACGTTCTGAATCCTCTAATGACTAAGCCTTGCGCATAATACATATTACTAGCCCTAAAAATACAAAACTAAATTAACCAACCAATGAAAAGGACGTTATACATTGTATAACGTCCTTTTGTGTTATCCCCTATATAATTTTTCCCAAGGCTATATGAGTTATTATGTTATGCGCCAGCCTTTAGAACAGCTTGTTTCATGGATTGTACGTAATCAAACAACGCTAGATCCGCATGTTCACCGTGTTCTGCCACGATTTTAACGATAGCAGAGCCTACGATAGCACCGTCGGATACGCGCGCCATAGCTTCCGCTTGTTCTGGCTTGGAAATACCGAAACCAACAGCTACAGGGATATCTGTATATTTGCGAATCGTTTCAACGATGGACTTAATATCCGTCTTAATTTCACTGCGCATGCCTGTAACGCCAAGGGAAGATACACAGTATACAAAGCCTTCTGCGTCTTTGGCAATCATTTCGATACGGTTTTCAGATGTTGGCGCAATTAAGGATACCACTTCAACGCCATGTTTGTGAGCCACACTAGCGAGCTCGCCTTTTTCTTCAAACGGCATATCTGGCACGATAACACCAGAAATGCCAACCTCTTCGCAGAGGGTAAAGAATTTTTCACGACCGAATACGTAAATAGGATTCAAATAGGTCATGAATACGAGCGGTATAGTCACCGCATCATCACCAGTACGTAAACGACGTACCATATCGAAGATGTCATTGATTTTTACGCCTGTGGAGAGAGCACGCGTGCTCGCCTCTTGAATAACTGGGCCTTCCGCGGTTGGGTCAGAGAAGGGAATACCAATCTCTACCATGTCCGCACCGGCTTTCACCATAATACGAATATAACGTTCTGTATTCTCAATACCGTGGTCACCAGCGCTAATGAACGGGATGAATGCCTTGCCCTTTGTGAAAGCGTCTTTAATTTTACTCATGAAGATCCACCCCTCTGTATTTCGCCATAGCCGCCACGTCTTTGTCGCCACGACCGGATAAACAAATAATAATGATGTCGTCCTTGCTCATAGTAGGAGCAATTTTACGTGCATGTGCCACCGCATGAGCACTTTCAATGGCTGGAATAATACCTTCCAAGCGAGATAAGTATTCAAAGGCATCGACTGCTTCGTCATCTGTAACCGGCACGTACTCAGCACGACCACTATCGTGCAAGTACGCATGTTCAGGACCGATGCCAGGATAATCAAGACCTGCAGAGATAGAATATACTGGAGCAATTTGGCCGTCTTCGTCTTGGCAGAAGTACGATTTCATGCCGTGGAAGATACCAACAGAGCCCTTCGCGATTGTCGCCGCATGTTCTTCTGTATCGATGCCACGACCTGCTGCTTCACAACCGATGAGACGAACACTTTCATCTGAAATGAAGTGATAGAACATGCCCATCGCATTAGAGCCGCCACCTACACAAGCCATAACAGCTGTTGGTAATTTTCCTTCTGCTTCGAGGATTTGCTCACGCGCTTCACGGCTGATAATGGATTGGAAATCGCGTACAATCATAGGGAATGGATGAGCACCCATAACGGATCCCAATACGTAATGCGTATCGGACATGCGGTTTGTCCATTCGCGCAACGCTTCGGAAACCGCATCTTTCAATGTACTAGTACCTGTTGTTACAGGATGCACCTTAGCGCCTAGCAATTTCATACGATATACGTTAAGTGCTTGACGTTCACAGTCCTCTGCACCCATGTATACTTCACATTCCATGCCCATCAACGCAGCGATAGTAGCCGTTGCCACACCGTGTTGACCTGCGCCGGTTTCAGCAATAACACGAGTCTTACCCATTCGTTTTGCCAATAACATTTGGCCGATTACGTTATTCAACTTGTGAGAACCAGTATGATTTAAGTCCTCACGTTTTAAATAGATTTTGGCGCCTCCAAGGTCCTTTGTCATGCGATCTGCATAGTATAAAAGGGATGGACGACCTGTATATTTTTTATGTAAATCCTCAAGTTCGTGTACGAAATCAGGATCATCTTTGTACTTGTTGTACGCCTCTTCCAATTCGATGACTGCATTCATCAATGTTTCTGGCATAAATTGACCCCCAAAGGAGCCAAAATAACCATGTCTTTGTTCACTCATATAACTTACCTTTCTATATTCCATTCCTGCTAGCACGCCATATTATGGCATTGCTATTGTTCTCACAATGTTGGTGAAAGCTTTTATCTTCTCATCGTCTTTCACGCCATCTGTTTCAATACCACTACTGATATCGATGCCGTACGGTCGAACCGTACGAATGGCACGCGCCACATTGGTGCTATCGATACCTCCAGCCAGCATAAATGGTCGTTCAAACTCGTCTAAGCAAGACCAATCGAACACTTCCCCCGTACCACCGCGCTCGTCTTTGTGGTATGCATCAAATAATAGCATATCTGCTCTGCTATCGATCCACGCCTCTGCATCTGCAGCACTACGGATTTGAACAGCCTTCCAAACCTCTACATTAGTACGTTCTTTTAAGGATTGGATGAAAGCTTCATCTTCATCGCCATGCAATTGCACCACATCAAGATTGGCTTCTGTAGCAATGCTAACGAGATTATCTAGCGTTTCATTGACGAAAACACCTACCGTTTTAATCTCATCATTATTAGACTGTTCAGCACCATTGTTATATCTTTTAGTATATTGCTTATGTAGTTCTTCAACCAATGTTTTAGCTTGGTCTACAGTGACTTGTCGTTTACTTGGTGCAAATACAAGGCCCATGTAGTCTGGTTTTGCCTCTACTACAGCAGGGATTGTTTCCACCTTTGAGATTCCGCACATCTTAACCTTTGGTGTGTAGTAGGTTGAACCATAAAGATATGCTAATTTCTCCACCTTGTTAGGAGAACGCATGAAGGTTTCCCCCATCAAAGCTACTCCGATATTGTTATCGCGCAAGACTTGGATGTCCTCTGGAGTTTCAAGACCGCTTTCAGATACGAAGATCACATCGTCTTGAACGAGATTGCGCAAGCGCACGCTGTTTTGTACATCTACTGTAAAGTCTTTCAAATTGCGGTTGTTAACGCCGATAATACGCGCACCGCAATCGATGGCCATTTGTACTTCGTGCTCATCATGAGCCTCTACCAAAGAGGACAATCCAAGCGAATCAGCTAGCTCACGGAACTTTGTTAATGTTGGCACATCGAGGCATGCACAGATTAATAAGATGGCACTAGCGCCCCAAACCTTCGCTTGGTAGATTTGGTATTCATCGATGATAAAGTCCTTGCGAAGCACGGGAATTTTTACGGTGCTTGCAATCTCTTGCAAATATTTTTTATCGCCTTTAAAGAAGTCTGGCTCCGTCAAAACCGAGATAGCCGCAGCACCAGCCACTTCATATTCCTTGGCGATGTCTAAATATGGGAAGTGCTCTGCTATGATGCCTTTTGATGGAGATGCCTTCTTTACTTCGCAAATAAAGTTGAAGTCTTGCTGACGAAGGGCTGCTTCAAAAGGAAATCCTGTATCAGATGGTAACGCTAAAGCCGCTGTTTTCACAGCCTCAGGAGACTCCACCTGTTTTTCTTGGGCTACCCGAATTTTGGTAGCCTCTATAATCTTATCTAAAATCAATGGTTACACCTCTTGGGTTGCTTTCACAAACTGTTCCATTGTCGCAAGCGCCTTACCAGAATCGATTATATGTTTCGCCTCTTCGATGCCCTCTGCCAATGTAATGCCGTCTTTCGCAAGGTAAATCGCCATGCCCGCGTTAAGAACAACCGCAGTGCGTTTACCGCCTTGCTCACCACCGAGAACGCGGCGAGTAATCTCAGCATTCACCGTAGCATCGCCACCTTCAAGCTCGGTTTTATCAGCGTATTCGAAACCATATTCCTTAGGATCGAATTCGTAGCTTGTGAAAGTACCATTATTAATTTCGCATACGTACGTTTTATTGGTAGCCGTAATCTCATCAAGGCCGTCAAAGCCGTGTACCACAGCACCGCGTTTAACGCCAAGATTAGCCAATACACGAGCCAATGGTTCTACTAAAGATTTATCGTAAACGCCCATCAACTCAACCGTAGCACCGGCTGGATTTGCCAAAGGTCCAAGAATGTTAAACACAGTACGCACGCCCAACGCCTTACGTACAGGGCCCGCATATTTCATAGCTTGATGATACACTGGCGCAAACATGAAGCACATATTCGCTTTGTTCAACACCGCCTCATTTTGCTCGCCATTAAGCTCTAATTTAGCACCCAATGCTTCGATTAAGTCAGCAGCACCACATTTACTAGATACACTGCGGTTACCATGCTTTGCTACGGAAATACCTGCTGCGGAAATAATGAACCCAGACGTAGTGGAAATGTTGAACGTATTAGCCTCGTCGCCACCAGTACCTACAATTTCTACAACTGTACCTTCATGAGGTACGGAGCCAGCCTTCTCACGCATAACCTCAGCAAAGGCTGTAACTTCATCTACAGTAGGGCCCTTTGCGGCAAGAGCACACAAGAAACCAGCCATAGGAACCTCGGCTACATCGCCGCTCATAATTTTGTTCATTGTATCTTTAGCAAGGTTGTAAGATAAATCCTGACCATGCGTTACTGCATATAATGCGTCTTTAATCATTTTAAATCTCCTTTTGAGGATATCTATTAAATTAATACCATTCTACCTAGTCGGTAACGATTGGGTCATGCACTCAGCCTCCAAGTGACCACCCCCCGCTATGCGGGGCGCCAAGTCGGCTTCGCACATAACCCAATCGTACCTATCCAGCTAAAAACCATACCAATTTAATAGATATCCCTCAAACAAACTATTATCAAATGATCCTGCACATTATATGGAGTAACGTACAGGTCATTTCTTTATAGGGTGGTGGGAATGGTGGTGCTTTGCACCACCTCTTTCTATATTAGAGGTTCTGATTCGCATATTTCTTTAGAAAAATATAGTTACTGTTCGATATATATATATATTGTAGAGGGGCTATTAAGTAGGTAATGCCAAGGTTGAGTTGGCAGGAAATAAGGTCATAAGGAACGACTTGGCGGCCCCACGTAGTGGGGCGGTGGCCACTTGGAGTTCCGAGAGACCTTATTTCTGCCTTATCGTTCTAGAGCCTAAGAATGGCCCCTCGATACATAAATTAGACTGTAATTTATTTTTCTAAGAAATTGCGAATCATTTGTTCCCCGTTCGGTGTCATAATGGATTCCGGATGGAATTGCACTCCATATATCGGGTAGTCTTTATGTTCTACGCTCATTACTTCGCCGTCGTCTGTAATGGATGTGACGATGAGTTCGCTTGGCATGGTTTCGTCAATAATTGCCAAGGAGTGGTATCGTGCGACTTCGAATTGTTCAGGCAAGCCCTTAAGGATTTTGGATGGGTGTACTTGTTTCGCCACGCTTTGTTTGCCGTGCATTACTTGTTTAGCGTAGGAAACGGTGCCGCCGAATACTTCGCCGATGGCTTGGTGTCCCAGGCATACGCCGAGGATTGGGAATTCACCTTTGCATTCGCGCAATAGCTCTTCGTATACGCCCGCATCAGCTGGTCTGCCAGGTCCTGGTGAAAGTATCACATAGTCTGGTTTCAAAGCGCGGATTTCTTCAACTGTTAATTCATCGCTGCGGATAACTTTAATATCTGGATTGATAGATCCTACTAATTGATATAAATTAAAGGAGAAACTATCGTAATTATCTATAAGGAGTACCATTATTCTACCTCCTGTGCATCTGTAATTGCGGAAATCATGGATTGGCCTTTAATCAAGGTTTCATTAAACTCGCTTTCAGGAACGCTATCTCGAACGATGCCTGCACCAGCGCGAACATAGACCTTACCGCCTTTATTCATGGCCATGCGAATACCAATACATACGTCCATATTACCAGAGAAGTCGATGTAACCTACGGCACCGCCGTATACGCCGCGTGGGCTTTTCTCAAGTTCGTGTAAAATCTCGATGGCACGAATCTTAGGCGCCCCAGACAAGGTGCCTGCTGGCAGTGTAGCCCCGATAGCATCGAGTGCATCTTTACCGTCTTGAATATCACCACTTACAGTAGATGTAATGTGAATTACATGGGAGAAACGTTGCAACATATGTAACGCCTCTACTTTTACGGAACCGAATTTAGAAATTTTACCTAAATCGTTGCGACCAAGATCAACGAGCATGTTATGTTCAGCCAATTCTTTTTCGTCATTGATGAGTTTTTCTTCAATGGCAAGATCCTCTGCTTCGTTTTTACCGCGACGCATAGTGCCTGCAATTGGGAAGGTGTACATTTTACCATCTGTCATTTTCACCAAAGTTTCTGGAGAAGCACCTGTGAGTTCTACATCCCCACCAGATAGATAGAACATGTACGGAGATGGATTTAAAGTACGCAACACGCGGTATGCATTTAACAAGCTACCTTCAAACTCTGCTTCGCGGCGATTAGATACAACGCATTGAAAGATATCCCCTTCCTTGATGTAATATTGCGTTTTTTTAACAACTGCTTCAAACTCGTCCTTTGTAAATTCTGAAGTAAATTCTGTTTTAAGGATGCCTTTTGGAATGTCAGCCTCTTTACCGTTCGCTACGAGGTCAGCTAATGCTTTCAATTCGAGCTCAGCCTTGTTGTAGTTGCGTTCCAAATCATTGGTGCTAATGTTAGCGATTAAATAAATTTTATTTTTGTAGTGGTCAAAGGCGATTACCTTATCAAAGAGCATAAGGTCTACATCGTTTACCATCGCAGAGTCATCATCTGGCGTTGAGAAATCCAATGTTGGCTCGATATAACGAATATATTCACAAGCAAAGTAGCCTACAAAGCCACCTGTAAAAGTTGGTAACTCTTCTAAGCGAGGACTTTTATATTGGCTCAAAATATTGCGAATTTCTGCAGCTGGATTAGAGCACTCAAAGGTACGTATCGTACCGTCTTTGATGGTCATTTTATGGTTTTTGCAGAATAGCTCAATCTTAGGATCGTAGCCCAAGAAGGAATAACGGCCCCAATGATTACTATTATCCGCACTTTCAAGCAAGTACGTATGACTGCTCACTTGTTTTAACGCTTTCAACACACTAATCGGTGTGCGTACGTCGGATAAAATTTCCATATACACAGGCACGATATCGTAGCCCGGTGCGATAGCTTTCACACGGTCAAGACTAGGAAAAATCATGAGAACCTCCATCTGGCATTTGCCAATAAAAAAACTCGCCCATGACAATATAACGTCAAGGACGAGTTTATAGTTCTATTTTTACAATATGATTGTATGTGCTATAAATCGCGGTACCACCTTGTTTGAATGCAGTGCATTCCCCTTTCGCAGGATACTAACATATCCCTCACGACTAACGCTCGTGTGACGTCGCACCATACTAGGAATGACTGTGAAAGTTCATTCTGTTCCATGCGCCCTCGGTGGTCCATTTAATAAGCTGCGTACTACGGGTTCTCAGCTAATCCCGCTCTCTGTGAGTGCATTTCCTATTTTTATCTCCACCTCATCGGTTTCTTTCAGGCGAGTATAAAATTATAATCTGATTATAATGTTTCTATAGAATGAAAGTCAAGGAAAATCTTAACTTTCACCTTATTCTTAGATTCATCAATCGTCTAATATGGTCACTTGTAATTAAATAATATCCCTCTACTCCCCTAGCAAATTCAGAATATTTATATTGTTTTCCTCTAAATACTAATAGTATACTGAAATTACATATGTTATCAGCTTCTACTGATTATTATGCGGAGGAGAGAGCATGAATTTTTATTTTACTGATCAAATACAGCAGTCTTTCAATAAAATATTCCATCAATGTAATAAAGATATCGCTTGGGAGGGTAAGGCTGAGCTTGACGCCCTTGTGAAACTTGACGAGGAAGGTCAAAAGATTCCTGGTATTGGCGATGTGTACGCTATTTTGGCACGCGTCTATTCTGGCCCTCAGTTCACCTGGATTGAAGCAGGCTTTCCTGAGGATGACACAAAGGCGTATAGTTATTTACATACAGCTATTCGCAAAGGCAGTGCCATCGCTATTTTACAAGCTATGCGTACCTCTGGTGCCCTTACACCAACGATTGAAAAAGAGTTGCCTATGACAAAGGACCAAGCCTTCCAGCGCGTCTATGAGGGCGCCCAAAAGGGTTGTTCCTACTGTGCCTATGCCATTGCCAATGTATTCCAATGGGGGGATTACCACATCTTGCCATCGGCTCAAAAGGTGGCTAATGAAGGTGAACCATCTTCCTTTGTCCGTTTCTTAAAAGGCTTGTTTGCCCAAGCAGATCAACGTAGATTCGCAAATAAAATAACTGCCATTGCTCAGCAATGGTTGCGTAAATCCGCTGAAGCAGGCCTTGTTATTGCATACCGCAACTTGCGCATTACCTATATAGAGCAAGATAATAGGAAGATGGAAGAGCAAGTCATTTTTGAAGGGGCTGCAGCAGGTTTGCCACTCATGATGTATTTAGCTGGCGATATTTGTAAGTCTCGCGGGGAGCATGAACGAGCACTCGAATATTTTGAGCGCGGTGCCGCCATGAATAATGGCATGTGTTTGCGTGAAGCTGCCGAGTACTATGCAAAACCATGTGAGTCTAACAAAAGAATCCCTCAGAATATTCAAAAGGCCCTCAGATATTACGAGCGTGCTGCTATAAGCCCAAATTATTTAGACTTTAATGACCATGCTTATGTTACCATGCAAGCCATCATTCTTCGCACATTGAATATCGATGGTCAGTCCCAAGACTGGTCTCGCATCGCTCACTTATTACAACAACCAGCGATTTACACTCTCGATGCGATTTGGCCGTATCTCGCTTATGTATTTACTTTCAAAAAAGGTAATACCCCTGCCATAAGAACCGCCATAGAGTGCGTTAATAAGGCTAGCAAATGTTTCGATAGATACGGTAGTTATGACTATGCGGACCATCTATGGCAACTAGCAGCCGGCTATTGCTACGAAATTGGTGCCATTACAAAAGAACCCGATTTAGACCAAGCCGTTACGTTCTACGAGCATGCTCGTGAAAGCATCAATCGTCTCAACACAAGAAACGATAATTGGTTAGGCACTGGTGAGCCGTTGGCAATTCCTGACGAAGCATCTGAGCGATTAGAAGCCTTTGAACTCGTTGATGGACATTATCAGTACAAAGAAGGGATAACGCAATCTTCTACAACGTGTAATCCTATGCCACCTGCATGGCCTCAAAACTCCGTAGATGTATTAGAAATTTTCGAGGACTCTACTACTGGTTGGCGTACCAATAAATACGACTGGCCGTTCATCGAACGCGAATGGGATACACAAAAATACCTCAGTTTTATCATCTACGATAATCGCCAATCCATAGAAAACGTAATTTACGATGTATACAGTATCGTTATGTTCCACAATGAAGATAAGAACACTTGTAATATCTATTTATACGGCTACAGCGAGGATCCTGCGGAATGTGATGAAACCTTGGAGCCTACGATATATGAAATAAGAGACTTTAAGGAGATGTCTATTTCTGAAGGTCTCCGTTTAATTAAAGAATTCTATGATCATGCTACATTGCCTGTGATTGATGAAAGCTGGGAGAAACAGTACAAAAATACTACGCCACCTCGAGAATATGTATTAACTTGCGACAACGATATTTTCTACCTCAATCAATATGAACTTTCCAATCAAATGATTAAGGATGCCTTAGAAGGCGTAGCCAATGGCACGTACGATATCATTGCGGTTCGCCCATCCAACCTCGACGATCCGGGTATTAGCTACTTCATCGAGCGCGGAAAAGGTAAAAACTTACACATTCGCCTCTATATCACTACAGAAGACGACATAGGAGACGAGATCGTATATGGCTTTGAACGGGATTCTAGCAACTTAACCTCTATTAACTACTGGATTCAAGAATCTATAACAAGCAATAAACTGCCGGACTTAAGCGATTGGGAAGAAGTTAAAAAGAAAGACTAAAGGAGGGATACTTTGGAAACGTGGAAACGAACGGTGTACATTTGCGCATTCTGCATATTCTTCATGTCCCTCGGGGTTAGTCAGGTAAGCCCTATTCTTCCTCTATACTTCCATGAAATGGGCTTAAGCGATACAGGATCGATAGCACAATGGTCCGGTGCCTCCATGGGCATCACCTTCCTCATTGTCTGCTTAGCAGCTCCCTTCTGGGGCCGATTAGCAGACCGTAAGGGACGTAAGATTACCCTCATACGCTCTAGTCTTGGTATGGCTATATGTAGTATATTATTGGGCTTTCAGACTACACCAGAAGGTGTGTTCCTCGTTCGTACATTGCAAGGGTTAGTAAGCGGTTTTTACCCCGCATCGGTAACACTTATCGCGTCAGAAACACCGCAAAACCATACAGGTTGGGCTCTAGGGATTATAGGATCCTTTAGCCTTGCAGGCTCACTAGCCGGTCCGCTTGTAGGAGGGTATCTCAGTGATGTAGTAGGTATTCGAAATGACTTCTTTATCATCGGGGCCCTTATGCTTATCTCTTTTGGCTTGACGGCAATGCTGGTACATGAAAACTATGTTCCAAAGCCACTTGTTGAGAAGCAAACCTTTAGAAATCTAAAAACTCACTTACCTGAGTTTTCTAGTTTAGTCGCTTTATCTGCAACCTCCTTCCTGTATGCCATTTCGGTTACCGCCATCTCCCCCATTATGACGGTTTACATTAAAGGAATGCTACCAAGCAATACGGAAAATATAGCCTTTATTTCTGGTGCTGTGTTCTCTGCCATGGGTATCGCCCAATTCTTTAGTAGCTCTCCACTCGGGAAATTAGTAGACCGTATAGGCCCTAGAAAGGTGCTCATCTACTCGATGATCTATGTAGGTCTACTCAATATACCGCAAGCCTATGTGGACTCTGTGTATGTACTTGGGTTTATCCGTTTCTTGCAAGGTTTTGGGCTAGGTGGTATGTTACCTGCGCTCAATACCTATTTAGCATCAAAAACACCTAAGGAATATACGGGACAAATATTCTCGTACAATCAGTCTTGTTTGTCTATGGGTTACTTTCTAGGCTCCTTTGGTGGTTCCATTGTAGCCGCTCAATTTGGCTTCACAACCCTTTTCTGGGCATGTAGCCTTACCTTTATCGGCGCTGCACTATGGGTTGCGTTAAAACTAAAGTAATGCCGTAATACAACGAAAATAGTGCAAATGCATTAAAGAAACTATATAAACAAATAAAAAGAGCTGTTCTCAGAACTCAGATGTGTGTGTACTGATTCCGAAACAGCTCTTTTATTATGTTGTTTGTAAAAGTATAGAAACTTTCACTATCTAGGGGATGATCATTCTATATGTATAGAATAACTATTGTCTCTAGTTAGGTATTATAGGATACCAAGAATTTCCCACCATGCGTAGCCCACTGTAAGGTTTACGATGAAGCACATGATAGCGAAGATACCACCGATAATCCACCAGCTTTTAACTGTGTTGTAACCAGCACCGAATACGATTGGAGCCGCTGCACCGCCGTAGTGAGTCAACGCACCACCGTAGGAGTTTGTAGCAGCTAGTAACAAGGACAACGCCATTGGGTTTACACCCGCTACTTTACCTACAGTAAGGAATACTGGAAGCATTGCAACTACATACGCACTACCAGAAGCGAACAAGTAACGAACAGCGATACTGATAGCGCCGATGATAATAAGAGCCAACATCGGGTTGTCGCCGAAGTTGAAGTGTGTCCCCATAAAGTCAGCTAACCATTCAAAGAATTTAACCTTGGACAACGCACTGGACATACCGATGATACCACCGAACCAGATCAATGTGTTCCAAGCACCTTTGGATTCAAGCATATCTTCCCATTTGATTACGCCTGTTACAAGCGCTGCTACCATGGCTACGATAGCTACTGCTGTTGCATCAAGGGAGAATTTAATGCCAAAGCCTTGCGTCAAGATGGAAGGCAACGCCCAGCCAACTAAGGCAAGAATAAAGATAGCAATAAGAGATTTCTCGCGACCAGACATAGGTCCAAGTTCTTTCAAACCTTCATCAGCAATCGCATGAGAGTCGATGTGTTGAATAGATGGTTTGTCTAAGTAGTATACCAAAGCAGGTGTAATGAGAAGCATTACAAGACCTGGTACTACGAGTGCTAATGCCCAAAGGCCCCAGTTAATATCTACACCGAGGATTTTGTTCATGTAGTCAGCAGCCAATAAGTTTGGTGCCATTGCTGTAGCGAACATCAAGCTTGTTACCTTAGTTACCATGTATGTGTTAACCATGAGGTAAGAACCAGCTTTTTTAGCGCTTTCACCAGGCTCAGAACCTAACGCTTTTGCTACAGAGTTCATGATTGGGAACACGATACCGCCACAACGTGCTGTGTTGGAAGGTGTTACTGGGGAAATAATAAGATCTAATAAAGCAGTTACATAGCCAAGACGCAATGTAGTGTGACCTAAGGATTTAATCAATAGGTACGCAATACGACGGCCAAGGCCTGTTTTTACGAACGCCACACTGAGGGAGAACGCAGAGAATACTAACCATACTGTGGTAGATGCATAACCAGACAATACGTTTTTCGTAGCATTCAAGAAAATTGCAGAACCTGCAATAGATAATAACAAGATAATTGGTGCTGGCCAAGGTTTAACAACAAGACCAACGATAGCCATTAAATAGAAACCTAGCAGTCGCCAAGCTCCAACGCTCAAACCTTCTGGTGGTGTAATGAACCACATTGCCAGAGGAATGGCAAACATAATTGCAATTTTAAGTAGCTTATTCATTCTTACTCTCCTTTTACATAAGCTATGCCTTTCATGATCGGTCGCGCTGTTCTAGCGACGCCCGCCTTCTCCACATGCCAACCCTTATCTTTGGTTAAACATATTTCGAAATCAAATTTCCCTGATGGATGCGCTAAAGTAACTTGATTCGTTTCTTTAGCACGTTCGCTCACTACTTCGTTCGCCACAGTCCCCGTAATAAGCGCTGCTGTAGCTGTACAAATACCACCTGTAACAGCATACGCTTTATGCATTACAGCGAGTGCCTTTGTACGAGCCACGATGTCTATACTATTCCCCTTGATAGTTCGACCATCGCTTGCCACATAGGTTTGTGGTGCGGACACCATGCATACCTTTGGAACTGCAGGACTAGCAGCCTCTTTAGATGGAGCAAATCCCATCATTACAGCTGCAGTAGTGCGAATATCTTCAAGTGTATTGAGTAATACACCGCCATCCGTTTCTGTGAAAGCCGGTAACTCCGTGCCTTCATAACCAAGGTCTGTAGCCTTTACAAATACAGCTGGATTAGCTGCATCTACGAGACTGACTTGGATTGTGCGACCATCAGACAATGTAATTGTGTCTTGTACATTGCCTGTTGGTAGTAGCTTACCTGTCTTAGAACCGCCTGGTTCCAAGAAATATAATGTAATACGAGCACCTGTGCCAGGAACACCATCGATGGCAAAATCACCATCAATAATAGGCTTACCATCTCGGACTGGAACATGCGCTTCAATAACTTTATTTGTATTCGTATTAAAGATGCGAACCACTGTTTCTGGTTCTACGGCTTTCACAAAGCCCTCCATAATGGCGAATACCCCTGCACCAGCAGAAATATTACCACAGTTACCTTCGTAATCTACCACCGCATCAGCGATACCTACATACCCAAAGGTGTAGTCGATATCTGCATCATCGCGGTCAGAAGGATTTACGATAGCTACCTTGCTTGTCAATGGATCGGCACCACCGATGCCATTAATTTGACGCACATCGGGAGAACCATATAAATCTAAAATCATACGGTCTCGTGCAGCTGGGTCAGTTGGAAGCGTATCTTTTAACAGATACGCCCCTTTACTAGTCCCTCCGCGCATATAGGTAACAGGAATTTCTTTATACCTGTTCATAACTTACTCCTTTATGTTCATCGCTTATGCTTTGCTATTTGCATAGTAGTTGATGAGACACCCTGCTGCGATAATATCTTTTTCTTCATCGCTGAGGTGCCCTAAATGCAATGTGATTTCTGCTTTCTTCGCACCTCCACTGATAACATATGCTGTGTAATCATCGGAGTCAGAGAATAATTGGTCACGCACATTTGGCACATATACATAGTCGCCTACGACCATAGTTTTAGAGTCTTCTTCGCTAGTTACGAACGGTAACATGCCCCAGTTAATTACATTACTGCGATAACGTTTTGTAGCATATTCAATAGCGATATTAGCACCGCCACCCAATACACGTTGACAGGATGCTGCTTGCTCACGAGCAGAGCCATCACCCGGACGATTAGCATATACCATGCTGGAAACAGCTGTAGACTTAGCCATATCTTCTACAGATTCTGACAAGCCAAGAGCTTGCTTAACCTCTTCGTATGCAGCGACTAACTCTACTGTACTTTCACCTTCTTGACGAGATTTTTCCCAATCGCGAACGGCTTTAGCACGACCTACATATTCAGGAACCTTACGGCTCAAGGCAAATTCAGACAATGCATATGGATCTGAACGGAAGGAAGATGTTTCACCAGATGGAATCAACTCATCCGTAGTCGTTACAGGGTCATCGATATAGGCAACTACTTTGAGCAATACATTTGGGGTCAATTCTTTAATAGCTGGCCAAGGTTTAATGGATGGTCCATAAATGAGTTCAGTATTTTTTTTAGGCTCATTGAAGCCGCTATATACTTTGCTTTCATAAGGTTTATCATCATAGTGGTAAGCTGGTACTACATCATCATAATCGATATCAGTAGCCGCAGTTAATGCACCACCGTTAATAGCAGTAGCCGCTACGGAACGGGAGTCGAGAAGTGCAACGGAAGAAATTTGTCCGTTACCAGGTTTAGAACCTTCGCGATTCGGGAAGTTTCGTGTCGCATGACGACCACTGAGTCCAGTATTGTTAGGTGTATCACCTGCACCAAAGCATGGCCCGCAGAAAGCTGTACGCACGATGGCACCAGCACTCATAAGATCTACAAGAGCACCATTTTTCATAAGTTCTAAGTAAATTGGTTGGCTAGAAGGATAAACGCTAAATGCGAAACGACCGGAACCTACGCTCTTACCGCGTACGATGTTAGCCGCTTGCATGAGGTTTTCATACAAACCACCAGAGCACCCTACGATGATACCTTGATCTAAATGCAATTTGCCGTCAAAATGTTTTTCAGGCAATTGTAAAGACAAGGATTTATTATCTAATTGCTCTACCGCTTGACGTTCGATTTCTGCTAATAAATCGCGACCACCTTCGTTGATTTCTTTAATTGTATATACATTGCTTGGATGGAATGGCATAGCAATCATACTTTCCACTTCCCCAAGATTAACTTTTACTAGGCCATCATAATAAGCTACATCACCAGGGTTAAGCTCTTTGTACGCATCACCGCGACCATGAAGTGTCAAGAATTCTTTCGTATTGCTATCTGTTCTCCAAATAGTTGTAAGGCATGTAGTCTCTGTAGTCATTACATCGATGCCGTTACGGAAGTCCATGGATAGGTGTTTAATACCAGGGCCTACGAATTCCATTACTTTATTTTTCACAAAGCCGTTTGCGAATACAGCTTTTTCAATAGCGAGTGCCACGTCTTGTGGGCCTACGCCGTGTTTAGGTTTTCCATCGAGGTAAATAGCGATAACTTCTGGACGTTGTACATCATACGTGCGGCCAAGCAATTGTTTTACAAGCTCTGGACCGCCCTCACCAATCGCCATAGTACCAAGAGCACCGTAACGAGTATGACTGTCGGAACCGAGAATCATTTTGCCACAGCCTGCCATTGTTTCACGCATATATTGGTGAATAACTGCAAGATGAGGAGGTACATACACGCCGCCGAAGCGTTGAACCGCGGATAAGCCAAACACATGGTCGTCTTCGTTAATCGTGCCCCCTACTGCTGCCAAGCTATTATGACAGTTTGTCAAAATGTAAGGAATTGGAAATTTATCAAGACCACTGGCAATCGCCGTTTGAATAATACCAACATAGGTAATATCGTGAGATGTTAAGGCATCGAATTTGATGCGTAAATCTTGATCACCTTCGTGTTGTTGGTGGTCCATTAAAATACGGTACGCCATCGTTTCCTTATAGGCGCGCTCTTTATTAAAAACTTCTTGCTGATCAAGGGCTGCACTAGAATCCGCAGGAACGATATCCGTACCGTGATATAAAAATACACCATTTGAAATTAACTCAACCATGACTTGCTCCTTTATTACTTTCAGGCATGTGTAAACCTTTACAAACACTATATTTTCACCATGTTTATTGGTGAAAGTTCCATTCCTCTTACTAGTACCTAGTCTTTAGTTATATCTAATCTGTATAGCCCTAGCGTCCCCTCGTCTGTACCAACTCTATGGGATAGAGTACAATAATACATATATAAAGGAGAGTTTATGGACACGAAAGATTGTACAATTTTAAAAACCTTAGCAGAGGAAAATAATATTACTTATGCGGCGCGTCGTCTATTTATGACGCAACCTGCATTGAGTGAACGGATAAAAAAATTAGAAAAGGAATTTAACTGTCCCATCATCAACCGACAAGCTCGTGGTGTAGAGTTTACCTATCAAGGTCAACGCCTTGTACGATACGCCGAAGATTTGCTCAATTCCTATACTTCGGTGCGCCAAGAGCTATTAGCTATGGGTAGTGAACCACGCGGTACATTAAACCTAGGATGCTCAAATGTATTCGCAAAGTATCATATCCCCCATATCTTATCCACCTTTAAAGAGGCTTATCCACATATTGATATCATCATGTATACGGGACTTAGCTATAAGCTATACCATGACTTCCTTGAAGGGCGCTTACATGCTGCCATCATTCGCGGTGCCCACACTTGGACAGAGTCGAAAGAACATATCTGGTCTGAACCATTCTGCTTCTTCAACAAAACGCCTTGTGCCGTAGAGGATTTACCTCGTCTGCCCTATATTCACTATCAAACAGATCCGAATTTACAGCAGACCATTGATGATTGGTGGTATTCCCACTACTCACAACCACCGATGCGCACCATTGAGGTGAACGACATCGATACATGTATGAAGCTCGTCAACCAAGGACTTGGTTTTACCATCCTCACCCAAAGCTGTGGTAATGATTACCCTAACCTATTTAAGGAAACCTTGAAAACTCTTGATGGTCATATCATGACTCGGGATACGTGGATGTACACCCGTCATAGTGCCCTTGAATCCAAGCCAGTACAGGCTTTTTACTCATTTATGAAAACATGGGCTGACACAAAGGTATATCAACTATTCCTTTAATACATATAATATATTATGAAAATGCAATAAAAACAAATTGCTCTTTTCTTTGGCATCCATAAATATTACTTATATCTCAACTTTCAATATATGCGTAAAAATCATATAATTAGCCGCTTACATATAATCAATTGATTAGTCTCTTATATATAATCATCTTGATTACCATGCTAGTTTAAATCATATGAATTGGTGCTTTGATACAAATATATTGATTGGCTATTTAAAGTTATAACAAAGAAAACCCGTCATGATTACAACAATCATGACGGGTTTTCTTTTACAATATAGTTTTATTAGACTAGAGTAACAATAGCATGATGACTACTGTCGCAATAATACAAGGCACGGCATTGCGTTTTACCATTTCCATAGGGTTGATACCTGCCAGTCCTGCGATGATGATACCTGCACCAGCTACTGGACTCATACTACGACCGATACCAGCACCCAATTGAGCCATGGAACCGAGTTGCATAATGCCATAACCAAAGTCTGCTGCATGAGGTGTGACAGCACCGTTAAAGGCAAGAGCTGCCGCATTGCCAGAACCAGAGATAACCGCCAATAAGAACGGACCAAAGGCTGCCCCGATTTGGGCGATTTGTTGAGAGTTCTTCATGCCATCAATAAGGGCACTTGTAAGCCCGATGAGTTGCATCCCTGCTGTGAAGCAAGCTGCTGCAGCCATAAGGCCAACGACATCACACATACCATCGCCAGTACCACGGAAGAACTTCTTAACAGCTTCTGTCACATTAGGACGCACGGCAATGATACCAATAGCAGTACCGATGAGCATAGATACAGGAACAGAGATTTCTGGGATAACCGCCACTTGTTTACTACCTAATACAAGTAATACAAGAGGAATAATGGGAATGATTGCATAGAAATAATTTACTTTGAATTCTTTACCTTCCGCTGCAGTATCGTTTTTCATTACATACCCGGTATGCTCCTTCTTAACGATAGCTACGATGTTAAGCAAAATAGCGGCTACTACGATACCGATAATTGCTTGCATGGAGAAGCTGGCAATAACTGTCATTACGTCTACCCCCGCTAGTTGTGCCACTTGAGGGTTGAACATAAGGCCTGGACTCAAGGAACTACCCCATGTACCTAAGAAGATAGCAGAACCAGCCATCGCTGGATGTACTCCAGAACGAATGAGGGCAGGAATCAATAATGCACCTACGGCCGCAGCACAACCTGCCGCTGTAGGCAATGCAATATTAATTAAAAATGTAATAATAACAGCACCAGGAATGATGATTTTCGTCATCTTTTTGAGGCCTGCAGAAATGAAATACACCATATGCTCCGTACATTTTGTATATTCCATAACATAGCTAAAACCTAACACCGTACAGATCGTCGGTACAAGACCTGGATTCGTAAGTTCTTTCACAAAGGCCGTCGTACCAGCGCCAAGCTGCCCACCAATAAAGCACATTAATAAGCCCGATAATAATAAAACGAGCCGCGTTTCAAACTGTTTAATAATAGCGATAAACGTCGCTACTACGATAACAATACCTGTAATAACCATAACTCTCCTATCCGTGTACATAGGATGCAAGATAGCTATATCCCCTCAATAAACGCTTTACACCCAATACACAACTAACAACACTAAATACAATAATCCTATCTATGTCTTACATCTAATAGGCCTAACTATAGTAAAAGTAACCACTTAATTATATACAGTATAATCATATAACTATATAACTACTTATCTATATAACTACATAAATACATAAAGAATAAATACATAAAGAAATATATTAAACAAGCTTTGTTTCTTCCAAGCTAAGTTTTCTGAGCACCTTGTCAAGCACCGCTGCACCCGTTACGATATCATCCATTTCAGCAAATTCTGCTGAATTATGACTGATGCCATCAAGACATGGAATAAAAATCATTCCCGTAGGAACTGCCTCCGCCCAATGCATCGCGTCATGACCGGCACCGCTCGGCATAGTCATATATTCTACACCTACAGACTTAACAGCCTCTTCGATTTCTCGAATCATCTTAGGGTGCATCGCCACTGGATGGTCTTGTGCAATAGGCTCAATCGTATAAGATAATCCCCGTTTTTCTGCAGTAATATCGATAAATTCCTTAACAAGAGTGACTACGGAATTGCGAGCTACCTTAGATATGCTGCGAATATCTACACCTAGTTTCACAGCTCCAGGAATGACATTTATCGCCCCTGGCGTAACCTCCACAACACCGACAGTTCCCACCACGGGTGGTTCCTCTTGCATGGATGCAATCTCCTCGATGCCGAGGATGATTTTTGAGGCTCCACATAGGGCATCATGACGCAAGTTCATCGGCGTAGCGCCACTATGATCGGCATTGCCCCGAATGATCACATAGAATCGCTCTGGCGCTGCAATACCAGTCACAATACCAATCGTTTTCTGTTCATGCTCCAGTACCTTTCCTTGTTCTATATGAATTTCTGTAAAAGACTTTACAGGTCGTTTATATTCCATTGCTTCAATCCCATCGGGATTTAAGTTGCGACCTTTCAATGCTTCGTATAAGGAAATTCCTTGTTTATCTACCAATCGGTGTAAGTCTTGTAACCTTAATTCACCACGCATGGCCTTACTACCTAGTGTAGCATCCCCAAAGCGACCGGACTCTTCGCACATGAAGGATACCACAGCGATGGTATGGTCATGTTCATAACCATCGTCAGTCATGCTACGAATTACTTCAATGGCAGATAACACACCCACCACACCATCGTAATTACCTCCATTGGGTACGCTATCTGTATGAGACCCTACCATGACAACTGGTAAATCTGGTTTCTTACCAATCTTATAGCCAATGACATTACCAAAATCGTCTATTTCAACGGATAAACCCGCATCAATCATGCGATCTATAATATATTGACGCCCCTCCCAGTCTGCATCGGTAAAAGCAAGGCGATTAATGCCCTCACCAGGTGCTGTCAATTGGGCCATAGCCTCAAAATCTTTAACTAATCGCTCTCGTTGAATCATATAACACCTCACAATCTATTACATCAATGACTGATAAACCATATGGTGGCTAGTCAGTAAACCTTATTTTAAATAGTGAGCCGCAATAGTACCTAATGCGACGATACCATTTAGCATATCTTCTTCATCGATATCAAAGAGTGGATTGTGATGTGGCGCTTTAATAGCAGAACCTACTACCATGTAGGTTGCTCTACCGCCGTGATCGATGACACGGTTCAAGAAGTACGCACAATCTTCACTACCGCCACCGCTGTAATCAAATGGAACCTCTTTAAAGATACCAAGTGGCTCCACGATAGCTTGCACCTCACGAGCTAAATCATCGCTGATGCGACCTGCAGGAGTTTCTCCTTGTTTTGTAATTTCAAAGGTACAATCGTGCATTTCTGCAGCACTTTTAATAATAGTCTTTGCTCGTTCAATCATGTAGTCATTGATGTCTGTAGTGGCACCACGAGTTTCTAGTTTAAGAACTGCCACATCAGGCGTCACATTGCGGCCTGTACCGCTTTCAAAAACACCTACATTCATGCGAGAAGCCCCTTGGCTATGGCGAGCGATGGCTTGTAAGTTAAGAACCGCTGTACAACCTGCGAGCATTGCATTTTGTGCTTTTTCTGGAGAGCCTCCAGCATGAGCAGAATAACCGCGGAACACCGCATCAAGTTTTGTTGTAGCTAGGAAGCCATGATCGCTACATGCAAAGCAATTGGTTAGATTTTCATTAAACCCAATATGCATGCCGAACATTAAATCTACATCATCCACAACGCCCGCTTCCGCCATCGCTTTAGCACCGCGCACGCCTTCCTCTGCAGGTTGGAAAATGAGTTTAATAGTTCCTTTGAATTCATCCTTGTGCGCAGCCAAATATTCAGCTAGGCCTAGCCCCATCGTCATATGTGCATCATGACCGCAAGCGTGCATCGCCTTATCATGACAAGAACGGAAGCCTCCCTTTGCGGGTACATGGTTATCCTCTTTAGCTTCAATGACATCATTGGAGTCCATGTCTACACGAAATGCTACTACGGGACCTTCGCCACCGAACTTCATAGTTGCGACAATAGCCGTTTTACCGTAGCCCATCTTTTCTACAAGTTCAGGATTGGCACCTTCTTCGATGGCGCGATCCATAGCGGCTTTCATAACCTCATCACTAGGCAAGCCCATACGAGAGTCTAAATCGAGTACATCTGCCCCCAACGCCACATCATAGCCCAAAGAAATAAGCCTATCCGCTACCTTCGCAGCAGAGCGATACTCAAGCCAAGCAGGTTCAGGGTACATATGAAAATCTCGACGCATAGCGATTAACGCATCACGTCGTTGTTGCACAAAATCTTTTACAGACATAAATACCTCCGTAACAAACTAATAATCCTGTATACATTTACTATATGAATAGATAGGTAAATAGTCAACTAAATGGAGCATGTATACAGTATCTAAAATATAATTGTATGTTATAACAAAAAACACATATACCACAAAACGGTTTCTGTGATATATGTGTGCTTATCAATTTATTCTAATATTGTTTTATTCAGTTTTGCCAGCACTTCTCGTTTAATAGTTCGTTGTCTATCCCAGGCAATGATAATAACGGTGGCAATAATCATAGCCATACCAATTAGCCCCAATAGACTAAATTCATTTCCTAAAAAAGCCCACCCAAAGAAAGCCGCCGAAATAGGTTCAATAGAGGACAAAATAGATCCTGATACAGCCCCAATTCGTTTAACCCCTTCTAAATAGGCATTGAAAGATACTATCGTCCCGAGGAATATGACATTGAAACAACCAATAATAGTCCATGCGTCCCACACTGCATATGAATTCGGTTGATGGAATAATATAGCGGCTACAATACCACTAATGAACATCCCGAATCCCACAATAGGCAACGTGCCATATTTGTAGAGTAAATCAACAGGAGAAATACTATATACGGCTACACCGACAGCAGATAAAAGCCCCCATACGAGAACCGCCATCGGGAAGCTTTTAATAGAAAGACCATCACCATTCCCCATCAAACAAATGGTCCCCACTAAGGCAAGTATAACAGAAACCGTCTCCCCCTTGGATGGTCGTTTACCATAGCGAACCAGCAGGTAAATAATAATCATAGACGGCGCCAGATATTGTAAAACCGTTGCAATGCCAGCTCCAGCTAAAGCAATGGATCTAAAGTATGTATATTGGCATAATGCCATTCCAAATACGCCAAAAATAATGAGTCCTAGCGTATCCTTTACACTATGAAATACATTAAAGATAGAATTTCCAAATCTAAACCATGCATAAATAACAGTTAGTAAACCTGCTGTAATCAATCGCATAGTTACTAGCCATTCCAAATTCATATCTCTAAAATTGCTTAAGAACTGTACAGATGCACCTGATACACCCCATAAAACAGCGCCTAATAAAGTTATAATAACACCAATAACTTCATATTGTTTCATGCTAGTCACCGAGCAAAGATACGTGAACTTTCACAACCACCTTACGGATTTTGATGGGTTTATCGTTTACAGCAAGCAAGGGCCGATGAACATCAGAGGGGAAGAATACGGTGTAGTACCCTTCTGGGCAATGGATTTGCCCTTCATCAACCGCTTCATTAGGATAGAAATAGCAATCTCGATCTGGATAGGACTCCACAGGTTTAACGAGACCTTTATCTACGAAAAAGCCCATGTTTTCCTCGCCGCTCACCATAAATTGGATATCTACATAATTACGATGCGATTCTGGTTTTGTAGCTTCAAATAGTTTTGTTTCTACATCATCTACGTTAGCATACATCATGTCACCCTCGATGGCATGACGCCCTCCAGGCAACGCTTTCAAATCTGTGTTTTTCAAGAAATCCAAAGCGCGCACGATGGCTTTAGGATAGCCCATTTTTGTATAATCTGCGGTAATATTAGAGAAAAACATACACAATCCTTTCACAATATCTATGGATATGGCACCACAATAAACCAATTATATTACCTTTTATGTTAGCACATATATACATAAAGAACTAGCTATTCTCTTATGTAAAAGCCCTCCATACGCTACATATATGGAGGGCCTCAGTAAAATACTATTCAAATTTATGACTTACGTCAATTATTACACTATGAAATTGTTACAGTATTAAATTGTTACATTATGCAATTGTCTATTCAGTTGTAGTGATTCAAACTGTATTAAATACAGCATGTGGCCATTACCTTATTCTTGGGTTTTATGAGCAGCGATAATTTCTTCCGCTTGCTTATGTGGAACCTCTTCATAGGTATAGAACTGACGGTTAAATACGCCTTGTCCTTGTGTAATGGAGCGCAATGCAGTCACATAATCGGACATTTCAGCCAATGGTACTTGTGCTTTAACAACGGAAATACCGGTTCTTTCACTTTGTTCCATGCCTAATACACGACCTCGACGGCTATTCAAATCACCCATAATGTCGCCCATGAAAGCATCTGGTGCAAACACGTTGACTTCATAGATTGGTTCTAATAGTACTGGTTTCGCCTTAGGAATCACATCCTTGATAGCCTGTGACGTAGCTACTTTAAATGCTAACTCTGAGGAGTCTACGCTGTGGTAAGATCCATCCAAGAGTGTCACTTGCACGCCAATCATAGGATATCCTGCAATTAGGCCTTTATCTAGGGTTTCTTTGGCACCCTTTTCCACTGCTGGTATGTATTGCTTAGGTACAGCACCACCAAAAATTTTGTCTACGAATGCAAATTCGCTACCATCATATAATGGATCCACTTGAATCTTAACGTGACCATATTGACCATGACCGCCACTTTGTTTCTTATACTTAGACTCGGTTTCAGCAGAGCCTTTAATGGTTTCGCGGTATGGAATATATGGAGCCACAAGTTTAGCTTGTACGCCGTATTTACGGTCCATTTTGTTGAGGATATGCTCAAGATGTACTTCGCCCATACAATCGATTTGTAATTGGCGAGCTTCAGCATTTTTCACTACTACGCAAGTAGGATCTTCTTCTGCCACTTTAAGAACAGCACTAGCTAATTTTTCCTCCTCACCTTTTTTCACTGGCTCCATAGCCACTGTATATAGAGGTTGAGGGAAACGAATAGCATCGTATGTTACTTTAAAGTCAGGAGCCGTTAATGTATCGCCGGTCTTAGCATTGGCCAATTTCGGTATCACTACGATATCGCCAGCTTTAGCAGCAGATACAGGGATTTGTTGCTTCCCGATAAGGGTAACCATCTTGCCCCATTTTTCTTCTACACCTTGGTTTACATCATAAAGGCGATCGCCTTCTTTCAGTTCACCAGAGAAGATACGTACAAAGCTTTGTTTGCCTGCGAATGGGTCTAACAATGTTTTAAATACGAATGCAGTTAATGGTTTATCTACATGTACAACACATTGTTCGCCGGTTTCCGCATCAGTTGCGGTCATCACTTTTTTAGTTGCATCCGGCATGTAACGGATCATACGATCCAATACTTGATCTAAGCCAATACGAGATGTGGCACTGCCACACATGATTGGGCACACACGGCCACTAATCATCCCTTCACGCAAGCCTTGGCGGATTTCCTCTAAGGATAATTCTTCGCCTTCTAAATATTTTTCCAACAACTCATCGCTACCTTCAGCCGCGGCTTCTACGGTCATTTCCCGAATTTCTTGAGCCTTTTCGATAAGGTGAGCTGGTACAGCGACCTCTGTTGGTTGGCCGTCCTTATAAGTAAACGCAGTCATTTTCGCTACGTCTACAACGCCTTCAAAATCGGCACCTTCACCGATAGGAATCTGCAATGGCATAATGCCTTTGCCAAATAATTCCCGCATTCTTTCAATAGTGCCAAAGAAGTCAGCACCATCAACATCCATTTTATTGATAAATGCCATGCGAGGCATTTGTAATTCAACTGCATAATCCCATGCGCGAACTGTGTCAGTTTCTACACCAGATGTGGAGGATAGCACCATCAACATACCATCACAAGCACGCAAAGCGGCACGAACTTCGCCATGGAATTCGTTATAGCCTGGAGTGTCTATGAAGTTAACCTTATGGTCATGCCACTCACATGGCGCCATGCCCAATTGAATAGTTACATTACGTTTAATTTCTTCCGGTTCAAAGTCCATAATATGTTTATTATCTTGACCTTTACCTACGAAATCAACCGCACCAGAAGTTAACAACAAGGATTCAACAAGAGCTGTTTTGCCCGCACCATCGTGGGAAACAACAGCAACGTTTCTAATTTTATCACTACTGTACTCTTTCATTGGAATCGCCTCCTTACTGGCAAATTACGGCTTTGCTAATACATTTCGACACTACAATAGAAAAATCCTCTTTTTCTGAGAAAAATTTCTCCAAAAAGAGGATTAATATAATTCTTCAATCTATATTTGACGAATAAAGACTCAAATTTACCAATAAGGACTTAGAAGAGTTCCGTACCCGTACAGAGTATAACTAATATTGCAATACTAGTCATCTATAGTTTCGACGACTTTCCTTCTATTCCTAAAGAATTTTAGTATTTCTATGTTTATAATGAAGTTAAAGATCTATTAATAAAGCTTTATTCGTAAACCTATATAGATGGGACTAGTGCCCTCACAAAGTTATAAAAAAGACGGTCTGTACTTGTGCAGCGACATCAGGAACGAGGAGCAAGCAAGTATAGACCGTCTTTTTTAATTAAGTTGTCATTATGTAACGGGGTCCCATCTATATATAGGCAATACTAGTGGTAAATATATAATTCACTAAAAGATATAGGTAAATCATAGAATACTAAAATTCTCCCGTCCGTTTACCGTAGTGTTTGGAGTCCCCATTTTGTTTCCAACCTACTGTATCACCGATGGACATTACGCGGCGCGTCAGGCAGTCTTTACATTGTTCTGCATTGTCGTCCACGCAAGGTTTATTATCATATAGCAAATATTTTGCACGGTGTTCAGGAATGGTGATGATAGGCATTAGGATATTCGCCCCAGCCGCTAAACCTTTTTCACGGCCTAGTTTATCTAGTGCTTGTAAGGCAGTAGTTGCCGCAATGTTTACGTCTTTCAAGAATAAACGAGTTAGGGCAATCATCTTGAGGCCCAGTTGAACTCGTCGCAACTTACCCTCTTCATCATCAATGCCCATTGCCAATGCTTCTTGGCCCAGAGGCGTATCATGATGCACCACATAAGGGCCCATACCGATCATGTCGATATCCATATCGCGATAGAACAAGATATCATTTACGAGATCATCTTCTGTTTGCCCAGGTAGACCAATCATAACACCTGTGCCAACTTGGAAGCCTACGCGGCGCAAACGACGTAAGCATTCTACGCGCGTCTCAAAGGAATGTAATTCATCACGAGGATGAATCTTATGGTATAAATCTGTATTGGTTGTTTCAATGCGTAATAAATAACGACTCGCACCAGCTTCACGCATGCGACGGTACGCCTCTTCGCTTTGTTCCCCTACACACATCGTTATGCCAAGAGAACCATCACCAATGGCTTTAATATCGCGAATTAAATCCACAACATAGTCCACAAAGGCATCATCACAGCGTTCACCAGATTGGAGTGTAATGGAACCATATTCATGATCGTACGCCCACTGTGCCATCTTGATGATATCTTCGCGATTCATATCAAAGCGTTCCGCCTTATCGTTTTCTCGGCGGATACCGCAGTAATTACAATTCTTAATGCATCGGTTCGAGAACTCGATGAGGCCACGATAATACGCTACAGGCTTTACGTATTTTGCCTTCACTTCGTAGGCCTTTTTATATATCAACTGCAACTGCTCTTCATCAGTTACAGACATGAGAAATCTTAGTTCCTCCTCGGTCAGCCATTCATCACCGACAAGGTCTTTTGCAAGAATGTCTTGCACTTGCAAACAATCACTTCCTTTCGTAACGAATCGTCATCGATTCGCTTGGTATGGTAATGGATTCAATGTCAGAGACACAGGTAAATCCATTAATTTCGCGCGGCAAGTCCCGCACATGTTTCACTTGTCGTGTTAAACATTCGTGAGCCATCACACCTCGACTCATTTTGGAGGACGTACTCATCTGCTTAAACGTGTTGCCCCGTAATTCCCAAAATTCAATGGTTACCACCTTTGGATGGTTCACCATTTTTGCATATTCTTTAGATGCTAGGTTTAGGATCCAATCTTCCTTGTGAAAGTATGCATCCACTGCTTCACGCCATGTATCGTATAAATTAACGCCTACCTTATCAACCATATCGAGTCGATAGTTGCGCACCCCCATATTAGGTTCAACGACACCATACAACGCGGACATCACAACGAGGTGGCTTTCACCAAAGGTCTTGGCTTCATCAGATAAGTTCAACCAGTCTAAATATTTGAAAGCAATACCATCGTAGCTTTCACAAGCGATACCTACTGGATGGGACTCAAAGTCCTGGTAAAAATCAAAGACAGCCTGTGCCTTATCAGCCTTTAGCTTTAGCGCCTTTCCAAGAGCTGCTACATCAAGAGATTGTACATGATTTATAATCTTTTTCGTGATGTTCGGCTGAAATTGGCTGTCTCGGACTGCATGATGTACTGCCTCATCATTTCTAGCAACATCGGTAATCGTTTTTGTCTTACTAGGAGAGAGGACGATTTTCATGAGATAATTCCGCCTTAATAGATTCCTCTGTCAAATTATCGATCAATTCTGGGTTCCACAACATGAGAGGCACCGCCACTACGTGGCTTGCTTTCAATTCTTTACATAATTTAATGCATTCTTTGAGATAATTAGAATCTTCATCTACAAGGTCGCATACGATAACCACGTGACGCCCTTTAAGGTTTACACCTTCATAATCGATACTTTCAGCAGATACTGTAAGCATGCCTGTTTCCAAGCGGCCTTCGCTCATGTCGTTCAAACGAGACATCAATACATGCTCAAGCATAGTAGATACAGGTGTCACTACGCGGCCTATGCCAATAAGAGCCTCAGGTTGTGCATGAACGATAACCGTTTTCTTGCGTTTATCCGTTCTGAACTCAATAAGAGCTTTTTCTAAAGCGCCAAAAAATACGAATAACTGCCAAGGATCAAAAGAGCCTGTTTGGAACATATCGATAACAGAACCATCCTCATCCATATTGAGGCGCGTCAATAACTCTTCAGCAATGTCGTTAACCACAACACTAAAATCAGATTGTATTGTCTCTTGCACTTTGATTTCCTTTGCCATTAGGGCCTCCTAGTTTTCCATATATCACACTGCTAAGGAATATCCCCAACAGATATTATATTAATCTTAATTATACTATTTTTAATTGTACCATATTTTATACCCCTCTTGGGTATTCAAAGATACGCTTTTCACATAATAGATACGTTAGCAACATGACAAAAGGACCGCCATAGCGGTCCTTTGCATTTTAATTTTGTATTCTAATGTTGTACTCTAATATTATACTCTAATATTGTACTCTAATGCTGTATTCTAATTATGATTTTATAATAAACCTTTTGGTAACTAACAAAGAATGTTCTATTAGCCTACAATCAATAAGTAGATATTCATGATCGTAACGATGATACCTATGCTCCATAAGAGAATATTTGTAAATTTACGGTTCGCGTATTCTCCCATGACCTTGCGGCTACTTGTCATGTAAAGTTGCAAGAAGATGGTGATTGGTAATTGCAAGCTCAAGAACATTTGAGAGAACAATAATGCTTGGAAGGAATCTGTAATAAACACGATCAACAATAATGCTGGAACATATGTTAGTGCCAAGCCTAATCGCGTATGGAAGTCTTTCATATCGTAAGACTCGCCAAACATTCCTGCAAAGATACTTGCCCCCGCCATACCTGCTGTAGCGGATGAGGCAAAACCTGCAAATAACAATGCTATTGCAAAAATAATACCCGCTGCGGGTCCAATGAGTGGTCGCAACAACTCTTCAGCCTGTTCAAGCTCTGTTACTTCAATACCATGAGCAAAGAAGACAGCCGCCGCCAATATAATCATGGCAGAGTTAATCATCCACCCAATCCCCATAGATAACAAAGTATCGAGGAATTCATAGCGCAACTGCCGTTTCATAATCGCTGGGTCTTGTGTATTAAACTGGCGACTTTGGATGATTTCAGAGTGTAAAAACAAGTTATGAGGCATAATTACAGCCCCTAATATACTCAAAATAACGAGCATCGATTCATTAGGTATATTAGGATCCACCCAACCGATACCAGCCGTTGCCCAATCCACGTTGACCATATTTACCTCAACGAGGTACGCCAATGCGATGAGGGATACAAAGCCAGCAATGATTCGCTCTAATTTACGATAGGAGTTCGTAATGAGCATGACCGTACAGATAAGAGCCGTCAAAATGCTGCCTATCAAGATAGGAATACCAAAGAGCATCTTCAAGGCGATAGCGGCGCCAATAAACTCAGCCAAGGCCGTCGCTGCCGCCGCAATTCCTGCCGTGCTAAGCACAAAGCGAGATGCATAACGCGGTAAGAATTCATAGGCACATTCCGACAAGCATTGACCGCGTACAATGCCTAAATGTGCCACATTATGCTGTAATAAAATGAGCATAATCGTAGATAGTGTGACTACCCACAATAATTCGTAACCATAACTGGCACCAGCTGCCAAGTTAGCAGCCCAGTTGCCCGGATCGATAAATCCAACGGTTACGATTATACCAGGTCCTATATATTTAAAGACCTCACTTACCTGCTGCTTACCATTTTGATGGACAGTAAACAACTGTTTCTTTAAAAAATCAATCATTATAACCCCTTACTAAGAGTTATAGAGTGAAGGTCATCTCCGTCTGCATACGAGCATCTGTTTTGGACTTTTTATCCTTGGAATCAGCGTAACGAATACGCACTTCATTATTTACCTTAACGCGAGAATCATCAATTTTGAATTTCTTCATTTTTTCTTTGATTTGTTCATCTGTTAAAGCGCGTTCTTCCGGTTTTGCTACTTCATCACCAGCCTTATCAAGAGCCTCTTGTTGATCCTTGGATACTTGATACATCTTACCAGATTTTTTAGCCTTTTCAGCACGCTTTTCATCTAGTTTTTGACGGCGCTCGTCAGTAACTTTTTTATCGCGAGCAATACGGTAATCCATTACATCACGCATATTTTCTTGGTAGATACGCAATGCATATTCCCGATCATTGTCGTTCATTTGCTCACGTTTTGTGACTACCTCATCGATAAGTGGCATAAGCTCATCCTTTGTGTAGCTAGCACCATCAAAAGTAAATCCGTGGGTATCTGTAATAGCACCATGTTTAATGAGTCTTTGTAACGCTGTATACGTCCAATCATTAGGCGTAATAACATCTGAGTTTACATGCTGTTGCCCTTTACTAGAACTACTAACAGTCTCTACATCAGCACTTACGCCATCCACCATAGGACGTGCACTTGGAATGGCAATACTTTCAGCATGACTAAAGCCAACAGACGCAACGAGGCATAATGTGCCAATGCCTAACGCTCGACGGATACGATTCATTTGACGTGTATGTTTTGTATTCATAAGAGTCTCCTTAAAATTATATTTTATACAATCTATTATATGAAACCCCTAGACATACGTCAACTCTATACCCTTACACACCTGTGTCATTCAATACTAATAAGGCCTTGGACTCACTCGAATCCTCACAAATTAGGCCTATATAAATAATATAATAAATTAATATATTATACAAAAAGACCCCACATCGAGTGATGTGGGGTCTTTACATGGCGGAGGATTAGGGATTCGAACCCTAGCGACGGTAACCCGCCCTAACGATTTAGCAAACCGTCCTCTTCAGCCTCTTGAGTAATCCTCCATGCTTTACTGGGTAATCATATCATACCCAATAAGGCATTGTCAATCGTCTTATTTCAGCATAGATTCGATGAACCAGATCTGTTTTACATAGTATGCAACGTGATCTTCCATCATGCTTACGAGCAAGAAATCACCTTCTTCATCAGCGGCTGCACGAATTGCTACAGCTTGATCATTCATGTATTTAAAATCTTTAAGAAGGATATCAATTACCTTTGCTTGAGGGATGTCTTCTTGACCAAGTTCTTCGATTTTAGTCAATTTTGTGTATTCTGCAGAATTTACCAATGGAAATTGACCTTGCATTTTCACATGTTCTGCTACGGCATCAAAGTATTCAAATGCTTCATCATAGATGGATTCCAAGTATTCATGGATGGATTTGAATTGCGGACCAGTTACATTGAAGTGTAAATTATGTAATTTTACATTCCATACGGAAAGATCTGCTAAATATTGATTTACTTGTTGTACGTTTTTCATAATAAAACTCCTTTTTTCACTTAATTCTCAATTATAGTTTATTCTAAAAGCAGAACAAACACAGTTGGTTTCTACGCCATCAATTCGTTTATTTAATTTATAATCAATATTGATTATGTTTATATTCTACCAATAATGATTTTCCATGTCAATACATGAGCAGATATTTTTGTATAAAAGTTTAATGAAAATATTATAACCATACTAAATCAAACTTATCCCCAATACAATACATACCAAATCTAAATCCAATAATTCGAAGAAACATGTTTCTTCGAATCATAAAAAACCCCTAACTACTAGTTAATCCAATAGTTAGAGGTTTGTATGATTCTTTGTATGATTCTTTGTATGATTCTATATTAAATATGATTATATATTAAATACGTTTCTATATTAAATATAGTATTCTATGTAATTATCAGGGATTTTTTTCTCCTCTGCTTGTGCAGCGGTTGCATTGCGACTAAGTTTACGAACATACATATTTTCTGGGTCTGTTTCAAAAATTACCATATCTTTAGGAATATCATGTTTGATAACGAGATTACAGCCAATCTTCGTGCGCGCCCCAATCGTAATATCCCCTAAGATTTTTGTACCCGTACCGATGAGTACATCATCTTCAATGGTCGGATGGCGCTTTACCTTTTTAGAAGACATCCCACCTAGTGTTACTTGATGGAACAAGGTTACATTATCGCCTACAATAGCCGTTTCACCAATAACAACCCCCATACCGTGATCAATAAAGAGGCCGCGACCAATCGTCGCACCTGGATGGATTTCAATGCCCGTTACATGACGAGAATGGAGAGCCACACGACGAGCCAAGATTGGCCACCCCGCCTTATATAAACGGTGGGCAAAGAAATGCCAGAACAAAGCCGTAATATGTGGATATGTCCATATAACCATCCATACACTTGTGGCAGCTGGGTCAGAATCCATTACGCGCTTAATATTATATTGAATTTTGCCCCATAAATCGCGCAAACCTTGCATCATAGTGACTCCATCTCAAATAACTCTACTTACATTCTACAGAAATATAGATATATCTAGTATACAACATATTTGGTCTATATTCCTATATATAAGGCTATATCTATATAGAACCTATTCTTTTATCATTCAAAATCTCGTATTTTATCTATCTAAAATCTATTATTTAACGTATTCATTATTGCCGAAGTCCAAAAGGGATAAATATTTCTCTACTCCATCAGGTGCAATAACAACGATGTTCGCCTTAGGTAATTCACGAGCCATGCGTTTTGCCGCTACAATGGCCGCCCCCGCGGAAAGACCAATAGAGATACCACTTTCACGCATAAAGGTTTGCACCTCGCTAAAAGCTTCTTCATCACTTACAGTTTGCACGCCGTCCATCAAGCTTTGGTCAAAGTTTTCAGGAATGAAACCAGCCCCAATACCTTGTATTTTGTGAGGGCCGCCCTTACCTTCGGTAATAGCAGGAGATCCCGCTGGCTCTACAGCAATGGCTTTTAGATTAGGATTATGTTCTTTCAATCGTCTTGTAACGCCTGTGAAAGTACCACCTGTACCGATACCCGCTATAAATACATCGACATTTGGCACTTGTTCTACAATTTCATTACCCGTCGTGCGGTAATGCATATCTGGATTTGCAGGATTTACGAATTGGCCCAAGGTGAAAGCATTTGGATACTTTGCTAAAATTTCATTTGCCCGCTCAAGAGCCCCCTTCATACCTGTTTCTTTTGGTGTTAAGATGAGCTGCGCCCCATACGCCTTAATAAGCTCACGGCGTTCTTTACTCATACTTTCAGGCATGATAATTACTGTTTTAATATGTAAAATAGCGCCTACCATAGCAAGAGCGATTCCCGTATTACCACTTGTGGCTTCTACAATGATGCTATCCTCATGGATGCGACCCTGCTCTTTTGCAGCCTGCAACATACCGAGTACGGCACGGTCTTTTACAGATCCACCTACATTATATTTCTCAAGCTTTACATAGATATTAGTATTTTGTAATTGATATACCGGTGTTTTACCGATAAGTTCAGTTGTTTGGTTTGTTACTATACTCATCTAATTCTCCCTCTAGCGATAGATGATAAAAATCGTCCTTAGGAACATCCCAAGGACGATATTATATTGCACCTTGTTATTCACCATACACGGGGTATAACCGTTTATGTATTCCAATTAATACAACCATACTCTAACATTTGAATCATTTCATTGTCAAGAGAATGAGAACGACTTTTAAAACCCTAAAAATACAGGAAATAACTAGCTTTATCTATTTTGTTGTAAGTGCATTAAGTACCCCATCCCATGTGATGGGTACCATTATAATGATGAGGGCCAATCCTATAAAGAAAACCGCTCCTACCAAAACTGTAAGACGAGGGATAAGATATATAGCCATGCTACTAGCTAAGTGCGATACTTTAGTTACATCATGATGTAATGCTACATGACCCCATAAGAAACCAGCAACTACATAGGTGATAATATATGGGTCGAAAATGATTAGGGTCGTCAATTCATTATCAGCATGCATAATTCGGTTAATACTCGGAGACACTAATACATTTACAAGTATAGCTAGGATTTTAAACCACACTAGGCACACGATATAAGGCCACATTGTTTTTATCGTCATTCTCAGCATATAGAGCAAACCCACCAAGCTCGCTCCAAGAAAGCCTCTTTGACTCCCCATGTACCGCTCCATCCAAGATGACTTCTGTTTACCCTCATCTACTTGGTCATAATAAAAGGATAAATCCCGTTCTCCATGAGCTAAATCAACGAGCCCTAACACTTGAAATAACACAAGCGAAAAGACTAGAATAACAACTATTTGAAAGCTTTCACTAAAGAACATGTCCATAGGATTGAAATCATGATAAACAATGTTCAAAAGATTACCATACACATCGTGAAACGCAATATATATACCATTCGTTACGAGCATATCTAACACAAATAGGAGCAACACAAACATGATATATCCGTTCCAGCGAGTCCATTTACTTTGTTCTCTTAAATGAGTGTGAGCCCCTACGATTATTGATGCAGGTTGTAAAGACAAGGTCACACCCATCATAAAACAAGTAATAAAGGATGCGACCATTGTTAAATATTCGTATGCCATATTAACGGTATGCTACGCGCTCTGGCTGCATGTCGTGGAAATGAAGGCGCTCTTTTGCCGTCTTTTCCCACTCTGTACCAGGCTTGCCGTAATTTGCGTATGGATCGATAGACAAGCCACCGCGCGGCGTAAACTTGCCCCATACCTCGATGTACTTAGGATCCATCAACTTCACAAGATCTTTCATGATAATGTTAATGCAGTCCTCGTGAAAGTCCCCATGATTGCGGAAACTAAACAGATACAACTTCAAGGACTTGGACTCAACCATTTTCTTATCTGGTACATAAGAAATGTAGATTGTGGCAAAGTCTGGTTGCCCTGTCATAGGACACAAGCTAGTGAACTCAGGACAGTTAAACTTAACGAAGTAATCATTGTCAGGATGCTTGTTATCAAACGCCTCTAACACCTGTGGTGCATAATCAGTTGGGTAATCGGTCTTGTGACCTAACATCGTTACCCCTTGTAACTCTTTTTCAGATCTGCCGGATGCCATAAGGAACCTCTTTCTATAAAATATAAATTCTGCGAAATCATTCAATATAAATAAATTATATCATACGTAGTGCTAAAAAAGTCCTCCCCCAGGTCTAGTTAAACTGTTAGTAGCAACTAATGCATCTAATAACATGCTCTCGAACATCAAATCCATAAAAACTAAAAGGACACTATGGCTCCAACCCATTCAGTAATACCGCTCACTGAAGATTAGACTATAGTGTCCTTTTTTAGATTCATATGCCTTATATTAGCATTATACGTTAATCAATAGATCCTGCTATATGTACGGTCAGCGTATCTAATAATAGGTCAAAATATATAAATATATGTATAAGGCTACTAGAAATAACCAAACATATACGCCTGCTTTAAAATTAAAATGATATTTTTCTACTTTATCACTTTCAAACTCATCATTTTTAAGCATAAAGTACATTCCAACTAAAGATATCCCCATACAAAATATCCACCAAAACAACATAGTAAATGGAGATATTAAATTACGTATGAAAAATATTCCACACCCGAGTACTAAGCTAAAAGTATAGATAATTCGAGCTAAACTAAGCTTACCTTTATGCGTAATAAGTTTGTATATGAAGAATATAATACCAAATATCATAATCAGATCTTGATACATTACTTATCTACATCCTTTTTCAAATTAAATTTAATTTCATATTTTGCGTAATTTCTAGCTTTCGTACCGACTATACCAACTACAAAAGAGCCGGCAGATCTTGCAACGTACTTTCTCAATATAGATTATATAAAAGCTACAAATCAACATTACTAAATATCTTTTCACACCTCAAATGAACGTATAAAAATGACCATAAACAAAATGCTGCTTTTAAAGAATTCGCTTACAGCCCCTTTTTTAATTATACTATCTTTCTAAACGTAGAGTTATAAAAATATCTAAACCGGATTCCACCATTAATAAATCATTTAATCTTGTCTTAAATTGTAATAAGTAATGCGACAAAATTAAATCAATTTTCTAATCTGGTGTTTTAAACTTAAGGCATTTCCTAGGTCAATTATTAATCAGCATTAGTGCTTCTGGAGACCAAGTTTGTTATAATCTGGATTTAATTAAAGCCGCTAATTGAGGTATTAAGTTTATTAGTCTTCCTTTATTAGCAGACTTACTAGTTGCTACCTGTTGTGCTTTAATCGTAGAGTATTCGTCTTTAACACGATTTAATTCTCTTACTACAGTAGAATGGTGAACACCAATTAAACTAGCAATTTTATGAACAGAGTACCTTTCTTTTCTTAAAATTTCTATTTGACTTCGTTTTTCTATAGCAAATCGATAAATTCATCCCTTCTTCTTTATTAGTTTTGTAAAATTAAAATTCATAATATAATATTCATATATCCATGTTATAGTACCCATTATGATTTATCGTTACGTTTTATACACAATGGAGGTTACCATGAAATTAAAACAACTGATTTTGTCCGGTATAGCCGTTGGGGCGCTAGCTTTCACAAGCGGAATGGTGCAACCTGCACAGGCAGCAGTCGGAGCGGAGACAGCTACAACGACACAGAGTTTAAAAAGACCTGCATCAGTAACGACACAGCATTATATCAATGTAGATGGCATATTATTAGAGCCCATAGATAATAAACCAAATGTCATCTATGTTGACGGTCAGCCACTCGTAGCGTTACGTCAAGTATCAGAAGCATTAGGTTATAAAGTATCTTGGGATGCCCCTACAAAAACGGCATTAATCGATATGAATATTGCTACCTTAGCGGTACAACCAGACTCTAAACAAGTCGTGCGCAAGGGTAAACTGCAAATCATCAACCTTGATACATCCGAATCTTTACTGCCTGCAGCACGTATGGTAGACGGAATTCTGTATGTAAGTCCGAACGTATTCAAACTCTTGTTAAATGATGTAACCATCAATAAAGACGAAATATACATCGTTCCACAACAAAGTCAATTGGCCACTGATTCAAACACGCAAAAAGGCAAACGAAACGGTATCGAAACATTTTTACCGGATCAAGGAGATAAAGTAATTCCATACGAAGAAGAGGAAACCAAAGAAAAGAAACCTCTTATTACGGTAAAACGAACTAACACCAAAACAGATACCAAAGACACAGAAAATACCGAATATGTACGCTCTAATGGATTAAACAGATAATAAAATCTTTCGTATAGCTACATATAATTTAGCACCTTATAACTAAAAGAAGGCAACTCATCACCATGATGAATTGCCTTCTTTTTTGATTTCTGCTAGTTTATTATTTCCGTTACTTTATATTATTACTTTATTGTTTCTTCTCACCCTTTACGGCTCAATACAGTTTATTGCTTACTGTTTTTTGACAGATTATCTAAACTATCTTTTGCCGTATCCATACTCCGTTTCAGATCCTTCATGGATTCTTTTATGTCCGGCGCTGTAAGCCCAGATTTGTCGATGCCTTTTGCAGAGTCAGAAGCACGCCTACTATTTTCCCTAGCTTGTTTCATATCGTCTTTAATGCGAGTCATATTTTCATCAATTTCATCAAATGACTCATCATACAGAATAAAATTACTGCCTCCGTGAGAAGTAATATTAAGGGGCCCCATCGTGAGCTGTCCATCATCGATACGCAGAGCATCCGTAGTGATAGTGGTGATTTTCGTATTTACTTTCACATCGCTAAAGGATAAATGTCGCCCTTTATTGTGAAAGTTTCCCGTAATACTTTGAATTGGAATCAGCATATAGTGCCCTTCACCAGACCAGAAGTTCCCCCATACCTCCATGTCTCGAGGTTGGCCTTCACTTTTAAAGTTCAAATTTGCCGATACAGGCACGAGGAACTCAGGAGCCTTGAGGGCTACACTACTGTCTAAATCCTTTGCTACGCCTGTAATCGTATAGGCTCGAGTGTCCAAATTATATACACCCTTAGCCTCCAATTTACCGCTGTATACATTGGCACTAACGTTTTCAAAATTCAAAATACCATCTTGGTACGTCACATCTCCTACTACATTCTCAAAGGTAAGTGCGGGGATGCGTAAAATAGGCATCGTCACACGACCTTTAGCAAAAGGACGGTTAAAATCACCTGTTACCTTTGTAAGCAAGGTCATGGCATCATGAATATTCTCACCAAAGCCTAGTGATGATGGATCCACCCCTTTCACATCAAATTGTAGATCCAGTTGAGGCATGCGATGCTTTAAAACATCCTTTAAATCTACACGACCTTTTAATACAAGACCATCCCCTATGGCGGTACCACCAAATTTGCCCGTCTCCATATCGATACGAATGGCCCTCTTACTATCAAGATCAATTTTTGAGTTTACATTCTTTATCACATAATGGCGATTTCTATTAAAGACCTCTAACTGACTATTTCTAAGTGTAATCTTAAGATCTAAATGTTGACCTTGCCAATTAAAGTTACGTACTTTCTTACCTAGTTCCTCTTGCCGTTCTTGTGTGGTCTTTTTAGGTGCTTTCGGACGAGGCTCTACCTCATTAATTGGTTTATTTACATCTGGAGATATGGGCGCGAAATCCAACCGATTATTATCGTCTAAATCAATAACTATAACCGCATCATCTAATTCAATGCCCTTGATAGCGGAGGACTTAAAATTACGTGTCACCACATCCCACATATTGACGCGGACTTTCCCACTTGGTGCATTGAGCAACTCATGCCCTTCTGGGTCCTTCCAAACAAGGCCTGTAAAAGTCAAAGTTCCCCACGGTGTAGCAGATAAACTTTCAACAGTAACCGTACCGCGCATCATAGTTTGTCGAGCCATAACCTCATTAAAAATAACGCCCATTCCACGACTAGCAATGGTTGCTAGTACAAAGACTATAATCGCTCCAATGGCAAGAAAGGCAGCAATGCCTTTTAGGCCTTTCTTATACAATTGTTTATATTTTGTCCAATAAGAACGTATATAATGTTTCATAGCCCTATTATAACATGTTCAAATCACAATACCCATGTGGTGTTGCCTGTATCAATCATATTGACCATAAGAAACTCTTTTCCATACAAAAAGCGCCTTGCTCACAGAAAACTCTGCATGCAAGGCGCCATTACCTAACTATTTTATAAAAAAGACAGCAAATTTATAGATTAAAAGTGCACCCACAAATGTGAGTGCACTTTATATATTGCAATAATCAATCTTATGCTTTTACTTCTTTACCGTATTTTACAAGGCTTTCAGCTTCGATTTCAGCTTGAGTCCGATAGTCTTGAGGAATGCTAGACAAGCGAATCCAACTACGTACGGCTTCTACCAATACGATAAGGATCATGAAGAACATAGCAGCACTAAATGCTACTAAAATCCATTTACCAGCAGGAATATAGCTGTAGAATACATTTTCATAGTCTGCAGCGATAGCCACGATAGCCATTAAGATACAAGGAATACCTGTTACCCAAGCATAGCGTTTGCGGCCAAGTCTCATAATAACTGTAGTACCTACGGCCAATGTCATGGTACCTAATAATTGGTTAGATACGCCGAATAGAGGCCAGATAATACCGATATTACCTTGTAGAACTAGGTAGCCCCACAAGATACAAATTAAAGCGGCACAACCATACACACCAGGAGCCCAGTGTTGGTCGTTGAATTTAGGATGGAAATGACCTAATAATTCTTGAAGTAAGTAACGACCTACACGAGTACCAGCATCGATTAATGTCATGATGAACAATGCTTCAAACATGATACAGAAGTGATACCAGTAACCCATCAAGTGAGCCATGTTAGGCAATCTGGAGAAGATATGAGCCATACCTACTGCAAGGGATACGGCGCCACCAGGACGGTGCATCAAGTCTTCACCAACCATTGCAGACAATGCTGGCAATTCATGGACTTGAAGGCCTAAAGCTTTGAAAGACTCAACTGTGGAGTTAATCGCAAAGTAATCATCTGGATGCAATGCAGTGGCAGCAATCAAGGCCATCATAGCGATGAAGCCTTCTGTTAACATCGCGCCATAACCGATAGGTAAAATTTCTTTTTCATTAGTAAGCATTTTAGGTGTTGTACCTGTAGCAATAACAGTATGGAAGCCAGATAACGCACCACATGCGATAGTAATGAAGATGTAAGGGAATACGGAACCTTTCAATACAGGACCGCCGCCCCAGATGTAAGGAGTTACAGCTGGCATTTGAATTTCAGGCATTACAATGATAATACCAAGAGCCAATGCACCGATTGTACCGATTTTAAGGTATGTGGACAAATAGTCACGAGGAGCAAGTAACAACCATACTGGCAATGCAGCCGCAAAGAAACCATACACAGCAAGCATAATTTCAATGGTTTGCAAGTCGTATGTGAACCAAGATGCATATTCGCTAGCCGCTACATTTGGACCGTAGATGATGGCTGCGAAGATTAAGGCTACCCCAATAATAGTCGCCTCTTGGATTTTACCAGGACGCAACCATTTCAAATAAATACCAATAAAAATAGCGATTGGAATGGTAGCAAATACGGAGAAGAATCCCCAAGGAGAGTTATGCAATGCGTTAGCTACTACTACGGCCATACCAGCAAGGGTAATGATCAATAGGAATAAGGTAGCGAGCATAGCACCAAAACCAGCAAGTTTACTGATTTCTTCACGAGCAATATCCGCAATCGATTTACCATCGTAACGAACGGAAGCAAACAAGATAACCATATCATGTACAGCACCGGCTAATACGGAACCAATTAGGATCCATAATGCCCCAGGCAAATATCCAAACTGTGCTGCGATAACAGGACCTACAAGTGGCCCTGCACCAGCAATTGCTGCAAAGTGATGACCAAAGGTTACCCATTTGTTGGTTGGCACGTAATCGTGACCATCATTGTGAACCATAGCTGGCGTTGGACGATATTGATCCAATGTCAGTACCTTAGCCGCTATAAAAGCCCCATAAAAGCGGTACGCTAAAATTAGAATACACGCGGAGGCAATAACTAAGTAAATACCATTCATAACCATATAAACACCTCCAATAATCACGTGACATGGAGTATATGAATATTACTGATAAAACTTATGTATCGTATCCATGCCACAATGGCTTCCTAAAATGTTAGTACTTACAACATTATTGTATAACTAATCAACAAGGTGTCAATTATTAATTTCTCATTTTGAAAGTTAAGTATAACTATAAAGCATAATAACGGCATTCTCTACCTATGAGATGCCGTTATTATCCTAGATATATTGGTTACTGAATGACTCATTCTTATCTGTAATAAAAGATAGCTATATCCCTATTCTCCTGCTTTCCTATAAGTTTTTGTAATAGTCCCAAATGTACGCAACAAATTTAGACCTACGACACCGCTTTTTTCAGGGTGGAATTGCATTCCATATACTCTACCTCGTTCTACAATGCCAGGTACATCGATACCATAATTTGCAGTAGATATGATATATTCAGGATCTGTATCCACATAATAGGAATGAACGAAATATGTATATTGATCATCTACATTGCTAAAAGCACTATGAGGCTGGTGTACTACATTTTTATTCCAACCCATATGAGGCACGCTAAGGCCAAGGTTGCGAGGAATTTCTTTTACCTTACCGGGAATAAGGCCTAAACCGGGCGTTGGGCCGTATTCTTCAGATTCTTCAAATAAAAGTTGCATCCCTAAACAAATACCTAATAAAGGTATTTCACGTTTTACTACTTCATAGATGACATCGACTAAACCACGTTCTTTTAGAACTGCCATCGCCGGTGCATATGCGCCTACACCTGGCAAGAGAACACTATCAGCATTTAATATAGTCGCCGAATCTGCCGTTAGCACTGCATCAATGCCAATGTAAGCTAAGGCTTTCTGGACATTGAAGGTATTCCCTGCATCATAATCTATAATGGCAATCATAATAAACTCCATTCTATAGGGTAAAACACGATAAGATTAAACAAAACGTATTACGAATTGTATGTTATTCTATACAAATCAATTCATGAAGTCTCTTAATATCTTACGCATAACATCCCCATCTTGAGGCATGGGAATCGTAAGACGTAACCATCCTTCTCGTTGACCTCGGCGCACTTGGTAACCTGATTTAAGCCAAGCATCTGCAAGACCCTCCGCATCAGGCGCTGCAAAGAAAATAAAATTAGCCTCACTCTTATAGTAGTGAATACCTAGCTCGTCAAAAAGGATTTCCCATTTTGACCGTTCCTCTGCATTTTGAGAGACCGTTCTCGCCACGAATTCTTGATCACCGAAAGCGGCTTCTGCAGCCACTTGAGATAAGGTATTCAAATTGTACGGCAAGCGAATGGTTTGCATATAATTTGCCAACTCTATAGGTGTCATCATGTAACCTACACGGTAATTGGCAAGGCCATAGGCTTTCGAGAAGGTACGCATGATAGCCACATTAGGGAATTCATCCAAGAGCGCACGTGCCGTAGGAACTGCTACGGAAGTGACAAAATCGATATACGCCTCGTCTATGATGACCAAGGTTTCCTTTGGTATAGCTGCTACAAATTTGCGGATATTTTCAACAGACTCATAGGTACCCGTTGGATTATTAGGATTACAAATCCACACGACCCGTGTCGTTTCATCTACAGCTTTCACAAGAGCAGAAAAATCATACTGTCCCGTTTCAAAATCAGCTGGCACCTCACGGATCTCAGCACCTTCCACGAGGCCATTCAAGGCATATTCCGAGAAGGCTGGCACGCTTACTACGATGGAGTCACCAGCGGTAATCAATGTTTTATTGACCATGGCGATGACCTCATCTAGACCCACGCCGATGACCAGTTGCTCAGGTTGTACCTGCCAGTAATTCGCTAATTTCATGCGCAAATCGGTGGCGTTGCCATCCGGATAGTAGTTGGCATCATTATGGGTTACATAGCTAAGGATAGCCTCCCGTACCAATGGCGATGTGCCGTATGGATTTTCATTCGCCGACAAGCGCACCAATCGCTCTACACCAAGGCGCTCTTTCACCGCTTCAGCCGACTCCTCAGGTATATAAGGTTTCAATGTGCGAATTATCTCTTTCATAGGCTATCCTTTCTATCTATTCCTTAACTCATATAACACATATGAACTCCACCAGAGCTCATATGTCCGAGCTCATAACAGGATATACATTATAAGTTTGTAATTTCTGGGCGATCCGTAGTCTTGCTAACAACCCCTTCGCGGCTCGCTAGCTCAGCTTCAATGGCTTCGTATGGGATATTTTTCTCTACTAATAACACGAGCAAGTGATATAACACGTCTGCTGTTTCGTAAATCAGCTCCTGTGGATCTTCATTTTTTGCGGCGATTACTACCTCTGTAGCCTCTTCACCAACTTTTTTCAAGATTTTATCGAGCCCTTTGTCGAATAAATAATTCGTATAAGAACCTTCCTTTGGCTGTACCTTGCGATTTTTAATAATTTCGTATAATTCGTTCAGTGTTTGCTGTGCCATGTTTAACTCCGTTCTACTTCATTAAAGAAACAGCTTGTGCGCCCTGTGTGACAGGCAGGACCTTCAGGCTTAACTTGAATGAGCAAAGTATCGCCATCACAATCTAGGGCCATGCTCACCACGTGCTGCACATTACCGCTAGTGCCACCCTTATGCCATAACTCTTCACGAGACCGAGACCAAAACCACGTTTCCCTTGTTTCTAGTGTTTTGTGAAAGCTTTCTTCGTTCATCCAAGCCACCATGAGGACGTCCTTAGTCTCCGCATCCTGCACAACCGTCGGCAACAAGCCATTTCCTTTTTCAAAATCCGGTTTCATATTCTATCCTTTATTAAAAGTAATCACCAATCTGTTATCCTATATTAGCTTGTATCTCTTTCTATTGCTATTGCTATTGCTATTTTCTGTTTATCTATCTATTGCTATTTCTATTCTGTTTATCTATAAACAAGCTATTTAACTAACTCTGAACATATAGACTAGTAAAGAACTTGCGAGAGATAATAATTTTTTTTAATCTGTTTTAGCGTACCGTAATTCCGTGAGCTCGTAGTTCTTGTTTGAGTTCAGGAATTTTAACTTCTCCGAAGTGGAATATAGATGCCGCCAGTGCACCGGTAACGCTAGTTTGCTTAAAGAGATCTACAAAATCCTCAACCTTACCTGCCCCTCCAGATGCAATGATAGGTACATTTACGACTGATTCTAGAGCCTTATATAATTCAATATCAAAGCCGGATTTTGTACCATCTTTACCCATGCTTGTCACTAACAACTCTCCTGCTCCACGATCTACGGCCTCTTTAGCCCAGTCGAGAGCTTTCCACTCTGTACGCTTGCGACCACCATGAGTGTAAGCATACCATTCACCAGTTTCTTCATCGGTTTTCACGTCGATGGCTACCACCATGCATTGATTGCCAAACTTTTGAGCCCCTTCTGTGATGAGCTCAGGATTAGCGAGAGCCGCAGAGTTCAAAGATACCTTGTCCGCACCAGCTTTCAACAAAGCCGTCATATCATCAACGCTCTTGATACCACCACCCACGGTGAGTGGCATAAATACTTGTGTGGAGATTTCTTGTACCACATCGCGCATAGTAGTCCGCGCATCAACGGTAGCCGTAATATCTAAAAATACAAGCTCATCAGCTTGTTGCTGCTCATAGGAGGCCGCAATGTCTACTGGACTGCCTACGTCTACGAGATTAACAAAGTTAACCCCTTTTTTTACGCGCCCATCATCTACATCTAGGCAAGGAATAATCCGTTTCGCTAACATAAAGCTCCTTTCCATCGAGTGTCAATCAATATATTCCATTGGTTACGGTCAATAATTAATTTGAGAACATCACAATCATTTCTATTATTTCTGCTGATTGTACTCGGCGATTTCCTCTAACGTAATAGTGCCCTCGTACAAGGCCTTACCAACGATACTATCCATAACACCTTTTTGTTCTAGGGATTTAATATCTGCTAAATTACGAACACCCCCAGAAGCAACGATGCGAGCTGTAGGAAATTCGTTTTGCAAATTTCCAAGTAACTCTTCATTGGCGCCCTGCATTGTACCGTCTCGGTCTACATCGGTAACGATGAAATACTTTGCCCCACCTTCAACCATGGCACCGATTAAATCGGTCATCGGCACGTCGGATTGGTCGAGCCAACCTTCAGCGGCGACCTTGCCATTTTTTCCATCTACACCGATAACGATGCGCTCCGCACCGTATTCAGCGATAACTTGCTTTGTAAGTTCCGGATTTTTAAGCGCTACAGATCCTAAGATAACCCGATCTACGCCCAAACTCAAATAGAGGTCAACAGCCTCTTTATCTCGGATGCCGCCTCCGATTTCAAGGATACCTGTGAAAGCTGCACGCACTGCTTTTACAATGTCTACATTTACAGGCTTGCCCGCCTTGGCACCATCTAAATCAACGAGGTGCAAGGCTCCAACCTTAGCTGCTTCATATTGTTTCGCTTGGTCTACTGGATCAGGGTTGATGACCGTTTCCTGTGCGAAATCGCCTTTATACAGGCGAACACTGCGCCCCTCTTGTAAATCTATAGCTGGAAAAATCATACATTCTCCTTTATTAAATAACTCCCTTTGTAGAGTTAACTCCTTGGATATCCGGATTGATAGTAACTGCTTTGCGCAATGCACGACCCGTTGCCTTAAACATACTTTCAATAATGTGATGTGTATTGCGACCATACAAATTGCGCACATGTAAGTTCATAGCAGCGCTCATCGCAAGAGCTTGGAAGAAGTCCTCCACCAGCTCTGTTTCAAAGTTGCCACCTAAAACCGGCGTACTCCATTCCCCTTGGAAAACGAGGTACGGGCGACCACTCAAATCGATGACAACTTGCGTCAATGCTTCATCCATAGGGACCCAAGCATCGCCATAGCGCTCGATACCAGCCTTATCGCCAAGGGCTTTCACCAAGGCCTGCCCTAAGGCAAGTCCAACGTCCTCAACTGTATGATGAGCATCCACATATGTATCTCCCTTTGCCTCTACCACAAGGCCAAAACGGCCGTGCTTCGCCAATAGCGTCAACATGTGGTCAAAGAAGCCTATTCCGGTCGAGATGGAGCTTGTTTGTGCCCCATCAAGGGTAATTTCTACTGTAATATCTGTTTCTTGAGTGGTGCGTTGCACCGTGCCTGTGCGTATCATAACGACCTCTATACTTCAAATCTATTTTTATAATCTATATTTCTAATCTATATTTTCACTGTATATTTTAAATACACATATAAATATAGATGCCAAATCTATTTTCTAATATTTTTTATAATCTATTTTTCAAATCGTACTTCGATGGCACGAGCATGCGCTTCGAGACCTTCCGTACGAGCCAATGTAGTAATGTGTTTTGCCACTTCTTCTAAACGTTCTTTTGTAAATTGTGTGAAAGATGTACGTTTCACGAAATCATATACGCCTAACGGAGACGAGAATCGCGCCGTACCACTAGTAGGCAATACGTGGTTTGTACCACCTACATAATCGCCCAACGGCTCAGACGCATAAGCGCCAAGGAATACAGAGCCTGCATTTTGAACGAGGCTCATATAGTTCATTGGATCCGGCAATTGGATTTCCAAATGCTCTGGCGCCACTTCGTTCATCACCGTGAACATGTCTTCAATGCTGTCCATAATAGCAATGTAACTGTTGTTTTCAATAGCTGGACGAGCGATGCTTTCACGAGGTAACAATTTAAGTTGACGTTCCACCTCATCAGATACGGCATTTGCTAAACTTTCACTAGTAGTCACCATAATAGCGCGTGCACGAGGATCATGTTCTGCTTGAGATAACAAGTCTGCTGCCAAATGAACTGGATTTGCGCTGTCATCGGCGATAACACCGATTTCACTTGGGCCCGCAATCATGTCGATATCGACTTGGCCAAATACTTGACGTTTCGCCGTAGCCACGTAAATATTGCCAGGACCTACAATTTTATCTACCTTTGGAATCGTTTCCGTACCATAAGCGAGGGCCGCCACACCTTGGGCACCGCCCACTTGATATACCGCATCAACGCCGGCAAGCTTTGCAGCACCTAATACGGCAGGATTAATGCCATCCTTTTGAGGCGGCGTAACCATGATGATTTCTTTTACGCCTGCAATCTTTGCGGGCAAAGCAGTCATGATAATGGTCGAAGGATACGCGGCTGTACCTCCAGGAACGTAAAGACCAACACGAGCCAAAGGAATGACCTTTTGACCACGGATGATACCCGGTGTATCCATATCCACAAAACCCTGCTCGATTTCACGGCTGTGGAATTCTGTAATATTCGCCTTTGCCTTTAATAATGCGGCTTTCAAATCATCAGATAAAGACTCATAAGCTGCGTCGATTTCCTCTTGAGGCACCTTGAAATCTTCAATGGAAACACCGTCAAATTTTTCAGAATACGATTTGAGCGCTGCATCACCGTTAGTGCGGACATCAGCAATGATATCATACACGCGACGTTCAATCTCCATATCTGTGGTTTGCTGTGTGTAATTCCGTACGATAGCAAGCATCGCCTCTAATGATTCCTTATATATTTTCATCTGTCATCCTTCTTCCTACTTGAGCTATCCATATTGCTAGTTAAATATATGATTCACTCTACATCTTATTTATTAATTTTTATTAATTGCTTCTGAAAGCTGATCTATGAGTTTAAAAATGGTATTTCGCTTTTGTTTTAATGCTAATGGATTTGCTACTAAGCGTGTAGATATGGGCTGTAGCCAATCGAAGATTTCTAGATTGTTTTCACGCAAAGTGGTACCCGTTTCCGTAATATCTACGATAGCATCTGCTAGTCCTACAAGTGGGGCCAGCTCAACAGAGCCTTCAATCTTGATGATTTCCACATCTTGAGCTCCAAAGTACTGTTTTGTAATGGTTGGATATTTCGTACCAATTCGTTGACGACGACCTTCTTTAGGATCATAGCCCGCTAAGGACGCCAAGATGAATTGGCATTTACCCGTTTGTAAATCTAGCATTTCATAGCTCGTATCGTCTTGTTCATCGAGCACATCGCTACCGACGATGCCAAGATCAACCACGCCATTTTTCAAATACGTCGTTACATCTGGCCCCTTTGCAAGGATGATCTCCATAGAATCGCCTAAAGAGATAATGAGCTTACGCGCCTTATTATGTAATGGCTCGCAATCAACACCACATGCTTCTAGGAGTGGAATAAAATCCTTTTCTACGCGCCCCTTCGTAAGAGCGATACGCAATGTATCGTTATCTTGAGCTTTGCTTTCACCCTGCAAGGTAACATCAGTCAAGACGTCGATATTAAAAGCCATCCCTACTGCCGGCATCGGCGTACCATCAAAGCTAGATAGCAAGCCATCATAACGGCCGCCGCTGACGATGTATTGAGACACGCCGTCCACATAGCCTCTAAAAGTAAGACCTGTGTAATAGGATTGAAGTGGTTCCGTAGAAACATCAATGCGAACCCGTTGCCCCGTTGCTTCCACTTGATTTGCCATATCTACGAGATTATCTAAAATGCGCTGCGCCGCTGCAGGCAAGATAATTTGATTAAGCTCATCCTTTATATCTTGAACCGTACCAAACAAGCGAGGCCATACAGTTAAGAAAGGATATAGCGCACTATTTTTAAAGTCAGAAATCAACTCGTTATATCGTGGCAAGTATTTAGTGAATAACGCCTCTAAGAGCTCTGCCTTTTCATCATCACTGAGTCCAAGAGCATCGGTAATAGCACGAGAAAAACGAGCATCCCCAATTTCGAGCAACAAATGATTACCCAACTGAGCTTCGTTCACCTCTTTAATAATCTTGAAGCACTCTTGCTCAGCCTCAAGCCCTTCATAGCCTACCATCTCGATGCCACCTTGCGTCACTTGGTTGACATCGCCACGATGCTTTTTATTTTTCATAAATACATCGCCCAAGTAGTAGAACGTGCGAGGCAATTCAATATTTGTAGTCGCCAAGAAACGACCGATAGGCATGGTCAAATCCGGACGAATTACGACGGACACTTCAGAACTATCCATGAATTCGTACATATGTTGACCGCGCCCCATTGCATAGCCATTGAAAACATCTTTGTACTCTACGAGAGGCGTAGAGATCTTTGTGTATTGACGATTTCGACAAAGACCGAGTACATATTGACTCACATCATCCTTGCGCTCTGCTACGATCCCTATATCATCGCGGAAACCAGTAGGTAATTGCTGCTGTACCATCGTAAACATCCTTTCTATCAATTGATTCATATTATTTCTCACGCCTGTGAAAGCCATATTTCTGTACTATCATTGGGATTATGTGGCTATCCAATACACTATGAGAAAAAATTTACCTATATCGATACTTTTCTATTTTATCGCTTTAATTTATTAAAGTATGAAATCATAATATAACGGTTCTATAGAATTGTCAATAGAACCGTTAATATTTCATGTATTTACTATAATAATGATTTTATACTAGCCCCAAACGTTTTCTATATCTGCCACGCTATGTGCATCAGACCCCAATACAAATGGCACACCGATGATAGCCGCCATGCCTTGAATGAAGCGGCTTGGGTACATTTCACGACAATCTGGTTTGAAGAAGCCGCTCATGTTGTAGTCTAACTCGCGACCTTGGACGCGCATGATATGCAAAATATCGCTCACCACCTGCGCATTGCGACGATCTAAATGACGTTCAAAGCCAAAGTGATGTTGGTATTTCTTGATTAAATCAAAATGCCCTATCCGTTTAGGCGTATATTCACCGAGGTCAGCACGCACGGCTTGGCGCACTGTAGAATAATACTTGTAATATAACTCATATTGTTTTTCAATCCACGGCCCAAAGCCTTTCTCAAATTCTTCAGCACTGTAGTCTAAGCAGTAAAAGGCATTATTAACGCCTTCCATAAAGTGAACGGATAAAATATTATCATCCGTCAACGGACCATAGCGATCCAAGAACTCTTGAATGTCTGATTCAAAGCCTGGAATATAATCGACTTCAAAACCGAGAGAAATATCGATATGTGTGCCATAGGCACGTTGTAATTGACGACCCAACTCTAAGTAAGTATCAACTTCATTTAATTTCAAAGACGCTGTGTCATAGGCCTTTTTATCACCACCATATTCTGCAGCAAAAGCTGTTGGCAATGGTGCATGTTCTGTAAGGCATACCTTTTCGATACGCAACTCGATGGCCTTCTCAATCATCATCGCAGTTCGGTCCCCACTACCATGTGGACACAACTCCGTATGCACATGACCGTCCACGAGACGGCTACGATATTTACTATATCCAACGAACTGCCGTTCATCTTTCATGTTCATTCAATCACCCCTATTCGCCCTAACCCCTGGCGAATCCTTATCTATAATCTATACATCATTAGTATAACGTATTAATATTTATCTTTTACTATACTAATTATTATACCAATAATGCGTATGTTTCGGTATCCTGATATTTACCATGTTTGAATCCAACTTGAGGCGTTAAACCACAATAGGTAAAGCCAAATCGCGCGTGTAACTTGGTGCTGCCTTCATTGCCAGCCGTAATAACGGATACCACATTGTGCAATAACGGATCATTTTTTGCTATTTCTAAAATATGAGCCATCAGCTGTGTAGCGATTCCCCTACCACGATAATCTTGATGGATATAGATAGATAATTCGACGGTACTTTTGTAGGCCTCTTTAGGTCGATATGGTGAAAGCGATGCATAGCCTGCTACAATCCCATCAATGGTACCTACCACAATAGGATGGTGCTCATCGCTATGAGACTCATGCCACTCCTGCCACTCTGACAACGTGCGAGGTTCAAGATCAAGCGTGGCTACGCCGTTTACAACCTCATAGTTATAAATATCTAAACAAGGGGCTATATCACCTTTTGTAATTGGTCGTATTACTAATTCACTCATAAAGTATTCCTCAAAACTGTAGGTATCCTAAAAAATATTATTTCTATTTAACATAATATATAAAAATAGCCCACATACGCAAGAAAAAGGACGAACTATTCGTATAACATACCATTTCACTTTTATCCATCTTTTGAGGTAAGAATTACATATTTTACATCTATATCCCCAATACAATCAGAACCACCCGTAAAACGGGTGGTTTGCTCACGGGCTATAAGCCCGTAGTACTAGGCCAGCGTCTAAAGGCGCTGGCTTTCACTACGTTCAAGCCGCATAGCCATTGACTCGTAACCTTCCCCTCAAAGGGGATATGTATTACTTGCTACCCTTAAAAGGGTCCTCATATTCTTTTACACTTAACTTATCCTTCATTTGGTCATGTAACTCTTGCTCACGTATATATTTTTTTACTGTTGCCTCATTTAGACCTACCGTACTAACATAATATCCCTCAGACCAAAAGTGTCTATTTCCAAATTTATACTTTAAGTTTGCGTGTTTATCGAACATCATAAGTGCACTTTTACCTTTTAAATATCCCATAAAAGATGAAACTGCTATTTTAGGTGGGATTAATACTAACATATGCACATGATCTGCCATAAGCTCCCCCTCTATAATCTTGACGCCCTTATATTCACATAAACGCCTCAGTATTTCACGTAAACTATTTCTATATTGATTATATATAACTTTACGTCTATACTTAGGTGTAAATACTATGTGGTATTTGCATAACCATTTTGTGTGCGCAAGACTCTGTGTCTTTGTTGCCATATAAAATCACCTTTCTTTTGCATATAATGCGGCTTGAACACCTACATTATACTTAAGCAAGGTGATTTTTTTGTATAACTTTCGTTGCCGCACCCGCATAGCGGGTGGTTTTATGGTTCGCGACTACGTCACGAACCAGTCTAAAGACAATAACAAAACTGAGTGGTAAAAACAACGTTTTTTACCACTCAGCATATACATTTTGAAGCATATATAAGTAAAAAGCTCTTATTTTACTTATATACTTTCATCATATTTTTTATTATAACTATTAGAGCTAATACATTTCTATAGAAGCAAAATTATACTCTTACTTGATTTATAAGAAAATTACACAATAACAAATAAAAGTATTGTAATAACAATTAAAGCACTAATAACATTATAGTCGATTCTTTTCAATCCTACGGATGCAGCAAAGCTGTGTGTAGGGCCCCCAAAACCACGTAGTTCCAAGGATAACGCCATTGTTTCGGAGCGTCCCAAGGATTTTAATAGCAATGGTTGGATAACAGATGCATAGGATTTGATGCGCTTAATGAAGTTGCCTTCGAGAGATAAGCCACGGCAAGCTTGCGCCTCTTGTACAGCATGGCTTTCAGCAATGAAGTCAGGCACAAAGCGAAGTGCGGCAGTGAACATAAATGCATATTCGTAAGGAATTTTACATTGTGTTACGAGCGCGGCCGTAAGATCTTGTAATTTTGTAGTTGCCAACAGGCCTATAAAGACAAGTGTCATAGCCAACATTCGCAAGCCGGATACGATGGCAGATGTTACATCGCCGCTACCGAGGAATTGGATGAGGCCAAGAAATACAGCAAAGCTAGTTAATGCCAACACGGCTTTGCGTTGTTTGAATAACAAACCTGCCAAAAACAATACACCGAGTTCTACTACAACTAATGCCAATAGCGATGCCCAGTCGCGCAACAGGATGGCCCACACGGATACAGCGAGGGTCATCAAGATTTTTGTTAACGGTACTAAACGTTCCATATGTCCCTCCTATTTTCCGCTCAACTGAGCCACTAACTTAGATTTCAATTCATCCATAGATTTGCAATAACCTAAGGATGGTACCGCTAGTGAAAGTTCCACACTTGGCGGCTTCGTAAGGCCTAGGTCTTGCAATTCATCCGTAGATTTTTTGAATAATTCTTCTGGACTACCGTCGAAGGCTACGGTTTGGTTGCCCATAATGATAGCACGACTACATTCGCTAGCCATGATTTCCATATCATGGGTAATAAGAAGGATTGTGATACCTTCTGAATTAAGCTGACGCAATAGTGCTAATAGCTCTTTAGTTTCCTTACCATCTTGACCACTGGTTGGTTCGTCAAGTATGAGGATTTTAGACTGCATAGCCAGCGCAGAAGCAATGGCAACACGTTGCTTTTCACCGCGGCGCAATGTTGGAGGATAGGCTTCACGCAAATGACCGATGCCTGTGCGCGCCAATACTTCATCAACGATACGCTTCACTTCGGCTTTACTGCGCCCCAAGGACTCAGGTCCGAAGGCAACCTCTGTGGCTACGGTAGGTCTGAACATTTGGCGATCTGGCTGTTGAAATACGTAGCCGATAAATTGCCCCCGTTTAGACGGCGGCATGGACATAATATCTCTGCCATTATAATACATGTGGCCTTCCCTAGCCTTTTCGAGGCCTACGAGCAAACGCGTAATAGTCGTTTTGCCGCAACCATTACGACCACCAATAGCGATATATTCGCCTCCTTCGATGGTGAAAGTCACGTCTCGGAAAATATCTACGGCTGGCACATAGCCAAAACGGATGTTTTCAACCTTAAGCATGAGCGCCACCGTCCTTTCCTGGTACATCATCAACGCGTTGAACTGGTTGTCTATTTTCTACTATATTAGATTGATCAGCAAGATTATCTACTGTATTTCTTTGATTAGCTAGAGAGTTGCTTTTACCATGCACCTCGGTTTGTATTGCATGAGCCATTTCAATTTGGTGCAAGCCCTTGATAGCAGAGTCGATGCTGAGCCAAGGTTCATCACTGTGAAAGCCGGCTTGTTCCAATTCCATATAGGTTGTAAACACGGATGGCAAGGCATCGACATGAATATTGTGCTCGTACATGTAACGAAGCGTAGTCGGTACATCGTCATCACAGGCGATAGAACCATTTACCATGAGGGCCATGCGGTTAGCGTACGGCAATACGGCATGCAAATCATGGTCGATAACGACAACGGTGATACCGTGTTTTTGGTTCAAGTCACCTACGAGGCGATATAATTCTGCGGTCCCATCTGGATCGAGAGAGCTAGTCGGTTCATCAAGAACAAGTACGGTTGGATTCGTAGCCAATACGGAAGCGATAGCTAAACGTTGGCGTTGACCACCAGACAAACTTGTAATCTTGCGGTCTTCTAAGCCTACGAGGCCAACTTGCTTAAACACCTCTTCAGAACGAGCTTTAATAGTTTCACGGTCATAACCGCGGTTTTCCATAGCAAAGGCCACTTCTTCACGAACAGTCATCGTTACGAGCTGTGTATCGTAGTCGGCTAGAACTACACCGATATGGTTCGCTAGTTCTGGGATTTCCATTTGCGTAGTCGCATGACCATCTACGAAGACCATGCCTTCTAGACGTCCACCATAGAATTTAGGTACCGCCCCTACCATCGCCATACAAAGGGTGCTTTTACCACAGCCTGCAGGGCCTGTAACAACGAGGAAATCACCTTCATTTACATCGAGATTGATATTTTCGAGGGATGGTGTAGTCGCCTTAGGATGATAGTAATTTACGTGCTCAATGGATATTTTAGCTTGGCGCTCAGGCAAAATAGTCAAGCGACTATGATCAGATGTCAATTGATCTGCATTTGGCAACATGCCACGTTTAGAGAATAAACGTTGTGCCGGAATATACAAGATTGGTGTAATGGCACCATTCAAGGCTCCTACAATGAGTACCAATGGCCACATGCCGTACATGTACACATTATTTGGCAAACCAAGCACTTGCCACAAAATGGTAACAAAGATACCGCCAGATACAACAGTTGCTAAGAAGCCAGACACGACAGGCGTTAAATCAAAACCACCAATTTTACGGAACTTCACAGACAACATAGCGCGCGTTACGAGAGCCGCCGTCAAAGCACCACCCGGCTCAGACAATAAGTTGCCATAAGGGAACGCTGACTTAGACGTCAATACATTGATGAGGGCCGCTACAAGGCCAATCCCCAAGGTTTGACTCAAACTAGGACGAGTCAATAAAATAGCTACGCAGTACGTAGCAATCGTCCAGTTCGGCGTTACCCCAGCCACACTAGGGCTCACCAAATGCAAAATTGTGCCCAATGCGAGCATCAATGTGCTAACAGTAACCCATCTAAACTGGCCACCCTGCACATGTGTGTACACAAGATCCTGAATCCGTTCCATAATAGCCTCATTTCTATAAAAATATATATGGATTTATTTTAACATTCTTCGAGAATTTGTGAAAGCCTAGAGGCTATCAAGGGACTTCAAGTAAAGTCCATAAAAAAAGCACCATCTATTAATGATAGTGCTTTTAAGAACTAATGTACTTCATCTAATAATATTCTAAGATAATCACGTCTACTGTTTAATATTCTATCAATATAGATAGTCCGATCTAAATAACGGTAAAAACTTAAATAATTATGACAAAGTAAATATCTGTATTCAATTTTACTTCCTAGATTAATCAATAATCGCTGCCCCATTTCTGGAAATATACTCAACGAATCATTCGCAGTTACTATATCCAAAACGGTTTTCTTAGCTAACTCAATATCACCGGTTTCTTCTTCTATAAAAGATTTTATTTCTAGCAAATCTTCTCGTGCTTTTGGTGCATAGCTAATTTGATTATTCATAATTAAATCCCCAATTCACTCTTTAGTTGCTCTGATGAAATCCAGCCTTGTTCTTCACCAGATTTACGACCTGTCTCTAAAGCGCCCATAAGTTTTATCGTAGCCATTAGACGTTCATAATCTTGAATATCCATAATTGCATATCGGCCTCTACCATTTTTAGTTAAGAATACGGGACTATCTATAGTAACATCACGTAAAACTTCAGAATAGTTTCGTAAATCTGAAATAGGTTTTATATTCGGCATACTATCACCTCCAGAGTACTTTAGTGATATACTACTCATTTTTCTAATATCTTATTACTATTGTAGTTAAATTATCGCGTAAATTCAACACTAAATTTTACAGCACCCTTTAAAATTACTATCAACATCTATGATACTTATATCTTCCTTTTCTTGTTATATACATATGATATAATGCGCATAGATACTTATTTACTAATAAATTGACATTTTTTATAACCGATATAATAAAATCTAATAGTTCTCACTTAAGAACAAATAATTTATTAAAAAAGGAAATATCATGGCACAAGCATTAATCGTAATCGATATTCAAGAAGGCTTAGTTAAGGAAAACCCTTACAATGCCAAAAACTTTATCTCAAATACAAAAGCAATCATTCAACATTTTAGAGATCAAAATATAGAAGTCATTTATATCAGACATTCTGAAAATGAGGGCTTATTAGCAACGGGCAGTGATAATTGGCAAGTCTATCACGAATTAAAACCGCAAGAAAACGAAAAGATTTTCAATAAATATTACAATAGCATCTTCAAGGATACTGAATTAAAGGAATATTTAAACCGAAAAAATATTACCGATGTAACATTTGTAGGAATGCAAGTGGAATTTTGCATTGATACATCTGTGAAAGTAGGCTTTGAGTATGGTTATAATATCACCATCGTCGAAGATGCTATCTCAACCTTTGATAATGAGTATCTACCAGCCGATACAATCCTATCCTTTTACAAAGAAAAGATTTGGCGGAATCGATTTGCACAGCTAAAAACAACAAATGAAATGTTAAGCATCAATTAAATTACGAAAATAATACAAAGATTTTTATAATTTTTTCTCACGTATTTGTCATATATGTATGTTAAAATTCCATTAAATATTTATGCCCGAACATAGGAGGTCTTTTTTATGTATAAGTATATTACGATTTTAGGAGCTGCGGGCCAAATAGCTCAAAAGTTGACTGCTACACTATTAACATATACAGATATGCACATTACATTATATGGTCGTCAGTTGAAAACACGTATACCTCCAGAGATTATCGACCATGAACGTGTTACAGTGATTGAAGGTTCGTTCCAAAATCCTGGTAAATTAGAACAAGCTGTAACAAATGCGGAGGTTGTATTTGTAGGTGCTATGGAGTCTGGCAGTGATATGGCTTCCATCGTGAAAGCATTGAGCCGCAAAAATATACGCCGTGTTATCGGTGTGTCCATGGCTGGACTTTCTGGTGAATTCCCTGTAGCACTTGAAAAATGGACCTTCGACAACTTACCGATTAGCTATGTTCAAGGTGAGCGCCAAGCACGCAATGTATTACGCGAATCCAACTTAAATTACACCATCTTGCGCCTCACATGGCTTTACAATGATCCAGAGAAAACCGATTACGAACTCATCCCTGAAGGGGCTCAATTCAACGATGCCCAAGTTTCACGCGAAGCTGTGGTAAAAGCCATTTTTGATATCTTACATGCTGCGGATGAAACGCCTTTCCATCGCACAAGCATCGGCGTAGGTGAACCAGGTACACACTATGACAAACCAAGCTTTCACTAATATATAAATAAATATTTTGTAAAAAAGAGAAAATACTATATACCAATACAAGACTATCTTCAATACGCTTGAAGATAGTCTTTTTATATATCATTTTATGATTAAAGTATCTAGTTAACCTCATTTGAATTAAATATCTCATATATATATTTGTATACTGCAATTATATCGTTTAAATGATATAATTACAGTATAAGAATGATGAACAAATACTTTTAAAACTATAAGGAGATAACTATGGGAATATTACGAGAAACAATTCGTCCATCCTCTGATTTACGAAATAAGTATCCTGAAATTTCTAAAACCTTACAACTTAAAGATGAGGCTGCCATTATTACTGTAAATGGTCGTGGAGATACTGTAAGTCTCGGCTATAATACATATAATATGTTAAAGTCAAAAATAGAATTATTATCCTCTCTTGTAGAAGGACAAAACGATATCATTCAAGGTCGCACCACTACACTTGATGAAGCTTTCAACAGTATCGATAAAATGCTAGATCAAATGGGGTAACTCTATGAAATCCCAACCCTACACAATCATTCCTACTGAAAAGTTCAATAAAGAGCTACATCAACAAATACTTTATATAGCTATGCAGTTTTCAAAAGAAACAGCTATACAAGTAAAAGAAAATATTCAAAATTCAATTTCAAATCTTATGAACCATCCATATATGGGGACTACACCTAAAATTAGAGCACTTAATGACAGTGACTTTCGAATGTTGATTTTAGAAAAGCTTATTATTTTCTACACAGTTGTAGAGGAAGCTAGAACTATTTATTTAATCTCTATACTTGATCAACGACAGGATTATGTAAATATACTAAACGGATTATAACATTTGAACTAAACCAGTGCTTCTTTAAAAATTAAATACCCTTCAAAGTGGTATATCCTAAATCTAATCGGTACATTTTTACTCATGTAACATAGATTTTGGGTATACCTTTTTTATTCCTACATTTTATAGATATTTATATAGATAAACTCACGTATTTACGCTATACTAATAAATGATTAATATACACTTATAGGTATGTGAAAGCAAATGCCTCTTAGATTATCAATTATATTTATATATACAGCTCGTTGTATAAAATACACAAGATTCTATGTATAAAAATAAATGATAGTTATTTTTAGTCCCAGTTAGGGCAGAGGCTTATTAAGGAGTTATTATGAATCGCATTGTTGTTATTGGCAGTTGCAACATGGATATTGTAGTCCTCGCGAACAAACGCCCTACTGCAGGCGAAACAATCATGGGCAACGAATTGCACATCGCTCACGGTGGCAAGGGAGCAAACCAAGCGGTGGCTGCGGCTCATCTAGGTGCAGAGGTCACTATGGTCGGCTGTATCGGTGAAGATGCATACGGCCATATGATTATAGATAATTTAAAAGAAAATTTCATCAATACAGATTACATCGTTACGGTACCGAATACTACAACCGGTACAGCACACATTACATTAGCTGAAGGCGATAATAGCATCATCGTGATTGCAGGCGCTAATGCTAAGGTAGACCAGTCCGTAGTAGATAACGCTTGGTCTACTATCGAGCAAGCCGATCTTGTAATGGTTCAAAACGAGATTCCTATTCCAACTATTGAATACATCGTTCGTCGTTGTCACGAGGCTAATGTGAAAGTCCTCTTAAATCCTGCTCCAGCAGCCGACCTCGATTCGGAATGGTTAGAATTAGCAACCTATATTACGCCAAACGAACACGAGTTATCTGCGCTCTACCCTAATCAATCTACAGAGGAGATTTTACTAGCTAACGAAAACAAAATCATCGTTACCCTTGGTAGCAAGGGTGTAGGATATGCCGATAACGGTGAAATTCACATTGTACCTGGCTTCAAGGTTGAGCCCGTAGATACAACAGGTGCTGGCGATACATTTAACGGTGCCTTTGCAACGGCTATCGTTAATGGTAAAAGCTTAGCCGACGCTCTACACTACGGCAATGCAGCAGCGGCCCTCTCCATCCAACGCTTGGGGGCTCAAGGTGGCATGCCAACAAAAGACGAGGTCGCTGCATTCTTAGCAGAACACGTATAGATTGAACCGGTCTTTCAAAGCTCCACTGACCGGGTCTGCCTTCGCAGGGCCAAAGTCGCTTTGAAAGGCCTATTCAATCCAAACTATACGTTCTTCAAGCAATGAATGCAACTGTCCTCTATATAACAAAGGGAGTTAATGACTAAGGCATTAAAGCCTTAGTCATCGGAATAGATAAGGAGTTATTTATGCAACGACACGGTATTTTAAATAGCCATATTGCTAAGGTTTTGGCAGATCTTGGTCACACAGATACAATTTGTATCTCTGATTGTGGCTTACCGGTACCTGAAGGGGTTCAAAAAATCGACTTAGCCTTGGATTTTGGTGTACCTAGCTTTGAGCAAGTAGTATCCATCATCGCTAAACATATGAAATCCGAAGCGATTCATGTGGCAACAGAAATTAAAGAAAATAATCCTAAGGCTTACGCCTTCTTAGAGTCTACCTTCCCATCTGATCAATACGAATGGATTGAAACGAGCCACGATGCTTTCAAAGAAGCCACGAAACAATGCAAATGCATTATTAGAACTGGTGAAACATCTCCGTATGCGAACATTATCTTACGTGCCGATTGTATTTTCAGCGATCGTCCCTAAAATAATAGATTAACCAACTAAGTTTATACGTTAAGGAACTGAACCTATAAATCAGTTTATGTAAATTAGATAGCTTAGTTTTCAAAGATTATCTAAACATCTAATCTATTACATATATCAAGAGATACTTTCATCAGTCATATAGGAGTAGTTATGGAAATTGTTATGTCAGGCATTGCGAAGGCATTTGGTACAAACCAAGTACTGCGCGATGTAAGTATTACCCTCAAGGAGGGCGAAGTTCACGCCTTGATGGGCGAAAACGGCGCCGGCAAATCTACGCTCATGAATATCCTCACCGGTATTCACAAGGCGGATGCTGGTACGATTACCATCGACGGCGTAGAGCGAACCTTCCCGAACCCGAGAGAGGCCGAGCTAAACGGTGTGGCCTTCATCCACCAAGAGCTTAACATTTGGCCAAATCTAACATTGTTAGAAAATCTATATTTAATGAGACCAAAGCGCAACAAATTTGGTATGCTCGACAAAAAGGCGATGCTCACTGAGGCTGAAAACACATGCCGCGAACTAGGCATCGAATTGCCACTCACAACAGAAGCAGGCCTTTGCTCCGTTGGTCACCAACAAATGACGGAAATTCTTCGTATCTTGATGTTAGATGCAAAGGTTGTCATCATGGACGAACCGACAGCAGCCCTCACAGAGCGTGAAACGGCGACATTGTTCAACATGATGCGCAAAATGAAAGCACGCGGCGTTGCTATCGTATATATCTCTCATCGTATGGAAGAGGTATTTAGCGAATGTGACACAATTACGGTTATGCGTGATGGTCACACAATTATCACTAAACCAACATCTGAGATTTCTGTAGACGAAGTGGTACGCCACATGGTAGGCCGTTCCATCGACGAGTTCTACCCTGCTCGCACTACAACACCGGGCGATGTGGTTATGAACGTGGATAACCTCAAACCAGAAGGTTTCGACAACGACATCTCCTTCTCCTTGCGCAAAGGCGAAATCCTCGGCGTAGCAGGTCTCATGGGTGCTGGCCGTACAGAAATTATGCGCGCCATTTTCGGTGTAGATAAACACAACGGCGGCACCGTAACAGTAAACGGCTCCGTCCTAAACTGTAAAAAACCAGAAGATGCCATCAAGGCTGGCATTGCTTTCATCACAGAAAATAGAAAGAGCGAAGGCTTGATTCTTGATTTCTCCATCGGTTCTAACATTACATTGCCTAATCTTGGCGAAATTTGCCCCTCTCATGTACTTGATAAGGGCAAACTCAATTCCTTTGCTGACGAATTGTCTAAAAAACTAGGCGTTAAAACACAATCTATTCACGAACCCGCATCATCCCTATCCGGTGGTAACCAACAAAAGGTGGTTATCGCGAAATGGGTCGGTAAAAAGCCATCTATTATCATCATGGACGAACCTACGCGCGGTATCGACATCGGCGCCAAGCGTGATATTTACGATTTAATGAACGAATTAACGAACGATGGTGTGTCCATTATCATGGTGTCCTCTGAGTTACCGGAAGTGCTCGGCATGAGCGACCGCGTTATGGTCATTCATGAAGGTCGCGTAGCAGGTATCTTGGACCGTAGCGATGCAACACCAGAATCGATTATGACATTAGCCACAGGAGGACAATAATGGACAGCAAAGCTCTACAATATGTAAAAAAATTAGGCCCCCTCATCGGCCTCATCCTATTATTTGTAATTATCTCTGTCATGAACGACAGTTTCCTTGAATTCTCTAACTTGCGTAACTTGTTGCGCCAAGTATCCATCAATGCAATTATCGCCTTCGGTATGACCTTCGTCATCTTAACTGGCGGTATCGACTTATCGGTTGGTTCCATCCTTGCCCTCTCTAGTGCAGTGATGGCAAACCTCATCGTAACTGGTACTGACCCTGTATTAGCTATCGTATTAGCCGCAGGTGCCGGCCTTGTATTGGGCGGTATTAACGGTCTCGTTATTACCTATGGCCGCGTAGCTCCATTTATCGCTACCTTGGCGACCATGACAATCTACCGTGGTGCGACGCTAGTATTCACAGACGGTAACCCAATCTCCGGTCTTACTCAAGATCCTCTATTCCACGGCTTTGGCCAAGGGGATATTGCAGGCCTTCCAGTTCCAGCGATCACAATGTTCCTAGCTTTCATCGCCCTTTGGTTCGTATTGAGCCGCACATCCTTAGGCCGTAAAACATACGCCGTAGGTGGTAGTGAAAAGGTAAGTTACATTGCTGGTATCAAGATTGACCGCGTTAAAATCTTCGTGTATGCCTTAACCGGTATGCTCTGTGGTATCGCGGGTGCAATCATCACCTCTCGTCTTAACTCTGCACAACCGACAGCAGGTGCAGGCTATGAACTTGACGCTATTGCAGCGGTGGTTCTTGGCGGCACAAGCCTTGCTGGTGGTCGTGGTCATATTGTTGGCACATTAATTGGTGCCCTCATTATCGGTACCCTCAACAACGGGTTAAATATTCTCGACGTTTCCAGTTTCTATCAACAAGTTGTAAAAGGTATTGTCATTTTATTGGCGGTTCTTGCAGACCGCAAGAAAGCCTAGGAGGTTCCTATGAAAAAACTATTGTTACTGTTGGCGATGGCTATCATGGTTATCGGTCTTGTAGCAGGCTGTGGTAAAAGCGCTGATAACGGCGGCGACAAAAAATCCGGCACAATCGGCTTCTCTGTTTCCACATTGAACAACCCATTCTTCGTAACTATGAAGGAAGGCGTTGAGGCTCAAGCTAAAGCGCTTGGTCTTAAAGTTAAAATCGTTGATGCTCAAAATGACCCTGCAAAACAAGCAAACGATATTTCCGACTTACTTGAAAGCGGCGTTTCTGTATTGATCATCAACCCTGTAGACTCTGCAGCTATCTCTACTTCCGTAGAAGCAGCAAATGCTAAAAACATTCCTGTAATCACTGTTGACCGCTCTGCTGATAAAGGCAAAGTAGTAGCTCACATCGCTTCCGATAACGTAAAAGGCGGCGAAATGGCCGCTCAACTTATCGCTGAAAAAGTAGGCAAAGCTGCAAAAGTTGCAGAAATCGAAGGTATCCCTGGTGCTTCCGCCACACGTGAACGCGGCCAAGGTTTCCACAACGTAGCTGACAAAGACTTAACAGTAGTAGCAAAACAAAGTGCTGACTTTGACCGTACAAAAGGTTTAAACGTAGCAACAAACATTTTGCAAGCTAACCCTGATGTACAAGCTATCTTCGCTCATAACGACGAAATGGCATTAGGCGCTATCCAAGCAGCTAAATCCGCAGGCAAAACAATCTTCATCGTAGGCTTTGACGGTACTGCTGATGCAGACAAAGCTGTTAAAGACGGCACATTGGCTGCAACAATTGCGCAACAACCGGACCAAATGGGTAAAATCGCTATTGATACAGCTCAAAAAGTTATCAAAGGCGAAGCTGTAGAAGCTAAAATCCCTGTAGATCTTAAAGTTGTTACAAAATAATTGTAAATAGAAACTGGGTACAAAAAAGAGTCGCATCCTTTGATGCGACTCTTTTTATTTTGGCTCTCGTTCCAAAAACTCTTTGAAGAATGCAATGAATTTTGGTAACTACAATGTTTTCTTAAAGAATATCGTTGTATGTACCTTCCCAGGCAACTGTTTCCGTTTATATTCTTTAAAGCCAAAGCCTTCATACATTTTGGCAAGCCATGGGTGTTCTGCAGCAGTACCTAGTGTTACGGCTGGTGTTTTATATACATTGCGCAGTAGATTTTCTGCTTCAGTTAAAACTTCACGAGCATAGCCCTTTCCCTTATGTTCAGGGGCTGTCACAAAGTGTGCAATGTGCGGATATACGTCTGGCGTAGCTTTGGGAATCCAAGGCATGCGGAATGAAATAGAGCATACTAAGGAACCATCTACGTAGAGACCAAATACAGGATATTTTAAGATCCACACCCGAGATTCTTCTGGGCTAAAGTTAATAGCATCGAAGGATATAGGGTAGTTCTTATTCTCCGCATATCCTGCAATTAACACCTCGTGATATTCAGCCGCATCATCTACGGTTAATTGTCTAAATTCTTTCATATGTACCTCGTTTAAAGCGACCTAATTCTAAAAATATTAGGTCGCCATGAATTTCTATATTACTAGGATAGCACGCATTATTATGCTCTGCATTATTTATAGAGCAGTATTTTTATAGAGCAGTACTATTTATAAAGCTGCACTATCTAGTGGCTGTTCGCTATCTAGTGTAAGGTAACGGCTCAAGAATTTGCGTGTTCGTTCTTCTGTTGGATGTTCAAGGACAACCTTAGGATCCCCTTGTTCTACGATGACGCCGCCTTCCATAAATACGACTTGGTCAGCCACTTCTTTGGCAAAGCCAATTTCGTGAGTTACGATAATCATCGTAACCTTGAGCTCTTTCGCAATCTTGCGTATAACAGCTAATACTTCACCTACGAGCTCTGGATCGAGGGCTGATGTAGGTTCGTCAAAGAGGATAACCTCTGGGTCCATCGCAAGGGCACGAGCGATGCCAATACGTTGTTGTTGACCACCGGAAAGTTGTACCGGATAGTAATCATCATAGCCTTCCATGCCTACTTCCTTGAGGAAGCGTTGTGCGATTTCACGGGCTTGAGATTTCTTCATCTTCTTAACCGTTACAAGGCCTTCCATAATATTTTCAATAACGGTCTTATTAGAGAACAAGTTATAAGATTGGAACACCATGGATGTGTTACGGCGTGCGTTTAAGATTTCCTTGTTAGACGCTTTATGGAGGTCTACAGAAATATCATTTAACTGCATTGTCCCTGCATCGGCCTTTTCAAGGAAGTTAAGCGTTCTAAGGAATGTCGTCTTACCACTACCGGATGGGCCAAGGATAACCGTTACAGACCCTGTTGGCACATGTAAGTCGATGCCCTTTAAAATTTCACGGTTCCCGAAGGATTTGTGAACTTGTTTAATATCTATCATAATGCATTACCTCGTTTATACTTGCTTGCATAGATTTCTAAACGATGGAAGATAAATTCAAATACAATCCCCATCACCCAGAATAGACCGGCCACCACGATGTAGGCCTCAAAATATTGTGAATTTTCCTCTGTATATAACTTTGCAGCGCCAAATAGTTCAATAACTGTGATGACAAATACGATACTCGTACTCTTCATGGTGTTAAGGAACTGATTTGTAAATAGTGGCAACGCAAAGACTGTAGCCTGTGGCAATACGATGCGACGGAACGCTTGGAACCAAGTCATACCGATGGCCTGAGCCGCTTCCATTTGCCCTTTCGGTACCGATTGTAAGGCAGCCCGGAAGATTTCACTCAAATAGGCTCCTGTGTGCAAGGTTAAACCTACAACGGCTACAAAGGTAGCTGGCACCTTTTCAAAGGGCACATGCACCCCTGTTTGATCCTCTAGCGCGAGGAATAGAATTGGTAAACCATAGTACACGAGGTATAAGAGAACCATGTTCGGAATACTACGGCACAATAATACATATAGGTAGCTGAGCTGACTGAGCACAGGCACTTTATTTTGTTGTAGCACGCAACTTAATAACCCTAGGATTGTACCCAAACCAACGCTGAGGAAGGTAATCATAAGGGTGACTTTCACATAAGGAATGACAGCAAAGAAGGTGCCATAAATATAGGTTGAATCGATTATATGTCCCATACGCCCCTACTCCTCACTGATCAAAATGCGTTGCGTTTCCTTGCCCGCAACGGTAAAACGTTTTTCAAGCAATCGGCCCAAGAGAGACACGATGATAATTAGAATACCATAAATGATGGCCGCATCGACGAATAGCTCAAGATAGCGCTGACTATTGCCGCCCATGAGGTCCGCCTTACGCATCATATCGACAACGCCGACGTTAAAAATGAGCGCCGTCCCTTTCAACATGCCGATAACGAGGTTCGTCAACGGTGGAATGCTCATGGTGAAAGCCTGCGGCAAGATGATGCGCACATAGCTTTGGAACTCGGTCATACCAAGACTCTTAGCGGCTTCCTTCTCACCAGGTGCAACCGCATCAATACTGGAGCGCATGATTTCAGCACTATAAGCCGCAATATGCAATGTAAACACGGCATACACGAATACGAGACCCGGCACATTTCTCATGTTAAGCCCCATATGGGACATGATTTCTGGCACCCCAAAGTAAATGAGGAAGAGTTGTACCAAGAACGGCGTACCGCGCATAAAAGAGATAAAGACAATAAATAATTGGTTTAATACTGGTACCTTCTTGAGGCGAATGATGGCTATGATAGAGCCCCAAATAACACCTAAGATGGCAGAAATAACGGTGATGAGCACCGTTACGTGAACATAATTCAAGAGCTGTGGAAACGCTTGAATCATGTAGGACACATCAAAATACTTGCCCACAGTAGCACCTCGTTTCTAGACATAATAGAATAAGGCCGCCAAGGCGGCCTATTCGTTATTTTTGTGTTGGATCGAATGTGTAATCCCCACCAAGATATTGTTCAGAAAGTTTTTTCAACGTACCGTCAGCACGCATTTCTTTCATCGTTTTATCGATTTTTTCGTTTACTTGTTTCATGTCATCTGTACGTTTAGACAAGAAATAAGTTGGTACTACTGCCAATACATCGCCTACGGCTTTGAGTGGTAAGCCACGATCCTTAATAGCAGAGTTAATTACGTATTCGTACTCACCTGCTGCATCGGCACGACCGGTAGCAACGAGGTTCAATGTTTCGGCACCGGCTTTATCTGTATAGATCACTTCAATTTGCGGATTCGCTGTTTCGTTGAATTGTTTTACTAATTCGTTGAACTCAGAGGATGTGGTAACGGCAATTTTTTTGCCTTTCAAATCATCTAATTTAGAGATGTCGTTGCGGTCGTTTTTCACCACTAATTTACGTGTAGAGTAGTTGTTAACTTCGTTAGTGTAATAGTATTTCGCCTCACGAGTTGGATTGCGACGCATTTGGTTCGCAATCATGTCAACTTGGCCTGCATCCATCGCTACGAAGGCAGCATCAACGGCCATTGGTTTGAAGTTGAAGTGAAGATCCGGATTACGACGCTCAATTTCTTTCAACAACTCTACGTCAAAACCTGTAAGGTTGCCGTTATCATCTGTGTAGGAATAAGGACGAACTGTACCACGTGTAGCTACGTTAACCACTTTAGCATCTGGATTCACCTTTGTTTCTTTAGATGTATCATCACCGCAACCAGCCACAACAAGCACGCCTAGTGCCAATGCGCTGATGGCGAACAATTTCGTTAATTTCTTAGTATTAAACATGTAAAACTCCTTCTTTTCGCAATGTTTGCAAGAATGACTCTACCTTATCTATATTGGTAAAAGCCTCAATAACTCTATCTATTTGGTCAGCCTCCAAGGTGAGGCCTAATTTAATGCATATATCCTCCATAGTAAGAGGATTCTTCGGCGATCCTTTAGGATTATTTACCGTTTCTGTAAAAGTATCTCCATTTTTCAATGTAATGGTTACTTTCGTAATCCGCTCCGTTTGAGATACCTTCGGTAAATCATAAACACGCTCAATTCGTGACATATAGTCTCGTACTGATGAGTCTATGATATCTATCTTAAACAACTCGTCCTGTACCTCCCCATAAGCGAAGACTTGGTACACGACATACTCAATGGAAAACTGCCCTTCTCGACCTGTTTTTGGCGATGTATAACGCAAGGCCGCATCAGCACCAGGTGGAAAATGAACAGTCACTCTATCTATATCCTTCCAAAGGGAGAAATCGGGGGTGGCACATAATCTACATTGATCTTGTTCCTCTGTATCTGGTGAAAGGTAGTTATGTTTAGACACATACGAAGAAGATGTATATAGTCTATGTGCCACGGTTTCAGCTGCTTCAGCGCCACAAATGGCTGCCGAGCAATAAGGGTGGACTTTCATCCACAAACCAGGATCAATAAGTTGCCCTGGTGCTAACCAACGGCTAGCGATGTCATTTGATGTAACGGTAATATTACCGATTGTTTTAAACCAACCCCGTTCAGGGTCAAACGGTTTTGTACTTGTTTGAAGTGATGTATATTGCAACAGTTCGTAAGCCCACACACCATTGCGTGCTGCCAGTCCCGCATGGAGCGGCTTACCATCTGTACCACTTTGAAAGAACATGCCCGCCGATTGAGTAGCAGCCAAAGACAGGAGCTGAGCCAAGCTTTCACCATGAAGGCCTCGCAAAGCGCCTATAGCGGCCGCCGCCCCAATGACACCAACGGTCCCCGTAGAATGCCATCCTTGGGTCCGATGTTCAGGATTGATAAGGAAACCAATAATCCCCTCTAGCTCGGCACCGATGATATAAGCACGAAGGAAATCGTGCCATGTATCTGTCGGCTCGAGCACTGCCAATAAAGCAGAATATAAAACAGTACTGAAATGACCCGCCAAGTTCGCCTGGGCATCATCAAAATCTAGATAATGCGAAGCAAAGCCATAATACAAAGCCTTATCAGCTTTAGATACATTCTCTATTGCTAAGCCAGTATTGCCCTCTGATATAACCTTACCACTCAAAACACTGGAGTTCATGTCCCGGCTAACATCCGAGCTTATAGATGACTTAGCCCCTATAAAGCGAGCTAAGTCTTGAACGGCTTGTTCGTTCTCTGCTGGTGCTAAGGATGCCAGATAATCTAGGAAGGCAATACGAGCCACTGACAGGAGGTCTTCACGGTTCGTCACATTCGTTTGTTCTATGTAGTTCACAATCGTCTGTGTTACAGAATCCATAAAGTCTCCCTTTCAGTTATCTATAATTAAATATATATCGATTGATTCGTCAGTAATGTATCAGATTTCATAGTAAAAGATTTACTAAATACAGTTCAGACAACATATAAATTTACTGCCGTTTTTATTTACCAAATTTTTCAGCCCGATCATTCGGTTCTAACCAAATGGAGTCGTCTGGACCTTTTGGAACAAGGCGCGGTAGATCTTCAAATGGTGTATGGTCTACATAGTAGAAACGTTTACGCATAGAATCGAAGTCTGTTGTACCGCCGAATGCTGGATTAGAATACAAGTCCTTCGCATAGTTCCATAGGTTTGGATAGTCTACGAGACGTTTTTTATTCACCAAGTATTTTTGGTAGAATACGAGGTCAAAGCGCGCCAATGTTGGGAAAATACGAACATCTGAATCGGTAATCGTATCGCCCATCAAGTAACGTTGCTTGCTGAGGCGTTCTTCAAGCCAGTCCAAGCGAGCAAAGATACGGTCATAGTAGTACTCGTAATCTTTTTGGTTTGTTACGAGAGCTGCCAAGTTTACCGCTAAGTTAAAATCAGCGTAGATAATAACGTTCAACGCATCGATATCGGCACGTAATTCCTCTGGATAAATATCTGGTGCCTCAGGAGAGATGAAATCTTTAAAGCTCAATGCTAATTCCGTTGTTAACGCATGGTAGTCGTTGTTTACTACGGCACCAGTCGTAACATCTACAATGGCTGGTACCGTGGAACGTGCGTCATAGTTAGGATCACCTTTGCGATAGGCTTCACCTAAGGAGTGAATGCCTAATACAGGGTCTTTCTCATCCTTATCAAGGGTGAAGAACCAATCTGCAATAACACCTGCTGGACGCAATGGATCAACTGTACCTTTAGAGATTACCTTATCTAGACCGAGCAAATCGATGGCGATAGCAATGCGATGGGCCCAAGGACAATGCTTAGACCATACAAGGCGGTAACGATCTTTTTCTACAGGTAAAAACCCTGGTTCACTGCCAAAAGGTGTTGTGAATTGAGGCTCTTCACTATCAGAATATTTTTGACGACGGTTAAAATTCGATGCATCTTTACCTTCATACTCCTTTTGCTCCCCTTGAGAACGAGGGTTACTAGATTGAAACTCAGAAAAATCGATGGGGCAAGGATTCATGGCGCGTTGGAACTCAACTTCTTTTCGAGCTGCCGCAATGGTAGGATCCTTGATTTTACTTACATCTACGTGTTCACTCATTCTATACTCCTTATAGAGATCATCCCCATTAGCTTTATTCCACTTTTCATGGTGAAAGCTTCTGTGATATCCCTCAATTATTCCTACTAACTCAATATGATTATAAGCCCATATTACATTATATAAATACCTATGCCAATAGTAGGTATTTATATTTTATAATGATTATTAAAAATAAAAAGCTCGAGTTATATCGTTTCTAGATATAACTCGAGCTTTATTTAGATTATGTGTATTAAATAAACACTTACACTGGTAAGATTTTTATTCGTGAGGTGTTGTATAGTTAATATCTTGTGCCTTGTAGCTTTCACCATAAGCTAATACGTGAACGATGGTTTCCAATGTGGCACGTACAGTTTCAACAGCCATACTGGGTTGATTTGGTTTATCCACCACTTGGGATGGCAAGTATGGAATGTGCATGAAGCCCGCCTTAATATTGCTTTTTTGTGCTGCATAATGACACACGCCATACATCAAGTGATTGCATACAAAGGTACCAGCTGTATTAGAAACCTTTGCAGGAATGCCATTTTGATGCAATGCGTTAACAATGTTTTTAATTGGCAACGTTGCAAAATAGGCACTAGGACCATCGGCTACAACAGGTTCATCTTCAGGTTGGTTGCCTCCATTGTCCGGAATGCGGAAGTCATCGCAGTTAATAGCAACACGTTCCACTGTAATATCTGGGCGACCCCCTGCTTGACCTACACAGAGAATGAAATCTGGTTGGCACTCTTCAGCCGCCGCTTTTACAGTATCAACAGATTTATAACGAATAGTAGGAACCATTTGAGTCACTACCTTGTAGTCACCATCAGTATAACCATCCATTGTTTTTACCGCTTCCCAAGCGGGATTAATAGGTTCACCGCCGAATGGATCAAAGCCGGTAATTAAAATTGTTTTCATCACACTACCTCATAACAATATCTTATGGTTCATTAGAATAATCAAACATGATACATAATCTTAGAAGGATATATCATATAGTTTCATAAGCATATCGTACTTTCACAAAAGGGTTAAATAAAGTAATACATTAATAGAATATTTAATACAAGCATAATTAATGCAATTGGAAGTTGTGCTTTAATAACGCCGTATTGATCGCGCATTTCAAGGAGTGCTACCGGTACAATATTAAAGTTGGCCGCCATAGGTGTCATCAATGTACCGCAATAGCCCGCAAGCATTGCAATAGCACCGACAGCTGCTGGGTTAGCACCATGAGCTACAACGAGCATTGGGATACCGATGGCACTTGTAATCATTGCAAATGCGGCAAACGCGTTACCCATAATCATTGTAAAGATAACCATACCGATGCAGTAAGCCACAACAACGAGGAATACATTATCTGCTGGTACTACACTTGCGACTGCACTGGAGATAAGTTTACCAACGCCAGCCAAATTAAATAGATACCCAAGAGCCGCTAATAACTGGGACAAAATAGCAGTCCAACTGATAGCATCGATAAGTCGACGGCCTTCATGGAAACCTTGGTTAAGTTCGCCCTTTGTAATATAAAGAGCAGCACACATAGCGATGATTGCGGCAATACCTAGACCAACAAGAGCGCCTAACTTAGTAAAGAAACCAATGAAGAATGTAATAATACCAACAAGTAACGCTGGTACGAAGATAACATTACCAATACGAACAGCTTCGCCTTTTTTGAATTCGATAGAAGATTCAAAGTAATGGCCTTTGCCGAGTTGTTTTACTAATACGATAGCTGCCATAGCAATTACAAGCCAGCCATTAATTTCCTTGGAGAGATAAGAACCAAAGATAAAGGATATGCTATATAAGAGCCAAAATAAGCCTGTACCAATGCGATATTTATGTTCTTTATCTAAAAATGATTGAATAGCAAAGATAAATAGAATAATCCCTACGAGAAGATATACATAATCTAAGGGCTGCATTTTATAGAGTATTTCTAACATATTATTCAGCCTCCTTCTTCAATTCTTCTGGTGTAACAAGAATATTTAACTCATTAGGTACTAATTTACCAGCTTTCATATCCGCTTCGTCACGAGCTACAGAGGCTTGAATTGTTTTATCAAAGATAATAAAACGAATGAAGTTAACAATATATGCACAAATAGCAGTTGGCAATCCGTACAATACCATATCTGTTAACTCTACAGAATAACCTAATTGTTCCATAACGCCTTTGATGAGTAATAACCCACCAGCAGCAAGGAATAAGTTTTGACCGAAGAAGTTACCTATATTATCCGCAGAAGCAGCTACACCACGCACCTTATCAAGCGTACGTTGAGATACTGGACGACCTTGAGCTACCGCAGCTTCACTCATAGGAGCGATTAATGGACGAACCATGGCAACCATACCAGACATGTTAATACCAAAAGCTACTGTTACTTGGCGCACAAATAAATAAATCATAAAGATACGCCCTGCAGTAGCAGCGTTGATCTTGCCAATCAAAATTTCTGCCCGTTCACGTAAGCCGTGACGTTCCATAAGACCAATAACAGGTAAAATCAAAATAAATAATGACATATAACGATTTTTAACAAAGGCCTCCCCAATAGCACCAACAATATCATTGATACTGAGACCACCTGCAAGGCCCGTTACAAAACCTGCGGCTACGACAACTAACAAGGCATTAAAGCGTAGCATTAGACCGATGACCATCACTAAAATACCTGACAAAATCAACATATGGACACATCCTTTCTACAAATCATCCATAACACATATAACCATAAAGATACGTTATATGTATATATTATATACTGAATAGTCATAATCTTACACAAAAAAATACCTTGTATCTAAATTTAGTGAATGTCCCTGATCTGCGATCAGAGCATAAAACACTCAAATAGAGTACAAGGTAATTTACGTAATTAATTTAATTCTTTCTTAAATAATATAGTTGTATGCTGTTTTCCTCTAAAATGAACCTTATCATACGCCGTAAACCCAAAGGATTCATACATTTTAGGCAACCACGGATGCTCCTTAGCCGTTCCTAATGTAACAATATGTGTTTTAAACTGTTCTTTTAAAAGCTCCTCTGCATAGCCCAAGACTTCCCGTGCATATCCTTTGCCTTTGAAAGCTGGTGCCGTTACAAAATGAGCAATATGCGGATATTTATCCGGCGTTGAGTATTTCACCCAAGGCATACAAAACGTAATAGAACTAACTAATTGCCCATCAATATACAAGCCGTATACAGGATAATTTTCAATCCATTCCTTAGATTCCTCTTCCGTAAAATCAATGGCATCGAAGCTAATGGGATAGTCTTTTATAGCTGCGTAACCGTCGATTAATACCTTATGATATTCTGCTGTGTCTGCTACTGTTAATTGTCTAAATTCTTTCATGGTCTTTCCCTCATGTCTATATCTTTATTCACAAACTATGTATATTAATTCACTCTGTGAAAGTAATTATACACCTATATGTATTTATTTGCAATATATTTACATAAACATTATATAAAATCATAATATCTATAAAGGAAATCTTATATGCAATAATGTAATATATACACCACCCCTCAACCATAATAAGTATCAAATAAATTAAAGGTCCAAATTCTCAACCGAAAGAGTGTTTGTATAAAAATAAACACAATACAATTAAAATCTCAATCAAAAACTCTATTTTCTCTAACCGTGATTGACGTATTTTTATAAAATAAGCACAATATCACAAACAAAAAGATTTAGACAAAAAAACAGGATGTATCAAAAGATACATCCTGTTTTGAGCTTTTACAATCTCTAGAGAAAGTTAACCCTATTGATTATTGTATATACGGGAACCGTATACGTCACGTTCGTTTTTAGGTTCGTTGTTAACGCGAACACGTTCAGTTTTATGACGATCGTTATCATCACCAGAAATACGGTCAACACGGAAGTGGTTAAGACGGATATTTTGTAATTCAGGACCGAATTCATTCAATGCACGTTTCATGTTTTCGTCAATAGGAGCACCATTTTGAAGTGCACGATACAACATTGTAGCGAATTCGTAACGAGTCATCTTAACATCGCCTTTGAATGTGCCATCAGGGTAGCCAACAAGGATACCATTACCAGCCAATTGGCTAATATATTGGTAAGCCCAGTGGTTGCGAGGAACGTCTGGGAATTCAGCAGTTTTGCTTGGATCAATTGCATGTGGAGTCAAGATTTGTAACAAGTTGTTATATTTGTTTTCCATATCTTGAAGACGTGCGTTCAATTCAGCAATTTCACGCCCCATAGCTACGCGGGAACGGGATTCAGGGGAACGTTTACCAAGACGAATAGATACACCCGCGTTCAATTGAGTTTCGCCAGTACCTACAGTACCACCAACAGAGAACATTGTATCTTCGTTAGGGCGGTAGAATGCACCCAACGCAGCGGAGTTAGCATTATGGTAGTGACCATAGCCAGCAGCAATTGTCCATTTATCATCTGGGTTGAAATCCAATGGGTGCAATGCAGCCAATGCAGCGGAACCTGCACCTACTTTGTTAACCCGTCTTTCAACAGTGCCAACACGATTAGTCAAGTTCTTAATATTGTTATTAATTTGACCAGGTGTGGAATTGTTGATTTGTGTTTGTAAATCATTAGCTACGGAATATAATTGGCTACCGTTTACAGCATCTGTAGATGTAGCGGAGATTTCCCCAGCCGCAACATTTTTAATTTGACGTTCAGCACCAGCTTTACCTACGGACACGGAACCATTAGCTGCAGAGCCTACGCCAGCAAAGCCACCGAAGGTATGACCAGCGATGGTTGCACTACTTTGTGCTGTAGCTTCGCTTGTAGTGGAACCTGTACCTAAAGCGATAGAGTTTAAGTGTGTTGCATTTGCATGATCACCAATTGCAAGAGCATGGTCAGCTGCAGCATTTGCATCAGAACCAAACGCATTAGAACGCACGTTAGTTGCCTGTGCACCAGCGCCAAATGCTTGAGCATGATCACCAGATGCAAGGGCTGAGGAACCCATAGCAACAGAATGATTATTGGTTGCTTGTGCGCTAGAACCAATCGCATTAGATTTATAGCCAGATGCTAACGCTTCATAGCCAATAGCTTGTGAGCGAACTTCGGAAGCCTTTGCACGTGTACCAATAGCAGTAGACCATGTACGTTGTGCTTCAGCAGAATGACCAATAGCAATAGATTCATTCATCAACGCTTTGGAAGAATTACCCATTGCTAATGCAGAGGTGCCTGCTGCAGTGTTATTAACACCAATAGCGACAGAATTACTTTTCCAGTCACCAGTTTTCTTTGTAGCATCATCTGGCTCATTTTCGTAATCACGATCACGGAAGTTTGCATCAGATTCTTTTACAGTATTACCGCTACCATACGCAACTGCATTATTAGCACCTGTAACAACATTAGTGTTGTCCATTACAACAGAAGCAGCGTCTGCCGGATTAACATTCGCACCAACAGCAGTGACAGCAGCCAATACAGCAAACGCTAATTTTTTGGAATGTTTCATTTCTCTCATCTTACACCCTCACTAAATTAAAAAATCATCCAAATTACAATACAATTTTTCATTCTCTCTATGTTCCGTCTCTCACCTCGGTCTGAACAGGTGAATATTCTAAATTAGCATAAAGAAATACCCCTATATCAGTTTAAGAAAAATTTATATTGTCGATTACCCGCATAGCATATCAAAGTTTTACGATATACACAACCCTTTTTTCTAACACAAATTAAATTAACAAGTTTTTATACCTATCAGAATCTGCTTTATTCCTAGCTTTATAGTGAAATAAATTTTACTCATTATTTTCCCTTATGAGTTAAATTTTTCGCAACTTTGTAAACTTTTCTCATGTAACAAACTGTATAACTTATAAATAAATAACCACCTTATAAGTACGAAAAATATACCTTTTACCCTTATTACACCTCATTCACACTTAATTCATGAATTATATGTGAATTAAGCTATTTTGTATATTTAATCAAAAGCTTTTCATTTTATTATAATTTTATATTTCTATAGTAGCAGTATCTATCAATGCAAATCAATGCTCAAAAAGACAATAACGAGAATGTTATGAGAATAAACATGACAAATATGATTTATATTGACCAATATTTTATGTATATGATCAAAGAAAGAAAGCCCCTACTCTTCATGAAGATAGGGGCTTTATAACAAGAATCTTTCTTTATTATATGTAATTATACTAATAATGCACTTACAAGTGCTTCTGCTTTATTAAAGTCGGATTCTTCGGGGTTCCAGTTACATTTGATTTCAGGCTCTACTACAGAGAATCCGTATTTAGTCAACTCTTCACGGAGTACCTTTGTAGATTCACCAGACCAGCCATAGGTACCAAATACAGCAGCCTTTTTATTTTTGAATTTCAACTCACGCAAGAAATCAAGCCAACCAGCTACGGAAGATAATACGCTATTACCTACTGTTGGGGACCCTACAGCAATAGCTTTAGACTTAAAGACTTCTGTCATGATGTCATTTTTATTGGTTTTACTAATATTGAAAATCTTAACACGTGTATCAGGGGATTGTTTCGCAATTTCTTCAGCAATCTTATGTGCCAACTTCTTGGTGCCGTCCCACATAGTGTCGTATACAATTGTGATTTGATCCTCTTGGTACGCTTGCGACCATTCATAGTATTTTTCTACAATTTGCATTGGATTTTCACGCCAAATCGCGCCATGACTAGTCGCTATGATATCGATTGGCAAGTTAAGCTTTTGAATTTCTTCAACTTTAGCTTTTACCAATGGAGAAAACGGATTTAAGATATTAGCGTAATACTTCATTGCCTCTTCCCATAGACGGCATTGATCGGCCTTATCTGCCCATAATTCCTCTACAGCGAAATGTTGACCAAATGCATCGTTGGAGAACAAGATATTATCCCCTGTCATGTACGTCGCCATGGAATCAGGCCAGTGGAGCATGCGCATTTCCACAAACACCAAGGATTTACCGTTCCCAATATCTACAGAGTCCCCTGTTTTAACAGTTTTAAAATTCCATTCAGGGTGATGATATTGTCCAACCAAGGACTTAACAGCATTTTCTGTACAATAAATAGGCGTATTAGGGATTTTTTCCATCAATGCAGGCAAGGAACCGCTGTGATCCACTTCGCCGTGGTTACATACGATGAAATCAATCGTATTCAAATCAATTTCAGATTCCAAATTATCAATGAACTCAGAGGAATGAGGTTTCCATACAGTATCGATGAGGACCGTCTTCTCCTCTTCAATCAAATAGGCATTTTGGCTAGATCCATTATTAATGGTGTAATCAGAGCCGTGAAATTCTTGCAATTCCCAGTCGATTTTACCAACCCATGATACGTTGTTTTTAATGTGCTTTCTCATAATAACCTCCATGTTCTGTGAAAGTAAATATACTCACCTCATATCTTTTAATGAGTCTATAAAGGCCCACAGATGAGAGAAGCAACTTTCACCGGTATTCCCCAATATATGGCCCCATGTTGTATCAATGAATACAACATAAATCGGTCATTAGTTATGGTTTTATTATAATCATATCGCATAATTAAGTCTGTATCTGTAGGTACAGATTTGAGAATTATTATAAAAACCACTCATAGGTAATCACATGCCGTACATTAGTACACATCGATTTCCCATGAGTGGTTACGAGTATATGTAATTATATGATTATTTATTACCCGATTTAGATAGTCCAGGGATAGCTTTATAGATATATAATGCAATATATCCATCAACCAAGCTATGAACGATGGTACCGCCACCTACAAGAACAAATACAACGTAGATGAGATCAATGTTTGGCATCGTAGTGGTAGTATAGAACAATAGGCATGCTAGTACCTCACCAATAGCGTGAACGATAGCACAAGCAAGGTTAAACGCAACAAAGGATAGAGCCCCTGTTAATACGCCTGGATGATGTTTAATATAGTAAGCCCCCATCAAGGCAAAGATGATATGAGATGCAGCACGCATAACGATAACAAGTGGGAACCCTGCTACAAAGAAGCCGAGCGTAGAACCTATCACGACACAAGCTGCCATCTTTCTAGATAAGAACATAGCTAAGAATATAGGAACATGACTCGCCAATGTATACGATGCCGGTGGAATCACAACTTTCAAAGGCATCACGATAGGAATCATGATGGCTAGTGCCATCAATAAAGCAGTAATGGTTAAATTTCGATACATCGAAGAATTCATAAAGGCCTCCTTAAAGAATATTTTGCCATACATCTACCAATATAGCACTCTAATATATGAAGAACAACTACGTATACCGCTAGTGTCCTACAAAAAAAGAGAGGGCCTTACAACCTTCTCTTTTTTAATTGGACAAATATATTATAATACCTATATCTTAACGCTTATAATACGATTTTAAAAATGACGTAACTCACGTTAATACCTTTCAGGAATCTTAATTCATTACTTTTATAAACGTTCAATTACGGCTTGCGCCATTTCTGTTGTACCTACTCGTTTCAACCCTTCGCGGTAGATATCGCCAGTGCGGTAACCATCAACGAGCACTTGTTCTACAGCACTTTCAATAGCGTCAGCCACTTGAGGTAAATCAAGGGAATGACGACACATCATCGCAGCGGACAAGATTGTCCCCAACGGATTTGCCAAGTTTTGGCCCATGATGTCCGGTGCGGATCCGTGGATTGGCTCGTACAATGCAGTACCGGTACCCATGGATGCAGATGGTAAAAGCCCGATAGAACCAGAGATAACAGCACCTTCGTCGGACAAGATATCGCCAAATAAGTTCGTTGTAACGATAACGTCAAACTGTGCAGGATTTACAACGAGCTGCATCGCGGTGTTATCTACATAAAGGTAATCTGTTGCAATATCTGGATTGGCAGCAGCTTTCTCTTGCGCAATTTTGCGCCACAAGCGAGAAGACGCCAATACATTTGCTTTATCTACGGATACAACCTTTTTGTTGCGTTTACGAGCTGTTTCCATAGCGATGTCCATGATGCGCTCTACTTCATAACGGCTGTACGTTTCTTTATCCCAAGCGAACTCGTTAGCACCTTCACCTTGTGCCTCTTCCCGTTCACCGAAATAAATACCACCAGTTAACTCACGAACGATAACGAAATCTACATCTTGTACTAGTTCCTTTTTAAGTGGAGAATACTCTTGCAAGGATGGATAGATTTTTACAGGACGCAAGTTACAGAATAAACCAAGTTCCTTACGAAGACCTAGAATTGCTTTCTCAGGACGGATAGAAGGATCGACATTATCCCATTTAGGACCGCCTACAGCACCGAGCAATACAGCATCAGCCGCTTTACAAGCCTCAATCGTATTCTCAGTCAAAGGCACGCCATACGCATCAATAGACGCACCGCCCGCTTTTTTATCAATCCAATTAACCTTTATACCGGCTTTCTCAAAAGCCACATCGCACACAGCCTTCGCGGCCGCAATAATCTCAGTACCGATACCATCACCAGGAATCAATACGATACTCTTTTCGCTCATATTACCTCTCCATATAGTAAATGCTCATAGATGAACCACAAACTCATCTTTCTTTATTCCACTGTTAGAAATCTATATAGTCAGTGTCGAGCCTTCACACTCCCAAGAGCCGAATGCTCGTCGAAAACGACTTTGGCCCTGCGGAGGCCGCAGGCCGAAGTCAGACCTGGCCAGTGGAGGCTTGAGACGAGTGTTCGGCTCGCCCCTATTTACGGTTTTTAGCAAAACTTACAAGACCACCAGCTGCCGCAATATCTTGAATGAATTGTGGCAACTCAGTCCCTTGGTATTGTTCGTTTTTCGTCAAGTTGTACACGATACCTTTAGACAAGTCTACGCCGATTGCATCACCTGCATCGATACGATCAACTTGTTCACCAATTTCCACAACTGGTAAACCGATGTTGATAGCATTACGGAAGAAGATACGTGCAAAGGAGTGTGCTATGATAACAGGCACGCCTTTGGCTTTGATAACGCCTGGGGCATGTTCACGAGATGAACCACAACCAAAGTTTTTACCAGCTACCATGATCTCGCCAGCTTTCACATTAGGAGCGAACGTCGTATCAATATCTTCCATCGCATGTTCAGCCAATTCGTTCCAATCGGCAATTGCCAAGTAACGAGCCGGAATAATTACGTCTGTATCTACATCATCGCCGTAGCGCCAGATTTTTTTGCTTTCAAAATCCATATTAAACCTCCTCAGGGCCTGCAATGCGGCCTAATACAGCACTTGCTGCCGCCACGTATGGGCTTGCCAAGTATACCTCAGAATCAACGTGACCCATACGACCACGGAAGTTACGGTTTGTAGTGGAAACGGTACGTTCCCCTTCAGCCATAATTCCCATGTAACCACCTAGGCATGGACCACATGTTGGCGTGGACACAGCACAGTCAGCTTGAATGAAGATATCTAAAAGGCCATCTTTCATAGCTTGGTCGTACACATCTTGGGATCCAGGGATTACGATGCAACGAACAAATGGAGCCACCTTGCGGCCTTTGAAGATTTTTGCAGCTGCTACCAAGTCTTCATAACGGCCATTTGTACAGGAACCGATGATAACTTGGTCAATCTTGATATCTTTGTCAATTTCGTTGATGTAATGCGTGTTGGATGGCAAATGAGGGAATGCTACCACTGGTTGCAATTTGGACAAGTCGATTGTAATAGTTTGAGCATATACCGCATCAGCATCTGGAGCAATTGGTTCAACAGGACGATTTACGCGACCTTTGATGTATTCTTCAGTAATTGCATCGTAAGGGAATACGCCACATTTACCGCCCGCTTCGATAGCCATATTACAAATTGTAAGACGGTCAGCCATAGTCATATGTTGTACGCCTTCGCCAGCGAATTCAAGAGCCATGTAACGAGCACCATCTACGCCGATTTTACCGATTAAATCAAGGATTACGTCTTTACCAGTTACCCATTTGTTAGGTTTGCCGATAAGCTCAACCTTAATTGTTTCAGGTACTTTGAACCAAGTTTTACCTTCTGCCATAGCAACGCCCGCATCAGTGGAGCCTACGCCTGTGGAGAATGCATTTACCGCACCATATGTACAAGTGTGGGAGTCAGCACCGATCATCATTTCGCCAGGACCGATAAGGCCTTTTTCTGGCAAAATAACGTGCTCGATACCCATTCTACCGACTTCAAAGTAGTTTGTAATGCCATGTTCGCGTACGAAATCACGCATGACTTTCGCTTGTGTAGCGGATTGAATATCTTTGTTTGGTGTGAAATGGTCAGGCACCAAGTAGATTTTATGACGGTCAAATACAGGTTTCCCGATTTTTAAGAACTCTTTACGCGCCGGTGGGAATGTGATGTCGTTCATCAATACCGCATCCAACTGACATTCGATGATTTGTCCCGGTTTAACGACATCAAGACCCGCATGGCGAGCCATATTCTTTTCAGTAATGGTCATACCCATATTATTCTTCCTCCTGTTGTTCTAGCTCCATAGCTAGGAATACTGAGTTTACTGCATTAATATATGCATTTACACTTGATTTAACGATATCGGTACTGATACCACGACCATGGTACAAGCGACCGTTATATTCTACCTTGAGAGTTGCTTCCCCAAGGGCATCTTTACCGGCTGTTATAGCGCGGATTTGGTAATCTTTCAAGCTGATTGGCAAGCCAACCACACGTTCAACCGCTTTAAGGGACGCATCTACCGGACCGTCACCTACGGCAGCATCCGCTCTTTCACCTTCTGGAGTCATGAGACGAACGTCGGCGTATGCGTAGCCTTTTTCACCCAATTTGTAGTATTGAGCCACGAGCTCGAATGCTTTTTTGTGGTGAAGATTATCTACAACAAGGGCTACGATATCATCATCGTATACTTGTTTCTTACGGTCAGCCAATTCTTTGAATTTAGCGAAGAGGTCGTTGATTTTCTCTTCTGTGAAAGATTGGAAACCAAGTTTTGCCAAGTGATCAGCAAAGGCATGACGGCCAGAGTGTTTACCCAATACGAGGTCTGTTTTTTCAGCCCCTACGGACTCAGGAGTCATGATTTCATACGTTTCAGGATTGCTCATCATGCCATGTTGATGAATACCAGACTCATGAGCAAAGGCGTTAGAACCCACGATTGGTTTATTTGGAGGAACTACAACCCCTGTTAAACGGCTCACGAGTTTAGATACTTTCGTAAATTGTTTTGTATCAATATTTACTTGAAGATCACCGAAGTAATCATGGCGTGTTTTAAGAGCCATTACCACTTCTTCAATCGCTACGTTACCAGCCCGTTCGCCTAGGCCATTAATTGTGCCTTCTACTTGGCGTGCACCTGCTTTAATAGCAGCTAACGTATTTGCATTAGCAAGACCTAAGTCGTCATGGCAGTGAACAGAGATAATTGCATTTTCAATGCCTGGTGTATGTTCTTTAATATAGCGGATTTTATCACCGAACTCATTAGGGTTCATGTAACCTACTGTGTCTGGTACATTAATAATTGTTGCACCACCAGCAATGGCAACACCAAATACTTGGCATGCGAAATCTAAATCAGAGCGTGCCGCATCTTCACCAGAGAACTCGATTTCATCGACCTTACCTTTTGCATATGCCAATACGGACTTAACCTTATCCAATACCTCTTGGCGAGTCATTTTTAATTTATATTCCATATGAAGTTCGGAAATAGCAATGAATACATGCAAACGGCTACGTTCCGCATCTTTCAATGCATCAATCGCTTTTTGTACGTCCTTTTCATTAGCACGTGCCAACGCACAAATTGTTGCGCCTTTCACTTCGCGTGCAATCGTTTGTACTGCTTCAAAATCTCCAGGGGATGCTGCTGGGAAGCCAGCCTCGATTACATCGATGCCGAGGCGTACTAGGCCTTTCGCAATTTCAATTTTTTCAGGAGTTTGTAAAGATACACCTGGTGTTTGTTCCCCATCACGAAGGGTTGTATCGAAGAAATATACGCGATTCTGTTCCATAATAGCCACCTTTTCTATCCTCATAAAACATAACACTTTATTATATCTATCCATAGTGAAAGTTTGTAAAATCGCCAATGTCGACACCATATATAATCTGTGACTTACTAGACTTTCACAAATAAAAAAGCCCCTCAGAACAACTGTCGTTGCTCAAAGGGGCGTTATATTCATAACACGGTACCACCCTAATTGGGACTCGTTTCGGGTATAACGGAACCACCGTCAATGACTACTGCTGTATTCGCCATCAAAGCTCACGGGAGAGTGTCAGCGTACAACCTCTATTGCCTCACACCGGCCGGCAACTCTCTGAAAGCAGGATTTGTAAACCTTTATACCCGTTCATCGCTTGATTTAAGATATAAAAGTATTATACGGTATTCTATAGAACTGTGTCAACAGGATGGACATGTGAGTTTTGTGAAAGCACAGTTTTATCGTTACAATTTGACATTCCCCATGATTTCACGCATACTGAAAATAAGCAGTACCAAAGATTGGAGGAATAATTATGAGTGGTTCAAACAAATTCTTTTATATTTTGTCGGGTATTGTAAGTATTATCCTAGGGATATTCTTACTATTAAATCCGCTTATTAACCTCTTTGCATTCACTTGGGTTATGTCTATCATCTTCTTTGCCAATGCAATCAGTGGCATTATAAATTATTTTAGGTTGCCTTCTGCAATGAGAAGCGGCTGGCATCTCATTGGCGGTATTATCAACGCTCTATTCGGTATCTATTTAATATTCGGCGGATTTGCATTCCTACCATTAGTACTCCCAATTACAATCGGCGTCTGGATGGTAATTGAAGCCATCTTTATTTTCATTAAATCAAGAAAGTCCGACAGCATGGTATCACTCATGGGACGTAATGCAAAATGGCTTGCACTAATTCTTTTACTATTAGGCCTATTACTTATATTCGAGCCGATCGTTTCTGGACAAGCATTTATCTATTTCATCGCCTTCGGTTTCTTATTTGACGGAATTTATTCCATCGGTGAGGCTTTTAAAAAATAGAATATAACTAAATAATTACACTATAAGATCGACCATGTACTGCCAAAATAGCTGTCATAAATTACGATGTCTATTTCGTATTTGTGGCAGCTATTTTATTTGTTTTGGCTAGCCGTCATGGTAAATGTATTCGCCTACTACATTTGCAAGTGGTTAGACGCTTTTCTAGCCCTTTTATTTAGCAACTAGCCCAACGCTCTAACATTAGCGTAATAATGGGGTTATAGGACAAAAATTAGTACAACCCTGTAGTAATTTAAAATCCCCTTGATCAGTACCAAGATACTCATCAAAGGGATTATATTAATTATGAAAAAGACAAATAGCCCTTCGTTATCCTAGGATTGCTATTAAATTCAAGTCACATCTTAGGCTTTAAATATAACACCATTATGCTCTAGTTGTTCCACTGTTTTTTTACCAATGCCCGGTAGCATCAATACTTCTTGTTTAGTAATTGTTTTAAAATCATCTACTGTGTATAGGCCGGCTTGTGAAAGTGTAATTTGTGCACCGAACCGTATATTGTCATATACCGGATTTCCACGCAAAGCCCCACCTTTAGCAACCTCTACGGGGCTCATATGAGCGGACTCGCGTTTTCCCATATAACTATCATTAGAGTACCGATTTATAACAGTTCGATCGGTAACACGTTCATACGCATCATATAGAGTCTGCCATAATGGACTTTCAAAATCCACTAATTGAGTTGGTAAAAATGAGATAGCAGTATATAAGCTTATTAATTCTCGTGGGTCAGAATCTATGTTGCTCACTTGGTCTACCATATACATAATAGCCTCTAAATGATCTTCTACAAAATCGTTCCAGCGCGTTGCATCTTGTAATAACCAATCAATATCTTCATATTCATCAACAAGATCTGCTAATACATCATGGGCTATCTTGCTTTCACCACACTGCAAAGCCAATAGAATATACAGCATATGCATAGGCAACATGATATCCGGAGCCTGATTAAATGCATTTTGTATATCATCGCAACATGCAAGATATCGCTGATATACCTTGCGGCCGCGATCCCAGTTGGCAGCGCCACAACAAGCAACCATCATATACACAAGAAATCCCGAATGATCTTGCTTGTCTCCGTGAAAAACTGGCGTAAAGCAGGCAATCGCATCATTATACATATTATATTCTAAATATATCATCCCCATGTCGATGAGGCAACGCATATAAGGACGCGTCTCTATTATATTCCAATCTATTTTCTTTGGTTTTTTCAACGATTCTACTAGCTGTTTCAACTGATAAATTTGAAAGCTTGGATGTAACTCAAGGGCTATGAGTTCTCGTTTAGCATCTACTTCATCAGGACATAATGCAAGGATTTCATTGTATAACTTCCTTGATTTCTCATTCGTATCAGCCTCTTCTGCAGCCTCATATAAATCACGTAATTTCATTTCTATCGTATTATTAAAATCACCACGATTATATTGAGTCATAAATGCTTCTAACAAATCCTCAATAGATTTGAAATCAGATTCATGTTCGGATACAAATTGTTTCTGTAAACGTAATAATAACTCACTATAAAAGTTAAACATAGAGTATCTCCTTATACATATGAACGTAAAAATACTACTCATATGTAATATAGCACGAGGGAATATATTAATTCTAGAGGTAATACCTCGACCTATTAATATCTCATCTGAAAATGGGTTGGCAACTAGACGATAAAAATGAGACACCGATTATAGTCGATGCCTCATTCTTTTGGGGGTCTATCAATATTATGTTTATGTTGCAATACATTAGTACACTAATTGACCAGCAAATATACGGTATGTATCGCATGTTTGTAGCAAGTCTTTTACGTATATACGAGATGCTGTATCATCTAATTTCATAGCCAATGCACGACCAAAGGATTTTGCCTTATGAATAAGTTCGCCAAGGAAATTAACAATGGTAAAGAAAATCCCTTGTGGCGTCATAGAATCTGCACCAATAGCAGCCTCAGACTCACCTAGTTGTAAAGAACATACCTATCTCATAATATGAAATCTCTCTAACTTGTTTTCACGATAATTTCATTTATATATTCATTATACAAAATCGATATATTGAGGAGCAATAAACTGAATATAAACTTTATTAGATTTTTCAATGAAAACATGTATCAATTTTGCTCATCTAATGGCTTAGAATCAATGCGTATACCCTGCATTAATCGCCCAGCTTTGCTTGTATGTGCCAGATAGACCCGTGCTGATATCCGCATATAGACTATTATTTGTATTTATACCAAAGCACCACTAATTAGAGGGTAAAAAACAAAGTCCTAAATTACTATAACGTTCTAATGAGTGCTTACCACCCTTAATGAATTTCCAAGAATCTTCATAAGAGTCACAACAAGAAAAATCAGAATTACAAAGAAATGATATAAAATCATCAATATTATCTATATATTTCTCTGAAAACTCTAATGCATAATCTTCCTTTTCTTTATCACTAGCATTTTGAAGATTATATAATACATGATCTAAATTACAAGACATATAATATACCTTATAAGGAATACCATTGTAAATACCACTTGTATTAGTACTCAATGTATCTACATTTTCTCTCTTTTGGACATTTCTAAGACGAATATTCTCTACATTTGAGGTTTTTATAGATATAGGTGAATAAAATGGATCTTTACATGATTCATCAAATCGGATGAGTTTATCATCTATATAAGCACCATCCATATCAACAATATGAACAATCCTATCTATGTCTGACTTCTTAAATTTATCTTTTGTAATCCATGATTTAACCTTGTTTCCCAAATGTGCTTTTATTTTTGATTGATCAATATTTTTATCAGTAGTAATATCACCATGTATTATCTTTGTTACAATACGATCACTATCAAAATATTTAACAAAATACCGTTCTAATGCAGAAGCGTCTGATGGACCTTCCACGATTACTAGCACTATTTTTTTTCGTGCCACTTATATACACCAGCTTTCTTGAAAGCATATGAAATTTCAGCATTTTGTGTTGGTTTATAGACTTCTTCTGCTTGCTCACCTAATGTAATATCCCGATAATAAAAATCTCTTAAATTATTAGATGACTTCACATTTTTAGGACGAATATAACGATTATTAGGATTTGTTGTGGTAAAAGCTATGCATCCTTTATCCAATGTCTCTAAAGGACGCAAATTATGTGAAGTAAAAATCAATTGACCTTTACCTTTTTCAGCTATAATTCGAAGTAACTCCCCTAGTAAATACTCAAAAATACCAGCATCCAATTCATCAACTGCAATAGTAACAGATGGACGATTATATACAGCAATTAATAAACTCAAAATAGATATAATTTTGCGTATACCTTCTGACTCATATTTTAAAGGTATACTTTTATCATTTTTATTAGAAACCAGCATTAAACGTTTACCGTTTTCACCATTTTCTAATAATTCAACGCCTAAATCAGATGCTGAAATCCGTAAGCCTGGAATAATTTCAGATAAAACTAAATTCATCATGCTGATAATATTATGAATTTCATCAACAATAGGTATAGGTAAAGTAACTGGTTTATCTAAAGGTAATGTAATTGTACCGATTCGTCCCATATCATCTTGTTGTACATTTATTTCTAACGGTAATACATTAAGACTGTGTAAACCACTATGAGAGGTTAATACGACAAATAAATCATGATTACCATATTTTACTAACATATGTATAATCATAAAAATATAATTATACTCACTAGTATTTTCAATAAATTCTTGTCTAGAATTAAGACGTTTCAAAAATAGTGAAGAAAATAAAAAAGATCTGGATGTAGCTTGGCAAAGACGTTTATCTACAAGAAAATCAGTCATATCATCATAGTGTTTACCAAATAAAATTTCAAATTTGCTTTTAGGTACAAACACTTCTGTAGTATCTGTATTAGCAATTATATTCTTCCTAATCGATGTAGTACGGTTTTCCATTCTATACTGTAATACTTCTTTTTTTACAATAGGTATAGTTTTTATAGAATCTATATTGTCTGTATTACTATCACTAGTAACCTTATTTCTAGCTAATTCTACATCGTAATATACATGTATATTATCATCATCAATTTGTAAAGAAAATTCAAAAGAGAGTTCTGCCAAATCACTATTGATATTAATATAATCAACTAAATGATCTGGTAGTCTCTGCCCCATCAATAACTGTTTTAATATATCAATCGCATTAATTAAAACCGTTTTTCCTGAGCCATTTTGCCCGTATAAACCTAATAAGTTTGATGAAGAACATTTCTTATCTACGTTCAATTTAATATGACCATATTCAACATTCTTTAGATTTTTAATTGTAATCTCTTCTAAACGAACAATAGGCGTATTCATAGTTGATTCTCCTTTTCTTGTCAATAGTGTATCACAAACTTGACAAACAAAAAAGAAGAACTGTAAAAACAGAATAAAAAATTCCGTTTTTACAGTTCATGCATAGATATTTATTATAGAGCCACTAATAATAAGGATTATATAAGAAGCAGTTATTAATATTGAAAATTGTTCACTTTTTTCATCATAAAACTTAGAATAAGTTGATATTCATAGCAATTATGAAAGTATCTATACTAAAAGAAATTAAATCCTATACAACACTAAACTTTTTCCAAAACACACTTATTAATATATCCAAATAAAAGGAGTAAATAGTCGAAAGATTCTTTGCTTGTAAATGATACTCTAAGAATGTACAAAAATGATGATATAAGAATGTACAATTTTGATTGTATCACCGATACTATAGTTGAGGTGATAACAACATGCAATACGTATACGGTATTAACAGTTCATTTACTATAACATCATTATTAGACTTACCAATATTAAGAGACACTCTGGATGCTTGCAATTTGAAACCTAATATTACAAGCGTGTTCTATGGCAATATTTGGTAGACAACCATGGACTCACAGCTACTTACTCTACATTTCGTGGTTATATTTCAAAGGTACCAGTATTTCAATCCTATTTTGATAGAAAACAAACATCGCCTAGTACGCAACATACGATTCGCTTTGAAACCGCACCAGCTGAACAGGCTCAAGTGGATTGGAAAGAGAATATTAAATTCCTATTGCCTGATGGAACATACATAACTTTTAATATATTGCTGATGACATTAGGCTATTCTCGATACAAATTAGCAAAGGTCACGTTCGATAGAACTACTGAAACACTACAAGATACATTGGTAGAATTCTTTGAGCAATTACAAGGTGTTCCTCATGTACTAGTAACAGATAATATGAAGACTGTGATGGCACAACCGAGGCTAGCTGGAGTTAAAGGACAGCTTCATACCAAAGCAGAACAATTTTCAAGTGACTTTAGCTTTACATTTAAACCTTGTATTGCGCGCCGTCCACAAACGAAAGGTAAAGTAGAAAGCCAAATGAAAATTCTAGATGAAATTCATGCTTACCAAGGGAAATTGACAATACAGGAAGTGGAAGAACAGATTCAAAAAATTATTTTACGTAGCAATCTAGCAATTTCTCAAGCCACAAGACAAATACCGTCTGTACTGCTTGCAAAAGAAAAGGAATCTCTTACCCCACTTCCAACAAAAGTGATAAGAGATTCCTATCGCATAGAACACCCAAAAGCTAAGGTTTCAACGAGTAACCTCATTAGCTTTCGTGGTAGCCACTATTCTGTACCACCAGGATATGTGGCCAAATCTATGACCTTAAAGACCATAGATAAGATGCTATACATATATGATAGCACAGAATTGATTGCACAGCACCTATTAAGTGGTAAGAAGGTTAACTATTTGCCGTCTCATTACGAGGCACAATTGCAGAAAACAATTCCTTATCTAAATTCTGAAGATGTAAAAGCTAAAGCAAAATCTAATTTGGAAAAGATAGGAGCTATCTATGACACTACAGACTAATTACCAACGATTACAAGACAATTTAGCGTATCTAAAACTAAAACAATGTATACTACACCTCGATGAAACAATTGAATTAGCTAATAAACAGAACTTATCTCATATTGAGTGGTTACTGAAGCTTAGTGATTACGAGGTCGATATTAAACGACAAAACGTCATTAACCATATGGTAAAAATTAGTAATTTTCCTCATTTGAAAACACTAGCTGATTTTGAATTTTCATTTCAACCACAAATTAACGAAGTGCAAATTAAGAATTTAGCGTCATTGGGTTTTATGGAACGAGCTGAAAACATTGTATTTCTTGGATCTAGTGGTGTTGGGAAAACACATTTAGCTACCTCACTAGGGATTGAAAGCTCTCGTAACAGACGAAGTACTTATTTTATTAAATGCCATGATTTAATCCAAAATCTTAAAAGAGCAAAGGATGAAGGAAAATTAGAAACTCGGCTCAAGCATTACACACGCTACCAATTACTCATTATTGATGAAATTGGTTATTTGCCATTGCAGCCAGGAGATGCTAATTTGCTATTTCAAATTATTGATAGACGGTATGAACAGAAAAGTACCATCGTAACCTCTAACATTAATTTTGATGAGTGGGCTACCATATTACATGATGAGCGAGTAGCTAATGCTATTGTTGATCGATTACTTCACCATGCACATGTGATTAGCATAACTGGAGATTCATACCGGTTACGAAACCATATGCAGCAGAAGGAATAACTGTACATTGTACATCGTCAAAATTGTACATTCTTATATTGACATTTACATATTATTTAGATAGTTAGAATGGTATTTTATCTTCAGCAAGATAAGGTTCAATTATTTCCATATCAGCCGTATGTCTACCACGATTATAACATTGGTCATTTTTATAATATATATCCATAATTTCTTGAAGATCTAAAGCATTAAATTCCGCTACATGAATTTTTAAAAAAGACATATAACAATCCGCGTCATCATATCCCAAATATGTTGGAACAGCGTTAACCATAATCTTAGCAAATTCTACCAAATTAAAATCTTCACAAAGTTTAACTGATTCAAAAATTTCCTTAATATATTTATTTTTATGAAGAGATGAAGTATCTTTGAAAAATCCGTACTCAGACCTTGGGTCATGAGGATAAAAAGCACGATATGCTACTAAGCCTGTTGGGATTAATATACGTGCTTTTAAATATTCGAATACTTCCTCATTTTCTCTAATAATTTCCATTATAATAGAATATTTTAATACCATAGAAACTAAAATTTCAGCACGAACAGAATTGTTTTTTAATTCATCAACACTGATTTTAGAGAATTCATCCAATATTGCCTGCTCTCGGAGTAGATCTATTCGACCTTCTTCTATCAAATAAGAGGTCATAGAAAATAAGAAGGCATATACTCCAAGTATATTTCTAATACACTCCTCATCGTCTGTATTATATAGAAATTTAAGAAATGTTTTATATGATTTTTTTAATGAAATATTAGTCATTCTCTTTAAATATTTATCTGTAATTTTTTTTCTTATTGATTCATCCAATCCATCTGGATCAAATATTATCTGCTCAGTAAACTTTTCAACATCATGTTTTGCAATCTCAAATAAATCCATAATAAATGGAGCTTTCACAGAAAGAACATGATCATACATAGAGCAAATCATCATTTTAGCATGATAATCATTAGGAACATATAGAGAATTATCATTCACTTTCAAATGAGCACATTTATTCCGGCAATTTCTAAGATATTCAATATCCTCTATGAACCTTTCAAAATACAAAGAACAATTATCTTTAAAAAAATCAATAATTTCACGCTCTACTTTTGAATATTTTTCATCTGAACTTATCATACCATTAACTTTTTCTAATTGTTGCCTTGCTTTACTATCACCTTCATCCGCCATAGTTTGTAACTTAATAAATAAATCATAAATCACAAATGAATATAATAAAACTATCGTCGCTCGATAATTCTGACTATAATACGATTGCAATATTTCTTTAAAATAGTTTCGAGAGTCTGAATTATCAAATACACGTAAGTCTTTTTCATCATATAACATATAACCACCACCCAATAATAGTATTAGTTAATCATATTAATATATTAAATAATTACATAGACAATATTATTATATCAAAATTAATATATTTATTTATTTATAATAACCATCAACAAAGACCTCTATAATATAAAACAACCCCTCAAAATGTATTTTGATTTAAAGTTAAAATAACTTTTATCTCAATCCATTATAGAGGGGCTTTCTTTTTACACACTCGCTTTCACAAGTGCTTGTGTATATGGATGTACCGCTTCTTTAAGTCGTTTTGATTCGATGGTTTCTACGATTTGTCCGTCTTTCATGACGATGATTCGGTCTGTTACAGCTTGTAATAGTCCGATATCATGGCTGACGAATATGTAGCCGAAGGGTTGTTCCGTATGGAGTTTTTGTAATAGGTCTAGCACCAGCTTTTGATTCACCGCATCAAGGGCTGATGTAGGTTCGTCAAAGAGTACTAGTTTTGGATTCATCAACATTATTCGTGCTAATACAACGCGTTGCAATTGACCGCCGCTGACCTCATGCGGGTATTTGTTAACGATCGTTTCAGGTAGGTCTACATGTTGAATCCACTTACGGATATCGTCCTTTGCTGCCGCTATATCCATGAGACCATAGTTGATATACGGCTCTAAGAGAAATGCTTCCAAGTTCATCCTCGGTGGAATCACCGCCAAGGGATTTTGGAACATCATCTGCATAGAACGATATATGTCTCTATAATTTTGAATAGAATGTATTTCCTCACCAAAGAGTCGTAAGGTGCCAGAGGTAGGCTTTTCCAATAAAGCAATCAGTCTAAGCAGAGTACTTTTACCGGAACCACTACCACCAGCAATACCTACGCGTTCATTGGGAGTCACGGAAAAGGATACGTTATCAACGGCACGAACCGTATGATGGTGGTTTGTATATTGTTTACATAAATGCTCAACTTGAATCATACTACACCACTTTCATTACGGAATCTAACAAAATACGAGTATACTCATCCTTTGGATGGGCCATAACCTCTGTGGCGGATCCCACTTCAACGAGTTGCCCCTTATTCATAACCCCAATGCTATTGGCAATGCGAGCAGCCGCCTTGATATTATGGGTTACAATAATCACCGTTGCTCCAAGAGCCTGCGTTACCTCTTTCATAAGGTCCAATACAGAGGCTTGCACGAGCATATCTAGGGCACTAGTCGGTTCGTCAGCAAATACGATACCAGGCTTCAAGATGAGACTCAAGGCTATTGCTAACCGTTGTTGCATGCCACCGCTCAATTGAAACGGATAGGACTGCAAGATACGCTCTCCGTCAGTTAAGTGAACAAGATTAAGCATATCTATAACGCGGCTTACATCATAGCTTTCACCATGGGCACGGAATAAATCTTTAAAGTGATTTTCTACGGTTCGATTTGGGTTTAGATAGGCGCTGGGATTTTGAAAGATCATGGAAATCTTTGTGCCCCGCAATTGTCGCCAATCGCTATCACTTAATGTAGAAATATCGGTGCCGTTTAGCAAAATTTGACCACTAATGCTAGCTTGTTTCAACATACCAAAGGCGGCACGAACTAACGTAGATTTACCAGAGCCGCTTTCACCAACGATAGCAAAGACCTCACCATTGGGCACGGAGAAGGATACATCGCGTACCGCTTGCTCCGTACCATATGAAATTGTAACCTTATCAAATACGATACAATCAGATTTATTCAATAGTAGAATCCTTTGTTAATAAGTAGTAATCGATTGGATGTACCGGTACATTTTTAACTTTTGTAGTGGATACAACTGTTGCACTTGGATACAACAAATAGATATCTGCTACGTCATCAACTAAGATTTGTTGCGCTTGTTTTGCAATATTAGAGCGTTCATTTTGATCAAATGTTACTGACAATTGGTCGATTAACGCATCTACTTGAGGGTTAGAGTAGCCACCAACGTTTGCTTTCGCACCAGTTTTGTAGAATAAGCTGAGGAACCAGTAAGGATCGTTTGTAGGCATAGTCACTACATTGCGTTCTACTAAATCGAAACCATCTGTACCAAGTGTATCTACTTCATCAGGGCTTTGTAATTTCTTAAGAGTTACAGCAATACCTGCTTTTTTCAATTCTTGTTGAATTTCTTCGTATAAGCTTGTGTCTTTACCCCAAATAGCAATAGTAATCGCTAATTCTTTGCCATCTTTTGCATACATGCCGTTTGCATTCTTAGCGTAACCAGCTTGAGTCAAGATTTGCTCAGCTTTCGCCACATCTGTCATCGGTTTATTAGCAATCGCATCATAACCTAAATTGGCAGATGGAGGGAATGGTGCCGCCCCTGGTGTAGAGCCATTGCCGATGATTTTAGCCATGGAATCATAGTTAATGATATGAGCAATAGCGGAACGTACAGCTTTATCATGCAATGGAGATGCTTCTGTGTGATTTGCTTTCAACATAAACACACGAACGCCAGCAACATCTTGAATATTGAAACCGTCTTTGAACAAGCTGCGGTTAGCAGAGTCCACTTTTTGAATTACGTCTACGTCTTTAGATTGCAACGCCATAGCGCGTTTATTGTTGTCTTCGATATCTTTTACAGTTACAGAATCAAGACCTGGTTTGCCGCCCCAGTAATCTGCGAAGGCTGCAAGTTCAATTGTTTCACCTTTTTTGAAAGCAGTGATTTTATAAGGGCCTGTAAGAACTGGTTTAGATGCTACGTCTTTAAGATCTGCAGTATCCATGATAACGAAAGCAGGTTCAGTCAAGCTAGATAACAAGGAACCATTAGGCTCTGTAGTTTTAATGATCAAGTTTTGACCATCTACTGTGATGGACTCGATTTTAACAGCTTTCGCGGAACGAGCACTTTGTTTCATCGTGTACTCGATAGACTCTTTAACCTTTTGAGGCGTCATAGGCGTACCATTATGGAACTTTACATTTTCACGGATGTGGAATTTCCATGTTGTAGGGTCCACATTTTCCCAAGAATCTGCCAATTGTGGGGCAAATTTCATATCCGGTGTTACAACGGCTAAGTTTTCACCTGCACCGATACGAGTCAATGTCCACGCATCCCATTCGTGAGTTGGATCTAATGTTTCACCAAACCAATACAAACCAACATTCATATGCTTCCCTTGTTTGCTGTCTTTAGCAGTATCATTACCACAGCCGACCAAGAGAGCTACCATGCATAGCATGGACAAACATGCTAACAACCAACGTTTCATAATATCTCCTTTAAAATATATCGCCTCGTTGAGGCTTTCACCATAAAAAATCTAAACACAGCACGGTTAACGAGATACATCGAGGGCATCGCGCAACGCATCGCCAATATAGTTAAATAAAACAACAGTAATAAAAATAGCGAGCCCCGGGTAAATTAGCAGCCACGGCGCCGTTTGTAGAAAATCTCGGGAGCTCAACAAGATAGCGCCCCACTCCGGATCCGGCGGTTGTACACCGATGCCGATGAGCGAAAAACTGGCTACCAAAATAATGGCGTCCCCTAGATGTTGAATAATAACAATCACCAACGGTGGCAATACATTCGGCAGAATATAGCGCCACAAAATTCGTAGATTTGAAGCGCCCGACATGCGAGCAAAGGTAATGTACTCCGCGTGGCGTTCAATCTGTACGAGGCCCCTCGTGATACGGGCATATTCCGCCCATTTCGTAATACATAAGGAAATGATTACATTCGTTATGCTAGGACCCATGATACCGATGAAAGCAATAGCTATAACCATATTCGGGAAGCCAAGTACTAAATCGATTAAACGAGATAACCAACGGTCAACGCGAGGTGTAGAGAACCCTGCTAATCCACCAATAGCGATGCCAATGGCCCCACTAATACCAATGATGGTGAAAGCAATCCCTAAAGAGGCTTTACCACCGTACAGAATACGAGACCACACATCACGACCGAGTTGGTCAGTACCTAATAGATGGGTACTACTAATGTCTTGTAAGCGGTCCGCGATACTCGTTGTTTCAGGATCAAAGGGTGCTATATAGGGAGCGCATAAGAAAAATACGATCCACAGAGCTGCTAATACCAACATAGCGTATAAGGTATAGGGCTTTTGTCTATTCATAGGAGCCTCCTTTTATGGCGGCTCTTCGCTTCGGATTCAGCCAAACACTCAATATATCAATGATGATATTAATCACGATGAACACCAAGGTAATCCAGATGATATAACCTTGCATCAATACATAATCGCGAGCCATAATGCCCTGCACCATCATATAACCAATACCTTTTATGGAGAATACCGTTTCAATAACGGCAGAGCCACCTAGCATAGCGCCCATAGTTACTCCCATCATAGGCAGCAATATAAGACCCACATGAGGGAATATATAACGGGTGTAGACCATCCATTCTGGCAAGCCCAATGCTCGCGCCCCCTGTACAAAGGGCTGTCGCGACACTTCTAAAATAGCATTGCGCAATCGACGAATGTAGAGACCACATATCCATAAAGCAAGGGTTACTGCGGGCAGAACATAGGCAGAAAAGCCATTGGTATTCGTTACCGACACTAGCTGTAATTTAACACCGAATAAGTACAGTAATAATAAACCGACCCAGAACCCAGGGATTGCTAATGCTAGGAATGTAACGAGACGAACCCCATGATCAATCCATGAGTCTTGATACTTTGCAGATAACATACCGAGCGGTATGGTCGCCACTATCCCCATAACAAGAGCTAAGGATACTAGCCCCAAGGTATTTGGCAAGGCACCGCCAAGAATGGTCGCCACTGGTAAAGCGTACAGAATGGACTCACCAAAGTCCCCTTGTATAATTTGACCTAACCAACGTAGGTATTGCTGCCACCAAGGGTCATTGAGCCCCAACTGCTCTCGTGTCTGTGCAACTACAACTGGATCTGGTGTAGCTCCTAGAAGATTAAACTTCATCGACACGGGATCAATAGGAGATAATTTTATCAATACAAATGTACCGATGGTAACAACCAATAAAATACCTACAATACTTGCCAAACGCTGTAGTATTAATCGATACAATACATCACCTGCCTTCTTTATCACAAAACAGTTATATTTTATTTTAACAGTTATTCAAATTTTTAGATATACCCCTATATGTATATTAGAATGATTCTCATTATGAAATTTTAGCATATATACTAAAACGGCCCCTCATACGAGGAGCCGTTCTATATAAAACCCTTACAGTGTCCATGCGAGTGCTTCACTACAGCTCGCATGCCTATCCCATTAGGCCTTGACTTTTATATTATTTTGTATGTTGTTTTGGGGCTACCGTATTAGCAACGATTGCTTTAGCCATGTCACGAGTTACAGGGCGTTCGAAGTACATCCCATGAGTTTGTCCGTCTTTTGTCCAACCTATGAGATATACCATTTTATTACCGCCTTTGAAAACAACCTTTGTGCCGTTTACTTTTTCATTAGCTGTTACACGAAAATCGTTATAATCGCCGCTGATATCTTCTTTTATTTCATTGGCTATGCGATGGACGATGCGTTTGCCTGCAGCTTGATTACGAGTAGCGTCTTCACCAGCTTGGTAAACATAAACTACTTGCAATATATCTTTTTCGATAGTACTTACAGACTCAATGTTGTAACCTACAGGTAATACCTTAGGCATTTGAGGTGTAATGTTCATATATTTAGCCGCTTCATCTACAGTAGCAAACTCATGAAACGGGCTTGGCATACCAACCATTGGCGCTTCTTGTTGAGCTACCACAGATTTAGGTTGATCTGGCTTTACATCAAGAGTACCTTGAGCACCAGCAACAGTATAAGAAGCTACACATACACAAGCAACTGCCATCAAGACCAATTTTTTAACCATGGGTATAATCTCCCTTCGCTCAACACGAAAATTATTAAAAACACATTTATTTTGTATGTGATTTTTCCTCAACAATATTACGAATTATAGCCTTCGCCATATCTCGCATAATGGGATGCTGAAACTCTAAAGAGTGATTCTGCCCATCTTTCATCCACGATACAAGATAGACCTTGTTTTTATCACCTTTGAAAGTAACCTTTGTACCATCTACACTTTCAGTTTCTATAACCTTATGAATCTTGTGGTCACCGCTAATATCACCAGTTAACTTAGATGTTCGATATATAATAAGTGCACCGCTAGCTTTGTTGTAATATGGCTCCGCACCAGGTCCATAGACATAAACAACTTGTAATATATCTTTTTCTAAGGTTATGACAGATTGAATATTAAAGCCTACAGGTAACAACTTTGGCATCTGTGGTGTTATATTCATATACTCCGCTGCTTGTTGAACTGTGGTGAACACATGTACCGGACTCGGCATAATAACATTTGGTTCTGCCGCTTCAACTGATATGCCACCAATCACAGGCATAGACTCACCTTTATTAGCCGGCGCTTCGGCACTAACAATGTTATATAAACCAATAGATGCACATACTAAAGAAGCTACTAGTAATATCTTTATCTTTGTTGTCATAACAACAATCTCCGAAAATAAGTTTCGTAAAATTATATTTATCAAAACTTTCCTATCGATTATATACTAAATGAAATAAAATTTCAAATAACTATTTCTTATGCACCATAAACCCAGCTGCTTGTTGGTTAGCCATGATTGTGACATCAGAAATTTGCAAGCGTTTAGGTTGGTTTGTTACGTATAGTACAACATCCGCCACATCCTCAGGTTGGATCGCATCGATGCCGGCATAGACAGCTTTAGCTCTTTCAGCATCACCGTGAAAGCGGACTTCACTAAATGGAGTCTCTACGATGCCCGGTTGAATGGTTGTGACCTTAATATCCGTAGCAATCGTATCCATGCGAATACCATCGCTCAACGTCTTAACGGCCGCCTTTGTAGCACAGTAAACAGCGCCACCTGGATATGCGTATATACCAGCAGTAGAGCCCATATTCACAATATGGCCTGCGTTTTTATCAATCATATAAGGTAGTACAGCCTTTGTTACATATAAAAGACCTTTCACATTTGTATCAATCATAGTCACCGCATCATCGACAGCACTATCTTGGAAAGGATCCAAACCTTGCGCAAGACCTGCGTTATTTACGAGGACATCAACGCCACCAAACGCTTCAATTGCTGCTGGAACCTTGCTTTCAACATCCTCACGACTACGCACATCAAGAACCAAAGTCTCAACGCGCACGCCATATTCCTTAGACAAACGAGCCTGTACCTCAGCCAACACCTCAGTGCGACGACCGGAAATCAAAACATTATCGCCATACTTTGCATATGCCTCGGCAATACAAAGACCAATACCAGACGTTGCACCAGTAACAAAAACATTACGAGCCATAAATACCTCCTTATCAATCCGAACTATATCTATAGCCTAATTATACCACTTTAATATGTAATGGACTCTAGTCCATTCTCCTATACTAATAAAAATGATACATTGGCGCATATAGTATTAAAAGAACACATAAAGTGGCATATGGATTTAGGAATATGATAATAAAAAGAGGATACCCTTTCTTAAACCGACTTTTCCTCTGTATAAATAATATGTCGGCGCAGTGGTTTATAATACTTGAACATTTGAGCTCTACAGCAACAATAAACCAAATAGGGATACCTATTCAAAGCCGCCTTGGGCGCTTTTCCCTTCTCTCTAAAATGACATATTGACGCATTTGAAGGCAAAACGCATAGAAATGAAAAAGGATTACCGTTCTGGAAGCGACTTTCCCTTTGTATAAATAATATGTTGGAGCATTTGTTTATAATACACTAATATTTGAGCTCTACAGCAGCAGTAAGCCAAATAGGGATACCTATTCGAAGCCGCCTTGGGCGCTACGCGTACCCATGAAGGCTGAGGATAGGTATCCCTATGTCTTATTTAGTCTGATAAGTAGAGCTCAAATACTACGTCTTTTATTTCAAATGCGCCAACATATCATTTAACACTTCCATGCAATCCCCCACGATCCCATAGTTAGCGTGTTGGAAGATTTCTGCATTTGGATCGTTATTGATAGCCACGATTGTGTCAGCACCAGAGATACCGCTCACGTGTTGAATAGCACCAGAGATACCGAATGCCAAGTATAGTTTAGGGCTTACAGTTTTACCTGTTTGGCCTACTTGGTATGGCAATTCTATCCAGCCCTTTTCTACAAGGGGACGTGTAGCACCTACAACACCGCCGATAGCATCGGCAAGTTCGTAGAGCTTATCGAAGTTCTCCTTAGAACCCATACCGCGGCCGCCGGCTACGATGATATCTGCTTCTTGGATGTTGTAACCATCTTTGCTGAACGGAATGAAGTCAAGGCGCTTCATGCGAATATCTTCAGGTTTAAGGTCAAATTGTTCAATTTGAATACGGCCCCAGCTATCTGCAATGCGGTCCGGCTTTTTAAATACATTAGGACGGACAGAGCCCATTTGTGGACGATGATTTGGAGAAATAATTTCAGCTAAAATATTGCCACCCAAGGCAGGACGCGTCCATTCTACAAGGCCTTCTGTAGTATCTACCGTCAAAATGGTACAGTCAGCTACGACACCATTTTTCATGCGACCTGACATGCGAGGTGCCAAGTCACGGCCATTATTCGTAGCGCCAATCAAAAGGATATTAGGCTTATGGTCTTCAAAGAAATCTGTCAAAACCTTTGTATAGCCGTCTGTTGTATAGTATTTTAAAAGAGGGCTTTCAAAAACGTGAACAATATCGGCACCATGTGCCACAAGTTCCTCCGCCTCGGATTGAACATTCTCACCAAGAAGCATAACTTGAACGAGTTGGCCCAATTCCTTAGCGATTCGACGAGCTTGACCGATAAGTTCGTACGTAACCGGATGCACTACGTCATCGATGGTATCGGCTACGACAAAGACATCTCTATATTCATCAAAATTTGTCACTCCCATTATCGATCACCTCCTTTGGAACCTTCTCCACCTTTAACGGCCGCTAAAGCCTTAAACTCACTAGAGGATACACTTTCAACAGTGGCAGCCCGCTGCACAGGATCTTTTACATCCACGCCCTCATCGTTGTTATCTACAGGCTCATCCACAGGTTCTTCGCTAGGCACCAATAGATGAGAAAACTTTTCTGGCTTGATATTATAGGCCAATTCAAGAACCTTTTTAGCCCCTTCTTCCACGGATGAAAGCATTTCTACCTTGCCCCGAAGCGGTGGTTGATATACCTTACGAACGCGCGTAGGAGAGCCATTGAGACCAATACGGCTTTCATCAATATTAGGCATATCACGCAATGTAATATGGGAAATTTCATAACGTTTCGCGTAAATAGAGCTCCAAAGCCCTGGTTGACGAGGCTCATTGAGTTCAGCCGTAGCTGTTACCAATAATGGTAATGGAGCCTCAATCACTTCATAACCATTTTCATGCTCTCGTTTCACAATCGCCTTTTGAGCCGCCTGATCTACGGTCAACTCACAAGCATACGTAGCTTGCGCCATGCCTAGTTCCTCCGCAATTTGAGGACCTACTTGCGCCGTATCCCCATCGATAGCCTGCTTGCCGCAGAAAATCATTTGGAACTCGCGATTCATGGTACGTTGAATATGACGAATGGCAGAGGCAATCGTATAGCTTGTAGCCAATGTATCAGCACCGCCGAAAGCACGGTCTGTAATAAGCACCGCATCATCTGCACCGAGGGATAAACACTCGCGAAGTGCCGCCTCAGCTTGAGGAGGCCCCATAGTGACAACGGTTACACGACTACCTTCATATTGGTCTTTTACCGCAAGAGCTGCCTCTAACGCATGCATATCGTAAGGGTTTACAATACTAGGCAGACCTGTGCGGATGAGATTATTCGTTTCCGGATCCAGCTTAATCTCAGATGTATCTGGAACCTGTTTGATACATACTAATAACTCCATACACTCACCCCTGTCTAAATTCTACGCCCTTAGCGTTACGCGGATATTTCCAAGTTTTTACGATTGTTTCGCCACAAAGAACACGGCAGGTGCCGCACTCAAGACACCCAGCGAAATCAAAGGCTAAATCACCATTTTCTTGTAATGTATATAGACCGGCAGGACAGCCGTTTACGAGTTTCATTTTCTCTTCCAAGCTAAAGCCAGCGCCATCCACAATAATATGAGGAGACGTTTCATCTACATAGTATTTATTGGCGCCCAAGCGCTCTTCTAGTTTCATAGGGAACGCACCCCTTTCCAAGCATCACGAATCAAGGTAACTAAACCAACGTCACTTACACTACCCATCAATTTTTTCATCATTGGTACTGCACCATCACCATTTACAGTGAATACATCGCGCATCACATGATTCACAAGAGCTGGATACTCTTTGAATATGCGAGGATTTGATGCGAGGAAGGCAGGCATATTTTTATAAAGCTTCATGTCCTTATATAACCAAGAATTCTTGATTTGACGTTCATACAATTTAGCAACGCGCTCCATGTTTTCATCGCGCAATGCTACGTTAACCGCATCGGCTGCACACATGCCAGATTCGATGGCAAGGTCCATCCCACGAATGGTATACCCCAAGTTCATACACATACGCGCCGCATCACCAACGATAACATACCCATTACCGCCCAATGTAGGCAGAGCTTTAAAGCCGCCTTCTGGCACGAGATGCGCACTATGCTCCTTCAATTGACCATTTTTCAATAATGGTGCAATTCTTGGATGGCTTGTGAAAGCTAGTAGCATTTCATCTACCGATTTATTTGCTTTACCGATATCTTCAAGGCCTACAACCATACCTACGGAAAGGCTGTCTTTATTCGTATAAATAAAGCCACCGCCCAATAAGCCATCGGTCATATCGCCCAAAGTAAGCCACGCCATCCCCTCATCGCCAGATAGCATGAGACGATTTTCAAGATCCTCTTTTTTGAGTTTATATACTTCTTTCACCCCTACAGCCATTGTTTTTGGATCTGTAGGACCTGTAAGACCAGCTTCTTCCAATAATAATGTATTAGAACCTTCTGCGATGATAACTAGTTTTGCATATACTTCGTCATCGTGACAGCGAACCCCTATTACACGGCGACGTTTTCCTTCACCTTCGGTAATAAGCTCAGTTACCTGTACATTAGACACGAGGAGAGCCCCTTTTTTCTCCGCCTCTTCTGCTAACCATTTATCAAATTTAGCACGCAATACTACGTAGGATTCTTCATTAGGTTCACCATCTTGGTAACTATACTCGATAGTGGTCATTTCATTGCCTGTACCAATAGAAATACGCTCTTTTGTCACCTTTCGTTCCAACGGCGCACGGTCTCTAAAGTCCGGAACAAGACGTTCCAAAGAATGTGTATAAATGCGTCCCCCCATCATGTTTTTAGCGCCTGGTGCGGTACCGCGTTCGATGAGTAAAACTTTTACCCTCTGCTCCGCAAGGCGTAATGCCGCCGCAGAACCTGCTGGCCCTGCGCCAACAACGATAACATCAAATGTTTCATTGCGATCAATTGCCATATACTCAGCTCCTTTAAATGAAAGCTTAGACTTACATAAGTTCATATAGTATATATATTTCTCTATTTAGAACCAAAATACCTTTAAAAATTATCACAGAAAGATGAATATATTCTATATTTTTCAGAAATATATTATAAAAGTCTCTACAGGTTGTATATATACTCATTATATATTAATACTAATGTATACTTTCCGTTCTAAATAAGTGCAATAAAATTCATCAATTCGTGAAATTTATAAGTAAGTCTAGCTTTCACGGTGAAAGTAGCGTATGATAAAAGTAGCAAAAACCCTATACGGAGCAAGACGCGTATAATACGACCGCATAATGCAAGTCCACGGTCAAGGTTGGGAACTCGTTATTTTTTAATTAAGAGGAGGCCCTATGGACCCGTTAAAAATCTTGAAAGCATTATCAAATCCGCATCGGTTAGATATTATATTGTGGCTAAAACACCCAGAGAAAGAATTCGGTGTACAAGTACACTCTAACACTCTTATCGATTTTCCACATAGTGTGAGCGTTAAGAGCATCCAAAAGCGCTGCGGTGTATCTCAATCTTCTATTTCTACATTTATGAGCATTTTAGAAAATGCTGAACTTGTAGAATCGCGTAAAATCGACCAATATACCTATTTCCGTCGCAACGAAGAGGTTATTCACGAATTTGGCGAATGGTACAACAAAGAAGTATCCATCCAGTCTGATGAAATTGACAAATTATTAGAAACGGTTATCTTAGAAGACACTTCATATCCAGCAACTGAAGAAAGCTCCATACCTAGCGAGCAACTGGCAGTCGAAATACGTACTAAGGGACCGCATCATGATGAAGAAAGTAAATAAAAGCCCTTCCCTACTTACCATATCTAGGGAAAAACGAAAAGAGCTATAATTTTGAATATTATAGCTCTTTTTTACGTAATACTATACCATACATGGTATCTATATAACGGGTTATAGGACAAAACGTGTTGCGAATTTAATCCCATGAATTGAAAAAAGATTGATCATAATTATGTAAATCACTCCAAACAATGGCATCACCCCATGTTGGAATTGAACTTTCTAACCTAGATTGTAGTATCATGGTATTATATATGTCAGAGATACTTTTATTGGTCGGCATAACCTTAAGTATTTCTTTAAATGAAAGCGGGTTCGGTGAGTACACATAGCACCACCAGAACACCGCTTTTATTCGTCTTTCAATGGACATCCCACGGTGATTACGTAACATAGTGCGTAATTGTGCGTTAACTCCGCCTTCAATTCGATTATTTGTAGCTGGACATTCAAATTCTAAGGATTCGTCTAAATAGGTAAATAATAGATTTTTATTGATTAATTTAACCAAAGAATTTTCTGCCTTTATTAGACGTTCATGCTTGAGTCGTATTGTCCCATATTCATCTATTGTTGTTCCAGCTAAAAATACTTTATGCCGTATTTTCCAAGACATTACATTTTGAACCCAAAATGTGGCTTGATCCTGTGTTTTTATGACTAATAATGCTTTTGCTAATCCATATAATTCATCTCCAGCAATACTTTTGGGCCGTGTCGTTGTATAGCGCTTAACTTGTTGAAATGCATGGAAAATACACCTTTGGGAACCCACATTAGTTCTACCGTGTTTTCTACAATTCAAACCACAATTAAAATATTTAACTTGTTTCATAAAAATACTCCTTCTAAAAATAACATCTTTCTAGAAAGATAAAACCCTATTCAGCCTTGTAAATGAAAGGGCTTCCAGTTTTTTACAACACGTTTTGTTTGTCCTTTATAGTTTACTCAAAAAGATAAAATGCCGATGCAGCTAGTTATTTACTAGCTGCATCGGCATTAAAAATAACACAATCTATCCTATAACTCGTATTACTAAAAGATGACTCTTTGTTAAATATTAAAGCATTTAGTCTGCAAGTCTTCTTTAATATTACTCATATAATATTTAGTTAGTAGTATTTTATTGCTAAAAACAGAATACAATTATATTTAGCATACAAAGTATCTATATCCTATTCTAATAATTCTATATTATACTTTTTGATAATTTCATTAAATTCACTAATATGTAGAGAAACTTGTGCCTTATTTTCTCCTTTAATCACCTTATGTATTATATTATTCATCCGACTATAATCAGCTTCATTCTCATTAAGACTATCAGCTTTATATCTCATAATATATTTTTTATACATTTGCATTGTATAAGCACAAGCACTAATTACTTCATATAATGAATCTTCAGATGATAAATTATAAGTATCCGCACAACCTAACCCGGCAGGATCTTCACCTTTATTTACTTTACGCTGTAAATATTTCTCCCAACTATTTCTAATAAAACACTCATATCGTAAAGCCTCCATTACATTTCTCCTCCACACAGTACCCCTTAACTTATATACGTCAAGCATTAAAATTATATTTGTAACAAATCCAGTAAGACTCCAAAGTTAGTACATTGTGCAGAAAATGAAATAGTATTAATACTTGAAGTGTTTTGTTTTGGTGTATTAATACAATCATTAGCACATTCAATAATCTTCATAATTTGTTTAGAATTCGTTTTATCATATTCCTCGTTTAAAAATGCTCCAAGCATATGATTTAATCTCGTCCTACTTATAATACTAGAATTCATTAACTGAATATGTGCTAATAGCCAAACTTCAAAAGCCTCATTAGTAAATATTAAAGTCACATTATTATTATTTCTTTCATCATCACAAATTTTATTAAATTGTTCTACTGTTAAATCGTCCTTATCAATAGATATATAAAAGTGTTCATATTGAATATTTCTAGCTATTCCATAAGCGTTTCCACTAGTTAATCCTTCAGTAATAGCCTCTGCTCCACATGGATTAATCTTCTTTATATCTATTGAAGCCCCTCGAATTTTTTGTTTTATGATATTTAAATAAATTTTCTCCGTTTCACCATCAACAACAATAAGCCGTTTAACCTTTTGTCTTCGCCCTGCTGATACCCTACTCATGTCGATTCCTCAAAATATCAAGTAACATATCCTCATTAATAATTTGATTACCTCCATATAACCCATTTTGATAATTCTTTTTTAACTGATTCATTGTAGGTATAGAGTCAAAATCAAATGCACTATATAAATCTGATACACCTTGATAGTTTTTATCAACAAACCAAATCTGATCGCTACGCAAAGAATTATTTATAATCTCATTATTATGAGTTGTTAAAATAAATTGATTCTTTGTATTCCATTCGTTAAATAATCTTATTAATACCTCAACAAGTTTAGGATGCAAGGAACGATCAAACTCATCAATTATAAAGACAGTATTTTTATAATTATACTGCAAAATATACATAGCAAGCATTATAAAAATTTTTGTACCAGTACTTTCAGCAGACCAATTCAATATAAATTTATTTCCATCCTCACCTAAATGAACAAAATCTACCTGTAACTGCTTCCTCTTAAATTCAGTATTTTCATCATATATAATTTCAGATACATTAATATCAGTAATATTAAAGTCAGCAGCTTTAAGGAAAAATAATGTATTCTCTTTTAATTCACTATTACTTAATAACGGCTTAAAAATCTGCTGATCCAATATTGAGTTTCCTAATAAGCGGGGAGCCACAAGATCTTGACTAAACCACTCATAAGCTTCTTTCGCCTCTAAGACATTATTATTTTGTGCAAAATATAAAAGCGGCTGATTATTACGTACTGAATTTTTTAACATTTCTAATATAGGAGGAACAGTAAATTCTAATTTTTCCCGATTGAACACGATGTGTTCATTAACATATAATGATTCTTCACTTATAAATTCCGCATTATAAACAATGGAATATTTAAAGAGTTTATTATTTTTATAAAAGCGAATACAAAACTTAGTGTTCTCCTTATTAGAAGCATATGTATCTGTAAATAAAGGTGTTAAATCTGATGCAGTACCTAATAAAACCACTTCACGTAACATTACTAATGCATAAAGCAAATTAGACTTACCCGCAGCATTGCCACCTAAAATATAAGCAGATTTTAATATATGTGTATCTTTCTGTCGATGAGTATTTTTTCTTTGTAGTCGAGAAATACTATCTCCCACATCCATTGAAAAAGTAGCCCTATTTTTAAAGGATCTTACATTCTCAAAGGTAAAATCTAATAGCATAACTATCTCCTATTTAATATATTCTATATTTAGTGTAGTGCCATTATAACATAATAAAAATACAATTACATCAAATAATACTGATTAAACCAAACGTACAAGCTTTACCATCAATTCAATATGTTAGAAGCACTTTAACTGTAACTCCCTAACTACCTCAACAATTAATTACATCTTTCAACTTTCTCGCGCTTACCTGTATGCTTTTGTCTGATAAAAAGAGACCTGAAGATCCGCCCACGAATACATCTGCACCAGCATGTCTCATATGAGATGCATTTTCCAAGGATACGTTGCCATCAACCTCCAACATAATATGTCCATATCCTAAAGAATCTAACATATTACGAGTGTCTTGAATTTTCTGCAATGTCATAGGTACCATTTTACGACCTGCAAACCCAGGATTAACAGCCATGATATTAACCATTTTTATATTATCCAAAACGTAGTGAATTGACTCGATAGATGTTGCGGGACTTAATGCGACAGAGGGCAACGCCCCTTTTCCCTCTATTAACTGTAAACTTCCCAACACATTAGATGTGGATTCATAATGAATAGATACGATATCGCCCGGTCTAATATCAAACCAATCTAGTTTACGTTCTGGATTAGTAATCATCAAATGAATATCAAACGGTAGCTTAGTTATAGAACGAACAGCTTTTAAGAATAGGTTATTTAACATTAAATTAGGAACGAATTCACCGTCCATAATATCCATATGTAAATATTCAATTCCGGCCTGCTCTAATTCACGTATATCTTTTTCTATATCTAGCAAGTTAGCACACATCAGCGATGCAGATAATTTTGCGGGTAACATATTCTTCTCCCAATTCTATTAATTAATAAACATAACCTTACATACATGCTCAGTTCTTTGTCGCATCTTTTCAAACGCCACTTGATAATCACTAAACTGATATCGATGTGTTATTAACGGCACTCCCTGAATTGTATTATCATATAACCCCTGAATAGCACTTTTCCAATCGTCTATATAATCATTGTGGCTACTATTCCACGTACCTCGCAACTGTAGCTGTTTGCGCAATATAGCCCAATATTCTTGTTGTGAAAGTTCTATATCACCTTGCGGATTTCCCATCGTTAATACGACACCTTCCGCCTTACAAGCCATCAAAGCCTGTCCAAGAGGTTTCGATGCACCCGTACCTTCAATACAATAATCAACGCCGGTACCATCCGTCATAGCTTTGATAGATTCTACAACATCTTCATGCTCACTATTAATAATCTCATAAAAGCCCAACTCGTGGGCAAACTGAATTTTCTTATCATCTCGAGCAATCCCGATAACACGTGCCCCAAAAGCCTTCGCCCACATAGCACAAAGCAATCCAATCGGCCCTAATCCCCATATAGCGATTGACTTCAGTCCTTGAACACCACACTGTCTGATAGCATGCAAAGCAACTGATGCCGGTTCAGCCAAAGCCGCTAATGATAAATCCATATCATCCGGAAGAAAAACCAGATTGCTGATTTTGACATTTAGTTGTTCGGAAAATCCCCCGTCACGACGAGAGCCATAATAATCATAATTAGTGCATAATTCATATTTACCAACTTTGCAAAATTCACAAATTCCGCATGGAACCAAAGGAAAAACAACAACCTTTTTTCCAATCATATGTTGATTATCTGCATCAGCGATAATACCAGAAAATTCATGGCCTGGAACGGTAGGAAAATGATATGTTCCTTTACTAAATACACGCGGTACATCACTGCCACAAATACCGGCCGCTTTAATCGATACAGTCACTTCATCGCTTTCACGCTTAGGTAATTGAACATCATCATATCTCAAATCACCTACAGCATGTAAGACTAATGCTTTCATAACTTATCTCCTATCAGTCAAAATCGTTTTAAATAACATAATATCTTCTTGGGTTGTGATCTTTAAATTGTTAGAAGATCCCAGAGATTTTCCTACCGGTTTGTTATAATGCAACAATAACTGGGTTGGAGAATCAATGCAATATCCTTCATCAATAGCGATATTATATACTTCATTCGCTAAGGATATACAGATTGATTCCGGCGTTTGTCCACGGAACAATTTTTCTCTTGGATACACACCGTCAATTATATTGCCGTCTTCACTGACAAACATGGTATCAAAGCAAGGTGCCAATGCTAAAGCAGCCCCTTGCTCACGCGCCACTAAAATACTGCTGTTAATTTGATCCGATGTAACACAAGGGCGCACTGCATCATGAATGATTATGATATCATCATCCGCCTCGGTGAATTTATTGGCCTCATCAAGTCCCTTTTTAATAGACTCAAAGCGGGAGTTGCCTCCCGTTATAATCGATACTACTTTGTTAAAGCCAAATTTATTTTTTAATCGTTCTATATAGCTTTCCCAGCTGGCAACACAAACCACAACAATCGAATCTATTTCCATGGTTTGCTCAAATGTTTCTAATGTGTAAGCCATGATTGGCTTATGTTCAACCTCTACAAACTGTTTAGGAATGTCTGCACCGAACCGATTACCTACGCCCCCAGCAATAATCAATGCAATATTCATGTACACGTCCCCTTATATTTAGATAATCTATCAATCAGTTGCATTATGAATCATATATGCAAAGGATGCAAACGGAGCAATATCGCTCGGAATGAGACGATGCGATTTAGGAACATAAATCATATCTCCATCCTGCAATGCAATATTTTGTTTAATATCCTGTTTCTTTATGAAGCTTTCCAAATCAACTTCACGTACATATACGGTATCATCAATGACACGAACGACCTGAATATGGCGAGGTCTAGCCTTTCTCGCCGTTCCTTGTGCACTTGAAATCGCCGCAAATACATTCATGTAATCGGCTCCCAATTTGTAAATACCAGGTTTTGGTACTTCACCCATTACATAAACCTGTCGACCACCGTATTCCGATACATTGACGGTCACATCCGGTTTATGAATATAATGCGAGAATTTTTCGCTTAATAACGCCGATGCTTCTTGCAATGTTAATCCTGAAAGCTTTACAACCCCTGTATACGGTGTATTAATACGTCCATCCGGACCAATCATTAAGGTAACACCGGAATTACTAGTATTGTCAGTAGTCGAGTCAGTAAACCCTAACTCACTGCTAGTGTAACCTAGAACATGTAAATTAATCTTGTCATACTTCGACAGACGATATTCTCCGATATCAGGACGTGCTATGGAGAACACACTATCTTTCGGGTCGATATACTCACCGTTTTCCAAGACCATCTTCAATTTCTGCTCTTTAGTCGGATGTTTAACGGCATTTGTTTTAAAAGTGACAACTTCTCTACCCTTTACACCACTATCGACAACAGAAACATCCTGTACATTCGGCATATATGGAACAGACACCTGTCCCATATATTCTCCGGCACCGCTACCACTGCCGTTATTCATATCTGTATTAGTAGCCGCCATAGCCACATTACATGCTAAACATGCGCCTACAAGAGCTATCAACAACTTACGTTTTCTCATGCTTATCTCCTTAGCAACTCTTCTTTATTAATCCTACTTTCAAAAAGAATGAATAAAAAAGATTTTTCTCATAAGAATTAAAATTACTAATCCATTGAACACCAAAATAAATGAAAGAATATAACAGCATGCTAATTACAAAAATGTAAATAGAACTGTTTAAATCGATATGAGGAATCACATACAGGCCTAGAACTGTTAACAGTATCATAACTACAGATAGGCGCGCAATTTGCTTCCAAAAATGAACAATGTTTAAGTTCATATACCGATGATAATACACATTCATAATAATACCATTACCTAAAAGCATGGAAAGACCTGTGGCAACAGCCCCCCCCGCTATTCCATACATATCAATCCAATAGTACGCCAATACGACATTAAGAATCCCGACAAATACGTATATAACGGCCCTCACATGATACACATTACGAGCCTGCATAATCGAAAGCCCCACATTTTGAATGAGATCAATAGTGAAAGGAACGATAATAATCAGCGTAATCCAATATACTAAATCAAATCCATCACCGACCCAGTAATGAAGAAAACTATGTCCGAACAATATAAATCCGCTCAAAATCAGCGACAATAAATAAAATTGTAATCTACCGACTTTCAAAAATAAATGCTGGAATTCTTCATCACTACATCGATTCGTCACCATAGCCGTAATCTTAGGCAACAATGTACTGGATACGGCTAGCGAAATATTCATATAGTTAATATAAATCTGGCTTGCAATAGCATATATGGCAACGGATTCCGCCCCGATTTTTATACCGATCAGCAACTGATTACTTTGCCAGAACACTTGGTCGACTACAGATACTACAAATAAACTGAGTGAAAGGTTTCGCATAGCTAGGAGAATCTCTGAATCCCAGCCATGATAGACAAAGCGAACCTGCAATACACGCCTACAATATATAACCTTTACGAGAACCAGCAACAAATTAAATACAGTTTGTACCAATACTACACTTAACGCTGTAGGATAAAAGATTAGCACACCCACAATAGCAAAGGGCTGTAATAAAATCTGTATCAAACTGATTAACCGATGAAAGATAAACCGCTCTTCGGATATGATAACCGCATCAAAGACTTTCGACGCAAACAGCATTAAAAGATTTAACAATAGTAAGAGAAATATCTTCTTTGCACTATCAATCATCTCAGGCGCTAAGCTGTCCTTAAATATATAAGGAATGCAGTAATACACAATGAGTCCGCAAAGGCTCAAAATAACACCGATTCCCACATACAACAGCAGCGACATGGTTAATAGTTTATCTATTTTAACCTGATCTTTCAGTGTTTTATATTTCACTAAAAAACGAGTAATCGTCGCAGAGAGTCCGAAATCCAATACATTAAAGTAAGCAATAACAGACCCCAATAACCTGTAAAGACCAAACTCCGCAACGCCGATGAAAGACAGAAGTATAGGAACGTAAGCTAAATTAATAACCGTATTCCCTAGCAGCAATGCATAAGATAATAAGGTACCTACTTTTCGCTGTGTAGAAGAACTTCGAGACATATATTTAATCTCCTATCTACAACTACTCGAAAATTTTAAAATTAAAATCATATTCTATATTCATACTCGATGGATATGGGTTTCGCCAACTTGTAAAGTAATCGTGTGGAATACTGGATATGCCGCGTAAGAACATAGCTACAAAAAATAACAATACTATGTAGCCCCATTTAAAGTTATAAATCTTATCCTTGATCTGAAGTTGAAGAATAGAGTTTAAATATTGTATAGTATACGGCATAATCAAAATAATAAAATAATCAAAATATTTCGTTAATCTCGTAATCGGCAATGAGAAGGAAAATAGAAAATGCCCTAACAATCCGATAAACCATATGTTGATTAATCCTTTATATTCCGGCTTTAACTTTAAGATGGCTAAACGAGATATGGAAAACAGTATAAATTGATATATCATATATAATCCTGTCATACTGACAGAATCTACGTCCGAAACATAATTTAGATATCGGCCGTCTACACTCAATACCCCTAATAAAACGGATAAAACGGACAGTACTATATTCAACTTAAATACGATAAATGTAAGTGCAAATGCAGCTACATAGATACTCCAGGAGTATATTTTCTTAGGGATCCAATACAGTACTAACGCCACAATGGCACTATAGTGAAATAACACTGCAACAGATACAACCAGCAGATATTTCAGCAATTTTCGCTCCAAACAATATTGGTAGCCCCAAAATATCAGAACCATACTGAACCCTTGGCGTATACCATTAAGAGAGAAGAAATATTGTAAGCATAGAAAAATCGCTAAGATTAATATTTGAATCTCTGTATCTTTGGTATATCGTCGAATGGCTTTCCACAGAAATGTCATAATCAATAATTCATAGACGATAAACATCGCCTGATATGACATATGAAAATAGCGAAGGGCCTCAACAATAAGCAAGAATGATGGCTCTGGATATTCATCGTTAAGGGTTACTTGATTAAATAGGACAATATACCAGTCATAGTCCGTGCCGATTTCATATCTAAACATCCCTAAAAAGGTCAGTACAACAAGAACAATTAAAGGAATGATTTTTTTATATTGAATCGGTACCAGCCGCTCAGCAATAACGGCTACCAATGTAAAAATCGCAAGGCCAATCCAAAATACCATAGGACCACCTATTCTTTCATTGCACTCATACGTCTAGTATATTGAACGTAAATAAACCCACCTGCAATTACTAAATATAATAGTCCGCCTACAAGCATAACGTATAGTTTGCGTGGCCAGGAATGTTTAACCGGATATGTTGGTGTATTAAGAACACGGATATCCATAGCCTCAAGGTTTTCTTTAATTTTTAATTCTTCAAGGCTCTTAGTTAAGAGATTATAAGTATCTGTAGAGACTTTCGCATTACGTTGTAGCTCTAGAAATTTAACGGATTTTTGCGAGAATTGATTAGACTTTTCAAGATTTTGTTTACTTAACTCATCAAGTTTTGTAAGCGCTGCATTCGCTGCTTCTACATTATTCTTAACAACAACACGCTTCTGTAATAAATCCATTTGTACAGGACTAATTGTAACGTTTTCAGAGGAAATAGATTGTGCTACCGTTTTCGCCAATTGTTTTTCTAAATAACTGATATTTTCTTTTACCTTAACAACTTCCGGATAATCATCAGTAAATTTAAATTGTAATTTAGCCAACTGTTCATTAGCATTAAACAATTCTTTTCGTATCGATTGAATTTCAGGATTATCCGCCATCTGAGAATCTATAAGATTTTTATTTTGCGTATCAATCTGAGATTCTATGGAACTTAAAATTGCTGAATTAGTATTCAACTTAACCGTCTCATCAGATTTTGCTTTTTCGTAGCCCGAGGCTTGTTCCAAGAGCATTTTTTCTTGTTCACTAGGAGAAAAAACACCGTTCTCTTGTTTATACTTTTCAAGTGCGGCTACATCTTGATCCATTTTATGCTTAGCATCTTCATTCTTTTTACCAAGAATTTTAATAAGTGTAGAGTCCTGCGTGGAGCTGACACCTGCGATGGACTCTTGCAAGGAATCGACCACATCTTGTGCGATTCGCTGTGCATTCTCAGGGGAATCAGCAGTGATTGTAAAGGATAAAATAGAGGTTCCTCTCGGATTATCGATTTGCATATATTTCTTTACAAAATCCTCAGCATTGAATCGCTCATCCTCTGCATCTTCATTATCTAGTTTCTTAATTACAGGATTAATAACTCTGTCACTTTTTAATAATGACATGTAGTCTAATACAGATCCTCCTGTAGAAATACCTACTAATGCCAGTAAGCCCGCATTAGCGGACAATGCACTTAATGCACTATTTTGCGGTTTTACTTGGATCATTACGCTAGACGTATATTTTTTAGGAAGTAAAAACGCTAATAAAAGAAATATAATTAACATCCCTACCATCAAATAGAGCAAAATCCGCTTATTTTCTTGAATAATTTCTTTTATTGCCTGATAAGAAATAACTTGAGGTCCCATACTAATCCTTTCTGATAAATAAATTAATCACAGTATATCTTAACATATACTTTTAAACCGATAATATATCGTAACAAACCAATACATTTTATATTGTAATAAATATAAGATTATCTTCTTCTTAAGATTTAAATGTGCCTCTATTACTAACGGATTTAACTTTGTCAATCGTTTAATCCGCGTATAACTGGATTGAATACTATGATTATCCTGCAAATTTATATACTTATTCATTACGCCTAACAGCTGATGTATATAGACGGTATTATAATTCGTAACATTATAATCCTTAAGAAAAATATATTCTAAATCCAGTTTAAATACTTCATCTTCAAAGGTTTTCTCGTTTATTGATGACGCCAATGAATTGCTGCCTTTATGATGATAATACGTATATATGCATTTAGGCTCAACTAAATACGATGTAATATTACGATAATAAGAAAAGTTAAATGCTTGATCCTCTGCGACGGATAATGTTTCATCAAATCTCAACTGATATGTATCGATAATCTTTTTCCTATACAATTTAATAACCGGAACGCGCAATAATTCTAAAAGACTATAATATTCTTCCCGCAAAGTTCCATATAAATTTGTCGAATATTTTCGCACCTCTTGTTTATATACAGAACCCTCTTCGTCAATATATACATCGTTTATGACACCAATGATAAGATCCGCATCAAGACTTACATTTATAAATGAATCAACATAGTCTGAGGAAACTGTATCATCACTATCTATAAATAATATAAACTCCCCGCGTGCAATATCCAAGCCCTTATTTCGAGCGGCGCTAACGCCGCTATTTTCCTTATGAACCACATGAATATGAGAATACTGCTCTGCAAAATAGTCACATAATTTTGACGAACCATCAGTACTGCCATCATCAATTAAAAGTATTTCAATATTCTTATAGGTCTGCTGCAATAAAGACTGAATACAACGTTCTAAATAAAACTCGGTATTATAAACCGGAACGATAATACTAACGAGCGGTTTTTCCATGTTATTCATTATTTATCATCCCAGTACACATTAAAATTATGATGACTCACACGTCGATCTTCCGGTGGCGGGGTCATATAATCACCAAAGGTATTTTCTAAATACTCTTCATACCCTACGGGACCATTAAATTCAGTATCCTCAAACGGCAATTTAACATACGAATCTATAGATGTTTTCTGTAACGTTTCAAAATCCCAATTCCATACATACACTGTTAATCCGACGACTTCAGAGGCAGGTATTGAATATCTTTCTGCCATCGTATTGACAAGTGAAAGAACTTTTTGTGTATTTAATCCGCTGCACAAGGTTATTAACGCATACTTTATATAAGTTCGAATTTTATTCTTTAGAGCAATATTGTCTTCTTTTGAGTCACAGAAATGTTTACTTGGCGTGTATGCAAAGGCTGATGCATTACCAACAATTCCCAAGGTCTTCTGTACGAGTAATAAAAGTTTATGCTTAATATGGTTCGACGGAATTCCATCTACAGGGAAAATATCTATAAAAGCATGATATTGTTTATATTTATCCTTTAAGGTATGTTCATATAATACCGTTTCGGTATCGCCTACACGACCAAAAGACATATGCCAATTGGAGTTATTTTCTAAGGAATCCGCTCTGTATCGCTTTTCAGACTCATTATACAGTCGGAAAAAACGCTTATAATCCTCGCGAGGCATCGCGATATCAATATCGTCATCCCAAGGAATAAAGCCTCCATGGCGTATAGCACCTAATAATGTGCCTCCGCACAAAAAATATTGTATATTATGATCATCGCAGAATTTCGCTACATCCTTAAGTATATTTAATTCAACGGTCTTTAACTCATCTATTGTTAATTCTTTCATGATGTGATCCTATTCTCTACGAGATACATATTGTACATCTTAATAAACTGACTATGTTCCTTTGAGTCATTAGACATAGGCGTAATCATAATCGTATTGGAAAACAAATTATAATATTCCGGTAATCTCTCTTTTGCTTCATCAAATACATTTAATGTCGCTACTCTAACATCTGAAAACGAAACATCCATTTTATTCAACTCATTAATAACAGAGACAATAGAGCCTCCCGTATCTACTGAGTCATCTACAATTAAAAGCCTCTTATTTTCATATAGACCTGCTTCGCCATTACAACCCGGAAATGATACTTGTCGCTCTTTTATAGTATTATGAACACCGGATTTAACTTCCATTTTTCTGAGAAATAATTTGACGAATTGAGGCAAAATCTTTAACAGCGGAGAGACCAATTTCTTTAATCCGCTTGCTTGCCGCTCCGCATATACAGGAACAATGGGCGCTCCGATTCGTTCGCCGATATACCGCCCAATCAAATAACCGCCTTTGGCTATAAAAAGAATCATATCAGGTTGATATGACGACTTGACTACCTCTGCCAATTCATAACTTTTTTCTCTTAAGTCGCTTAACGACAATTCGATACAATCCATAAAAATCCCCTCGTTGTATAAATGATATAATACGGTCAACAACTGTTAATTTATGCGCAAGTGGTATGCATGGGGCACAGACAAAACGTCCTGAATCTATCGATTTTATAAATGCATCAGGTGTATCCGGGATTATATCCGAAACGATATAATCTTTTCCGATTTCAATAAACGTATGTATATCTCCGCCTATTACCTTACGCAAATTATATTTTTCCGCAATTTCATTTTGCTTCATATCATACAATGGACTGATATTACGACCATTATGCACTTCTATACAATCAATTAACGGTGCCAATACTTCAATATAGTTTTCTTTTAAAACTGTTTTATATCGTTTTTCATCATATGGATGAGGAACATAAACGATACCGCCTTGCTTCTTTATTTCGGAAATAGTGTCTTCCGGAGACAAACCGCCACTAATGTTTTTCTTCAAAAATAATCCGATAATCTCACCGGCTGTAGTCATAATCTCTTCTCCGACTATAACCTGAACCTTCTCGCCCTTTCTTTCACAATATCGTTTGAATGCTATCGCACCTTCAATAGTATTATGTTCTGTTATCGTAATATGTGTGATCCCGTTCATCACACATCGCATGTATAGCAACCAGAAAGGCAATGTACTGTCATATGAATACTTAGTATGAACATGACATACCATCTTTACCATAATTAATCCTCTTTTACTCATTAATGCTATCGGATATTACTTCTGCCACTCGATTTATTCTCTTTTACCTAGTGATGATGTCAGATATTATCTCTACTACACGATTTGTTGCGGATCCGGTTTCATATATACCCAGCTTCAATTGATGAGAGTATACACAATCCAAATGTTGCTGCTCATCATAATCAAGTATATGTTGCATCAATTCTTGATTTGTTAAGGAAAAAGTATAAGGCCATTCTTCTAAAGGCGTACAAAAATTAGTTACCGCCTCGTATTCGGGCTTATCCGGCGTATATAAAAAACAAGGTCGTTTCAACAGTGAAAAATCCCAAATAGAGCTAGAATAATCTGTAATCAAAACATCGGATACCAATAAAATTTCCTGCATATCATCATGTTCGGACACATCCATCACATAGTCCGGCAAAATATTATCCGGATCCAGATAGTAATGACCTCTGAACAAAATCATCCATTCCCCGCCAAAGCGTTTCTCCAAGGCCGCTTTCAACATAGAAAAATCAATATTGTAAGTGCTATTACCCTGAAATTCACGATATGTAGGCGCGTACAGTACATATTTAAAAGCAGGATCCAAGTTTAATTTTGAAAGAATGTTCAACCGCTTCGTCTGCAACGAAAATTCATCCATAAAAAACATATCATTTCTCGGTAAACCTGAATCGATAAATCGGCTTTCATCAACGGAAAAGGCCTGCGAAGCATACTGCGTGTATAGTCTGCAAGAGGATAGGAAATACGTAAATTTGTGAGTCAAATAATATCGTAATCGCCCCATCCAGTTCCAATTTAGCAGCATGCCCCATTTTTTATAAGCGCCTCCGCCATGCCAAGTATTGATATATACCTGACCTTTTCCGGTCGGCAAGAACGATTCAAGCAAATCATTAAACACAATAACTTTAGACGACACATAATAATAAATATACTTTAATGATCCTCTTTTAACGATAATAATGCCGTCATCCTTTAACAAACTATATGATTCGGGATTGTTGAAAGCCCATATAATCTCATAGGCCTTATCAGACTTGATACATTCACTAATATATTTAGGACTGCAAGTATACCCGCGCCCTTCATAGGCTCTGAATAAGATACGATTATTCTTGATAGGAATGAAAAAAGAAATGCCTCTGAAAAACGCTCTGGCCCCTAATTGTACACACAAAGCACTAAAGTTAATGGTCAGATATATGATTTTATTCTTACGTAATCGATTTTTTAATGTTCGTAACCCCATAATCAAACCTATTTATCTATATCTTGCAGTGCTTCAGCGAATAATCGCATATACATGATTGCACCTGTGGAAACACGAATATAGCCCTTGAGAATATCATATCCGGAGGTCTTGATAGCGATACCTTTTTCAGATAACAGGCGAGATGCCACCATTTCCGCATCAGATTTTGTCTTTATGGTAATATAATTACCACCACCGTATACATATTGATAATTGTTAGACTCTAACCACTTAATAAGATATTCACGCCCTTGCAATTCTTCATTAATCAAAGTATCGATTAATTGTTTATTATTAATGATTTCATTAGCAAATAATAAAGCAATGGAATTTGTATCAAAGGTCGGTCTTGCATTATTTATCATCGTAATGATATCAGGGGATGCTACTACATAACCTATGCGGCAAGCAGCGATGGAGAATAATTTTGAAAAAGTACGCAATATAATGATATGGTCATACTGCTTTAATAAATCAATTTGGGTACCTTGGTAAAAGTAATGATAAGCTTCATCGATAATCAAGAGTGCTCCTGCAGACTTAGTTTTATCAGCAATCAATTTAAACTCTTCATCTGTAAATGGACGACCAATAGGATTATTCGGATTCAATAAAGCGACAATGCTTGTATATCCATCAATACAATCTACCAATGCGTCAACATCAATATCAAAATTGCTGTTGATATCAACCTTTTTATGGATTAATCCGTACATATTGGCATATACCCCGTACATCTCAAATGTAGGGAATACACTGACAAATGTGGATTCAGGCTTACCAAAGGTTTCAAATATATATTTTAATGCCATTTCCGATCCATCTGTTATGGCAATGTTATCTACCGATAACTGGTGAAAGTTGGCCAACGATTGAATCAATGGCACTTTATCAGGATATGTGGAAATAAATTCGGGCGTAATCTGCTTTTTTATTGTTTCCACAAATTCTAACGGCAATCCTCCCGGATTTTCATTCATATCCAATCGTAAAATATCGGTTCTACCACCATCGGGATATTTTCGTTCCAATTTTTTTATCAAAGGGTTAATATACATGTCATTACTCCTCAATTACATTAAAATATAACCTTATTTACAGATTTATACTGATTCAATAAATGGGTGATACTTTTAATTTCATCTATCGTCAATAATATAGAATCCTTTTGATTCAAAATACATTGAACGAACTCAGAGATCTCATAACGTAACCCTTCACCGTCAAATTTATAAAAATATTTACGGTTCATATTAATATCCTCAAAGCGTACTTCAAAATACTCTGTTTTCCACCATGGGGCAGGAACGTATATATAGCCTTTATCGCCGGAGACAACCAGATGACCTTCACTCTTAGCATTTATTGCAACATTAGCGGATGCTATAGCATTTGGATAAGACAATGAAATCTTAGTAAACATATCAATATCTTTCTCATCATTGCGACTAAAGAATTGAATATTGTTATATTCAATGCCCAATAATTTAACAAAAGCCAAGAAAGGATATGAGGCTAATGCATTCACGCTGCCGCCATCAACCAAACGAATTTGTTCTTCGATATTATTACCGAGAATCTGTGTGAAGTTGGCATCTACGCTCAATATATTCCCTATAATCCCGCTCTTAGCGATGGCAATTAATTTACTAAATGCCGGACAGTAGGATGTTTTTAACCCCTCCATAAAGATGCAATGATTTTGTCTCGCCAAGTCGATGATATTTTGAAGCTCTTTATCCGTTACAAGTATCGGGAATTCAACTAATACATGCTTTTTATGCTCCAATGCCTGCATAATGGCATCATATTGATGTTTCGGTTCCTCAACAATATATACAGCATCTATGGAGTCATAAAAATCCTGTTGGTTCTCATAAACCTCAACTTCTTCATAAGCATCAAGAATGGCTTGCAGATACGAAGACTGTTTATTGAGATACAATGAAGCGACTTCAATACCGCTTACGTATTTGGCTTCATACAAAAATCTTTGCGTCACCTGTTCTGCATTCCACAAGCCAATTTTTATCGTATCCGAATTTCTAATATCAGTACTGGAGATGCCTTTTGTTCTTTCAAGATACACTACATCACAATATTCATTTAAGTAATCAAAATGACCTTTCCAGTCCGAACCGACCGTAAAAATGTCAACATCATACTTCTTAATGTCATCAATTTTTTGCCCGAAGTATTCCTCTATGATAATTTCATCGGCAAAGCCGGTCTCCTCAACATTCTTGATTCTCGTCATTAAAGAGTCACGAACATTAAGCTTACCTCGGTTCTTATCAAAATCACTGGATGTCACTCCGACAATTAAATAGTCCCCTAGTGCTTTGGCATTTTTCAACAAATTATGATGGCCCTTATGAAATAAATCATATGTACCATACGTAATTACCTTTTTCATCACTGCCCTCAACCTTATCTCAAAACTAATCTCTCAATCAAAAACAATATAATCATCATAAATATATTTCTATCCGAAATATTTAATATCTAAATCATTAAGATTATTCTCTTAAATTATTTTTATCGGGAATACCTAATCGATATCAGTAAGCCCCTTTTCCCTTCACAACGGCCAATACCGTTTTTATCAAATATACAATATCAATCCACACGGACCAGTTATGCACATACCAGGAGTCCATTAACACCCGTTCTTCATAGGTGGTATCACTGCGACCGCTCACCTGCCACACACCTGTAATTCCCGGTGGTACAAGATAGAAATCATTGATATAATCGCCGTATTTTACAATTTCATCTCGAACGATAGGACGCGGTCCTACAAGGCTCATATCGCCCATGAGGACATTCCACAGCTGCGGCAGTTCATCGAGGCTGGTCTTGCGTAAAAATTTACCGATTTTCGTAACCCGCGGATCGTCCTTCAACTTGAAGTCCCGTTCCCATTCTTCGCGAGCTTCCGGATGTTCTTTTAGATAGATTTCCAACGCTTCCTGCGCATTAGGAACCATGGATCTGAATTTGTAGCAAAGAAACTCCTTGCCCCCTTGACCGACCCGCTTATGACCAAACACGATAGGTCCCGGAGAGTCGAGATAAATCAACACCGCCACGACAGCGATAATCGGCAGAATCAAGATACCGCCACATACGGTGGCCACGATATCAAAAATGCGTTTCATAATACGGTTGGACTTGCGAGCTAAATTGTTCTGCACACGCAATACGACGGCCTGTTCCTCCATCATACCGCGAGCCGAAATATTGCTGGCCGGCAATCCGAACAGCTCCGGTACGAAGGAAACCCTTTTTACAAGCAGCTGTAAGCGGTTAATTAAGGACACTAATTTTTTTGATTCAAGACCGGGCGCACACACCAATACAGTGGATACGTTATATATTTTAATGACGTCCTCCACGTCATTAAAGCCGCCCAAACGCGGATACTTTTGCGCTAATAATGAGGACTTCGGATTATCGTCCACAAAGCCGATAATTTTATAGTAATTAATAAGCATTCTATCATGATACCGATCAACTAATTCCGCTGTTTTTCCCGCTCCGACCAATAAGATGGGAATATATAATAATTTCAGCTTTATCAATATTTGAATCAATATATATCGTAAAACGATAACATATAACAGTATAAATATATAAGATAAGCCGACAAATAAACGGGATACATTGTCGATAATATGCCCGGCATACATCAGAACGATGGATACAACTATACCGATTGTTATGGAGCGGAATATAATTTTAATCTTATCCCAATAAGCCTTATCCATATTATATGCACTGTTTAATAACAGCACAATAATAAATACTATAGGGGTAATAACATATCCATAGAAAAAATCTACATGTAAACTATTAGTACCATTCCAGAACGGTAATGCAGTTCTGATACTACATGCGGAAATAATGCCACAAATAACAGCAATATAATCGACAATAATCATTAAGGCCTGTACTAATAACGGGGAACCAACCCACTGTTTATTCATAGATTTTTCCTCTCTTAATAAATGTAAGGAGCAAACTAAATTATATCTTTTATGATAACACAGTTTCATTTATTTTTCATGATTCATTTGAAATTTTCTCGTAGATTTCTCTACCGATAATCGTCTTTATCTCATACTGTAATCATCAACTTCATCTCATGTTATAATAATAGACAGTGTTCATATTTTTTTCATCTATGAACACAAATAATTTCTAACATTTACTAATCGAAGTCTCATTTAGACAGTAGAATAAAGTTTAGGTAACAATATGAAGCTTTCACAAATACATTCAGCCGGTGATTTAAAACAATGCACCGAAGCAGAGTTACTGGAAATAGCGCGTGAAATACGCGAAGCCATCATTCACAGAACGTCGATTCGAGGCGGTCACGTAGGTCCGTCACTGGGCGCTACAGACATCATTCTTGCGCTTCACTACGTATTTAACTGCCCCGGCGACAAGATCATATTTGATATATCCCACCAGAGTTACGCTCACAAAATATTGACCGACAGGCTCGAAGGGTTCACGCAGGAAAATAAATTCAGCACCGTTTCAGGTTACAGTAATCCACGTGAAAGTAACTGCGATCTGTTTCACCTAGGGCACGCATCCACCGCCCTCAGTCTGGCGTGTGGGCTCGTAATCGGTCGCGACCTCAATCAAACAAAGGAAAACATCATCGCACTCATCGGGGACGGTGCATTATCTGGCGGCGAGGCCTTTGAGGCCTTAAATCATCTTGCTACGCTGCGGTCCAACTGCATCATAATCATCAACGATAATGACCAGTCCATCGCTGAAAACCACGGCGGCTTGTACAAGCATTTAAAAGAACTGCGGGACACGAACGGAGCTTGTACGAATAATATGTTTAAAGCTCTCGGCTTTGATTACCACTATATCGAAGAAGGCAACTCAGTCTTATCATTAATTGCGGAATTTAAATCAGTAATAAATTATCCGCGCCCCATCATCTTACATATCCGCACGACGAAAGGGTTCGGTTATACAGCGGCAGAAATGGCGCCGGAAGACTTTCACAATTCGACGTCACCACAGGCGTAGTCAATAAAAATTATAATAATACATACGAAGCTATCGCCGCAAAGGAATTGATTGCCGAATTGGAAACAAACAAATCGGCCTGCCTCATCACGGCGGCCACGCCCGGCGGATTTTGCCTGACGCCGGAGGTCCGTCAGAAATTGGGCGCTCAATATATCGATGTGGGTATCGCCGAGGAACATGCCATGACCTTATCGGCCGGCATCGCTCACGCCGATGCAAAGCCGATTTTACCGATATACAGCACGTTCCTACAACGGGCTTACGATCAGCTGATAAACGACGTATGCATTAACAACAGCAATGCTTTGATTCTCGTATATCGCGCCTCCATTTACGGTACAAAGGACGTTACGCATCTGGGATTCAGCGATATACCTATGCTCACCAACATCCCGAATCTGACCTATATTGCGCCTACTACAGCGGAGGAATTGCAGGCATCCATTCAGTTCGGCTTGCAGCATCATGATTATCCTATCGCCATACGGGTTCCCGTAGGGACACCGAATCACGAGCCTCTTCGGACACAAAGTATTACGGATGTTTCCATCCGCAACTGGGAAACCGTCCAGGAGGGCCATGAAATTGCGATTATAGGTGTCGGTAATTTTTACCGGCGCGCCCTTGCCTTGGCCGAGGCGATGAAAGCAAAACATGCTGTCACACCGACCGTGATAAAACCGCTTTTGATATCGGAACTGGATACATTTCTGCTCGACCGATTACGGAAAAACCATTCTCTCATCATCACGCTGGAGGACGGCATCATTGACGGCGGCTTCGGACAGAAAATTGCCGCATACTATGGCAGGCAGAACATCAGCGTCATGAACTACGGCATTCAAAAAGGCTTCTATGACAGATATGATCCCGATGAATTACTGCGAAACAATCATATGGAAATTAATCAGATACTGCAGGATATCATGACTACAGCTCTAAACACAGATACATTCGCTGCAAGCATTTAAACATTCACTACAGGCTTTTAAACAGAAAAGTGCTCTACGTTTACAACACTTGTAAACATGGAGCACTTTTATTTTCAGTACGATTTATTCAGTTCGTTGTGCCTCATAGGCTCTGAATAATTTAGATAATAATTCAGGAGCCAATCGCAATAGCTCTGGGTTTTCACAGAAAGACACACGCAATTGTGTTTTACCAGGGTTATCATTGCCGTTTTTACCGCTATAGAAACCATTGAGCGGTGCCATGAGAAGTGTATATTCCTTGCCATCATCAAGGCTTACTGCACCGTGTTCGGCACACCAAGAAGCAAATTCTACGCCATCAAAGCCAGGTTTTGCAACCTTTCTCACGTCGATTACAAAGTAAATAGACGCTTCAGGGCGAGACACGATAAAGTCCGGTTCTGCCTCTTTAAAACCTTTGTGGAGTTCAAAGATCATTTGACGATAGTAGTCGCGTTGTTGCTCATACCAGTTGTGCAATTGCGCGTAGGACTCATGTTTCAATGCGCCAAAGATATATTGGCCCAATGTATTAGCGCTGAGGTTTGCCGTATATTCCGCAACAGATTTTTCATAACATAATTTATTATCTGTAATGATAGCTCCAATGCGAAGTCCGCACGCATTCCAAACCTTGCTAGCCGTTTCAAGGCTGATACGGCGGCCTTCGATGCCAGGCACATCTTTATCGGTTAAGGCCCAAATGCTAGATGTTTCTTTCCCTTTTTCATAAGCCAATTCACGGTACGCTTCGTCAGAGATAATCCATAAATTATGTTTAACGCACAATTTTGTATATTCAATGAGCGTTTCTTTGCTAAATAATTGACCTGTAGGATTATCATAAGGAATGATAAGCAACGCCCCAGGTTTTGTCTCGATAATGCGTTGTTCAACAGTCTCTACAGAGGGCAATTCGAACTCACCATTTTCATTGAGTTCCCGTTCTACAGTAACCGTTTTACGACCAATGCGAAGACCTACTGCATCATAGTTTGTATAAGAAGGATTGAACATCAAAAGAGGACGTTCTTCTTCGCCGGCGCCACCACATACGCCGAGCATGATGATTTCCATCGCCATGGATGCACCATCTGTTACAAGTACATCAAGCCCTGTTGTATCAAAGCCTTGGCTGCGCAAAATGTGGAGGAATGCTTCTCGACACTCATCAGTGCCCGTAGTTGGTACATATGGCACAATCCCATTATGGAACGGGCTATTGACACCGCCCAAATCAAACAACCTACGCTGCATGGCGGGATGCATAGGACGCATTACATTGCCAATAGAACCATTCACCAAGATAGGCGGGTTCTTACGTTCCAAGAATTTAATTTGTCCTAGGCGAATGCCAGACGGCTTCCGAGCCATCATATACGGCGATAATTCTGGTTGTTTCATTTCGATCCAACTCCTCTAAAAATCAACCTTCTCCATTGGAAGGTTTTGATAACTGTGAAAGTAACAAAACACTTACTATACAAGCAAATATACAAGTACATCACAAAACATAAACTATGAATACCTATAGATAGATACATAATATTATAGAGCTTTTACTATAGAAAATCTATAGTTTTATAACATATACTTATTTACCTATACTTAATTTATCGGTTATTGAAAATAACTCTCATGGTACTTAGTGCGGTCTCAATATACCATCAAAAACTATAATAAAAATGAAAGAGCCCCACGAGAGGCTCTTTCACCATGATATAGATTACTTTTTGAAGCTATACAAATAACTACGACGTAATTGTCAATTATTAGTATAGCTTTATAATCGAACCATTGCAGTAGTTATATCTATTAGATAGTCACTTCTACACCTAGACGGAAGTTGCGACCTTGACCTGGCCACCATTCACCAGGGTTGCCCCAACGAACGCTAGATTGTTCCGCATAGTATGTATCAAAGATATTATTGATACGACCAAATACAGTAACATTTTCGCGTACCCGATAGTTAGCGCTGATATCAGCCAACCAGTATGTTTTACGTGGAAATACATTATCTGCTGTACCAGGACGATTGATAATACCACGAATATCCAAATGAGCATCCCATTTAGCATCGTTGTAATCAAGGCCTGCGTTAACAGCATGTTTTGGTACATATCCATCACGGTTTGCTTTGCGAGTTGGTGTTGCATCGATATGAGTATACGTATAGCCAAGACGTGCGGACAAGTGATTAGTCAATTGTTTACGCACATCTGCATTGATGCCACGAGCTTTTTCAGTGTCAAAATTGCGATATTGACCTGTGAAGTTTGCCGGATCAGTCATAACCCAACCGATCTTATCCTTTGTACTACGGCTAAAGAAGCTAAGATTACCATTCCAAGTTTTACCGAATTTATGATGTACACCTAAATCAAATTCATGACCTGTTTCAGGTTTCAAGTTGCGGTTGCCATTGAAACCATCAAATAATTGGTATGGTGTAGGTGCCAAGAAGTACTCTTTATACGCAGCATACACATTTGTCTTCTCATTTACATCATAGCCGAGGCTGATGGATGGAGATGTATGTGTACCGAAAGCAGAATGATGGTCTACACGGATACCAGGCGTTACAGTCCACTTAGGAGCGAATTTCCATTCATCTTGAATGAAGTAAGACGCGTTCGTAAGCTTCACGCCACCCATGTTAACCACTTTATCTTGACGCCAGTCGAAGCCGCCTACTACAGTATGGTCTTTCGCTTTATACGTAATTTGATCCCCAATACCACGAGTCTTCACATCCGTTAAGTACCCATCATATGTTGTTTTATAATGATTATTCATCAAGTATAATTGATGACTCCAACGATTGCTGATTTTGTTGTTCCAAATCGCGCGTAAGGAGTCATTTGCTTCATTACCATAACGAATGTGATTAAGGGCACCCAAATGGTCGGAGTACATTACATCACCACGATATGTGTCGTAAGATATTTTTACATCGTTCTTCTCATTGATTTTATTGCCCACCATGAAGGATGCAGTATGGCTGTTGCCATGTTGAGGAACGCGCACGCCATGACCATCTTTGTAAGAACCAATGATATCTTTTTGTACTCCTACACGCCAGTACCAATCTTTTTTGCTACCTTCGTTTGTAATAGCGTATTGTTCTAAATCATTGCTGCCTCCCATCACACGAAGTTTAGTTTGTACCCCTTGCTCAGGTTTTGCAGTAATTACGTTTACTACACCACCGATGGCACCAGAACCATACAATGTAGAGCCTGCACCACGTTGGACTTCAATGCGGTCAATGCTAGACATATCTTTCAAAATAGTCATCGGCGGATTCACACCTGCTGCACCCATATTGATGCCATCTACCAAATACAATACTTGGTCAGACCCATTGATGCGGAATGCATTGGAGTTCGTGTAACCTACGCCACCACCATACGTATTAATATCTACGCCCGGTACGATGTTCAAGGCTTCGTTCATATTCGTAGCATGGCGCTCACGAATATCGTCACCTGTTACTACGCCTACACTAGCTGGCACTTCTGAAAGTTGTTGTTCACTACGAGTTGCGGTAACAACAATGGTATGCGCTTCTTTCGCATCACCAGCTTCAACAGCTAATACATTAGGAGCACTCAAAGTGCTACCAAATACGAGGGCTAACCCTACGTATAGGGATAATCGTTGCATTCTTGATACTTTCATAAAAACCTCCACACACACTAAATTACTTGCTATATATATTTTGTGCCATAGAAACCATTGCGCGGGTCATAAATTGGGAATAACTCATGACCTGCGAGGAATCTACAAGGAACACACGACGATTGGCGATGGCCTTAACACCTTGCAAAGCAGGGTCAGAATAGAGCTGCTCCGCGGTTGCCGGTGTAGTGCCATCTGAAGTGTAAGACACAGATGGAATAATAATAATATCCGGATTCGCTTTAATTAAATCCTCTCGCGTCCCATTATCAAAAGGGCCTAAGCCTAATTGAGCCGCCGCATTGGTAACTTTCAAATATTTAGTCATATCATCAAAGGTTGATCCCTTGCCGCCGGTTAGGCCAAATTGCGTATAAAATGCCACTACAGGGCGTTCACCGGTATGTTTATTTGCTAGTTCTTCTATAATTTTCAGATCTGCATCCATACTAGCAATCATCTTTTCATCCGATGCATGTAAGAGTCCTGCAATTTCATGAATAACAGCCTTTGCCTCTTCTACCGTAGTCGGAGTCTTATAGACGTAAACAGGAATCTGCATATTCCGCATTTCCCCAATCGCATCTGGAGACATCCAGTTTGGAACTAACACTAAATCAGGTTGTACAGACAGCATGGATTCAGCAGTTGCTTTCACATGTTTCTCGACCTTGGCAGACTCGTCAGGCACATTGTTAGGCACAGTGCCAACAGCTGCCACTCGGCTCGGATCAACCAAAGATAACACTATATCCTCTGTACTCGCAGCAATAGGAACGATGCGCTTCGGCTCGTTAGGCACCGTAACGGTTACCCCTGTACCATCCGTAACTTGATGTGTGGTGCCTGTAGCCTCCATCTGCGTAGGACCACAACCGACCACCAGAAGTACCATCATTAATATGGTACATATAATAGATATTCTTTGTTTCATATTAACGACCTTCTATAACACCTTCCATTGAAATATATAGAGACTGCAATTCCTCCAGCATATCTGGAGCTGCATCCCAATAGCCACGTTGAGCAGCTTCTAACAAAATTTCTGCAATGCGCTGTAAGGCCCAAGGGTTTACATTGCGCATCCAGTCTTGCACCACTTTGTCTAAGGCATATTTGTTAGCATACCCCTCATAAACCCAGTCAGGCACCACATCACTGGTAACATCCCAGCCAAAACTATGAGAAACCACATTAGACATATCCGATGCCCCTTTGTAGCCATGGTTCATCATGGCCTGAATGAATTTCGGATTCTGCGTTTCCCCTTGTACAACGCGGCGAAACTCATCCGATAAGGACCGCATCACGACGCGGCTGCGATCTGTACTATCCCCCACATAGGCACGAGGAGCACTACCTTTTGCATTTCGCACCGCCGCAATGAGACCACCATGATAGCTATAATAATCATCAGCACTCAAAATGTGCGTTTCCCGATTATCTTCGTTCTTAATGGTTAAATCCATCGTAGTTAATCGCCGTTGGAATAGCCTCATATCCTGAGGAATGTCCTCATGCAGGTGAAAGCTACTCCACTTGCTGTAAACTTGTGCAATGTCGCTTAAGGACTCCCAATTTTTACCTTCAATCAGGGCACCCACACCCGTGCCATAAGCTTGTGGTGGGTCGCCAAAGATACGAAGGCGTGCCTTTTTAGTGGCTAGCATAGGATCTTCACCTTGTTCAACGAGCCAATCCACATCATCATGAATATGCTTTTTCACGTAGTTGTCTTCCAAGGACTCATCTAATTCTGCTACCATTTCAACGGCCTTATCGAGCCAACTAATGGCAGTAGGCATCATATCTCGAATAAGACCACTGATGCGACCCATCACGTCGATACGAGGGCGTTGTAATTCATCTAGCGGAATGACCTCGAGACCTGAAATACGACCGTTAGATTGCCATTTAGGACGAACCCCCAACAAGTAGAGGAATTCACCTAAACACTGACCATGACTTCTAGAGTTGCTACTAGCCCATAAGATAATCCCTATCGTCTCGGGATAGCGCTGTTCATTTAAAATATAATCAGCCATAACTTGATCTGCAAGCTCTATACCTAATTGGTAGGCTATCTTTGTAGGCAAGGCTCTTTCATCTAAACCATAAAAGTTACGACCCGTAGGTAATACATCGACTTGACCACTCGATGGGGCTCCACCAGGACCAGGTTCAACATAGGTTCCTTGTAACGCTTTAGAGATAGAGCTGAGCTCATTTTGGGTTTGACCTAATTTAGGTATATACTCACGAACTATGTCATCTTCCAAAGGCTCTAAACTTTGAGGCGCCTTATAATCTGGTTTATGTATAATATTAGACACAAACGCTCGTAATTCCTGCCAAATTCTATCGATAATCACACTATTACGAATTCCGTCATCATTGATTTCGCCAGCATGTTCCTCTAGATACGACCAATCATGCCCTAACTCAGCGGCTAGCGTTTCAAGACCTGATGCAATATCTCCTTGAGGGGTCCGTATGATAGCGGTAATAAATTCTTCTAAATCTGTCCCCTCAGGGCCTTGACCCAATATATGTAAACCATTGCGCATTTGCATATGTTTCAAATCGCTTAGCTTTTCGTGAACTTCTGTAATTATATCGTCCACCACCATAATAGGTCCCTTTTCTTCATCGATAAGATGACAGGCCAGGGCCTTTTCGCGAATCACTTCGCCTATGTCAGCTACACTCTCAGGATGCTCCTGTTCAAAATGACTGTGCTCATCTAGTAAAGCTTCTAGTTCTTCAAATTCATCGTAGAGTCCCGCCGTCGTCATCGGTGGCGACAAGTGGCCCACTAAACAGGCTGAACTACGCCGCTTAGCCTGTATGCCTTCTCCAATGATGGTTGTCCAGTACGGGTAAATATTTGGCAAACTAGAGATGCCGATTTCAGGATAACAGCTAGCACTGAGACCAGCCCCCTTACCAGGCAACCATTCTAAGGAGCCATGTGTGCCTACATGAATGACCGCATCAGCTTGAAAGACGTTCCGCACCCAGTGATAAAAGGCCAAATATTGATGTGGTGGAGGTAAGCAAGGATCGTGATAAATGGCGGATACATTCTCCCCGAACCCGCGCGGTGGTTGCACCGTAATCCACAGATTGCCATTTGAAAAACCTGGTATGATGACTTCATCATCGTAGACAAATACATCTCCTGGGGCTTCCCCCCAAGATGTAACCATGACTTGTTGCGTATCTGCTGGCAGTGTTTCAAAGTATGCTTTGTAATCCTTACTGCTCAAGCGACCTTTAGCCGAGGCTAGCAACTCATCGGTAAGCATGGAGCGGTCGTTTGTCATGTGGGATGTAACAATGTCCATTAAATCTGCACTCGTATCAGGCACAGAATCTATCGTATAACCTTCCTCTTTCATCTGTTCTAATAATCGTAGCACCGACTCAGGTGTATCAAGGCCTGCTGCAGAACCAATATTAGAATTCTTAGGCGGATAGTTATGTAAAACAATGGCTATCTTTCGCTCAGATACAGGAATATGGCGCAGCTTAGACCATTTAATAGCTCGCTGAACGACGGCCGCAATGCGCTCTTTCACGGGTAAATACACATAGTGACCACACTCATCAAAGGTCTGACAGGCCACTACACCGCCTTGAATAACACCGTCTAACTCAGGCTGTGATATGGATAAATTCACATCTAACGGCGTAACTCCTTGAGGATTCTCAACCCAGGACTTCTCATCCATGTATATGGTATACCCTTGAATGATAGGTACGTCCTGTAATTTTAGCTCCTCCAAGGTTTGAGCCCCTAAGGACTGGAAGGAGAATTTACAAGTATTGATAAGCACATCAAAGGGGAATACATCCTTCCCAAAAAGATGGTTCATGGACAATTTCATATTCGGAATGCCTACGCGAGGATTCGAACCGTATTGCCCATAAAAGATAATCGGATTGTACTGATGTTTATAAATTTCTTCAAATAAGGCCTGTTGATAATAAATATCCCCCATAATCCACTCGTCACGGTAAAAGTACACCGCGATGGACGGCCAATCTGGGTTTCCTTCGGCATCCATAAACTCATCGTAGGTCTCGTAGATATTGCCTGCTCGCCCCATAATGGCTTGCCACGGAATTCGGTCAGGTTCTTCCCATTCAGAAATTGGTTTTGTACTGAAAGCACCGTTAATGAGCCGCACATAGTTCATGATGCCACTAGTACGACGATAACTTTCAAGACGAATCCGTTTATCCTCATCTATATTACGATACAGAATATCCGTTTTCTTAGGCTCTACCACATCGATCCAGTATTTTGGATGATGCGCATATAGCCATCGTTCAAGGCGTTCTAAGAATGGCGAGTCTAAGCCAACCCCCATGTTTGTTACGAGTACTACATCGGCAGCACGAAGGCGACTTTCAAAATCACCGTCCCAGAGAGGAGGTTTTTTCATATTGCAAATATCCACCTCACCTTGCATCAATTCAGGGTAGGTAGCAACGGCCTTTTCTATATATTGGATTTGTTTTCCTAAGTTAGAAATATACATGAGTCGACTCATGATCTACCTCCGAGACACTCGCAAAATACGATCTGCCGTAATAGTATCCATGGCATAATAACTGCCATTCATCAATTTACATAATTCCTTAGCTAATCCAAGTTTGATAAAACCCGTTTCCGTATCGATAACGATACAATCTACAGGCAAAGTACCAAGGATACGAGCCCATTGCTTGGATTCCGCTACAGGGTCCTCAGAATCACCCGACGTAGCTCGACCATCGGTGATACATATAATCTGAATTCGTTCCGCCCGATGGGCACGTAACAATCTATCGCACAGGGTATAGGCCATCCGTAAACCGTGAGCTAACGGCGTTTTACCGCCTGTAGGCATAGAGGTTAACAATCGCTCTGCTCGCTCAACGCTGCGCGTAAAAGGCAATAACACCTCTGCCGACTCCTTGCGGAACGCAATGAGCCCTACCGAATCACGGTGGATATAGGAGTCTCGCAAGAGACTGAGAATAGCCGCTTTAGTGGCCTCCATGCGATGACGCGCCGCCATAGATCCACTGGCATCTACCACGAAAAGTTGATATGCACCAATGCGCTTTTCACGGGCTTTTCGGCGATAATCCTGAGATTTTATCACTATAGCTAATCCCTTGCCGCCTTGATGCTTTAATTGCTGGGACTGAGTAGATAGTTTTTCTTGTTCCGTCTTAGTAGCAGCCCGCAATCGTTGGTAGGGTGCTGCTGCTCGCAACGTATCGACCAGCGCTAAGTCCTCTAGCGCATGTTCATCTTGGTAAGCTCGAATCATACGCCCTCTAGTGTCCTTTGTTTTGGTCATGAGGCGACGACCTGAGCCCTTGCGATACTGACGGTCTACTGTTTTAGAGGATTCTAGTTTCCATTGGAATAATTGGTTAGCTATACGGGCAACCGTATCGGGCAAACATAAAGAGGATAAGCGTTGTGAGTCGTCTCCACCTACGTTCATAACTTCGGAATCACAGGATTCCTTCTGTGTAGCATCTAAGTCGTTAGATTGATTAGAACCATCAGCTTCACTTGAATCGTCTTGCTGAGAAGATGCATCTTCTGTACTATTCATAGCAGAATGAGTGTCCCCATCATTAGCGTTTGAATCCTTAGGAGCTGCTTCATTGCCCATAGAATCATTTTGGTCCGCTTCATATTGTTCATCTTCATCAGCTTGGTCCGATGCATGTTCGGCCCTATTTTCTAGTTGATTTCTATCCGTTTTACTATTTCCATTCTCCCCTTGTGAAGGCTGTGATGTGGTTGTGTCATCACGCTTCATCCGATGAGGCAGTACATAAAGAGCGGCCCGCTCTGCATGAATGGGCTTACAGTAAGAAACCCCCTCAAGAAGCGCCAGTGATTTCATAACTTGAAGCAATATAAACTCTGCACCGTAACCTACAGTACGAGCTTGGAGTGCATAGGAAATGGCTAATGAAATCATTGCATCAGGAACGGCAATCGATGAAATCCGCTTATGATCGATTAAACTGACTACATCCTTAGATGAGTGCTCTTCTGTTGAAGGTAACACAGTATCTGCACAAGAAATTACATCTCGAGTTTGTTGTAATACCGCCACCCTAGACTCCAATGAAGCTGGTTCCATAGATACGTGTACATCTACGAGTTCCCATTCCGCATCAGTTAAGGCTCTATGCTCATGGTTTATGGTCATAATCAACAAGATTTGGCGGCGTTTTGCCTCTGTTAATACGGCATGACGCACTTCTGGGGATACCACATGACCATCATCGATGAGCCAGCATCGCGTATTATCGTCATCTAATAGACTAGAGGACATAACCATCTTGCCTTGCTCGAGAGAGGCTTCAAAATCGATGCTTTCTTGAAGTTGTGAGCTATCTATATAAACCGGTATAACACGATAGGGAATATGCCATGTATTGAGGCACTGACGAACCATAAAACTTTTACCGACACCAGTTCCCCCAGAAATGACAATGCTATGTATCTGGTCGTTTACAAGGCCTATTTTGAGAGCCTCTTGTACAGATGTTTCCATAGCTAGCCCTCGATTACCGCAGATACTGCTGTATCGATGCGGTCTTCGTCGTGACCTTGTTCTTCAAAAGGCAATCTCCGCATGCGATGTTTTAACGTCAATCTTGCGGCCACCTTAATGTCGTCATCTATGATTTGTGAGCGACCGTGAAAGGCTGCATGAGCGCGAGCGGTGTGCATCATCGTAATGTCTGGGCGATGTCCATCAACGCCAACGCCGATACTGATGCTCGCTATCTTAAGCAAACTATCATCGGAGGGAATAATGGTTGGTAATAATTTGCGAGCTTGTAGCAAGCGCTCATGTAATGCTTGCTCCGATTCCTCATAAGACGCTATAAACGCTTCTGGAGCATCGCCAAATGCAAGACGTCGCTTAATCACCTCCATCCGCTGTGCTGGATCCTGTTCACCATAGACCATGACGGACAACCCAAAGCGATCTAATAGCTGAGGTCTTAGGTCCCCCTCTTCAGGGTTCATAGTTCCGACGAGGATGAAGCGAGATGGATGAGAATGGCTTACCCCTTCACGCTCTACCGTATTTACCCCCATAGCGGACACGTCTAGCAAAATATCTACAATATGGTCATCTAATAGATTCACCTCATCTACATAGAGAATATTTTGATGTGCTGCGTGTAAAATCCCCGGTTCAAAAGCTTTTACCCCCTCTTGCAATGCCTTTTCTAAATTAATAGACCCTACAACGCGGTCTTCCGTAGCATTTATAGGTAATTCTACTACGGTCATCGCATCAGTCCCTGTTTCCATCGGAGGTAACAAGCTTGGCAATGCACGTACAGCCGTAGACTTTGCAGTACCCTTTTCGCCCTCAATTAACACACCGCCAATGGACGGATTGATGGCATTTAGCAAAAGAGCCAATTTCATTTCATCTTGACCAACAATAGCAGTAAATGGATATAACATAAGCCTGACCTCGCTAGGAATAGCAATACAAATATATCAAGATAAACAGGAAATTTACTGACCTATACATAGGCACTTATATGTCTATTTCAGTTGAGGATCAATTGACATCTCTCCACTAGTCTCTGTTTGTTTATAATCCTCAATATCCGTAGTTCCTTTTGGGAACACAAAGATACGTTGTTGTTTGAAATATGGATCGTCGTAAACTGCTGCAGACAAGTGGAAGGCAGATTTTAAATTATCTGCAGTGAGCACATCTCGAGGTGCACCTACATCAACGATGTGACCATCACTAACTAAGACGAGTTTAGTGCAATATTTTGCGGCTAATTCTAAGTCATGAACGACAATTAAAATCGTTTTACCTTCGTCACATAATCTGCGACCCTCATGAAAGATATCGTCAGCATATACTAGATCGAGGGCAGCCGTCGGCTCATCTAGTAATAGGACCTCTGTTTGTTGTGCCAAAGCCTTTGCTAAGAATACCCGTTGACGCTCACCGCCACTCAAAGATTGTACAGAACGATTCCGCAGATGATAAACGCCTACCTCTTTCATAGCCTGTTCAACGATAACTTTATCTTCAGGGCCTTCTTGTTCCCACCATTTCAAATAAGGATAACGAGCGGTCATCACAATATCGATGGCTTCATAATCGAAGGAAACATTTACAGACTGTTGCATATACGCCACATGATGAGCGATTTCTTTATCGCTCAAAGAGGCGATACTTTTACCATCCCAGAAAATATTTCCACCAGATGTAGGATAAAGGCCACGCAATGCTTTTAACAACGTCGTTTTACCAGAGCCATTAGGGCCGATAATGCCTACGAACTCGCCCCGATCAATAGCAAAGGATGCCTCTTTTACAATGGTTGTGTCTCCTAATGTGACAGATAGAGATTGAACATCTAGTTTCATTAGGCCCCTCCTTTACGACGCAAGCGATGAAGTAAATAAAGAAAATACGGTGCCCCTAAGAGAGCCGTCATGATACCAACACGAATCTCCACTGGCTGGGCGATGACGCGGCCTAAGGTATCGCAGAATACAAGGAACAGCGCACCACCAACGGCCGCCATCGGCAATAATATCCTATGATCTGGCCCTACCAAAAGACGCACGATATGAGGTACCACGAGGCCCACAAAGCCAATAGAACCGCTGACACATACGGCAGTAGCCGTAACTACAGACGCTAGGAATAGGAATACCATGCGATATGCCATAACAGGCAAGCCTAAGGCACGCGCCTCTGTATCGCCCAGAACGAGCACATTCAAGTGACGACCGAGCATCATCAATATAATACTGCCCGTCACGATAGGGCCCACAGCTAGCAAAACGTGATCCCAACGGCGAAAATCAAGACCGCCCACCATCCAGAATAGGAATTCCCGCAAGCGGTATTCATTAATCATCGTCAAGATACCCGATGTAAAAGCACCGAGCAGCATACTAACAGCAACCCCTGCTAGCAACAATGTAGTCGTGTCGAGTTTGTTATTACGCCACGTTAAGAGAATCGTAATCCCAACGGATACAAAGGCCCCTACAAAGGCAAAAGCAGGCATGTAAAACATGCCAAGAGATGTCACGCCAAGAGCAATGGCAATAACGGCGCCGAGAGATGCCCCTGCGGATACACCCATAATACCTGGATCCGCCAAAGGGTTTGAGAAAACGCCTTGCATAACGGCGCCAGCGATTGCCAAGGCACCGCCTACGAGCAGTCCGATGATAAGGCGTGGCATGCGGATAAACCACAGTACCGCCTCTTGCTCAGCCGTAATAGGCTCCGTGAAGCTCACAGGTATGCCCATGCCATTTAAAATACTTTGCACGCCCCCTCCGATAGGGATCATAATGGTTCCTACATGGAGCGCCAATAAACTCACAATACATAGCAACACCCCAATCAGAGTTATAGCCATGATGCGTTGTTTCTGTTTAGTCATGAGAATTCCTTTCTAATTGAGGATACACCGTATGCATAATAGCTAGCATCGCTTCGCCGATATGCTGGTTCATTGTATATAAATACGCTGCCGGTAAGGGCTTAACGCGATTTTCCTTAATAGCCTGTAGATTTTGAAAGGCTGGATTTTTTAAATATCTATCCGCCAAATTCTTATCCATTCCCTTATAGGATGGAATAAAAATATAGTCTGGGTTCATAGCTAGCACACGCTCCTCCCCAAAGGGTATTCGTGGTGGTAAACCAATCCGATCAGGAGCATTATAGATGCTCATATAGTGACACATATCATCAAAAAGACTTCCTGTGCCCGTGTATCCGTCCATAAATGATACAAAAAGAACCGTCTTGCGCTGCTCAGGGGGAATAGATTCCGCTAGGTGCTTTATTTCATCTATTTCACGGTGAATCTTCCGATTGTAAAAGCTACCCTTTTCATCTTCCCCGATAATATGAGCAATCTCCATCACATTCTGAATCACTCCGTCCACCGTAGAAGGGGTAGGTACCACAACAGTGGCTATACCCATGTGCCGTAAACCATAGATAACATCAGCCGATATATAATCTGGCGCTATAACGAGATCCGGTTTCAAGGCTATAATTTTTTCCAGAGGATAAGAGCTTAACACAGGCTTTATCAACTTTGCGCGCTTTGCCTCTAAAGAATATTCCTCATAGGTAGACAATTTATTAATGCCCGCTAAACGCTCTGGTTCTATAAGTCCCAATAAAATTGTGTCGAACGCAGAGGACAGTGATAAAATCCGCTTTGGATGCTCTGGAACAGCAACTTGAACGCCATCGTGACTTTCCACATAACGAGTATATGGCGTTACATTTGCCTCCGATTGAGGTCCACAACCTGTTAAACATACACAAAGGAGTATCATCAAACATATGAAAAATCCAATTTTCTTGTTCATGATGATACTCCTTGTATAGTTCTAATTAGTGATTACATAAAGACTAGAATTTTTGAGTATAACTAAGTTGGTAATTAAATGGTTCATCCCAGTATTCCCAGTCGCCATTTGAAATGACATTATGACGGTTTAACAAGTTACGTGCATCTAACCGCAAGGATGAGTTTTCATTGAACTGATAGCCTACGTATGCATTCCAAGCTATAAGATTTGGGTTTGTACCGCCATCGCGGTTCTTCATCCGTTTTGTAACAAAGTTGATGCTAGTACCTGCAGTCCAGGTTGAGCTGTTATAATGGATTCCCCCGGTAAATTGCAATTTAGGATTAGCTTGTTTCCAATAGGTCTTATCGATTTCTCGTTGTTTAGGATTGGAATACGATGCTCCCACAGTCATCTTCAAATGATCTGTTAATTTACGGTCATATTGAGCTTCGATACCAACATTTCTATAACGACCACCATTTACGCGAATCGTGTTTTTACCATTGCTATCTGGTTTCCAAGAGAAGAAATTTTTAAAGTCCATATAGAAGAGCGCTACTTTCCAGCTGTCTTTGTTAGTAATGTGTTTATAGCCTAATTCATAATTCCAACCTTCTTCAGGTTTCAAATTGCGTCCACTAACAGAGGCATAGCCTTTATTAATTTTCTTGAAAGTATCGCTTAGATTCGGCATTCTAAAAGCTTTACCAACATTTATATACATGGATGATTCCTTGTTGATACGATGTTGTAATTGGAACTGAGGAATTAATACGCGCTGATTTTTCACAGGGTCTTTAATATCCGAATAACGCAAGCCTAAAATACTAGTCCATTTAGGATTGATTTGATAAGAGTATGTACCATAAACGGCATAACTATTGCGATGTGGATTTCCATAGTACGGACCAGATGTGGTGCGATATGTTTCTCGTTTACCAAGTACACCCGCAATAAAATAGTCCTTACCACCGCGGAAATCCCATTCATGTTGTACATCAAAACCATATTGTCGAGCAATATAGTTATTATCACTCAACGTATATGCCTTTTTGCTATGTACGCGACTTTTACCATACAAATCTCTATCGTTGTAGAAGATTGTACCTGTAGTATTGCCATCTTTATAAACTAAAGACGCATTATTTTTAGTATCTTTATAAGCATATGTTGTAGAGTGAAGCTTTTGCTTAATAGGATTCGTTTCTGTACTTAACTGCCCAAAAGAAGAATTACCTTCAAAGCGGCTAAAGTTCAAAGTCAACTTATCATTTAATTTACCGCTCATAAATACACCTAAAGAATTCCCTTTGTTACGAGCTGTATAATATTCATACCCTCTAGCATAACCACCGATATCGGAGCGGATAGGGGTTTCAGGATCTTGAGCGCCAAAAAAGTTACGTTCCACACCTATTAAGAAGCGAGGCGTCCCATAGTTAATTTTATAAGTTTGGCGGCCCATATTACCAAAACCTATCGTAGCAGAGCCCCCTTCTTTACTTGGAGTCTTAGTAATTACATTGATAACACCACTCATAGCATCAGCGCCATATAAAGCAGACGCTGCACCTTTTAATACTTCAATGCGTTCAATAGAGCTAGTCGGAATAGAACTAAGGCCGCCCTTGCCATTGAGGTTCATCGGTACCCCATTCATAAGAATCAAGGATCCCCGTTCAAGGCCACGGATATTCACACGGCTATCCATAGCCCCATATTCAAGACCGGATGCACCATAGGAAAAAGACGTAATGCCTGGTACCATATTAACTGCATCAAATGCATTTTTAGCACCGCTATTAGCTAAGTCCTTTTGAGTAATAACATCCATCGCAGCCGGCGTATCTAAATCTAAAAGAGCCATGCGATTTGCTGTTACATTAATAGTATGGATTTCAGATACTCCATTAGATTCACTCGATGCAGCTGTAGTGGGAGTCTTATCAGCACTTACCTCTGCTGCATATCCATTCACAGACAATCCTATCAATGCTAAACCTACAAGTATAGATATACGATGCTTAATTTGTTGTCTCATACCAAATGCCTCACTTAACACATATATACATTCACACAATTATATAAACTACTTATTTGTATTATTACACATTTATTTGGCCCGCACAAAACCCATACCCCTACCGCTACTGCATTCTCGGGGGATTGTATCGTTAATACATATTAAAATTTTTGTGTATAACTTAATTCATAATTGAATGGTGCATCCCAGTATTCATAATCTCCATTGGATACCACATTATGACGATTCAAAAGATTGCGTGCATCGAGGCGTAATGTAGCATCTTTGTTAAAGTGATACCCAACGTAAGCATTCCAAAGAGCAATGTTAGGATTCAAGCCGCCATCACGATTGCGCAAACGTTTGGTAACAAAGCTAAAGGATGTACCAGCTTCCCAGGTTGGGCTTTTATAATGAATGCCGGTTGTAAACTGTAACTTAGGAGCCGCTTGTTTCCAATAGGTTTCATTCATTTCCTTTTGTTTTGGATTAGAATAAGAACCACTTACACTCATTTTGAGTCGATCTGACAAATGTCTACTATACTCAGCTTCAATCCCAACATTGTGGAATTTACCACCGTTTACGCGAACGGTTGGGCGACCATTTACATCAGGTTGCCATTGGAAGAAGTTCTTGAAGTCCATATAGAACACGTCCACCTTCCAGCTATCCTTCTTATTAAGACGTTTATAACCTAATTCATAGTTCCAACCCTCTTCAGGCTTAAGATTTTTACCACTTACTGCTGTATATTGGCGGTTCACGCTACGGAATGAATCACTCAAGCTAGGCATCGTGTAAGCTTTCCCTATATTTAAGTACATGGAGGAAGCTTTATTGATGGTGTGCAACAATTGGAACTGAGGCGTTAACACATGTTGGTCCTTAATAGGATCACTAATGGCTGTATAACGCAAGCCCAAAATGGCAGTCCATTTGGGATTGATTTCACGAGAATAGCTACTGTACACCGCATAGGTATTACGATGAGGCCGTGTATACACAGGGGCATGTGTGGCACGATAGGTTTCTTGCTTACCTGTAACACCGGCAATCAAATAATCCTTACCGCCTCTAAAGTCCCATTCATGTTGTACATCTATACCATATTGACGAGCTACATAACTGGTTTCGGTCGGCTTGAACTGTTTAGCACTATGAACACGGCTTTCACCACGCATAGTACGGTCATTATAAAACAATGTTCCCGTCGTATTATCATCTTTATAAATCAAAGATGCATTATTACGGTCATCCTTGTAATGATATGTCGTAGAATGACGAGCCTGTCTCACAGGATTTCTTTCTGTACTAATCAAACCAAAGGAGGAACGGCTTTCAGCGCGAGTATAATTTAAGGTTATCTTATCTGAAAGCTTACCGCTCATGAACACACCTAAGGAATTACCTTTATTGCGCGTAGTGTAGTAATCATAACCCTTTCGGCCTGTATAGTCATACCGCACCGGTGTAGATGGATCTTGAGTCCCCCAGTATTTTCTATCGATACCAACGAGGAATCGATCAGTACCATAAGAAATATCAAATCTCTTGGAGCCTCGATTACCTACAGCTACCATAGCAGAACCGCCCTCTTTTGACGGCGTTTTTGTAATAATATTTATAACGCCACCTAAAGCTTCTGCGCCATATAAGGTAGAGGCCGCCCCCTTTACAACTTCGATGCGCTCAATGGCACTGGTAGGTATAGAGCCAATTCCGCTCTTACCATTTAAGTTCATAGGTACACCGTTTACAAGAACAAGTGCACCGCGGTCGAGGCCACGAATATTCGTACGGCTATCCATGCCACCAAAATCTGCGCCAGACGCACTAAAGGAATTAATGGTTACACCCGGTACATTGGCGACCGCATCAAAGGCAGTCTTAGCGCCGCTATTTTGTATATCCTCTTGGGTAATAACAGAAGTCGATACCGGTGTATCTAAATCTAATAACGCTGTACGATTAGCTGTTATATTAATAATATTTGCCGCCTCTTGACTTTGATTAGTTGTTACATCTACAGTATAACCATTAGTAGTCACACTAAATAAACCTATCATTGTGGCCGCATATACATATTTATTCATTCCATTTATCATCCTATATCTTCTATTAAAAACTATTTAAAATCTATTAATTTATAGCTTAAATACTACAACAACGGGCAATTTAGTGTAGGGGATACGAGTATCCTCATATCCCCTACATAATATATATTCCATATTAAAGTTGCTTTTTATTCATTTTATTCCAACTAAATCTAGCTATTCAAATCACTACTCAAAGCTATATCTTATATAAAAAACATCTGATTTGGGTTCGCCAGTTGTATTTATAGCACCGCCTGACCTAGCTGCAAGTGCAAGTGCATCATTATCTAGAAGACTAGAGCCACTGCTTTCTTCAATTTTAGCACTTACATAATTACCTTCACCATCAAAATAAACTCTAATAGTAACTACTCCGGTAATACCTCGTCGAACAGCTTGTGGCGGCATTACTTTATTAGCATCTAAGCTAGCTCGGTATTCAGAAACATCAAAGTAACCCGTACCTTCCGTATTACTAGTACCAGGATTTCCCACTTCTGAGCCTAGCCCATCATTAGCTTTACCACCATTGCCAGCATTACCACCACCAGGGCCTGGTACATTGCCACTTCCTGGATTACCAACAGGATTATCAGTATTACCATTCAAATTGACTGATGCCGTCTCATTGCCACCTAAGTAAGGATTCAGATTTTTTAAGCCTTCTGTCGGCTTTCCCGATAAATCAGGCAACACACTACCTGCTTTACCGCCCCCTGCGACGGGTTTGTCGTCAGGGTGAATCTTTAGTTTCTCAGGATCCTTCTTTTCTTGAGGAGGTTCTTGCTGCCCCATATCGAGGTTGATAACCAAGTCTTTTTTTTGTGTTTCTGGAGGTTTTATATGACCAAACCAATCACCTACAACACCCCAATATACAAGATTTAATACCAATGCAGCTACGAAAGGAATTCCATATCGTTTGTCTACCATAGAATCACTTCCGTTCTGTAGCTACGCTAACAAACCGAGCACCACTAATTTTAAGATTATCTAAAATATTGATAACGTCCTTATATGCAATATCCTCAGAGGCACGCACAATAAATGCCTGTTGAGGTTCTTTTGCAACAATATCTTGAATTTCATTACCCAATTGATCAGGGGCAATCTCACGTTCATTCAAATACATTTTATGTGTAGCTGTTAATGAAATCGTGATAGGCTCAATCGTCTTCGCAGAGGAAGAGGAGGCCTTTGGTAAGTTAAGAGGAATTTGTTCCTCTGTATTCATGTATAGCGTACTCATCATGAAAAATACGAGCAAGAAGAAAACGATATCAATCATAGGTATAATCATGATGGTAGGTTCTTTTTGTATGCCTACTGAACTACGTTTCATCGTTGACTCCTAATATATAAATCCATAATAGAACCTAATTTTTGCTCTAACTTTGCAATATCAGAATTTACTTTATCTGTACACCAACTATGGATAGCTAATGCTACGATAGCTACTGAAAGCCCCGTTGCAGTGGCAACCAACGCTTCGGATACGCCGCCTGTGATAACAGTAGGCGCACCAATATCGCCTCCAACGGCTGCGAAGGATCGAATCATACCAACAACAGTCCCCAAAAGTCCAAGTAATGGAGCCATTGTTACCATCATGCTAAGCCAGTTAAGACCGCGTTTTAAACGTTCATCCATGTAACCTACCACATCATGTAAACGGTTCTCTAAACCTTCCGCACTATATACAGACTCCACGATAGGAGATACGAATCTACTCAATGCGTCATCACTATTTTTTATAGAATTTTCTAGAGTAGACCAATTATTACTATTACGACCTGCATCAATGCTATCGGACAACTGTTGTAACTCATGATTGATGTTTCTGTACGTACGAATACGTTCAAATAAAATAGTACATGCTGCTAACATGAATAGTACAAGTGGATACATAACGAAACCACCTGCATTAAATAGGTGAATTGTATACTCCATCATAGCCTCCATATAATGTATAAAATTACGTATTATTTAACAAAAAAATGGTCATCTATATTATTAGATTAACCACCAACATTGACATTATCCTATAAAGCATGTATAAGTACAATAACCCTATACCCCCTACCGTTATGGTATTTCTATAGGATTCCATTCTAAGCACATATTTCATCCACCTTAAATATACATCTATCCACCATATATAGACAACACTAAGTTATCGCATAAATAATTCATAAATATTACAAGAAATATAATAAAGCCTTCTATAGCAACTATGTTTAACAAGATAATTTCTTATATTTCATGGTATAAACCCATTACAATTCACTTTCCATTCTCAAAAGATTCTCTGTATTTTTATGAATCTATTATTGCTTTATGAATATAATTTATTTACACATGAATAATAATTATACTTATGATCAACAATATCTTTACAGTCTATTTCTTACTCGTATATCCCTCAATACATCTTATAAACTTATTAACATATAAACTTATACTCAAACTATAAAAATTACAATCCATATAAAAAGAGGACTAAGCCTTCATGGGCTCAGTCCTCTGATTATTCTGATTATAATAACATAAATCCTTAAAGCAAATTATATGCCATTTATAACTCTCATTTATTTTTTAGCTTTATCAGCTTTTATCTTTTTATTTTCTTTTACCTTTTTAGGTTTTTCTTGTTTAACCTTCACTGGTTTTTTCGCATTAACAGCAGAACCTGCAGGCTTTACAAATGCATTGTTAAGATTTGTTGCCACTTGTAATGCTACATCTGCATTTGGCGTAGAAACAATGGATTGACCAGCTACCGTTACAGTGTCACCACTATAGGATGCAGAACCTGGTGTCACTTGATTGTTATGATACAATCGTGCCAATTTACCAGCCATGTAATAAGCACGCTCTTCGCCTGTGTAGCGGCCACTACCTGCTGGAGTATAGATATTATCACCGTTTACGTACACAGTACCATTCGATACGTTTACATGATTCCCAGAATATGTGTACATACGAGAAATATTATTGTTCACCCGATCGGACAACTTTGGATGGTTATTAGGTGCTACCACTTGTGAAAGCCCTTCGCGGTAGTGTTCCCCCACTTTGTTGCGCAGTACTGCCATAGAACCAGCTGCACCACCCACATTGTATGGAGACTCACTTAAAATCTTAAAGCCTAACTCATCAGCGGCTTTTTCTTGACTCATCGTAAACACTTGATTGGATAAGTAGTTACCTGCCACATTAGATAAAATAGCCGCACCTTCACTACCGCCAGCAGCAATGCCGACCGCTGTAGAAAGACCGATTTGCTTCTTAGCGCCATTAATAATATCTTTATGCTCGCCATGAGAGATTTCATGAGCCATTACATAGGCCAATTGATCATCATCTAGCGTATCTAGAGCACCCTTGTTAATGGACATAACGCGACCAAGTGTGGCAAACGCATTAAACTCCTCATCAGGATTCGCATATACAACGTAGGAACGTTTTACACTAGGTGTAGCCTCTAATGTCTTCATAATTCGATTTACACGCTCTTGGGCGGCACTATCGTTTAAGTAACCAGTTTTCTCTTTTGTGCGTGCCAAACTCTCCTGTTGCCCCTCTGCAGAATTATCCATTTTATTTAATGCAGTAGATACGTAAGCCATAGCAATAGCACCACCAGCTAAAGATTGTACCGCAGCAGACGCAGCATTAACAGAAGCCGTTTGCATCATAGTAGGTGCCATTGTCACTGCCATAGCAATAGATAAAGTAGCCGCTGTAAATTTCTTATTCATTCTCTCAACCTCTTAAACAATGATATAGCTATATAATAAAACAATATATAATGTAAGAAAACGCCAGAATTTCCACACTACCTATATAATATTACTTCATGATAAATATAGAATGAATAATGGAACAATCATTCATCTATCATAAGATGGTGCAATCTATTATGGTTAATTCAAACATTGCAAACTATTGATCTGTCGTTACTGGTTTAGCTGAAAGTACTACCGCTTCTTTACCATCTTTAGAAACAGCGCCACCATGTGTATAGCCTACTACATCAAAGCCTGCCTCAGCACACTGCTCTGCGATGCTTTCATAATTTTCATTCTTACCACGCGTACATGTAGAAAGATGTACCGTAGTAACACCTTTTTTCTTAAAAGACTCAATCTTCTTAGCTAGATCCCCACCACTATGTGTGAACCCCACCAACTCAATATCCTCATCAGCATAACGCTCAAAGGAATCCGCTTTATTCATAAATGCTTTCAAACAACCGCCACAAGAACAGCGCTGCATTGTATCCTCATTCACGAGAACCGCAATTTTCTTAGCCATATGACCTCCTATAAATATGATATAAGCCTAAGTATACCATATCCATGAGAAAAATATGTGCTTCAAAGCACGATAATTAATACTAATTATATAAGTAACTCCTTCAACGTCTACTGCTTTGCTCATTAGTTCCCTTAAAAGAATAAAAATCCATACAAAAAAAGACACACCCTCAGGTGTGCCTTTAGCTTAATCAGCGAGTTCTTATGTACGGTTCTTTGCTCCAGGATACGAGGTGTTCGTCGCTGTGGAAGGACCTATGTAGCTGCGCTACATGTCCATCTTACGCTCCGAACTAAGCGATGCAGTGAATCTGTCGTCGTTTAATTCTTATTACCTTTAACTTGCCCTACTTGCTTCCTTACTGTGGATTTCCCTTCACTGCTTCGCAGTTCGGTAAATCTTACATTCGGAAGAAAGTGATGCAGTGAATCTGTCGTCGCGTTGCTCCTCCATCTTCTACTGCCCTGCTTACCAGGTCCCCTGGGAGGATAGGAAGCCATATACAAAAAAAGACACACCCTCAGGTGTGCCTTTAAGCAATCAGCGGCTTCCTATCCTC
>NZ_JBKTIE010000002.1:571704-585831 GCF_047241225.1 Veillonella parvula | reverse complement strand
CCAATTGGAATTGTGTGAAAGCATTCACTACGTCGCGAACTTCTTCGCTAGGCACGGAAAGGGCCACTTCTGTTTCAAGCACATTCAATGGTTCAGCCGGTTGTTCTGGCATCATCAATCGATCTTGAGCCGCATCCGCTTGACCTACCGCGCATACACAAGCAAGTGCCAATACAGGCATAAATGTTTTGAATTTCATACTTCCTCCTTATGATGAGCCGCCCCGGAAAGGGCGGCTTTCACAATCCTTACATGAGTGGTTAAGAACTCGAATATTCAGATTCGATTATTTTGTAAGACCTGCTTGTTGCATCAACAATGCGATTTGAGCTTTCATTTCTTCATTATCGCGTTGTACTTGATCGTATTTAGCAGTTAACTCTAGGTCATGTTGTTTCATACGTTCATTTTCAGCTTTTAAAGCAGTCACTTCATCCTGCAATACATATGCAGAGCTGATAGGGCCGGCTTTGTAACGTGCAGGAACCGCTTTCTTAGCGTCGGATGTACCAAATTTGTAGGATACGCCCGCATTAATCATGTTGTCATGACCGCCAAGAGATACGCCCATATGGAACATTGTAGATTCATTAGTATAGTGCGCCACGCCTACAGCTGCAGCTGTGCTGCCTTTATAGTGACCTACAGCAGCCAATACTTGAGTTGGTTCCAATGGATCATATTGTAAAGGTTTGAGGCCGGAAATAGCTGCACTAGTCGCACCTACATCAGCGATTTTACCATCCACACTACGCATAGCACTGCTCAATTGATTTACATTAACCGCATCAGTGCCATCTACACCAGGGCCAACATTAGTAATTCTATTACCACCGTTGTTAAGGCCGTCTTTAGTAAGGCTTACAGCATTACCTTGAGCAGGTGTAATTGTCACGCCGCCACCGTTCATAACAGTTGTATTACCAGCAGCATCTGTAGTAGTTACGGACTCAAGACCTTTCAAGTCTTTCGCCAACTTGATATTGTAACCATCACCAGCAGCGTTTTTCACAACACCGATATTGTTGTCTGCCAAACGGTTCACATCCGCACCGCCTTTAAGGTTCATAGTATCTCCCAATCCACGAACCACTTTACCGCTATCACCAGGTTGGTCACCTTGGAATACACGACCTGTTCTTGCTTTGTTATTGAAGTCGTCATTAACAGCTTTCAATTGATCTTCTGTTGCGGCACGACCAGGAACTGCTACAGGATTTTCAGGATCCCAAGTTTTGTTATCCAAACCTGTTACGAAGTTACCTTCTTTACCGTTGGAAGTTTGTTTCCCTACGACTACATCGCCAGCTTTCACAGTATTTGCCATTACGGAACCGTCATTGCCGTCAATCTTAACTTGATTGCCACCGTTGCCAGCTGTAATCGTACCTGCTGTGCCGTCCATTTTAACTTGCTTTGCGCCCTCACCGGCTGTAACAGTACCCGTGGATCCATCAATCTTAACTTGTTTTGCTGGATCTTGACCAAGAGTGATCTTATCGTTCAAGGCCATTTTGATAGCGCCATTGTCCACGGAAGTTTTGATGTTGCCGTCACCTTTTAGGTCGATTGTCTCACCAAGAGGTTTCTTCACAGAGTTACCATCTTCCGCTTTAAGACCGAAGCCTGTAGTTTTGATATCTTCAATAGCTGTATGCAATTGACCGCCGTTTACAGCGTCCTTGCTACCAGCGCCAATAGTACCATCAGCCACATTAGTAATCTTCTTATCAGCTGCATCGATACCGTCTTTTGTTACCTTAGGACCGTTTTCGATTGTTAAGCCATCTTTGTTGATAGTAACAGCTTTATTGCTACCATCATTGATTTGCAAGCCGTCTTTAGTCAACTTAGTCGCTTCATTAGCGCCGTCCTTGATAGTAACGCCATTTGTATCCATCTTAGTGTTGCCTGTTGTTACAGTATTAGCTGTTACAGTGTCTACAGTGATGTCTTTTTTCAATTCTACCTTAACAGCGCCGCCGTCTACGGATGTTTTGATATTCTTCTCATCACCTTTAACCTTAACAGTTTCACCAAGAGGTTTCTTCACGGATTGACCGTCTTCCGCTTCAAGACCGAAACCATTGGTTTTAAGGCTTTCAACAGCACTATGCAATTGACCGCCGTTAACAGCGTCTTTGCTATCTTTGGCAACCGTACCGTCTTGAACATTAGTAACCTTCTTGCCTGCTGCATCGATGCCGTCCTTCGTCATAGATGGACCATCGGTAATCTTCACGCCGTCTTTTGTAACAGCTGTCAACGGTTTACCAGCTGCATCATTGATAGTCATGCCTGCGCCGTTTACAACGGTTTTACCGTTTGCACCGTTAGCTCCGTTGTTGAAAGTAATGGAGTTCAAGTCTTTAAGGTCTTTTGCCAAACGAACATTGAGAATGTTATCTTTGCTGATAACACCAATATTGTTTTCAGTCAAATCATCTTCGTTTGTTAGGCCGCCCTTAATGTCCAATTGTTCATTAAGTTTTTTCTTGATAACATTACCGGAATCACCACCGTATGCCATACCGTCATCTTTGGTTGCCACTTGATGTGTCTTACCGTTTTCATCAGTGTATTTAATACGAGTGATTTCCTTACCGTTGAGATCCGGATCACCTTTTTCAACAGAAATGTCAGCGCTACGGCCGTCTTTACCGTTAAGACCAATATGACCGATACCGTCCTTACCGGAAATGGATACAGCTTCTTTGCCGTCCTTACCAGTAACAGCCACCTTGCCGTCTGTACCGTTCGCAGTGTCAGGACCTGTAATGGACACACCGTCCTTACCGTCTTTGCCAACTTTCACGGATTCAGCTTTAAGGTTTTTATTCATCTTCACGTCAATAGTAGTATCACCGGTTTGTGCATCTTGCTTGATGAAAGTCTTGATGTTTTCGCCGCTGTAATCTCCGTCAGCTGCAGTACCTTCACCTTTAATAGTCACTTTGGAGCCAAGCTTGTTAGTTTTTTCGCCGCCTTGGTTAGCATCGAATTTCAAACCTTTATTAGTTAATGCGTCCGCACTATCTTTAATTTTGTCATTCAAGTAGTCCACATTAACCGCTTCGCTGCCATCATTGCCGGTAGCGTACGCCAAGTTCGTCACATGAGTGCCGCCTTGTTTGTTATTGTATGCAGGACCTTCGTAAGTTACCTTGGATTTATCAGGATTACCAGTAGCATCCAAATCATACTTAACAGCACGGTCATTCAATTTATCAAGTTTGGATTTAGAAGCAACGTCTTTGATGGTAACGGTTTCTGTTTTATCTGGATGATTCTTATCTTGTACAGTCAACGCTACATCGCCGTTCGCATCCACAGTGTAGTCTCCATTGGAGCCTGCCGCTTGATTTCTGATCAAACGATAATCAGTGGAGTTAGCACTTTGTGCATCCAACGCTTTTTTCAATTGATCTTCCGTTGCCGCACGACCGGATACAATCTTACTTGCATCCCAATCTTTATTATCAAGGCCTGTTACATAATTGCCTGTTTCGCTGTCGCCGGCCGCATTGTTAACAGTTTGACTACCCATAGTAGCACCGCCTGCTTTCACAGTCTTAGCAGCCGTTACGGAATCAAGATTTTTAAGGTCTTTCGCCAATTGAAGTTCCAATTTGTTAGTGCCATCAGCTTTTACGTTGATATTGCCGGCTGCGCTCTTGAACGTTGCAGATTCAGCTTCAGTTACACCTTCACCTTGTACTTTTACCAAGGAATTCAATTTTTGTTTATTCACGGTACCAGAGTTGTTACCAGTGAATTGTAAACCGTCTTTCATAGTCGCAACTTGGTGCTCGCCGTTGCCGTCTTTGTAAACGATACGTGTAAGACCGTTTGTACCGTCTACACCTTTTTCGCCTTTAACGCCTGTAGCAGAATCATCGTAACCAGGTTTTACGGATAAGTCGATACCATTTGTACCATTAACGCCGTTCGTTCCTGCAGGGCCTGTCAAGCCGATGTGGCCTACGCCGTCCTTACCGGAAATAGAAACTGCTTCTTTACCGTTTTTATCAGTAACAGCTACCTTGCCATCTGTACCGTTCGCTGTGTCAGGACCTGTAATAGATACGCCGTCCTTACCATCTTTGCCAACCTTCACAGATTCAGCCTTAAGGTTTTTATTCATCTTCACATCGATAGTCGTATTACCTGTCGCTGCATCCTGTTTGATGAAAGTTTTGAGGTTTTCACCACTGTAATCAGCGTCAGCTGCAGTACCTTCACCTTGAATTGTAACAGTGGAGCCTAATTTGTTAGTTTGTACACCGCCTACATTGGCATTGAATTTAAGACCTGTGTTAATCAAGTCATTCTTGGTATTCGTAATTTGATCGCCAAGGTCTTGTTTTACTTGATGTAATTGACCGCCGTTTACAGCATCTTTAGAACCTGCCGCTACATTGCCGTCTTTCAAGTTAGTAATTTTTGTACCGTTAGGGCCTTCCAATGTTACTGTGTCATGGCCTGTGTTACCGTCATATTTTACGGAGCGGTCTTTTACCTTATCCAATTCAGTTTTGGACGCAACATCCTTAATCGTTACAGTTTTAACATCACCGGATTTTTCGTCTTTTACCTTCAAGTCAACTTGATTGTTTTCAACTTTATAAGAGCCGTCTACGGCGTTGTTCGGATTAGCAATTAAGCGGTAATCTGTAGCACTTGCATTAGATGCTTTCAAAGCATCGCTAACCTTCTTAAGTTGGTCTTCTGTCGCTGCGCGTCCCTCTACATACGTAGGATCTGAAATGTCCCAAGTTCTATTATCTAAACCTGTTACAAAGTTACCAGTTTGATTGCCACCTTTTTTATCCGCTACCGTATGATTACCTACAGTGGCAGTGCCTGCTTTCACAGTGTCAGATGCCGTTACAGATTGCAAACCGGTCAAGTTTTTCGCCAATTGCAATTGTAATTTTGCATTGCCGTCTGCACCGACAGCCACAGAAGTAACACCGATATTATTACCTGTAGCAAGATCAGAAGCACTTGTTACGCCACCTGTGATGTCCACTTGTTTGTTAAGTTTAACATTAGATGTAGCACCCATGTCGCCTTTGAATTTAAGGCCATCGTTCAAGGTTGCCACTTCTTCGTTCGTGCCATCAGGTTTTTGGTACGTAATACGAGTTGTAGTCGTGCCAGGAGCACCATCTACACCAGGTTGACCGTCACGAGTAACGGAAATGTTAGTTGTTACACCGTCTTTACCGTTGATGCCGATTTTACCGTCTTTACCATTTGCACCGGTTGCAGTAATTGTTTCTACATTGAGGTTTTTACCAAGTTTTACATCAATTGTGCTATCGCCGTTAGCATCTTGAGAGATTTCTGTAATGATATTAGAGTTATCCCCCTTAACTGCTACTTTGGAGCCCAATTTATTTGTTTTTTCGCCGCCTGTATTAGCGTCGAATTTAAGACCCTTATCAATAAGATCTTGTTTAGTTGTATCAATCTTATTGTTTAAATCATTTTTAGTATTTGTGATTTGGTCACCAAGATCCTGCTTAACTTGATGTAATTGACCACCGTTTACAGCGTCTTTAGAGCCAGCCGCTACGTTACCATCTTTCAAGTTGGTAATCTTTGTACCATTAGCACCTTCTAATGTTACTGTGTCATGACCTGTATTACCATCGTATTTCACAGAACGATCTTTTACCTTATCTAGTTCAGTTTTGGACGCAATATCCTTAATCGTTACAGTTTTAACGTCACTGGATTTTTCGTCTTTTACTTTCAAGTCTACTTGATTGTTTTCAACCTTATAGGAACCGTCTGCCGCATTGTTCGGATTAGCGATTAAACGGTAGTCAGAAGCACTTGCGTTAGCCGCTTTCACAGCATCACTAACAATCTTAAGTTGATCTTCTGTTGCCGCACGGCCAGATACATAGGCAGGATCAGTTAATGTCCAATCTTTATTGTCCAAACCGGATACAAAGTTACCGTTCTGAGCAGCACCTTTGTTATCTGTTACAGATTGGGTACCCACAGTAGCAGTACCAGCTTTTACAGTTTTTGTAGCTGTTACCGTATTAACATTGATGTCTTGACCCAATGCAACCTTAATCTTTGTATCGTCGCCGGTCTGCGTAATCGTAGTATTAATGTTAGTACCGTCACCGGCTACAGTTACCTTGGAGCCCAATTTATTTGTTTTTTCGCCACCATTATCAGCATCGAATTTAAGACCTTTATTAATAAGCTCTGTTTTTGTATTATCAAGCTCTGTTTTAGACGCGATATCCTTGATAGTTACAGTTTTCTTATTCGCAGGGTTTTTAGCATCTTGTACAGTCAAGTCAACCTTATTACCGGATACAGTGTAGGCCTTATCAGCAGCACTGCTATTTTCAACTAATTGATAGTCAGGAGCATCTACGTCAACTTTATATGTTTTATATGTACCGTCAGTACCTTCTGTAATCGTTGTGTTTTTACCAGCAACAACTTTAACTGCTTTTTGAGCTTCATCACGGATAACGGATTTACCGCCGTCCGTAATGTTGGACAAGTCAGTTTTTGCCACTTTAGTTGGATCTACATCTACAGTGTAATTACGTACACCACTTGCGTCAGGTTGGCCACCTGAAAGTGTCATTAAACCACTAGTACCCAAGGATACCTTTGTATCCATGCCATTTACAGTATATGTTTTTTGACCTGTAGTAGGATCTACTGCAGGAGCCCCAACAGTTACATTATTACCGGCCTGTACAATAGTACCTAATGCAGTAATATTCTTTTTACCAGCATTGGTAATATTGGATAAATCTTGATTTGCTGCGTTATCAATCTTCTTCTTAGTTGCATCAGTCAAAGCCACATCGATTGTTTGGTTGTTAACAGATGTCGTAACATAAGAGCCGTCGCCTTTTACAGTCAATGTTTGGTTGTCCAATAAAACGTCATTTTTACCGCTGTTGCCGGCTACTTTTAAATTAACATTGCGCAATTGTGCCACATTAACAGCGTCAGTATCAGCTGTACCTGCAGCTACGTTTGTGATTTGACGAGTTTTTGTACCACCGTCACCTACGGACACCGCACCCATAGTGGATGTCAACGCAGCGCCTGTCAATCCGCTATATCCGTTTGTACGGCTGTCTGCAGTTTTAACATTATAACCTGCTTTACCGGCCGCAACGGAAGCAACGGAATTCGCACCCAATGCAACGCCGTCATCTACGCTGGATTTAGCTTTATAACCGATAGCAGTACTGTTTGCATTAGCTGCAGTCGCATCAGCACCGACAGCTGTAGCAAAGTTACCTGCTGCAGAAGTACGTACACCGGCTGCTGTAGCGTTATTGCCTGTAGCACCTGTGTTATCGTAGTTCGCATCGGCAGATGTGCCTTTAGCACTGAAGAAATTCGTTTGTGCCGCTTCAACAGCTTCTTTTACCGTATGGTATGTGCTATTCTTGATATTGAAATCAGGCGCTTTATATGTAGAACCATTCGCTTCATAGCCCGTATAAGTAGGACCTGCGATGGATTTTGCCAAATTACTGTTTACAAATTTTAATTGTTTTACATTTGTTGCGTCAGTATCGTTTTCACCACCTGCTACGTTGATGATACGGCGTTCAGAACCTACGTTACCTACTGCAACTACACCGTTTGCAACATTGTTATTTTGTTGGTTAGTAAAAGCAGAGTACCCATTAACCAAGGTACCTCTTACTTCCGTACCAGCACCTAATGCCAAAGAGTTATTGGACTCAGCCTTAGCATTTGTACCGATAGCCATGGAGTTAGTACCTGTAACAGTAGCACCAAGACCGATAGCTGTCGTATTAGTATTGTTCGCTTTTGCTTCTTTACCAATTGCAATCGCACCATCTTTGGAGGCATTAGACGCACCGCCAAGCGCAAGCGCATCTGCACCTAGAGATTTCGCATTACCCCCTAATGCGATGGAGTTGGATTTAGTTGCTTCAGCAGTACTGCCCATAGCGATAGCATCAGCACCTGTTGTTTTAGCCTGATTACCCATAGCAAAACTGTTTGCACCACTTGCAGTTGCACTTTTACCCATCGCTACCGCATTTTGTGCGGATGATTGCGCCGTATTACCGATAGCAAAGGCATTCTCTGCACTAGCATTAGCACTATAACCCATAGCTACCGCATTGGCACCACCCGTACTGGATGAAGAACCGAATGCCATGGAGTCAGATGCAGCAGTAGATGTTCTCGCCTTTGTCCCGAATGCAAGGGAACGAACACCTTCTGTTACGGTATTACCGTTGGCATTATATTGTGCACTAGGAGTACCATGTTGTTGACCAGGCAATTTTATAGTTTCTGCCGCACCAATGGCAATAGATTGATCTGCTTTTGCCGTAGCAGAATAACCCATGGCAAAACTACCGTTGCCCTTTGCCCAAGATGCAGTACCTAATGCTGCAGAGAACTCACCTTCTGCAGCGGATTGACGCATCATAGCCAAGGAGTTAAATCCGCTCGCCTTTGTAGCTGTACCAAGAGCCATAGCAGATGGAGATAAGGCTTGTGCATAATGTCCTAAAGCAAAGGAAATACCACCTGTAGCTTGAGCATAGTTACCAATCGCTAAACCAGAGTAATAGTTTGTACTACCTTCTCGTATATTTGTATTGCTACCGATAGAAATACCGGAGAACATATTTGTTGTATAATTGCTGCTATCATTACTATTATCAAATGGTTTTAAATTCCCTGGATTTTGATAGTTGTATAAATAACTACCATCACTAGACTGTGGTTTGCCAGTAACATACCCAGCACCATTTACACCATCAATAATCATAGCAGTATGATCGCCGGCCGCATAAACAGTAGAAATATTACCACCCATCAATAATGCAGCCACCGCCATAATCGCACTCATGCGTGCCCAGGTTGTACCGCTTTGTATGGATTTCACCTTGCCGCCACCTGTTTTTACGATTTCAGATACTACTACATAGCATTTTTTTGTCTTACTCCAAATGACATTATAAATTCGATTCATAATTATCCTTCCTTACCAAAAACTTAGTAAAACACAGCACTTGTGTTTCCTCATATTGCAAACAAAATAAAAAGAAGAAGCATAACGATTAGTTATCATCTACACTTCTTGCACAGAATAATAGTATTCCAAATTACGATTCGAATACTATAAATATTTATGATGTATCATCATATACTCACCCACGGCTATACAATATCAAAAAATTTCTATCTTGTAAACAACTTTTTCATCTTTTCTTCATTTTTATCGTTTATTTATTTTATATTTAATACTTTTTAATTTTAAGAAATAGAATCTTCATCTTTCCTATCAATTATTACGATAAATCCACATATCGGGATATAACGATTATTGTAATTACGTAATCAATTTCATATTTTTAAACTTTTCAGTTTAATACTTTCATAGATAAGATAATTTTATATACAGAAGGATTATCATCTACAGGTACACGAAAAAGCCGAGGCCCTAGAGCCTCGGCTCTTACAATATAAATATAGATTATATATAAATATTTATATAGATATTCTATTTTTTATTGATCCTTATACGTTCAATAGTTGGTTGTTCTTCATGATTCTTGGCAATGGTATCCACACGGAATAATACCATTTCAGGTCCAAATTCAGATATGAGTCGATCATCAACGACAACACTGTTAATCAACATACACCGTATGTTGACGACGCACATTTTCCAACATATTAGCACGAACCGATGTTTTTGTATCCGATCGATGGTTACCACCAAACCAAGCCGTATCGACACCGGCTAGACGGAACATAACCTTACCGTAAGGGCTACCGTGCTTATGCTCCGGTTTATTATAGCCCATATCAACAGAAATCCTCGGTGTGAGCTGCAACTCGGTACCGATTCGCAAACCATGCTTATCCGCACTGTGCCGCAACTGCCAACGATAGGCCTCCATATACACGCGCGCCCAACGGGCATTCTTGAAGCTAGTCCCGTACTCCGCAGTATATCCGTTAGACACATTTTCCATGCGTGTCGCACCATCAAGGGAACGCTCACCAGACACACCGCGATACCAGTTCATGCGAAACGCACCAATCCCCGACACGTACTCCAGCCCGACACTCATGCGACCGTGATTGCCTCTGAACCGATGGTCATAAAACAGATTGCCACCGTAATAGTGTTCATCGTTCACTGCAATTCGGCGATAACCGATGCCTACATTCGCCGTCGTTCCTGTATCCGCTGCATTCGCCAACCGCTCCTGTGTAAACCACACATGACGAGATGTCTCATCATAATGACCTAACGGCTGCAATGTTTCCACACCGTACAAGGGCTTCCAGTTTTTCTGAAAGCGCAATGACAAGACGGTTCGCTGCATCCACGGTTTCGCCTTCGATCCGTGCATTGCGGAATGAACACCAGTCATGACCACCGCCTGCAACGCAGAGTTGACCGCATCCGTATCGGAATAACGAGTCGTCTTTTTATCTGTGGAGTCTGGCATCTCCAATCCGCCCTGACCGATGACATGATCTGGAGTATGAGATGAATTAACATGGAATGTATCTAAGTCGTCAGATAATACGGTCTTACTTTCACTATGAACTTGTTTTACCGTAGTCCCCTGCATAGGCTGCTCTGCTTTATTTACCTGCTCCCCCGATACGGGCATAACGAACATGCAAAGGGCACTCATCAACACGATTATATATTTCATTACACACTCTTACGTACAAACACACTTCTCATTACTTAATACCGTACATACTTAATTATGTACATAATACTTAATTACACACGATTACATATACCGATGACTCATGATTTCATCATGAACAATACATGAAATTATTTCTATTTTATATAAATATATAGAGAATTGTCAATGCATATAGATTGCAATTGATAGAATAAATAAATATTTAAACTTTATAATTATGTGTCAAAGATTTCTTATCAACTATAAATACCTATAGAATATATTGTATATTTATTGAAATTATGTGAATATTCTATTTACAATATACCTTTTTGGTATTATAGTAGCCATGTAAGTCTTTTTATGAAAGTTTTGTGAAAGTTTGTTTGTACACAAAGGAGTGTATACGATGAGTAAGAAACGTTTTGTATTAGCAAGTGTTGTAATGGTAGCTTTATCCGCCTCAGTTTATGCGGCGCCGGTTAATATCGTTGATAACAATGGTAACATCGGCAAGGAAGGTCAAACTTTCACCGCAGGAACAGGCGGCAACATCACCCTCGGTGAGAATGCCGGTGCGGCGAACGGAAAAGGAAAGGGGCCCAATGCCCAAGGCAATAACATAGCCTTAGGTTCAGCTGCTGGGGCCGGCTCATCAGGCGGTGGCAATATCAACCTTGGGGCGAAGTCATTTCGAGACAGTACTGGCGATTTTAACATAACCGTCGGTTTCGCCGCAGGTAATGCAAGCCAGTTGACGAACTCCATTGTCATGGGGACTCAATCAGGGGAAAAATCCGCAGGTGATAAAAACGTGTGGATTGGGAACTTCCAGGGTGCTAACAGTAAAGCCAGCAATTCTGTAGCCATCGGGTCAAATTCGACAGTAAATGGTCAGTTCAACCTTGCCGTAGGGCATTATGTGAATGTAAATGCCGCGAAAGGTTTGGCCGTAGGCTCTTATAACACACTATCTGAAAAAGCGACTGCATCTGGCGTATTCGGTCAAGGCCAATACGGTAAAACAGCTATTGATGCGGCCAATTCTTACAGTATAGGTAATTACAACCATATTTCTGGAGAAAACACCTTTGTTCTCGGCAATAATGTGACTACCTCTCTAAAAAACGGAGTTGTCCTTGGCAATGATTCCGCTGACGGCGATGTAGTCGGTACAGCAAGTCATACCTTTGAAAATGGTACTACCGTCAACTATGCCGGCACTGCCCCTGTATCAACAGTATCCGTAGGGGCTAAGGGCAAGGAACGGACAATCACCAATCTCGCAGCAGGTCGCGTGAGTGCTACCTCTACAGATGCGGTCAACGGCTCCCAACTCTACGGCGTTCATCAAATGATTGATACCCTTGGTAAAAGTACAAGTCAACAACTTAATAATTCTATCAGCACCATTGAAAAATCTGTACAACATGTATCTCAAGAGGTACAACGTGTCGAATCAGAATCCAATAAAGGCGATGCTCGTGCCGCTGCGTTAGCCGCATTGCATCCACTACCATATGATCCAGATAATCGCGTTCAATACATGGCAGGCTACGGTCATTATAAAAATGCGAATGCAGTAGCTCTAGGTGTAGGCTATTATCACAAAGATAATCTTTTACTCACCACAGGATTTACGATGAACAATCACGTTATGGCCAATGTAGGCATCACCTATAAACCGGGAAAATCTTTGTCTACTGCTATGTCCCCTGCCTCTTATAACGCACTAGAACAACGCGTACAAGCATTAGAAACTCAAAATAAAGATCTACAAGAAACAGTAAAACGCTTGGTAGACAAACTTGAAAAATAATAAGATCACTTTATGGTAGTCCTATGACTACTTTCACAAAAACACACTAAAACCAAAAAGCTGTACACACAGTCGATTTTTGAACCACCTTTGATGTTACATTGGTTTTGACATCAAAGCCGTTCAATCTAAACTATGTATGTACAGCTTTTATGATTATTTATATGTAGTTATTATAATAATGTATTTCATCTCAATTTGACGATATATATTTTTATCCCTATAATATAGGTAGATAGCCAAGCGAGTGGTTCCGTTAGGCTCATCTCAGAACTATAAATAATTGATGAAATGGCCTTTCAGTTATCCAGTTACGGGTAACGAAGGGCTATTTGTCTTTTCCAAGACAAATAAGAGCCACAAGTGCTCCAAAGGCAATAACTACAGTTATTACCTCTAGAATTAGCATGATTAACTCATAATCACTCATAGACACCCCTCCCTTCATTAACGAAGAGAGGCCCAACCTCGTTGGCTATCCTAATCCTATTATAAGTCGAACTAATGCTCGATACAATAAGAAACGTTTTAAAGAAATATATGAATGAATCAATAGACGACTTTACCTATCATGCAATTATCGATGTACTAAAATCGCTCCTATCTATTAATAATTCGCTTAAAATTTATGTGTAAATCCTGCATTTACAGACCAACCGGCCTTATAATCACCAGATAGACCTGTACTAATATCAGCAAAGATGCTGTTATTTGCATTAAAACCGTAGCGACCTCCAAAGGCTAAATCTGTCCAAGTGCCTTTAATGTCCTCGGAAGTGTATTTAGTAGTAGCACCACTAGTATATGTAGTTTTTACTGTACCAGAGAATGCATGGTTAACACCAAGACGAGTATATAGATTACCTGCGCCGAAATGTTTACCGATTTCAAGGCCAAGACCGCCTACTGTACTGCTCACACCAGACTGATCTACTTTCATACTGCCAGCATTGAAGCTATCACCACCAAAGTGAGTATAGCTCAATTGTGCTTGTGGCTCGATATATGTACCATTAGAAAGTTTCACGGTTTTACCATAGCGTGCACCAATTGTATACGCATTAGCTTTAGTCTCACCAGAAAATTTTTCACCAATCTCATTACGAACAGTGAAATCGTTAGATGCACGACCTACTTGGGACTCAATATGGATATATTGGTTGTTACCAAGATTTTTCAAACCATACGCACCAACAGCAAAGGCTTTTTCCTTACCAGAGCCGTTCAAAACGTAATCATCGTTACCACGAAGATAAGAAACTTGACCACCTACGGTCCAACCGCTACCAGTTTTAGCATCGTAACCACCTTGGATACGCGTGTATGTTGTATCTGTATCGATTCCGCTTCCATTAAAGTTGTATTTACCTCCACCAACGCGAGCCCAAATACCTGTTGGTTCACCTTGTTGTAATACGCGTGAACGATACATATTATCTGTCAACGTTCTCCAACCATTAATATTACTCATGATGGCGGAACGAGTACCACGCATATGTGGCGTATCAAAGGCACCCATATTGACATTCATCTGAGGATTCTGCTCAAGAGCTGGTACTTGTTTTTCCTCAGTTTTTGGAGTCGGTTGCGGTGTTGGTT